>NZ_JAZGLY010000001.1:0-627584 GCF_036409055.1 Niabella digestorum | reverse complement strand
TTGCCGGTCGTCAGCAGGAGCAAGCTCCCCTGTTACCCCTCGACTTGCATGTATTAGGCCTGCCGCTAGCGTTCATCCTGAGCCAGGATCAAACTCTCCGTTGTAAATCTCTTCTGATCTGATTTAACACCAGACCAATTATTTTCGCTTTGACCTACCTGGTCCAAACTGTTACATTTGAACTCGGTGCTATTGTTTCCAACCTTTCAAAGAACTTCACAAATGACAGAACTATAAAGCTCAGCATCTGTCTTCTTGCCGATATCAGTGGACTTGAACCACCAGCGCGCCTATAACGCTATATCTAAAATTGAACTAACTTGAAGAACTTCGGTAACCCTCTCAGTCACCCCCTCCGAATCGGGGTTGCAAAAGTATAACCTTTTTGCAAACCACCAAACTTTTTAAGAAAAAAATTATCTCAAATATCGTCTAAAGAACTGTGCTCGTTTTTTAAAAGCGGACTGCAAAGATACGTTGATTTTTAGCTAATAAAAAAATTATTTTTAAAAATAACTGCTCATAAGAATGAAGTGTAGATCGCTATTTATATCACTTCTTCCAGCGGCATCTTTGCTTCTTTAAACTATTGGTATGCTCAGAGAACTATGCGTTTTTCAAAACGCGGGTGCAAATATACGAGCCTTTTTGAAGGCACAAAGTTTTTATGCTGTTTTTTTCAAAAAAATAAAAAGAGATGATTGTAATCATGCTTATAGAATACAAATTATTGCCTTAACCACATGGGCTTAAGCTTTAGTATCTTCTTATACACCGGGCAGCTTTCATCATGGGCACCTTTTAGATAACCAATGCTCAGCAGAAACTCATTTACGATTTCACCACCCGTGAAGCGAAATGTCTTTTTAAATAACCTCACCCACTCTTCTTTGGTTTTGGGATGATGATACTCGAGCCAGCTTTGAAACGAACCGTACTCTTGTTGCAAGGCCAGAATGGTTTGGGCATTCTCGATGGCGGCATTAATCTTTAATCTATTGCGAATAATACCTGCATCTGCCAAAAGACGTTCTCTATCTGCATCGGTGTAAGCTGCCACCTTTTTAATATTGAAATTGCTGTAAGCTTTACGAAAAGCTGCTTCCTTTTTTAAAATTGTTTCCCAACTCAATCCGGCCTGATTGATTTCCATAATCAGTCTGCCGAATAATTCATTATCGTCATGAATGGGATATCCATAATGATGGTCATGATAGTGTTGATGCAGTGCTTTCCTTTCCGCCGGCTGCATTTTTTCTATAGCTGTACAATACGACATATTGATGATCGAATAGCGTTGGTAATAAAACAAATTGCTGAAACGCGTTCCTAATCCAAAGCATACGGATAATACACTTGCACCAATGTCAAACCATGAGCAGGTGTATCAAAGTAAGCCCGGGTGCAGTCCTTTGCTTCGATGATCGCACGAAACTCATCCAATGTTATAATGGAGCGGCCCACTTTGAGCATAGTAGCCGTTAATGCACGTACCATTCCCCGTAAAAAGCGATTGGCTGCTACTTCGTACACGATACGATCGCCATCCGTAAACCAGTGGCTGCTAATAATATCACAGATAAAGGTTTTTACCTGGGTATTGCGTTTTGAAAACGAAGTAAAGTCACTATACTCCTTTATAATAGCCGCTGCAGCTTTTAGTTTTTCAATATCCAGTGTGTAAGGATAATAATATGCAACGTCTTGCAGAAATGGGTTTTTAAACTGATAGATGCTGTACTGATAGCGCCGCCCGGTAGCATCAAATCTGCAGTGCGCCTCATCGTGCACCTTAAATACATTGGTAACCACTATATCATCGGGAAGTATCGCATTCAAGTTGTAAATCCATCTATGCTCGAAATAATCTTCCCAATCGAAATGATAAAAGTTTTGTCGGGCATGTACACCTGCATCGGTACGTGAGGAACCCGTTAGTTTTATTTCATCTGGTTGCAGCCGAAAGAAGATACGAAAAGCTCTTTCGATCTCTCCCTGAATAGTGGGCGCATTATGCTGAGTTTGGGATCCCTTATAAAGTGTTCCCCTGTATGCAACTTCAAGAAAGTAACGCAAACCCTAAACTTTTAAACTAACGATTAAAACCTAATTCTCCTTAACCTTATTGCAGCAAACTATTGAATTTTTCGATATAAGATGGCTCTTTGATTTCGGATGCTAGTGAAGCAAAATTTTCCCGATCCGCTACATAAGGATACGCCGCGGCATAAAAATTATACTTACCAGCATTAGAAAGGAACATACTGCTCAGATATTTGATCTGTGCGGTAGTATAGCATTTGGCTTTGAAAGCCTTTACAGCCTGAGCTATCATGCTGTCATCGTTAGTTTCCGCAGCCATCACACGACGCAGTTTCAAGAAATCGTCTTCGCCGGCAACGGCTTTACAAGCTGCGTTGGTAGGCTTGACAACTTCTGGTTGGGCAGCTACCTCTGTTTGAGGAGCAGGTTGATTTGCTGTCGCCGACAATACATTTCCCGCATTGGGGGCTTCCTGAGCCGGTGCCTTATTCTCGGTATTTTCTGAAGAAGGAGCTTGTGTATTGGCTGCAGACGTTCCCTGCGAGGTGGCCGGTGCAGGAATAAATATGGTAATAGGATCTACTTTTCCAAATTCATCGCGATCATCATACACCAATGTCACACCTTCGCCAGAAGATACCGGAGCCGAGGGTAGCCCCACATTTGAGGTTTGTTCTTCGGCAGGCTTTGCCTCTACAACTACAGGAGCTTCTTCAGGCTCCTCTTTGGGTTTCTCCAACAAACTAGGATCATTGGCTGCCTGAGATAAAATTTTTGTAAAGTCCGATACATCTTCCGCTAGTTCTGATTGCTTTTCATGTGCGGTAGACACTGGTGGTGTTTGATTGGCGACAGGTGTAGTGGTAGGCGTTGTAGTGGACGGCCTTGTAGGAGGGACCTGCTGAGCGGGCCTTCTACCTTTAATAGCCGCTTCGGCTTCCTCGCCTGTTAGGGCTTTTTGCACCGCCATGGTTTGGAGATCAAACAGTCCCCATCCTTCTTCGCCATAATCCTTAATCAAATAACCTTTGTCCTTGGAGTCGATACGGAAATTGAATGCCTGCTCTGGGGTTTTACCTTCGGGAAAACCTACAATAAGTTTATAATCACCATCGCGGAGCTGAGGCAGAATTAAATATCCGGAAGCGTTTGCTGTTATTTTCTGACCATTAATTCTGATATAGAAAGGCTGTGCCGGCTCTATTTGCAGGTATACGAAATAATTCGATTGTACCTGATACCCCTGCCCTGAGGACCACACAAATGACAAAACCAATAAAGCCAATAAAATAAATCGCCTGTTCATGAGTTTTTATTTCCTTGGGGCAAATTTAGCTAATAGTTAATTAGTAATTGGGCTCAATATTAAGATTAACAACTTCATTAAGATTGATCCCAAAAGCTTACCAGCTGCCTCCGGCACCGCCGCCGCCAAAGCTTCCTCCCCCAAAGCCTCCGAAGCCTCTGCCACCACCCGACCAGCCACCACCTCCGGACCAGCCTCTACCCCCGCCCGACCAGTCTTGGGGAAAGATAATGGGGCCACCCCAGTCGTCGCGATATCCTCTGCGAGAAACATATCCCCCGCCACCACCGCCTTTGCGACTGATAATAACGAGTATAATAAAGAGAATAAAGGCTACAAACAAAAGCCCGAGGATACTACCACCGCCTTTATTGGCTCGATAGTTAGCAGGAGCTTTGTACTTTCCTGCGGCAGCCTGCATGATTTCGGTAGTAGCAATATCTAAGCCCCTATAATAATTGCCTGCTTTAAAATGCGGCAGCAAAGTATGTTGCACAATTTGATCAGCGACCAAATCAGTTACCGAACTTTCCAGTCCGTATCCTGTAGCTATAAATACACCACGCTGTCCACCCTTCTCTCCGGTATTTACCAGAATCACAATACCATTGCTAAACTCTTTTTGGCCACCAACACCCCATTTGCGCCCCAATGCAATGGCGAATTCATCGCGCGAATATCCTTTCAGATCATCTACAATTACTATGGCAATCTGATTAGACGTACTATCATCATAAGCCACTAGTTTATCCTCCAGCGCCTGCACCTGATCTTTTGTTAAAAAATGACCGGTAAAATCATTCACCAATCGGGGAGGATTAGGCACCGGGGGGAGCACAGCATCTATTTGCGCTTGAACAAAAAGAGTAAAAAACAGACTGATGTATAGTAATAAGAATTTCTTCATTGATATTATTAGTGAAACGATATTGCCGGCCCTTTTACCGGAATCAGTACGTTGATGATGTGCATTAATGCCCAAATACAATTTCATCGGGCAGCTCATTATGATCAGTCTCTTTGTCGTAAGGGAAGAACTTGCGCAACCCCTCTCCTATTTCGTGTACATATTCACAAATACCCTCTACAAAATTTTCTTTATTGAAATATTGAAGGATGCGGTTGACAAGATTTTCCCAATACTCACGCCCTGTTTTTTTGTAGATACCTTCATCACCAAATATTGCCATTTGATGATCTTTTACGGCAATGTACAACAGTACGGCATTGCGATCCTTTGTCTGATCCATTTTCAGGCTGAAAAAAATTTCAGCAGCACGGTCGAGAGGATTCACATATCTACAGTGTCGTTCTATATATACTCGTATTTCGCCGCTAGTACGAGTTTCTGCCTGACGGATTGCGTTCACTACCTGCTCTTTCTCTGCATCTGTCAGGAAGTTGGCGGGCTTCTTATTTAAGAACGAGAACATTAAAGCTTAAAATTTTATTTCAACATTTTTATCGGCTCCGGCATCGGCCTGAAAACCTTGCTTTTCCTTAAATCCGAAAATTTTGGCTACAATGTTTTTAGGAAAGCTACGCACAGCCTGATTATAATCGGCTACTGCAGCATTAAAATCTGCACGCGCTACCTTTATCCTGCGCTCATTGCCTTCCAGTTGGGTTTGCAGTCCTCTGTACGCATCGGTACCTTTGAGTACCGGATATCTCTCCACCGTAGCAATAAGCCGGTTGGTATACATAGCCAGTTCATCCTGTACTTGCGTCTGCTGTTTATAGGTATCAGCATTAATCTCTGTTACTGAAACAGAGAGTGCTTTACTCCGGGCTTCGGCGATTTTGGTAAGCGTTTCCTGCTCAAAACCAGATATCCCTTTTACTGTATTGACAAGATTAGGGGTAAGATCGAGTCTACGCTGATAAGTGTTTTGCACCTCAGCCCACATCTGCTCCATTTTTTCCTCTTTCGCTACCAAAGAATTATAGGCCACCGCGGTGTAAAGCACCAGTAATACAATCAATACACCGAAGAGTACACCCGATAGTTTTTTCTGCTGCATCACTAATCAAAATTAAACTCAACTTTTGGAGCTTGATCTGCACCCGGATCAGCCTTGAAAGGTTCTTTTGCTCTAAAACCAAAGATACCTCCCAAGATGTTCATTGGGAAGGAACGCACTTTAGTATTATATACGTTTATTGCACTATTAAAAGCATTACGAGAAGCTCTAATATCGTTTTCGATACTTTCCAATTGTCCCTGCAATTGCAGGAAATTTTGGTTAGCCTTTAGCTCAGGATAACTTTCTACCACTGCCAGCAATCTGCTGAGCGCACTACTTACTTCGCCCTGCGCAGCTTGAAATTTTTCCAGATTTTCAGGAGTCAGCTGGTCAGCAGAGATATTTACCGAGGTAGCTTTGGAACGTGCCTCCACTACTCTAGTTAATGTTTCTTGTTCAAACTTAGCGGCACCTTTTACCGTATTCACTAGGTTCCCTACCAAATCATTCCGTCTTTGATAATCAGACTGTACGTTTGCCCATGCTTTTTTCACGGCTTCATCCTGTTGTACAAGACTATTATATCCGTTACAACCCATAAAGCCAAAGATGACCAATACTATCAGTACAATAAGTCCTAATCCTTTTTTCATGTTTTCGGTTTTAATGTTAACAAAACAAATTTAACATAATTCATTTATGTAGGAGACGAATTCCTAATATATTCGGTAAAACAGTTTTTTGAATCGGTAAAGCCTTGAAGAATGGGATGTTTTTCAATAAAACTAAGCATATACACCAGTTGCTTACACTCATTAAATGGGTTTGAGCATGATTTTTCCCCTGATACCATTTATCAACATTAAAAACATCAGGTACCAGCACTCGGTTACGCTACCCAAAATATCTAGTTAAGTTACTCTTTACTCCCGATACTATTTGTGGTAAAATCTTTTGATTAATAAATAAGAGCAACGGAGTTGCTGTGCATCAGCAAATAGTGTTCCGGTACAAATATTTAATCTGTAGAATGTAGCATTATGCCTACTCTTTTAAGTCCATCTTTATTTCTTTATTTTCTTCTTAACAGCCTTTGAAGGAGATGGCTCTAACAAAGGATTGGATACTATAAAGGGCTTGGGCTTAGTAGCATTGCGACTTTTTTCAATTTCCACTTCGTTGATGATCATCGATTGGGGAGCAATAATACTTAAATCAGCATAGTTCCTTAACATGGTCTTATCCGATGCTACAATAAATCGTCTTAAGGATCTTATATTTAATGGCAGTACTTCACATTCGTTAATCATCTCTTCTTCGCCTGTAGCTACATTAACCCTATAAATCTCTGTATCGTTTCCATAACGGCGAAGTCCCTTAATGATGTAAGCATAAGGCAGCCCTTCTTCTTTGGCCAGTTGCAATAATCGGCTTTTCATAGAATCCGCGGGAGCGATGCTATCGGAAGTAAGTCGTAGTACCCCGGGAGAATACGTATTACTGCCAAACACTGATGCCGAAAATCCCTGAGAAACCGGAAACTTATGCGTAGGAGTACGCCCATTGAGCAGTGATCTCAACACACCATGCTGAATGAGCACCAGCGAATCTGGAGGTCTCACCCCTTCATTATCTACTTCATAAGCGCCTGTTGTTTTTTTGCCTTCAAATACTTTTAAAGAAGGTATAGCAGTTACTGTAAGCGCCGAAGCAACCAGTTTCTGTCCGAGTTTTTCCTCATAGTCTACATCAGGCATACCATACCCTATTATAGGTTTTCTTTTTACTTGCAAGTTAGAAGTAAAGCAACTTTGAATAATACCATGAACAGCATCTCCCTCTAAAAGTACCGGACCGATATACGAGCCTTCGAAGGGTTTTGCTTTTTGCTTATTGCGCAGGGTTGAGATAAGTTGTTTTACAGCTGTTTCCAGTGAGTCAAATGATGGAAGCTCATGAATATTCTTTACAATTAGCGAGTACGTGTGGCTAATGCTGCTACCATCTTCCTGCATTAAAGCGCCGTAAGCTGTAAAAGTCACATGCCCCTTGGGTTTTCTAATAGTAGTTCCTTCGCTGGTAACTAGGTACTCTTCCGCACTATTCATCGAAAGGCGGCAGTAAGATGTAGTAATATCAGCATGTTCATTAAACAAAGTAGACAATCGCTTTAAACGCTCTTTCCATTTATCGGTATCGATTACGATAGGTGTTGCTGCACCAAAATCTTGCGTCAGTGGTGTGATGATGGACAAATCGTCCAAGGCCAGCTCCTTAGGATCTACATTTACTCTTTTCAAAGAAGACATAAAGGCAGTATACTGACGGGCATTATTCTTATATGCTTTATCGGTTTCGAGCCATATCAACCTTCTGTACTCATCAGCATCTTCTTCATGGGGTAATAATACTGAGTATACGTCGTTAATCATGTAATCGAAATTGCGATGATAATCTCCCACCCGTAGTTTCACTGCAAATACTTTTCTGTTTACGGGCTCACTTACAGTTGAAGTAATAATACCACGCTCAGCATTTAGCTCCAGGTTGTAATGATTACTGAGGTTGTACGCAATGAAAAACGGCCTCTCCAGGTCTGGCAACTTTAGTCTTTTAATATTACGCTGCAGCTCCTCATGCAATACTTTTACATAGAAATTATCTTGCAAAGGCTGGGCCGATGCGTACATAACAGCCACCAGTAACATCAGCATTATCCAGCCTGTCTTCGTTTTCATGTTCATTAATTATAATTTCTTTCAGAATACTAATACAGCTTCGTTATTACTCATGATCCAAGTCGGGGCGAGGTAATACCGGCGGCCTCTCGGATGATTTACTCTTCTTCTGTGTTTCGATAAGGTCTACAAATATGGCCGGAGAAGATGCCGATACCGGTACCCAGCCTGAGCCCGCCCCACAGGAGCCGTTGAAGGTATCCATTTCCTTACTGCAGGCGGCAATGCGCATAAACATAGAAAGCGGTGTACCAATCAAGTCTACACCTCTTACCAACTCATCTGGTCTTCCATCTGCATATACTCGATACACCTCCGTAGGAATAACATTAAACGCATTGGGTGTTGTTCTGCCTACATTAGTAAAGCCCCCCTGCACATCAGCAAAATAATAACCGAAAGGTTTACCCTGTTTCTTACACTCCTCGATGAGCATGCTTCTCAGGTCTGCTTCAGTTTTATCTGTTTTACCTGTAACAATAAGATTGCTTTGTCTGCTTTCGGGAATACCACCCGGTGCCGTACGGGCATGACCATTACTACCCGACACGCCATTGATGGGCGTTCGCGTCATCAGAAAATTTTTAAGAATACCATTTTCTACTACATCTACTTTTTGTCCCATTACACCTTCATCATCGAAACGATAATAGCCGTTTACATCCACTCCGTTCACCTGCTTTGCAGTGGGGTCCATGGTAATGCTTAGAAAAGAAGGTAGCACTTCGGTGCCAATTTTATTTTTGAAGGTTTGGCCATCATGCTCATTCTTCATGCGCTTGCCTTCGAGGCGATGGCCGAAAATTTCATGAAAGAAAACACCTGAGGCGCGGCCAGAAAGAATAGCCGGTCCTACATAGGGGTCGGCCAGCGGGGCAGTACGCAGCTTGCTAAGCTTTTCACTGATGATTACTGCATCCGCAATAATACTGTCTCTCGAAGGTAACCTCGCGGGCTCAAATGCGAAATATAGCTTCGTTAATGGCAATTCCATGCCGTCATCCGCCTTAGTGTTACCAAAAATATACAACCATACACCAGTGGCGTTCTCAATAATCTCCGAGCCATCGGTATCTACAAAATATTTGCGCGTGATTTTAAACTCATAATTACAACTGCCCGTCAGCAAATCCGGATTTTGTTTAAATACCTTCGTAATGGCTTTCAGATCTTCGGCAACACGTAACAAATCAGGTTTTAATGCCGCATAGTGCACCGGAGGGTCGTAATAAACTTCTTTCTTAGCGGCCGAGAAATCTGCAGCCGTATCTTCTTCTGCTACTCTTACACGTTTATTGGTAAGCAGCTGTTCATAAATCTGAGCTGCATTCTTATAAGCAGCATCGGTATTTTTCCAGATAGCCAATTTGATTAATGCTTCATCATCTACCAAAGCTAGCCGGCCCGATGTATTGCCAAACTGCATATTATGCGTATTATCCAACTGATACGTACCCAATCGCACCGAAGGCGTAAATACACGCACACGACTGGAATCAATAGCATTCACTACACCGAAAGTGGCACTTACCCGATAAGTAGTGATATCATCTACTCTGTAGCTAATGTAGTAAACATTGGAATCGGCATTTCTTAACTGCTCATATTCGCGTTGAAGTTCTGATTTCAGAATCTGCAAAAGCTTATCCTGGGCGTTTCCGGTAATAGAGAACAATATAACACCAACAAGCAGAAAGATACGGGTTGCACTTTTTATCATATTATAAAGATAAATGCAGACGCACAACAGTACACGCGAACTTTCATAATAGTTCGCTAATATTTAAAGCATTAGAATACCATTAAGGAAGCTGCTATATGCACTACAGTTGAACGGAGCGTCGCAAATACGATGCTATAGGTTCCCCAGCTGATACCAATAAGAGCGATTATTTGGGATTTACATAATTCTGCACATCGTCGGCAGTGATGGTTTTACCACTAAGAATTACCAGACGTTCTACAACGTTGCGCAATTCGCGAATATTTCCGGTCCAGTTGTATTCCTTCAATAGCTTCATAGCGGCATTATCGATGCTTTTTTTCGCAATACCGTAGTCGGAGCAAATGTCCTCAAGGAACTTGTCGACAAGCTGTGGAATATCATCGCGCCGTTCATTTAAAGATGGTACATGAATTAGGATCACGCTTAAACGGTGGTATAAATCCAACCTGAAGTTTTTCTCTTCAACCTCTTTTAATAAGTCTTTATTGGTGGCAGCAATTACGCGTACATCTACGTTGATATCCTTATCGGCACCTACCCTTGTAATTTTTCCTTCCTGCAGGGCACGGAGTACTTTGGCCTGTGCGCTCAGGCTCATGTCGCCTATTTCGTCCAGAAAAAGCGTACCGCCATTAGCCTGTTCAAACTTTCCGATACGCTGCTTTACTGCAGAGGTAAAGGAACCCTTCTCGTGACCAAAAAGTTCGGACTCGATAAGGTCTGTAGGAATCGCTGCACAGTTTACTTCCACCAGTGGTTGATTGCATCGATGACTTTTTTCGTGTAGCCAACGGGCAACCAGCTCTTTACCTACACCGTTTTCGCCGGTAATCAATACACGTGCTTCAGTGGGAGCAACTTTTTCTATAGTTTCCTTGATTTTACGGATAGGTTCTGAGTCGCCGATAATTTCCTGAACACCCGAAATTTTTTTTCGAAGTACTTTGGTTTCGGTAACCAGATTCTTTTTGTCCAGAGCGTTTTTGATGGTAATCAGCAGGCGGTTCAAATCCGGGGGTTTGGAGATAAAGTCAAAAGCTCCTTTTTTCACCGCCTCCACAGCCGTTTCGATAGTTCCGTGACCGGAAATCATGATAACGGGGATATCCGGGGCGAATTCCATCACTTTGTTGAGGAATTCAATCCCATCCATTTTGGGCATTTTGATATCGCACAAAATGGCATCAAACTTATTGTTTTCTTTAAGAATTTTTAGCCCCTGTTCGCCATCAGCAGCCTCATGGGTTTTGTAGCCTTCGTAAGAAAGGATTTCTACCAGTGTTTTTCTGATAGCTGCTTCATCATCGATGACTAATATTGTGTGGCCGTTATCTGTTTTTGTTCTGTGAGGCACTATATATACCGGAATTTAAGTGTTTACGTTTAATGTTTTCGGAGCTCACACCGCTCTCTACTCTGCACAAAGAACAGCAACCGACAAGGCAGCACATAAAAGCGGGTTTTAAAGCTTTGTTGCATGCGCATCTTTGTTTCTTTAAAACCCGCTTGAGGGTTTGTTAATTATTTTTTCAAATACATTACTTCCTTCACCAGCTTTACCGTGCGTTCCACGCTAGGCAATGCGGCAGCTACCAAGTTAGGTGCATAGTGCAATGGTGCGTCGGCAGCAGTAATACGACGAATAGGTGCATCCAGATAATCGAATGCATCTTTCTGAACATTGTAAGATATTTCTGAAGAAACAGAACCAAAAGGCCATTGTTCTTCTACAATCACCAATCGATTCGTTTTCTTAATGCTGTTAATTATAGTAGGAATATCCAGCGGACGAATGGTACGCAAATCAATCACTTCGGCGCTGATACCTTCTTTTTCCAGTTCAGCTGCTGCACCCAACGCTACTTTCATCATCTTGTTGTAGGAAATGATAGTAACATCGGTGCCTTCTCTTTTTATATCGGCCTTACCTAACTCGATGTAGTATTCTTCTTCAGGTACTTCCATTTTATCCCCGTACATCAGCTCACTTTCCATAAACATCACGGGGTCTTCTTCGTAACGGATAGCCTGTTTTAATAATCCTTTTGCATCGTAGGGGTTGCTTGGCGATACCACTTTAATGCCGGGAATGTTGGCATACAGAGCTTCAAAAGCGGTACTGTGTTGTGCCCCCAACTGTCCGGCCGAACCATTTCCACCGCGAAAAACGATAGGACAGGAAATCTGTCCGCCGCTCATCGCCAGCATTTTCGAAGCGGTATTCAGAATCTGGTCCAGCGCCAGTACAGCAAAGTTCCAAGTCATGAACTCTACGATAGGTCTGAGACCGTTTTGAGCTGCGCCCACACCTACGGCAGCAAAACCTAATTCAGAGATAGGCGTATCAATCACTCTTTTTGGACCAAATTCGGCCAGCATGCCCTGGCTCACTTTATAAGCTCCATTATACTCAGCCACTTCCTCCCCCATCAAAAACACTCTCTCATCCCTTCTCATTTCCTCACTCATCGCCTCTCTTAAAGCTTCCCTAAATGCTATTACTCTTGCCATATTTTATTAGTTATTTCTCTTAAAGTGGGCAAATTTAAACGTAAAATGTAGAATATTCAATATAAAATATAAAATTATTAATAAAAGCATGCTGTTATCTTTGTGCTATGCAATCTCATTTCCCCCTTATCATTATTGGTGGCGGACCTATAGGCATGGCCTGCGCCATTGAAGCACAAAAAAATAATATTGATTACGTGATCTTGGAAAAAGGGTGCTTGGTAAACTCTCTGTATCATTACCCTGTGAATATGACCTTTTTTTCGACCTCTGAACGATTAGAAATTGGCAATGTTCCCTTTGTATCCAATAACCCCAAACCTACCCGAAACGAGGCTCTGGAATACTACCGAAGGGTAGCTCAAACCTACCAGCTCAATACGCACTTATTTGAAGAAGTGTTAAAAATTGAGAAAGCTGCGGCTGTGGGGCCAAGGTTCGTCGTTCATACCTCCAAGGCTACTTATACTAGCAACTATATCATCATCGCCACCGGTTTTTATGATATTCCTTATTTGCTGAATATACCGGGAGAAAACCTGAGCAAGGTGACGCACTATTACAAAGATCCTCATTTTTATGCCTTTCAGGATGTAGTAGTGGTAGGAGCGATGAACTCAGCCGTGGATGCCGCTCTAGAAACTTTCCGCAAAGGTGCTCGTGTTACTATGGTTATAAGGGGAGGCAAAATCGGTTCCCGTGTAAAATATTGGGTACGACCCGATATTGAAAACCGCATTAAGGAAGGTTCTATTAAAGCTTATTTTCATGCTACTTTAAAAGAAATTCGCGAACACGAAGTGGATATCAACACTCCAGAAGGTGTGGTGACTATTAAAAATGATTGGGTTATTGCTGCAACAGGGTATCAGCCCAACCTGAAATTTCTGGAGGATATCGGTATTGAACTCAGCAAAGATGAAGTGCGTGCCCCTACCATCAATCCTGATACACATGAAACCAATGTTGCGGGAGTGTATCTGGCGGGAGTAGTTTGCGGCGGTATGAACACACACCGATTGTTTATCGAAAACTCCAGAGAACATGCAGTATTAATTCTGAAAGACATAGCTACTAAACAAAAAACGGCATAAACTCCCCTTTACAGAAACGGTGATTCATGACCCAAGAAAACAACATTAAAACGGTACAACTTCGCCGGCATAAAGCCATTGCTACCGGATTATTCATCTTAATGGTAGTTATATATGCCGTAACGACGTGGGTTTTACACCGACAAGAGCTTGCTTGGTTGCACTATGTAAGAGCCTTTGCCGAAGCTGCCATGGTGGGGGCTTTGGCCGACTGGTTCGCAGTAACAGCACTTTTTCACCATCCGCTCGGGATTCCTATTCCTCACACCAATCTTATTGAAACGCGCAAAAAGAGCATTGGAGATAATCTGGGAGGATTTATTGTTACAAATTTTTTAAACAGTGAAACTGTAAGACCCTACATCCAAAAGCTAGACATCAATGCATTGCTCCTCCCCTGGCTTAAGAATGCAAAAAATACAGAACTGCTGGTAGCAGAAGTATCTAAAATTCTAAAAAATATTGTTACCCGCGCCGATGATGTACTGGTATCTGGCTTTATTACCCGCAAATCCAAAGACCTGCTCAACGATATTCGATTGAATGAGGTGCTTGCATCGGGATTAAGCATTCTTATAGACAGAGGCGATCATCTGCGTATTTTGGACTACCTGGCCGAGAAGCTGCGTGTTTACATACTCAATAATGAAGAGATGGTACGCGAAAGAGTAAAGAAAGAAAGCCACTTTTTAATCCCGGGATTTGTAGACAATCTAATTGCAGCAAAAATAACTAGTGGGCTGGCGAGCTATCTAGCCGAAATCAAAGAGGATACCCACCATAAAATCAAAAGCGATATTACCGGACACCTACAGGCCTTTATTGAAGATGTACGGAGCAACCCCAAATGGCAACAAGAGCTAGAGGGCATTAAAGAAAATATACTAAAAGGAGATAAAGTACAGCAATATGCCCACTCTATATGGAAGCAAATCCAGAGTGCTATTATCAACGATCTGGAAAACACAGACTCGCATATTCGACGTTATTTCAGCAAAACAATCCAAGATATGATGGAAGACCTGCAACAAGACCCACAAATGCAGGAGAAAATCAATCGCTGGGTGCGTTATAATATCTACAAAGCTATTTTAAGAAATGCATCAAAAGTAGGAATGCTTATTAGCAACACGGTGGGTAACTGGCAAGGAAAAGAACTTAGCAATAAACTCGAGCTGGAAGTGGGTAAAGATTTGCAATTTATACGCATCAATGGTACACTGGTAGGAGGCTTAGTAGGCTTGCTGATTTATACCATTACACAACTTATTCAAAATAGTTAAACTATCTAATTTTTATTTTCATGCATATACAGATAACATTTAACAATATATCCGACACTATTAAAGAATTACTGATTGCAGAATTGGCCGATATAGCCGAAGGTTTTGAAGAAACGGATACCGACCTGCATGCCTTTTTTATGAAAGAAAAATACGATCGCGAAGCGGTTACCTCTCTGGCAGCATTGCATAATATCACTTTTACAGAAAATGAGATTGCACCTCAAAACTGGAATGCACTGTGGGAATCCAATTTTGAACCAGTGATTGTAGAGAACTTCGTAGGAGTACGTGCTTTCTTTCATGCACCGATTCCTGATGTACAGCATGAAATCATCATTACACCCAAAATGAGTTTCGGCACCGGACATCATGCCACCACCTATCTCATGATTCAGCAAATGCAGCAGATAGACTTTAAGGGTAAAACAGTATTTGATTTCGGAACGGGAACAGGCATTCTGGCAATTCTGGCAGCTAAGTTGGGTGCCCAACAGATAACCGCCAACGATATTGACGAATGGAGTATACAGAATGCCCGCGAAAACTTCGAAGCTAATAATGTAACGGATATCAGGCTGGTGCACTCCGACTCCGGTATGATGGCCGAGCATTTTGATATTATTTTGGCAAATATTAACCGAAATGTGCTTTTAGAAAATATTTCACATCTTAGTAATCAATTGAATAACAATGGATTACTAATACTAAGTGGTATCCTTAGAGAAGATATTGCGATAATAGAGCAGTGTTGTAAAAACAACCATTTATCTTTGTCCGGTCAGGCTGAGAAGAGTAACTGGATGTGTTTGAGTTTTAAAAAATTATAACTTTAATGGCCTGTATATTTTCCTATACGGGATTATATATTATATTTACTCTTCGATTGCTCAAATAACGGACAGATAATGCAGGAAACATTATTAATCATTTTAGCCTATTGTCTTGGAAGTATCCCTACATCGGTATGGGTGAGCCGGGCCTTTTTCAACATCGATATTAGAGATTATGGTAGTGGTAATGCAGGTGCCACCAATACCTTTAGGGTACTGGGTCCCCGCTGGGGTACGTTTGTGATGATTTGTGATGTGCTAAAAGGTTTTCTTGCAGTAAAACTGTTTCTTCTATTGCCCCCATTTCATACTGAAATTGCAGAACTCAATATGCAACTCGCCTTAGGCGTTGCTGCTGTATTAGGACATATTTTTCCTATATGGGCTGATTTTAAAGGAGGAAAAGGTGTAGCCACTTTATTCGGGCTGGTAATTGCCATTTCGCCTTGGACTGCATTGGCCTGCTCCGGCGTATTTTTATTGGTTTTGTACCTTACCCGATTTGTATCTTTAAGTTCTATTTTGGCTAGCATTGCTTTTCCTATATTTATACTAGTTATTTTTAATGTAGAAAATCATGTGTACCGTGTGTTTGCGGTAGCTGTAGCATCGCTAGTTATTCTTACCCATCAGAAAAATATTAGTCGTATTATTAAAGGCGGAGAAAGCAAGGTACCCATTTTCAAACATCGCGATAGACGCAGGCAAAGAAATACCGAAGACTAACGAGTATTTTTTACAACCATACAAAATCCAGCACCGTCAATATTATCTTTGATTTGGTATAAAGATTGCATTCAAGTTTTAAAAGCAGTATTCATGATAAAGAAATTAGCAGGCTTGATAGCTATTGCAGCTATTGTTGTGGCATGTACCACTAATGCCATCACCGGTCGGAGCCAGTTCAAACTGCTCCCCGAGTCACAGTTGCAACAGATGGCTGTTGGCGAATATCAATCTTTTCTTTCCAGCAATAAAGTTATTCCAGCCACCTCTACTAACAGAGACGCAGAAATGGTAAGTCGCGTAGGACAAAGAATTGTGAATGCCGTTACAACATTCTTTAAGCAGAATAATATGGCTCAGGAGCTTGAGGGGTATCAATGGGAAATTAAATTGGTGCAGAGCAACGAAGCCAATGCCTGGTGTATGCCTGGCGGTAAAATTGTAGTGTATACCGGACTATTACCCATTACCCAGAATGAAGCGGCCCTAGCCAATGTAATGGGACATGAGGTATCGCATGCGCTTTTTGGACACACTAATGAAAGAATGAGTCAGGCTATAGCTGCCCAATATGGGGGAAGTATTCTGGATGCCTTTATGGCCAACAAATCTTCGGCAGCTATGCGCAACATCTTTGGGTCGGCGGTAGGTATGGGTTCGCAGCTGGGTATACTGGCTTTTGGCAGAAAACAGGAGTTGGAGGCAGACCGCTACGGTATGATTTGGGCAGCGATGGCAGGATATAATCCAGAGGAAGCCATTGGACTGTGGGAAAGAATGCAAGCATACGCCGGTGGAGGGGGCACTCCCGAGTTTTTGAGCACCCACCCGGGGCCAGAAAGAAGAATTGAGCAGCTTAGAAAATACCTCCCCGAGGCTATGAAATATTACAGACCTGTAAGTAAATAGATATTATACTTTACAATAATACAAAACCCGTTGGTTATAAAAAACTGACGGGTTTTTTGTTAAATATACCTTTCATAAGGCGGTTTTGAGTTAAATTTGCAAATATTTTCAAAACCCATATATAATCCGGATAGCTTGATATCTGGTATTTGTTAATAAATCCCACAAGTTCTATGACTCAATCTGTTTTCGAAAAACTACAGTACGCAGACGAAAAGAATCTTTTAATTCAGGGTTTACCCTCCTCCATTGAGAAACAATTTAGTAAATTATCATTCGCAAAAAACATGACTCCGTTGTTAAGGGCAAGAAAGCTCGATTTTGCCTTAATTTTTGCTGTGAATGAAAACCAACTCAATGGTATTTTGAGTGATGTAATGCCCTCATTAAAAGAAGATACTAAGTTTTGGGTAGCGTATCCTAAAACAAGTTCTAAGATCGTAACCGATCTGAACCGTGAAAGGAGCTGGACCAAACTTACGGAAAAAGGGTATGTAGGTACTGAAAATGTTGAGCTAGACCATGTTTGGACAGCAACAAAATTCGAGAAGTGCCAGTCGGCCCAAAAAACCGCTAGCGCTGCTAAAGAAAAGAAGAAACAAGTGCAGATGGCCTAAAACAGTTTTATAGAAAATAAAGCCCGTTATATTAAATATCGGGTTTTTTTTATGTATACGGCACAGTTATTGTATCTTTTGCGTAAAATCTCTCTTATGAAAAAAGTATTTTTATTATTGACAGGGTTTTGTGTGGCGAGTCTTGTTTCTCAAGCGCAGACACAAAAGGGTTATTACCTCATTGGTGGCAATATTGCCAGTGTAGGAGGTAATACCAACGAAAAAAGCTTTAACCTAAAAATTGAACCGAAAGCTGCTTGGTTTATTCAAGATGATTTAGCAATTGGTGGACAGGTGAGCTTTGGCCTAGATGCCGGACGAGGCAGAGGGCCTGCCATCAATTACTTTGTAGGCCCTATGGCCCGTTATTATTTCGGAGAACAACAAGTAAACACTCCCAAACAAACCCGCCTTTTTGCAGAAGCAAATGCCGGTCTGGGAGGTACTAATGGTGGGGGACGCTCTACCAACGGATTTGAAGCCGGTCTCGGCCCAGGTTTGGCTTTCTTTGTAAACGAAAATATTGCTCTGGAACTATTGGCAAAGGGTAATATTACTACAGGAGGTGGAACCCATGGTGTAGCGTTTAAACCACATCTTGGATTAGGCTTCCAGATTTACTTACCTACTTCGAAACTAAAAGATATCAGAGACAATATTAAGAAGTAAAGCTTAGTATGACTTCCATATAAAAGACGGTGCTGTACAACACCGTCTTTTTTATTTTTTTAGGACAGGCTTGCTACCGCCTTATCGCCATACATTTGGTCCTTATACTTTAAGGATGGAGATGGAATAAATTTTCCAATTCCTAACTGCTCCCATTTAGCATCTACCGCCGCAATGGTTTTATCGTCAGCTACAATAATATTGGGCCAATCTCTTTCAAAACCATCCCATTCTTTTGTTTTAATGGTTCCATCCAATCCTAAGATAGCCGTGTATTTTCCTGCTATACCCTTCTTGTTGAGATAATGATCTCGCTTAGGATCCAGATTATTGCAAAAACGCCATAATGCAGTGGGCAAATCCATTGCATTAACGGTATGCTCCACATACAAAATCATTTTAATGCCGTTGAGCATTTCCAGTTTGCTCAATGCTTCATGCAGTTCTTTGATATGCCCTCTTCTGTTTTTCTCTACAGAAATTATGAGGCAGGGGATATCGTGTTGTAATAGGTTGCTATTACAATATTTAATTTCCGGAAAACTTGTCTTTAGCGCTTCGATATTAATTGCTTTAGGAGAGGGCACATCAATATAAGAATCATCTTTCTCCTCGTCGTATTTGAAAGTACCGTCTATACACATTTTACCTCCAAATCCCAGCTTACTACAACTGTGATCAAGAACATCCATAGGACCTTGAGAGAAATAGATATCGGTAGCCGGATTTAAATTTCTGAACACTTCTCGCGCAATATTCTTATAATCCGTAATGGCCGTTCCCGACTGAGATGTAACAACTAGGATTTTATTAAACATCATTTGTCCGGCCCCCCACATGGCATTCATCACCTTGTTGCCTTGGCCGGCATAATCCTTTTTAATTTCTGCAATTACCAGATTATGAAATACGCCCTCCACCGGCATGTCCATATCAGTAATCTCCGGTACCAAAGTCATTTTTATAGGAGCCAAAAATATACGCTCGGTGGCCTTACCCAACCAGGCATCCTCCTGAGGAGGGATTCCTACTATCGTCGCCGGATATACGGCATTTTTTCTATGCGTAATAGCAGTAACATGAAATCGGGGATACCAATCAGGCAAAGAATAATATCCTGTATGATCTCCAAAGGGGCCTTCCCAAATCATTTCTTCATTAGGATCTACATACCCTTCAATGACAATATCGGCATCTGCCGGCACTTCAATTTCGGGCTGGGTAATACATTTTACCAGTTCCACTTTTTTCTTACGTAGAAAACCGGCCAGCATGTATTCATCAACATTTTCGGGTAGCGGTGCTGTAGCCGAATAAGCATATACGGGATCGCCTCCCAACGCAACTGCTACAGGCATTTTTTTGCCTAGCTTTTTATACTCATTAAAATGCTTCGCAGAAACCTTATGCTTGTGCCAGTGCATTGCCGTAAGCTGCGGACCAAAAACCTGCATACGATACATACCCACATTTCGCACGCCGGTATGAGGCTCCTTAGTATTGATAATAGGCAGTGTGATAAAAGGTCCTCCATCCTGCGGCCAACAAGTAATTACAGGCAGACGGGTAAGATCGGGAAGCCCCATCCATCTTTCGCCGGTAGGCAATGGTCTCTCCGTAAGAATCACTTCTTGACATTCGCCCCTGCCCTTCCTCACCTTGGGCATCCAAGAGGCAAACTCACTCAGCTTGGGCAATAACTTCAGCTTATCAAGAATATTTTCTTTTGGCGAGGACAATAACTTAAACAAGTCCTCAATATCGCGGGCCACATCATCCAAATGCTTTACTCCCAATGCCAAACACATGCGCTTCTCACTGCCATAGGCATTCATGAGTACTGGAAAATCATAACCTGTATTTTCAAATAGCAATGCTTTTCCTCCTCCCGGTTCCTTACTCATCCTGTCTGTTATCTCTGCCATTTCCAGGTGAGGATCGACATAAGTTTTGATTCTGATGAGTTCCCCTTCTTTTTCCAATACTCTAATAAATTCCTGCAGATTTCTATATGCCATGGCGATAGTTTAATTACTATTAACGATGTACGCGCGCAAGTTAAAATAATACAGTGGCAATAAAATGATAAATCTGTAGTAATTTATTTTACGCTACATTCAAGGGTTACAGTAATACTGGCTGTTTTATTTTTGGATGTAGTATTGAAGGCGCCGCCATAACTATAATCTTCATTGCTGTTCTGCCCCGTAATCTGAAATACCCCCATGGTAGCCTTGCTAACGCCCGTAATAGTGCCATTGGTATTCTTAGCGATAATTTCAGCGCGCTTCCGAGCATCTTCAGCAGCTTTATCCAGCAAATCGAGCTTGAGGTCGGCAAGTTTTGTATAGAAATATAAGGGTTCTGGAGAGTTAAGTTCGATTCCTGTTTCGATAAGACCTGTGATCTCCCTTGCCATGGCTTCTACTTTAGCAACATCGCTGGACTCTACTTTTATATTTTGTGTAAGGTTGTACCCGGTAAAACGATAACCTGTAACCTTTCCCTCATCACTGTATTGATATTCAAACTGACGATCAATTTTTATTGAAGAAAAAATCATTTCTTCCGGCTTAATGCCTTTGCTTATCAGATAATTTTTAACGTTCTCTTCATCCTTTTTTATCAAAGCATAAGCGCCCTTTAAATCATAGGCATTACGGCTATAACTACCGTTCCACACTATCAAATCGCTAGTAAAATCTGTTCCCGCACTGCCTGTAACTTTTATGGTCTGACTTGTCTTAAACTTGTACTTGTATGCACCGGCAATAGCAAGAGCTCCTATAACAATGGCTAGAGCTATTAATGCAGTTCCTATAAAATTTAAACCCCAAAAACTTCTTGTGCCAGAAGGTGTGTCCATATAAAAGATTTTACAACTGCCTTATTTTGATATTTTTGAAGTAGGCTTTATTACCGTGATCCTGTAGGGCTATATGTCCTTTTTTAGCTATACCATAATCAGGATAATCCTTCCATTTGCCCGTGTTCTTTTTATGATACCATTCCTCGGTCCAAGCTTCAAATGCTACTATCTTCTCTCCATTTAGCCAGTGCTCTACTTTACCTTTATTAAATATAATTTTACTGTGGTTCCACTCTCCTACAGGCTTTAATTTTTTATTAGGCCCTGCCACATGCATGGCATAGTCAGCTCCAGTTTGTTGCCATTCTTCCAGCTTGCCCGGATAATTTACATCATCTATAATCTGATACTCCGGTCCCGTTTCATAGGGTCCTTTGTATTTTTTGTCTTCAATAACATGATACATCACACCACTGTTACTTCCTTTATCTATCTTCCATTCCCATTCCAGCTCGAAGTTCTCATATCGTTTATCGGTTACAATATCTCCACCGGTATCATGCTTTGCTGCTCCTAGACATACCAATGCTCCATCTATGATTGTCCAGTTCGTAATGGGCGCATTCCCTTTATTATATCCATGCCATCCATTAAGGGTTTTACCATCAAAAAGAACTTCCCATTTTCCGGTTTTAGAGACTTTAGGAGAACAGGAAAATAATATAATTGCAAAAAGCAAGTTTAATAACAATAATTTTGTTTTCATATACAATTTACAAATCTTTCAAATTATAAAAAAGTTGCGGTACTGAGTTTTCGCTGCAGCCACCGCAACTGATTCACTATCACTAATGTGATGTTAGACTGAGTTAGACTCTTTTCATCTTCACCGGATCCCACTGTATAGGTCGTTTCTCACGCAGGCTGTCATTACATAATAATGCTGGAGCGGCAGCTCTGAAGCCGAATACGGCATCCTCCACAACCGAAGTATTATTACGAATAGCGGTGAAAAAGTTTACCATATGATCGTAGGGACCACCTTTGTATCCTTCTTCTGCCTTATAAGTCATAACAGAAGGGGGTAGAATACGTTTACGAGGTTCGTTAGCATTACTTTTTTTCTGTTTTTTCAGGAAGGGATCTCCGGAATCGGAATAATTGTTTCGCTTGAGCGTTACATCATCCCAAGTCACATCCATAGCCCCTTCGCTTCCTACCAGCCGCAGGAAGGTAGTGCCACTCGTGCCGTCAACAAAGTTGCAACGCAATGAAAGATTAAATGCCGGATGCTTATCCGTTTTAGGATAATCAAAAGCGCCCAGTTGCACATCAGGACATTCACGACCATCATGCCAGAAGCGTAAGCCACCGGTAGAATACACTCTCTCCGGTCCTAAGGAATCAGTAATAAAGTGCAAACTAGAGAATAGGTGCACGTACAAATCGCCGGCCATACCGGTTCCATAATCATTATAATTTCTCCAGCGGAAGAAACGCAGCGGATCAAAGGGGCGTTTTGTAGTATTGCTTATATAAGTTTCCCAATCCACGGTTTGTTCCGAAGCGTCTTCTGGAATAGGATATTGCCATACAGCAACAGGATCACGGCGTGCCCAGAAACCTTCGGCATAATTCAATTCTCCAATAGCGCCCTGTTTCAGCAGCTCTTTAGCTTTTTCATTTCCTAGAGAAGATACTCCCTGACTTCCCACTTCAAACACTTTTCCGGTTTTCTTTTGTGCAGCAATCACTTCAGGTCCTTCATCTATGGAGTGCACCATAGGCTTTTCGCAATACACATGTTTACCGGCATTCATAGCATCAATCGATATTTGTTTATGCCAGTGATCCGGTGTGGCAATGATGACAGCATCAACATCCTTGCGATTTAAAACTTCTTTATAACTTTTAGTTATAAAGAGATCATTGCCCCATCTTTTTTTGGCACTTTCCAGTCGGCCTGTGTACAAATCGCAAACGGCAACAATCTTTACTCCGGGTACCATGAGCGCTGTATTCATGTCGTTTACACCCATGCTCCCTGCCCCTATGAGGGCTACATTTACATTATCATTGGCTGCAAAAGTTTGATTACGTGTAAGACCAATTATTTTTCTTGTTTCGGTTGAAGAGGCACTCAGATATCGGCTTGCCGCCAGCGCACCGGAGGACAATACCAGTTTTTTGAGGAAGGATCGACGTGCGTGTTCTTTGCTTGCGCTCATAATTTTAAATGAATTTTATTAATGAAAGAAAATGCTACGCTTTTCAAATATAATGAAAGCAAAATCAACTAAAATTAAGAATTAATCGTAAATAAACGATAGATCGGTAGCTTTCATATACAATTTCTTACCTACCAGTCTATGGCTTCCATCTCCAAACAATATAGCTCAGCATACAACAAATAACTAAAAAGCCGACTGATATGCATCAGCCGGCTTTTTAAAAAACTTTCGGTAAGATAGAATTACACTTTATTAGCGCCTTCCACCAAAACTGTCACATTATTATTTAATACTTCTACAAATCCTCCTTGTATATCATAATATGTGGCAGTACCATTGAGCGAACCTTCCAGCACTTTTAGCCTACCTTTGGTAAGCGCTGCTATCAAAGGAGCGTGCTTATCCAACACCTCAAAAGAACCGGTTACACCGGGCAGCTGCACTCCATATGCATCGCCACTGTAAATGCTACCTTCCGGGGTTAATATATTCAGTTTCATCTTTAAGAATCACTAATTCAATGAATGTTTCGGATACCTCTTTTATTAGCCGGTATATTAAGCGTTGCCGGATAATAATTTTTTACCTTTTTCGATAGCCTCATCGATAGTACCTACGAGGTTAAACGCAGCCTCAGGATATTCATCCACTTCACCATCCATGATCATATTAAAACCACGGATAGTCTCGTCGATAGGTACTAGCACCCCTTTCAATCCGGTAAATGCCTCCGCTACATGGAACGGCTGAGAAAGGAAACGCTGTACTTTACGAGCACGAGCAACAATCATTTTATCCTCATCGCTCAGTTCATCCATACCCAAGATCGCAATAATATCTTGAAGTTCTTTATAGCGCTGCAAAATACTTTTCACTCTGTTGGCACAATTGTAGTGTGCTTCACCCACAATTTGAGGAGTAAGGATACGAGAAGTAGAATCCAGAGGATCCACAGCCGGGTAAATACCTAAGTCGGCAATTTTACGGCTTAATACGGTTGTTGCATCCAGGTGAGCAAAGGTTGTTGCTGGCGCAGGGTCGGTAAGGTCATCCGCTGGTACGTATACCGCCTGTACCGATGTAATAGAACCATTTTTAGTAGAAGTGATTCGCTCCTGCATCAATCCCATTTCTGTAGCCAAGGTTGGTTGATAACCCACAGCAGATGGCATACGACCTAACAGGGCCGATACCTCAGAGCCCGCCTGAGTGAAACGGAAAATGTTATCCACGAAGAACAGAATGTCTCTTCCTTTTCCTTCGCCATCACCATCACGGAAATACTCGGCAATAGTCAGACCACTCAAAGCAACACGAGCACGAGCTCCCGGAGGTTCGTTCATTTGTCCGAATACGAAGGTTGCTTTAGAATCAGACAATTCTTCAAAATTTACTTTGCTCAGATCCCAGCCACCTTCTTCCAAGCTCTTCTTAAAGTCCTCACCATATTTCATAATACCGGCCTCGATCATTTCACGCATTAAGTCATTACCTTCACGGGTTCTTTCACCCACACCGGCAAATACTGAAAGACCAGAATAGGCTTTAGCAATATTATTAATCAGCTCTTGAATCAATACTGTTTTACCCACACCAGCACCACCGAACAAACCGATCTTACCACCTTTCGCATATGGCTCAATCAGGTCGATTACTTTAATACCTGTATATAATACTTCCGCAGTGGTACTCAGATTCTCAAATGCAGGCGGCATGGCATGTATAGGGCGCCCATTTTCTTTTGGTACCGCTGGAAGTCCATCAATCGGATCTCCGGTTACGTTAAACAAGCGACCTTTAATTTTATCACCGGTAGGCATAGTAATAGGTCTTCCGGTATCGCGTACTTCTGTACCACGCACCAAGCCTTCTGTTCCATCCATCGCAATAGTACGAACAGTATCTTCACCTAGGTGCTGCTGTACTTCCAGTACCAGCGTGTCGCCATTATCTTTTGTAAGTTCTAACGCATTATAAATTTCGGGGAGCGAATCGTCGAATTGCACATCAATTACGGCTCCGATAACTTGCTTAATTTTACCAACCTTTGCCATATTTTAATTAGTGTGGTTATTTTTGTGGGTGCAAAAGTAAGGTTTCTAAGTGGATTATTTTGCAGAACCGTTATAAATTATTCACATTAAATATAAGTTGCCCCCTTCTGCCCGGTAAAATCATCTTCTGCACACATTATCTATAATAAAATATACTAATACCTATTGTTTCTGTAGCAATTCCCCTTATTTTTACGCTAAGTTTTAAGTGTCCATGAATATTAAGCTACTGCTTGGAATTGTACTAACTGCTACATTAGGGGTTCTCTCCTGCCAATCATCGTCTAAAAAAGAAAAAACAGTCAAAGAAGAAAAGCCAGTAACCAAAGTAGATGTTACTATAGACACCACCAATGCTTTCAATTCGCTTTTTATTGACAGTTTTGTGGTAAAAGATATTTTACATCAGCTTGACCTGGGTGATACACTTACCAATCGGATAAGAAGCTTTTACAATAGCCGCAATTACCAATATGCTTGGTTTTCAGAGGAAGGCCTACCTGAGCATACAATCTCCTTCTGGAATTTACTTAAAAACTATCTTAACTATTCCAAAGATTCAGCGGTATATGATTCCTGGGTTACAGAAAAAATGGAAAAATTGATTACCGCCGGTAATGTCAGGCCCAAAAACGACTCTTTATACCAAAATCTCGAAGTGTTACTTACCAAATACTTTTATATATATGCCGATCATGCCTATGCAGACGATCCCACTTTCAATATAAAATCTTTGGAATGGTACATACCTAAAAAGAAACTTACGCTGGAGGCCATGCTGGACTCCGCGCTAAGCCATAGCGGACAATATGCTGATGAATATGCTCCGCATAATCCGCAGTACATTAAACTTCGCAATCAGCTTATCAAGTACAAGCGCATTAAAGACAGCGGTGGATGGCCAATAGTGAACAGCAAAGTAGAGGTAATGAAAAAAGGTTATACAGACATCGCCGTAGGGATGCTCAAAAAACGCTTAAAAGCCGAGGGTTTTCTCGACACACCCGATAGTGCTATAACAAATGTATATGACGACGAACTGGTAACCGCCGTAAATGCCATAAAAAAGACTTATGGCTATAAGCCCGACGGGACTGCCGGACAAACCTTCCTAAAAGACGTAAACGTTCCTGTAGAAGAACGTATACAGCAAATTCTTATCAACATGGAACGTATGCGCTGGCTACCGAGTGATACTAAAAAAGAATATGGCCGCTCCATTATGGTCAATATACCAGAATTTCGTCTTCACGTTTACGAGAATGGCAAACCCGCGTGGAATATGGACGTAGTGGTGGGTAAAGAAGGTAATAACACTACTGTCTTCACCGGAAGACTCAGCACTATCGTGTTTAGCCCTTATTGGAACATCCCTCCAAGCATCGTTAAAAACGAGATGAACGGTAAGCCTAGTGCTGCTTACTTGCAAAAACATCATATGGAAATTGTAAAAGGTCAGGTAAGGCAAAAACCTGGCCCTTGGAACTCTTTGGGATTAGTAAAATTTCTGTTTCCCAATAGCTATAATATCTATTTCCACGACTCGCCGGCTAAAAGCCTTTTTAATCGCGATAAAAGAAGCTTCAGTCACGGCTGTATCCGTCTGAAAGAACCTACTAAGTTGGCTGTGTATATTTTAGATGACTCCGTTAGGTACAATACAAAGAAGGTGGACAGTTTGATGCGCACTTATAAAGAAAAATACGTAAAGGTAAAAAATCCTGTACCCGTGCTGATTACTTACTTCACCGCTTGGGTGAATGATAGTAGTGTATTGAATTTTCGAGAAGACATTTACGGACACGACGCTATTGTTGCTCAGAAAATGTTCCTGAACAGTGTAGGCACGAGCTATACACGCAAAAAAGCGATTGCAGATAGTTTGCAACGCGCGAAAGACATGGCAAAACTAAAAGAACAACAAAGAAAAGATTCTCTGAATCGAACTCTGCGCAGAGACTCAACCATAAAAATGGAGGATACCCTAAAAAAGACGAAGAATATTGCCGACTCGACCATATGATGACGCGGCTCCCTATTTTTGCAAAATGAATCTGATTGAAGTTACTACACCGGCACAGGTAAAAGAGTTTATTCAGGTAAATGTTCTTATCAACAGAGAAGATCCTAATTATATCCGCCCTTTAGATAAAGATATCTATGATGTTTTTGATAAGGAAAAGAACAAAGCTTTTCGCTTTGGGGAAGCTAAGCGATGGATTTTAAAGGACAATCAGGGCAATTTAATTGGCCGCATAGCAGCATTTGTCAATAAGAAATATAAAAACAAAGGCGACGATATTCCTGTAGGGGGTATCGGGTTTTTCGATTGTATTAATAATCAGGAGGCGGCCAATATGCTTTTTGATATTGCCAAAAACTGGCTAACCGAAAAAGGTATGGAAGCAATGGACGGCCCTATCAATTTTGGTGAAAGAGATACTTGGTGGGGTTTACTGGTGGAAGGTTTTGAACCACCTCTTTACCGAATGAACTATAATCAACCTTATTATAAAAATCTCTTCGAGACCTACGGATTCAAGCCTTTTTTTAATCAAATCTGCTTCGGACTACAAGTTAAAAACCGTCTGCATGAAAAATTCTATGAGCGCCATGCTGCCATATCTAAAGACCCTAATTTTTCTGCAGATAATATCAAAATCAGCAATCTGGCTAAGTACGCAAAAGATTTTACCGTTGTTTACAACAAAGCATGGGCAGGTCATGGTGGCATGAAGCAAATTGAAGAGCGTACTGTGCTTAAAATGTTTCAATCTATGAAAGCCGTAATGGATGAACGAATCAGCTGGATTGCCTATTACAAGAGCGAACCTATTGGTATATGGATTAATCTGCCCGACCTGAACCAATGGTTCAAATATCTGAATGGAAAATTTGGATTGCTGGACAAACTGAAATTCTTATGGTATAAGAAAACAAAACGCTGCACCAAATTCGTAGGGCTTGTATTTGGTATAGTACCGGAATTTCAAGGTAAAGGCGTGGATGCCTATCTAATCGTAGAAGGCTGTAAGCTGATGCAAAGACTGAAGATAGAAAACGGACAATACATTGTGGGCAAACCTATCTACGACAAATACGAAATGCAATGGATTGGCGAGTTTAATCCCAAAATGATTAATGTAGCAGAATCACTGGGTACACAACGCACTCGTAAACTAACAACATACAGATTTTTGTTCGATAGGGAAAAAGAATTTAAACCGCACCCTATTCTACACTAAATATAAAAGTGTATTTTTAGAATCATTCAAGCATACAAACAAAAAACCATTCCGAGAATTCGGAATGGTTTTAATATTCTTTGATGAGTATGAATTAAATAATTTTTTCTACTTGCATGTAGTTCAGTTCTACAGGAGTAGAGCGGCCAAATATTTTTACAATCACTTTTAGCTTTTTCTTCTCGTCATTCACTTCTTCAATCACGCCATTGAAGTCGTTAAACGGTCCCTCCACAATCTTAATAGTTTCGCCTACAATGTAAGGTTCTACCATATTAACGCCGCCGGCCTCATTCATTTCATCCATGCGGCCAAGCATTTTATTTACCTCTGCTTTTCTTAATGCAATAGGGTTTTCTTTTCCGAGAAAATGAATAACACTGTTAGTACCTACTACCATATCCCTTAAATCATCGCTCATCTTTCCATCCACCACTTCGATCATTACATATCCGGGGTAGTAGTTACGTTCCCTCATCACTTTCTTCCCGTTCTGCACTTTATATACTTTTTCTACAGGAAGAAACACCTGTTTTACCACATTGCTAAAAGGACTGCGCGCGATTTCTTTATCAAGATACTCTTTCACCTTGCGCTCCTTACCGCTCACCACACGCAACACATACCATTTGGTATCTTGTTGTGGAGTTTCCGCAGCAGTATTTCCAACAGTATTTCCTTCCATTGTTAGCTATATAAAATTTTGTACAATAAATTTAGGCCACCGCCCGCAATAAAATCCATTACCCACACAATCAGGGTGATAATAATTGTGGCCACCAGTACAATCATGGTAGATTGCTGTAACTGTGCCCAAGTGGGCCAAGTTACTTTTTCAGCCAGCTCTTTGTAGCTGTTCTTTATATAATTTCCAAATTTGCTCATCGCTTAGGGATTAAAATTCATACACCCTACTCCGTCTCTGCAAAGGTACGAAGTAAATATATGAATTTGTGGCACGGGTACAAGGATTCGAACCCTGATCAACGGTTTTGGAGACCGCTATTCTACCATTGAACTATACCCGTATAAATGTCAAGCTTTAAAAGCTTGACAATATTTTATTATAAAAAGAGCTTTCTTTTAAAAACAAAGTACCTGGAGATACCCCAAGTACTTTGCAAATTTATTTCAAACCTGCCCAAATACTCCCTTTATAGGGAAATGGGGGCTCTGATTACTTAATGATCTCAGTTACTTGACCAGCACCTACTGTACGTCCACCTTCGCGGATAGCGAATTTCAGACCTTTTTCCATCGCAATAGGCTGGATCAGTTTAACTGTGATAGAAGTGTTATCACCAGGCATAACCATTTCAGTTCCCTCAGGAAGAGCAACTTCACCGGTTACGTCAGTTGTACGGAAGTAGAACTGAGGACGATACTTGTTGAAGAACGGAGTGTGACGACCACCTTCGTCTTTGCTCAGTACGTATACTTCAGCTTTGAATTCTGTATGCGGAGTGATAGAGCCTGGTTTACAGATTACCATACCACGACGGATCTGAGTTTTCTCGATACCGCGCAGCAGCAGACCTGCGTTATCACCAGCTTCACCTTCTTCCAAGATTTTACGGAACATTTCCACACCAGTTACTGTAGAAGTCAGCGGTTTTTCCATCAAACCTACGATTTCAACAGGATCACCCACTTTAACTCGACCTCTTTCGATACGTCCTGTAGCTACAGTACCACGACCAGTGATAGAGAATACGTCTTCTACAGACATCAGGAACGGTAAGTCAACCGGACGAGGAGGCAGAGGAATCCAGTTATCTACTGCATCCATCAGTTCGTTAATGGCGTTAACCCATTTTTCTTCACCAGCCAAAGCACCGGTTGCAGAACCTTTAATGATAGGAGTGTTATCCCCGTCGAAGTTACGTTTGTTCAGTTCTTCACGGATTTCCATTTCCACCAGATCCAACAGTTCAGGATCATCCACCAAATCCACTTTATTCAAGAACACCACCATTTTAGGTACACCTACTTGTGCAGCCAGCAGAATGTGCTCTTTTGTTTGAGGCATAGGACCATCGGTAGCAGCCACAACCAGGATAGCACCATCCATTTGAGCAGCACCAGTAATCATATTTTTCACGTAGTCAGCGTGACCGGGACAATCCACGTGTGCATAGTGACGAGTAGCTGTTTGATATTCCACGTGAGCGGTATTGATAGTAATACCTCTTTCTTTTTCTTCAGGAGCTCCGTCAATATCATCATATTTTCTTGCCTCAGCAAATCCTTGTTTAGAAAGGATAGAAGTAATAGCTGCGGTCAAAGTAGTTTTACCATGGTCAACGTGACCAATAGTACCAATGTTAACGTGGGGTTTCTCCCTCTTAAAGGTCTCTTTTGACATTGTTATCTGTTTTAAAGTTGTTTTTGTATTTATGAGTTTTCCCGAAAATATTTTCGGGAGCAAATTAATACATTATTAGTTTCCAAATCTCATTAGCTCCAGCATGCAGCGCCGCAGCCACTCACTGCCCTAACGCTCATCTCAAACTAATAGCGGAGCCGTTGATGAGAATTGAACTCACGACCTCTTCCTTACCAAGGAAGTGCTCTACCACTGAGCTACAACGGCGTGTCAGTGGCAGTTGATCGCGAGTTGACTGCTTATCGCCCGCCAACTCCCCACTCTCATCTGCCATCTACCAAGTAAAAGAGCGGGAGACGAGGCTCGAACTCGCTACCTGAAGCTTGGAAGGCTACCGCTCTACCAAATGAGCTACTCCCGCCTATAAATCAGTAAAAGTTTTAAATAGTTCTCAAAGAACTGTGGGCAAGGATGGATTCGAACCACCGAACTCCGAAGAGGACAGATTTACAGTCTGTTGCCGTTGACCACTTGGCTACTTACCCATTTTTGAGAGAGCCGAAGAAGGGGATCGAACCCATGACCTACTGATTACAAATCAGTTGCTCTACCAGCTGAGCTACTTCGGCTTAAATAACTATCTAAAAGAACTTAAAACCACTGATAACTCTCACTTGCACAAGCAATTCAACTACCACTTTCGATTTTGGGAAGGCAAAGGTAAGGGAAAAATTGAAAGTTCAAAAACCTTTTGCAAGATTTTTTTTCAAAAAAATAAGAACAATTTGGACACTCTATTTTTTGCATAAAAAAGCCCCGTTTTTTAGAACGAGGCTGGATAATTATTTGTGTATTTAAGCAATCATTTTTTCTTTACGTCTCTTCACTTGGTTGACGAGTGAATCAAATGCGTTTTCAAACGACTGTTCGAAGGATTTACTGGAGCACTTCACAAAAAAACTATGACGCGGCACATGTACCTTAATCTCCACAATCTTGTCCTTAATGTGATGCACCACATTATCCAGCTTTAAAAACACGTCAGAGGCTATGATGCGGTCGTGAAAAGTATTTAACTTTTGCATCTTACGCTTAACAAGGTCAAGCAACTTCCGGTCCGCATCAAAATTTACCGTTTGAATGTTCACATTCATAGCTATATATTTAAAAGTGAATAATTCATACTATCAAAGAACTGGTTCGTAATAAAGTTAATGAAAAAAGGGGCGAGTTGCAAAAAATAAATGCTAAAGTTTTCTATATAATTTTAGGCCTTGGGATGGGCATTGCGGTAGATCTCTTTGAGCTTTTCGATGGTATTGTGCGTATACACCTGAGTAGCCGCCAAACTGGCGTGACCCAGTAGTTCTTTTACGGCATTTAACTCGGCTCCTTTGTTGACAAGATGGGTGGCAAAAGTATGACGCAATACATGCGGACTTTTCTTATCTAGTGTAGGAATTTGGCTTAGCTGTTTTTTCACCAACAGATAGGCGTATTTAGGGTACATTTTCTTTCCTTTTTCCGTTACTAGCAACTCTTCGGCATATTCCGCAAACTCCTTCCGTTTTAAATCCATATATCGCTGAATCGAATCCAGGATTTCGGATGCAAGTGGAATACTACGCTCCTTATTACCCTTACCCAACACTTTTACCTGCCGACGACTAAAATCGATCTGCCGTTCCTTCAGATTGATGAGCTCGCTAAGACGCATGCCGGTGGCATAAAACAAATGTACCAGCATGTACCCGTTAAGTGATTTCCAGTCTTCGGTGCTCATTTTTAAAGCATGCGTCAGTTGATGCAGATCTTCTTCTTTGACGAATGCAGGCAACCGTTTATTGACTTTGGGTGTAACTACCTTGGTGGTCGGGTTAGACCGTATGTTTCCCAACTTAAGATGAAACTTAAAGAAGGATTTTAAAGCCGATATCTTACGATTGATGCTTTTGGAAGATAATCCTCCCTCCTTTAGCTCGGCTAACCAGCTGCGGATATGCTGATAACTAACCTCAAAAAGCGGTAATTCACCGAATGTACTTAGCAAAAACACAGAGAATTCGCTTAGGTCTCCTTCATAGGCGATAATGGTATGCTGAGAGTACCTTTTCTCAAATTTCAGGTGGCTGATAAAAGTGCTGATATGTTCATTAAAATGCAGCAACATAAAAAAGTCCCGCAATAATATGCGGGACTGCAATTTATCCAAATTTCGTTCAATTCAATGCTTATTTCACTTCAATTTTGCCGCTAGCAATCTGCTGCTTGTAAATCGCCTTCAGAATCTGGTTACGACGCTTTACAGATGGCTTTGTAAAGTGCTGACGCTCACGAAGTTCAAGCAGGATTTTTGATTTTTCAAACTTTTTCTTGTACTTCTTTAACGCCTTGTCTATGTTTTCGCAGTCTTTTGAATCGATAATTAGCATAATGTATATACCTCCTTTGGTAAAAATTTTAAGGCTGCAAAGATAATATTTTACTTTTAACAAACAAATATTTTGGCCAGAATCCTATTTAATAGAAATTAGCACCATGTTTACAGGAATTGTTGAAGCAGTGGGTATCGTCAAACACATTACCCCCAGAGGCTCCGGCATTACATTTACCGTAGAAAGTGCAATTTCTTCTGAATTAAAGCCCGACCAAAGTGTCAGCCATAACGGCGTATGTCTTACCGTAGAGGAAGTCGCAGGCAATATACATACTGTAACTGCCATTGAAGAAACGTTAAAAAAAACCAATCTGGGAGCACTCAAAGAAAAAGACATTGTAAATCTAGAGCGCTGTATGCTCATGAACGGCCGCCTCGATGGCCATATCGTACAGGGACATGTAGACAGTACTGCCCGATGCATATCTATTACCGAAAAAAACGGCAGTCACGAATATATCTTCAGCTTTGACAAAAAGTTTGCTCCGCTCGTCATTGAAAAAGGTTCGGCTTGCGTGAACGGAATTAGCCTTACTGTATTTGATGTAGGTGAAGATACTTTCAAGGTTGCTATTATACCCTATACTTATGAACATACCAATATCCGATTGGTCAAAGAGGGCGATAGCGTAAACATTGAGTTTGATGTGATCGGGAAATATATTTTGCGCCACCAACAACTAAGCGAAAAATAACACCTCTTTAAATTATCCGTAAAGATTATCCCCTAGACACTTAACTTTGCATCACTCAATTATAAACGTATAATATGCAGTTACAAACTGTTGATACTTTTGATACGCTTTCTCCTGAGGAATTTAAGAGCAAATATTACAACGCAGGCAAGCCGGTAGTCATTAAAGACCTTTCTAAAAAATGGCCGGCTTATAACAAATGGAACTGGGATTTCTTTATCAAGATTGTAGGAGATAAAGAAGTTGGGGTGTACAACAACGTAAAGAGCGACTCTTATACGCCCATCAACACTGCCGACGGATATATGAAGTTTGGCGAATACCTACAACTGGTGCAAAAAGGCCCCGTAGACCTACGCATCTTCCTATTTAATATTTTCCAGCATGCACCACAAATTGTCAGTGATTTTACATGGCCCGATGAATACATGAGCGGTTTTGTAAAGCGATTCCCAATGCTTTTTGTAGGTGGAGAAGGTGCCGTAACCCATATGCACTTCGATATCGACATGAGCCATATACTGCACACCCAATTTGTAGGACGCAAAAGAGTATTACTTTTCCCATTTGAAGAACAGTACAAACTTTATCGCAAACCCTGGGAAGTATTGAGTCTGGCCGATTATACCCGGTACTACGAAAATTTCGATTATGAGAACTTCCCTGCAGTAAAACTTGCCAAAGGGTATGAGGTAATTCTCGAGCACGGCGACACGCTGTTCATGCCGGCCGGTTACTGGCATCACATGGAATACCTAGATGCAGGTTTTGCCATGAGCCTGCGTGCATTACAGAAAAGCCTTATCGGAAAACTGCGTGGCGTGTGGAATCTGTTCGGTATGCGAAACATTGATACCCTCATGAAAAAAACCGCTCCCAAATGGTGGTACGAAAAAAAGCGAGCCTTGGTGTACCAAAAAGCTAATGAAGCATTGTCACTTGCAAAATAAAAGTACTACTCTTTAAAAATAATAAAGCCTCGGTGTCCGAGGCTTTATTATTTTATGTATTCCAGATTTTCCAACTTAGTTCGGCCTGCCCTACCAGCATTTCATATCCGTTCTTGATAGTAGCCCCTCGCTCCTCTCCTTGCTGCAGAAAAAGCGTTTTGGCTGGATTGTAAACCAGATCGTACAAATAGTGCCGCTCGGTAAGATATTCATAAGGAATAGCCGGTGCCGTATCCACTTTGGGGAAACTGCCTAGCGGCGTAGTATTAATAATGAGGGGATACTCTTCCATAATTTCCCGGGAAAGTTCTTCATAAACCAAACCGCTACCCGAACTGCGAGACACATAGGTGAATGGTATACCTAAACCGCGCAGCACATGTACTACAGCCTTGGCTGCACCCCCTGTTCCCAGTACCAATGCCTTGTTGTGATGCGGTTGCAACTGTTGCAATAACGACTCCCTAAAAGCGGGCGCATCGGTATTGAAGCCGGTAAGTTTCCCATCTTTTATTTTGATACAGTTACACGCACCTATGGCTTTTGCCTCTTCATCTATGGCGTGCAAATAGGGCAATACCTGCTCTTTGTAAGGAATGGTAACGTTCAACCCTTCCAAATTGGAATGCCGCAACAGCAAATCCGACAGTTGATGAATCTCTTCCAATGGAAATAACTCATACATCGAATCGGCAATACCTTCCTTCTCGAACTTTTCGGTAAAGTATTTTTTGGAAAAAGATTGTGCTAACGGCATGCCGATAAGCCCAAATAACCGCATTACGATGTTTTTTTATCGAGATAAAAATAGAAACTATCCCCACGCAAGCCGATGCGCATAGCTTCCAATGCTACCACTTCATTAGGCGGAATATTTCCTAGATTGACATTGCAACCTATCAGTTCGAGGAAGTACAGCTGCTGTTCTTTCTGAGGCGCTTCCCAGATAATACGCTCAGAAGGAATCTGTGTTAAGATTTCCTGCACCAAACCCTCTCTTACTTCTCCGCTTCCGCGGTAGATTCCCACATTACCTCCTTCTCTGGCCTCCGCAATAACATAGGAAGAACCGGCTTCCAACTCTGCCTTCATCAATTCGATCCATTTGTAAGGAGGAATAATATGAGTGGCATCTTTGCTACCTACCTCACTCAATACGGTCCCATATTGGGTGAGTTTTTCAATATAACTACACTTCTCAGCATGAGGAATTACAATAGAACCATCACTTACTTCCATGTAATCAATTCCAAAATTTTTACAGGTAGCAATATAATCCTCAAACTGATTTCTGATTACATATGCTTCAAACAAGGTACCCCCGAAATACACGGCCATGCCATGCGATTTGTACAAAGCTATTTTTTCTTCGAGATGGGGAGTAACGACTGCTGTACCGAACCCCAGTTTTACTAAATCTACATGCGGAGCCGCAACGCTCATAAAGTTTCTTGCTTCTTCAAGGCTTAAGCCTTTATCCATCACCATTGTAAGACCGGATTTTCGGGGTTGCTTATTTCTTTCCGGTAATTGAGTCAGATTAAACTTCATCCCTGGTTAAATTAGTATAGCGGCAAATGTATTATATATTACTCAAAAATGAGTGCATAACTAGGGCCCACTTTATCATATCAGCTATAAAAAATCTATCGCCGATATAATAAATACCTTTCAATATCAATTGCCTTTTTTACGTTTCTTATATTTCAGTATAAGATCTGCCACCTGTTGGTGTTGTAAAATAGATGGCTCTACTTGCAATATTTTCTTTAATTGTAAAGGAGATTGAATTAATGCTTCTTCCAGATAAATTAAGGCTTGTTTTTTCTTACCCAACGCCAGATGAATCAGCGCTTTGAAGTATAGAAAAATAGGTTTCCCTCCGGTCATAATTAATGCCTGCTCGGTTTGATCCAATGCTTGTTCGTAGTAATAGGCACAATACAAACAGCGAATTAATGCTTCCCAACCTTTGGAGGACTTGGGTTTTAAACGTACCACATGGGTAAAGTATTGAATAGCTTCCTTGGTATAGCCCAATAACATTTTGCACTGGCCCATCAAAATGTGGTACTCTGCCTTATTCTGCTTCATTTTCAACACTACTTCCAGCTGCTTCACACACTGTTCATATTTATTTTCCTGAAAGTAAGTGTAGGCAATTTTATAAAGCAGATGGCTTACCTCTGGATTGAGATGATAAGCCTTACGATAGTAGAATCTTGCCTGCGCGTAGTTTTTCATTTTCTCATAACAATAGCCCATCGCCTCATAAATCACATCCTCGGGCTTTGACAGCTCCACTACTTTTTCAAGATACTCAATGGCATCTTTATACTTGCGCAGTCGGATGTATGCATCTCCAATATTGCGGTATGCATAATCCATTTTTTCATCTATGGCCAATGCATACTGATAGGCATCAATAGCTTTCTCATAAAGCTTGATGCCCTGATAAGCGGCCCCCAGGTTAAACCAAGCCAGTTCGTTGTACGGAGATTCGTCGATAATTTTTTTATGCAACTCAATGCTTTCGGCATTGCGGCCGGTATAATCGGTCCAGAAGCAAATTTTATAAAGTGCTTCCTCATTATTAGGATCCTGCAGCAATATTTCCTTTAGGCAGTCAAATACCTTATCAAAGTCTTCGTAATCATCATAAACATCGGCTAATTCAAACAGCAAATCAATTCTCTCCTCTCCTTCAAAATGTTGTAAAGCTTCGTTAAGCAAAGTTACCGCCTCTTCCTGCCGATCCAGAGCCAGAAGAGCTTCCGTTTTAAGTATAAAATGATCTATATGATTCTTATCGAAGATATAAGCCTGATCCAACAGCTCCAGTGCCTCCTGGTAGCGTTGCTTATTCATTAAAAGATCGGCTTTTTTAATAAGAAAGCTTGCAGAATAAGGGAACTGTTCAATGGCGATTTCTACCGCCTGGTATGCTTTTATATATTGTTCCTGCGATTCGAAGTACTCAATAAGCTTTTCAAAAGCTTCTTCCTCAAGGTAAGAAACTGCCTTCCCTTTTCGCAAATTGTCATATTGCTGCAACAATTCTTCCAGCTCGTCTCTCTCCTCGTCGTAAAATTCCTTCATACAAAGTCTTTTTAATTACACACTAAATCAAGTCCACAATAAATGTATAACATTACAACAACTTGATAACGGGTTAGTTTTCCTCAAATGTGAAAAACTTGGACTACTTAAAAAAATGTTAACAAAATCCTAAAGTTAAGTGTATATTATGGTAAAAATATGTATCTTTGTAGTGTGCGATATTTTAATAACTGTAAAATTATGCTAAAGGCATTATTTTTTAACGTAGCGTTTATATTTTCCTTTTCGGTTGTTGCCATAGCCGCAGAGGAAGTATATGCTGATACCTATGGAAAAGAAAAACCAAAAGGTTATACCATAGGAAGTAAGAAAGAAAAACTGAACCAATCCTTTACTCTGCGCTCTGGCATGTATTTCAAGGGTGAAAACATCATTGATGTTCCCTCTGAAATTAGTAAGAATAGCAGCTTTAACTGGGCTAATAACATTACATTTCAGAAAAGCCAGAACAGCTATGTATTGCCCCACAAGAAAAAAGCTATTCTGAACAAACTTACATTCAATCCTAACGAAGTTTTAAGGAATTATTCAGCGAAGTAATTTTAAATCTTATTAAAAAATCCCGCTGATCAGCGGGATTTTTTTATCATGTTTTAACACATTTATTTTCCAGAAGGATTTTGCTTCCTGAATTCTGTATAAGACATTACCCTATACCCTGTTTTGGGAATATCAAATTTTGCCATGGGTACGGTTGAAAACTCTATGTTAGAAACGGTAAAGGTTACCTTTGTGCCACTTCTTGTAGCATCATACTGCATGGCCAAGCCCGGAAGATTTTTATTGATATACTGAAAATCGGCATTTAAGGGTAAGAGGTCTTTGGTAAAGTACACCGTAAACGTAGTACCATCCGAAAGCTTACCAATCGCTTTCTGGCACTTATAACCCGCTATAGTTTTGAATTCGTTTTCTATCTTATAAGTAACACTCTCGTATTTCTTATTATACACCTTCCACTCCTCGGGAGTGTAAGTAATCATGAATTTCTTATTTCCATAATCTCTGATGTTTACTGCCGATCCGTCCTTGGCGTCAAATATTGTAGAATGGGATCCCAGTGAACTGATAAAATCAGACCGGTTCAGATTGCCCTTTACATAAATAATATTAGTAGAACCATCCAGCATATCAGCAGCTTGAGGCGTCTCGTTGGAGGTGTTGATCACTACATCGTAGTAAATTACGGCTTCGGTAAGCCGTTTTTGGGCAAATGTATATTGCGCGGTGAGTAGCAGCAGTATTAAAAGTTTCATTTTCATATCTAACCTTATTCAGTATTTGTATTAGACGATACAAGATAAAAAATTAGTTGCTTACAAAAAATCCGGGCTGTCAATAACCCGGATTTTTAAACTATTTTCTTTTCTGCTGTTGCTCTCGTAATTGGCGTTGTTGCTCCTGCATTTGCTCTAGCCTTTCTTGCCATTTCGACTTGACTTTAGGCTTTTTCCTGTTCTCTTCAATCTTGGCCAATATTTTATTATGATCGATAATATAGTTCTGAATAACGAACTGTAATATCAATGTAATAATGTTAGATACGGTATAATACCAGGTGAGCGCCGATGGAAGCTTGTTGAAGATAAACAATAGAAATACAGGCATAATATAAGGCATGTATTTCATCATCGGATTGCTTTGGTCCGGAGTTAGACTCATGCTGTATAAAGAGATAAGCAAACTGGTTACCACTGCCGCGATAGTAAATAAGCTAAGGTGACTACCTAACAGCGGTATATTGAATCCAAATTTAATAGGATCGTCATATGCCGATAAATCGTTTGCCCATAAAAAGTCTACAGCACGCAGATCTACATTAGAACTGAAGAAGCTATACAAAGCAAAGAATATAGGAATTTGCAACAATGCCGGCACACAACCTCCTAATGGATTTACCCCTGCCTCTCTAAATAGCTTCATTTGCTCCATACTCATCGCCTGTTGGTCATCGCCAAATTTTTCCTTCAGCTTGGCAATTTCCGGTCGCAGGGCTTTCATTTTAGCGCCACTGAGATAGCTACTATAGGTAAGTGGCGAAATAAGTAACCGTATTACTAAGGTCAATAAGGCGATGATAATACCATAACTTCCTACAAATCCCTTGAAGAAATTAAAAATGGGGATAATGATAAACTGGTTAATCGGCCTCACAAAAGCGTATACACCTTGGCCCAAGTTAATCAGCTTACTTAAACCTCCTCCCTCACGTTTCAATATATTGTAATCTGCTGGACCATAGAAGATGCTTAATGGCACAGTAGCTTGAGCGCCGGCATTTACGGCCAACTGCATATTAGCAGTAGAGCGCACTACCACATGGCCTGTATCGCTAGGCATGGTCCAATCCATTCGTCCTTTCGCAAACTTGTCTTTTGCAATAAGGAAAGTATTAAAGAAACGTTGTCTTACACCAATCCACTCAACCGTTTCATCAAAACCCACGCTGTTGGTACGACCTATGGAATGGTAGTCAAAGCTACCGTTTTCCATATAACCTATCTGTGTATTTTGTTTTTCAAATTCCAGATCGGCTTCCTGCTGAGCAGCTTCATACTGCCAGGTCAGATTAAGTTTTCCATCAGTAAGTAGACTACGGGGTTGTGATAGTAAAATATTGAAATCAACTTTATAGCTGTTAGGATAAATGATATACTGATGCGTAATATAATTGCGTGTGCTGGCACTATCGCCTCCGTTTAGTTCAAAGGTTACAATTTGCGAACCGGATGGTCCCTGCTCTACCTTACCTCCACTAAAATACAGCTCGTTGGTAAGCATACTTTGATTCGGAGCAGTATTGATAGTATAAATCAATTGATCGAAGTCGGATGCTGCCAATTGTACCGGCTGGTTGTTAGCTGTATTTTTGAAGTTTTTCAGCTCCACATATTTAGGTTGGCCACCTTTATTAGTAAATGCAATTTTAAACACACTGTTTTCCGCTACTACGAGTTCTTCTTCTCCCGCAACAGCCTGCTGAAAAATACCAGCTCTGGTTGCGTACCATTGCGCCTGAATATTAGCAGCATCAGAAGATGCTGCAGCAGTGTCCACCTGCGGACGCATGGCCCTCTCAATCGAGTCCTTAATTGCTTGCTCCCTTTGTATTGCAGCGTATTGCTTGGAGTTGTAATAGAAATAAAAGAAAAAGAGTAACGCTAAAAGTGCAAACCCTATGACGGTGTTACGATCAAACTTCATTATAAGCTTACATTTTTTGCCCGAAGAACTCCTTCGGGGAGGCGCAAAGATAAGCATTGTGGCGACACTGAGCAATATATACTTAGCTTATATATCCTACAAATGCTTCTTTTACACCAGAAATGTATATTGGCCTTACACATATATTATTATCATAGTGGACACGGCATTTCTACAAAACAAAATAAAAAATCCGGCCTCCCAGCCGGATTTAATATTCTTTGATAATTATCAGCTAATTAGCGTCTTGAGAATTCATATACGATATAAATCGTTTTCCCTTCGAATAGAACAGGGCTACGCAGTGTAAAGCTGTTTCCTTCAAAAGAAGTGACTTCTAGTGAGTAACCCTCGAGGATATCCTTAGAGTCTTTTTTCCTTACACCATCCATCTTTTTAAAGTTGAATAAAGTGGCTCCTCCGTTTACGCGCTGCGACCACAAAATCTGGCGGGCACCTGACGGGCACTCACCATTGTTTATGGTATAAGAACCGTAGCCATTGCTAGGCAAATACCAGGTACTACCTCTAAAACAGTTTAAATCTGCATCGTCAAATGCAGTTATGTTCAATTTTCCTTCAGCTCCCTCTACTCTTACAGAGATAATTTCCCAATTACCTACAAAATCTTTTCTGGGAGCAATTGCACTTTTACTGGTTGAACAAGCGCTCAACCCTAAGATCACCACAAATAGGGACAATCTTAAAAACTGTAGTTTGTTCATACGATTAAAATTATAGTTATATGAGCAACAATTGTAATGCCAAAATTACTTAAAAACAATCCTCTATTATTCTCCGAATAAAGTTTTGAGCTTCTCAGCCAAGGCATCTCCTCTTAAGTCTCTGGCGATAATTTTTCCTTCGGGATCTATCAGAAAGTTACGAGGAATGGCTGAAATGCGATATTTTACTGCTACCTCATTACCCCACCCTTTCAAATCGCTTACATGTGTCCATTTTAACCCATCGTTTTTAATTGCATCGAGCCAGTCATCACGGTCCTCATCCAGCGAAACACCAAGAATTGTAAAGTTTTTATCCTTATACTTCTCGAAGACTTTTACTAGGAAAGGATTTTCTCTGCGACAAGGACCACACCAGCTGGCCCAGAAATCTACCAATACATACTTACCTCTGAACTGTGCTAGAGATACCATATTTCCGGCAGTATCGGTTTGTGAAAAATCCAACGCCGTCTCTCCTACTGCATTAAAACGAGCATCCTCAATTGCTTTCTTCAATTGCTGGCCCAGTACATTATTTAAAGCCTCCTCTTTTAGGCTTTTCGCGCGTTTTTCGAGCAGACTTGTATTATCCGTAATACCAATGATTGATAAAATAGCCAATGTACTCACAGGAGAAGCCGGATACTTGGCAATAAAAGCATCAACAGCATTTTGAATATCATCAAGTGCGTCTTGCAATTTCTTATTGCCCACAAGCGTACCATCCTGACTCTGCAACTCCATCACCAGCGCATTTAAGTTTTTAAACTTGGGAGCAAAAGTATTTTGATAATCTATAAAAGAGTTTTGTATCGATGAACCGGTGTATTCCCATTCATCAGGTGATTGCTGTAAAGAACCTGTAAGTTTTACGTCCTCATTGCCAACAAACAAAGCTGTTCTGGTGGAATCGCCTATACTTAACCCGATTATCGATGGTTCTGCAAGCGATGCAGATAAAGTAAAAGCTTCGGATTTTGAGAACGTTTCAGCCAAAGGTGTCCCAGGGTTCTGAAGATCTACCAATACAATCTTAGTGCTATCAGGTAATCCTTTCAACATTCCTGACAAGCTAAGCTTTTGTGCCCAAGATAGCACAGGCAACCACAGGGACAGAATACAAATAATAATCCTCATTAATTTTTATTTAAAATTTGCGATAGAAACGTGCTCAACCACTCTTTAAAATTAACACGATAGGCGCAATAATAAAATTCATGGTTGCAGTACGCGATGTCTTACTTAATTGATAATGCTTTGCACAAAACTCTTTGTAATCACCTCGGGCGACTGAGCATGCTGAATAAACTTGATGTATGCCGAACCTATAATGGCCCCATTGGCATATTGGCAGGCCTTATTAAACGACTGTTTGTCTTTAATACCAAAACCTACCATAATCGGGTTCCTCAATTTATAACTCTGTAACTTTTGCAAATATTTTGCCACTTGCTCAAAATCTTTTTCACCTCCGGTGGTAGAGGACGAAGACACGGCATAGAGAAACCCACTACTTAAGCTGTCGAGTTTTCTAACACGCTCTTCCGAAGTTTCGGGAGTTACCAGAAAAATAAAATCCAACTGATACTTTTCAATAATAGAGCGGTACACTCCTTCAAACTCATGAGGTGGCATATCCGGCAAAATGAGTCCGTCTACTCCTACTGCAGCTGCATCGGCACAGAATTTTTCAAAGCCGTACTGCAGTACCGGGTTCATATAGCCCATCAGCACCACAGGTATGTCATTACCAATACCTCCCTCTTCCGGTGCCTTACGCATGTCCTTTAACTGCTGAAACAGTACCCGCATATTCATACCGTTGGCGATAGCCACCGTACTGCTATTCTGAATGGTAACACCATCGGCTAGTGGGTCGCTGTAAGGCATCCCCAACTCAATGATGTCGGCACCGCTTTCTTGCAAAGCCTTCATCACGGGTAATGTACTATCCAACTTGGGGAAGCCGGCAGTACAATAAATATTCAGTACATGATTGTTCTTACGCTCAAATAATTGCTTTATTCTGCTCATCAATATAATTGCATTTATAATTTTCTTCTAAGATGATCCTTTACATGCTGCAACCATTCTTCTTTTAATATGCTGAGCACAATGGTATCTCTTCTTCTTCCATGCATAGCTCTATTACTGCGCAATACGCCTTCTACTGTACACCCAAAGCTCTTCATAGCCGCTATACTTTTTTCATTGGTATTATCAGCCTCAAACTGTACACGCACAGCGCCTATATTCTCAAAAGCGAATTGTAACAATAGATATTTGGCATGCTTATTCAAACCAGTACCTTGAAACTCCTTGCCATACCATGTATTACCTATGCTCAGCACGTTATGCACCGGAAATATATCATAATACCTCGTAGAACCGACATAAGCGTTCTTGATTTTGTCAAATACGATAAAGGAATAATGCAATCCGTTTACTCTAGCCTGCACTGCCTGTTCTACATAATATTTCATTCCATGATCTACCGGTGCTGAGCCTATAGGAAAATACTTCCACAGATCGGGTTCCTGTTCATAAAAAATATTCAAATGCGCATCGTCACCTAATTGCAGCGGCCTCAATAGTACACGCTCATCCTCTAAAATATAATCCTTGGCAAAATCAATATTCATGGTATCCGAACTGTGCATTCCTTTCTCTCTAAAAAGTGTTTAGCTTGTGGCCATCACTCTCATATAAGTATCCATATCCTTATCTCCACGACCACTAAGGCATATCACAACATTATCCTCTTTCGCAAATTGCACTTTATTCAATGCAGCCAACGCATGGGCACTTTCCAAGGCAGGAATAATACCTTCCAGACGCGCTAATTCGAAAGCTGCATCCAATGCTTCCTGATCGGTTGCACTCAAAAACTTACCCCTCCCGGTGGCGTGTAAATTCGCATGTAGCGGTCCGATACCGGGATAATCCAGTCCGGCAGAAATACTATGAGGTTCTACTACCTGACCGTCTTCGGTCTGCATTACATAACTTTTGCTACCATGCAGAATACCTGGACGGCCCAATTGAGTCGTTGCAGCACTTTTACCAGAATGTACTCCACAACCTGCTGCTTCTACAGCGATGATATCTACTGAAGGTTCATCTAGAAAATGATAGAAAGTACCTGCGGCATTACTTCCACCTCCTACGCAAGCAATAACGGCCTTAGGTAACTCCGTACCTGTTTTCTCTTTCAGCTGTGTACGAATCTCACTGCTGATAACACTCTGAAAGCGGGCCACCATATCCGGATAAGGATGAGGTCCCACTACACTTCCTATAATATAAAACGTTTCTTCGGGATGATTAATCCAATCACGAATGGCTTCATTCGTAGCATCTTTTAAAGTGCGGCTGCCGCTGGTAGCTGGTACCACCGTAGCTCCTAGCATTTTCATACGAGCCACATTGGGGGCCTGACGCTCAATGTCTTTTTCACCCATATACACAATACACTGCAGTCCTTTCAGCGCACACACTGTTGCCGTGGCCACACCATGCTGTCCGGCCCCAGTCTCGGCTATAATGCGCTTTTTACCCAAACGCTCTGCCACCAATATCTGGCCTATAGTATTGTTCACTTTATGGGCTCCTGTATGACAGAGGTCTTCACGCTTCAAATAAATATTAGTATTATACTTCTGTGATAAACGAGATGCATAATACAAGGGAGTTTCACGTCCGGCATAATCCTTCAGCAAACCCTTATATTCTTCTTGAAAAGAAGCACTATGGATAATTTCGAGATAATTGACACGAAGCTCTTCCACATTGGGATATAGCATTTCCGGAATATAAGCACCGCCAAATTCGCCGTAGTAACCCAGCTCGTTGGGTTCTTTATAACTTGATTGCATTATTGTCAAATACGTTTTAGGGGCTGTAAAGATAAGGAAACTGTACGCCATTATTGCCTCAGCACAAACAGGACGCTTAAGAGTGTAAACGAAAATATTATCGACGTCTTCTTACAATATAATCCTACCGATGTGCTATATAAAAAGCTTAACGGGTATATTTTCCTCTTTTTGCACGCAGATATTTAGATCGAATTACATCCTGCACATTTATGCCGGATATTTTGCTTTCCAGCCAGCTGATAACATCCAAATAGGCAAAAGCTCGAGCTTCTAGGCGATTTTCCTGATACTTCTTCAGCTTAGCCAATAGCTTCTCAAACTCAGGCCTGATGGTCTTTTCATTGAACTTCAATGCACGCCTTAAGAAGGCAAAGATTTCTTCCTCCACTTTACTCAAATTCTGCATCTTAGCCATATAACGATATACGGATTTAATCAGATACTCCAGCAGATTATAGTTTTTCAACTCGTAATGCGCAATAAGATGCAACAGTCTAGAATAGCACTGTAAGTCAGTCCGTAAATCATCTCTCTGATTGATAATTCTGTTCAGATAGTCTATGGCCTTACTGTTATCGCCACTGCCAAAATACAGACAGGCGATTTTGTAGTAGAACACCATCACTCTATGACGATCGAGGTATTTCCCATACTTCACCAGCATCTCCTCCAGGAAAGGCACCATTTTCAACCCTTTTTGGAAAGTTCCTTCCAGAAAATGCAGATTGATTACTGCCGTGTACAAATACACATACGTTACAATGCGGTTGTTATCGATATTCTGCACTAAACTGCTCTGCGCAAATTTTTTAAACTTCTTGATGGTGGCAGCCAGCTTATCGTGATTTAGCAGATTAAAATGTGCTGCCATCAAATTGTGCATTCCCTTGGCATACATAATTGTTTCTGCCTCTATCATTTTGGGGTTTTGCTCAAAGAGATCTACCCATTTTTGGCTGTATCGATAATACATCAGAAAATCGAGTCGGATATAGGCATACCAAACATAACTCTGATATAGATAAGCCTTTTCATAAAAACTGTCTCCAATATCCGTTTTAAGATGCAAGTCCATGAAAGCCTGCACCACTTTCATGTCTTTTTCATTACGGGCATGACCATTTTGTATATACCAGCCATATAGTTGTAAAGTAAGGTTGGACAAACTATTGATGCTGCTGATGGTAGTATTGACCTTCTGCGACTCATCAGTTAGTTCATCAGCCTTTGTAGTAAGACTGCGCGTGATATATAAAGCTTCTATTTTCTTTTCGAAGAAGAGCGCCTGTTGTAAGTACGTAAGTTGATAATGCGTACGTGCCATGTCCTTAATTTTTTCCAGCATTTTCAAGGTCTGATGATACAAACCTTTATTATACAAGATGCGGGCAAAATCCAGCATTTCATGTAATTGCTGGTCAATGTTGCGATCTTCTTTGAGTACCCTCAGGCTACTTAATATCTGACGATATAATAATGCTTTGGTATTAGACAGTTGCGCTTTACTCACACTGGGCACCTTTTTAAGCAGCAAAGCTTCATCGTATTCCTGCATCTTGTCCAAGGCATCAAATAGCTGTATACTCTTGAAGCTTTCCGAACCGGAATTCCTTTTCACAAAAAGCTTCAAATTTCTCTTTTCTGATTTCTGAAGAGACTTTACTAATTGAAACAACGTATCTGTACTTCTACTGGGCATTGTAATTTTTACACTTGTTATAGATTGAAAATCAATAAGATATCAAAGAATAACAAAATTTATATGGCGTAAATCCTTTTTAATTGGGTTTCCTGCACAATATAGGAATGTTTACTTTTATTGACAGCTATTTATAAAGGCTGAATAGCTGTGCTAAAATTCTGAAATTTTATTCATTTATAATGCTTTAAAATTTATGGCACAAGACAAAGTATTTATTTTCGACACAACCCTCAGAGATGGAGAACAGGTTCCAGGATGCAAACTTAATACCGAAGAAAAGATTAAGCTTGCCTTAAAGCTGGAGGCTTTAGGTGTAGATATTATCGAAGCTGGTTTTCCAATCTCCAGCCCGGGGGATTTTAAATCTGTGGAAGAAATCTCAAAAGCCATAAAAAACGCTACAGTAGCCGGTCTAAGCCGTGCAGTACAAAAAGATATTGAAGTAGCCGCAGAAGCATTAAAACCTGCCGTTAGACCTCGTATTCACACAGGTATAGGAGCTTCAGACAATCATATCAAATACAAATTTAACTCCACTAGAGAAAACATATTGGAACGGGCCGTAGCTGCTGTAAAACTGGCGCGCAATCTGGTACCTGATGTAGAGTTTTATGCCGAAGATGCTGGCCGTGCCGACATTCAGTTTTTAGCACAGCTCACCGAAGCGGTAATTGCAGCCGGCGCCACAGTGGTAAATATTCCAGATACTACCGGATTCTGCCTGCCGCATCAGTATCAGGAAAAAATAGCCTACTTGATCAACAATGTTCCCAATATCGATAAAGCTATTTTATCCTGTCATTGTCATAACGATTTGGGACTTGCAACAGCCAACTCCATCGCCGGTGCCATGGCGGGGGCACGCCAGATCGAATGTACCATCAACGGAATTGGAGAAAGGGCCGGTAATACTTCTCTGGAAGAAGTAGTGATGATTATCAAAAAACATCCCGAGCTGAACCTCTATACCAATATCGACACTACTAAATTATTACCGATGAGTCGTCTTGTCTCAGAAACCATGCGTATGGTCGTCCAGCCTAACAAGGCCGTCGTCGGTGACAATGCATTCTCTCACTCTTCAGGAATACATCAAGACGGCTTCTTAAAAGAAGCTTCCACTTATGAAATCATTTCTCCTGATGAAGTAGGTGCCGATACATCGCGTATTGTGCTTACAGCCCGCAGCGGACGCAGTGCATTGGCTTACCGATTTAAGAATCTAGGATATAATTTCGACCGCAATCAGGTAGATGAACTTTATCAGCAATTCTTACGCATTGCTGATGAAAAGAAAGAAGTAGAAGATGCAGACCTCATTGTAATTGCGGATAAAATGAAAGCACTTGCCGAATAATCATCGCAAAATCATTACTATAATCAGCAGCAATATTGTCTGCCACTACCTGTTGCAGTACAAGCAAAACTGAACACGTAGTTAGCCTTTAACATAATTACAAGCGGATCATACATACTTTTAGAACATTATTTATTTTATGAGCGAACTAAATAAATACTCGAAAACCATTACGCAAGACCCTACACAGCCTGCCGCGCAGGCTCAACTATATGCCTTAGGATTAACAGAAGAAGACCTTAAAAAAGCCCAAGTGGGTGTCGTAAGCATGGGGTACGATGGTAATCCCTGTAATATGCACCTGAATGAGCTGGCAGCAGAAGTAAAAAAAGGAGTTTGGGAAAACGACCTCGTAGGTTTGATATTTAATACAATCGGCGTCAGTGATGGAATGAGTAACGGTACCGACGGGATGCGTTATTCGCTGGTAAGCCGTGATATTATTGCCGACTCCATCGAAACCGTTTGTGGAGCTCAGTATTATGATGGATTGATTGCTATTCCCGGATGCGACAAAAACATGCCCGGTTCCCTAATGGCCATGGGGCGCTTGAACCGCCCAGCCATCATGGTATATGGAGGAACCATTGCCCCCGGTCATTATAAAGGTCAGGATCTAAACATTGTTTCGGCTTTTGAAGCATTGGGCCAAAAAATAGCCGGAACGCTTGACGAAAACGACTTTAAAGAAATTGTAAAAAGAAGCTGTCCGGGTGCTGGAGCTTGTGGAGGTATGTATACGGCTAATACAATGGCTTCTGCAATCGAAGCAATGGGTATGAGCCTTCCTTATTCCAGTAGTAATCCGGCTTTAAGTGAAGAAAAAAGGCGCGAGTGTAGAGAAGCCGGTAAATACATCCGCATCTTACTGGAAAAAGATATCAAGCCTCGCGATATCATGACTCGTAAGGCTTTTGAAAATGCGATTACCATTGTAATTGCATTGGGAGGAAGCACCAACGCCGTATTACACCTGCTGGCCATGGCAAAAAGCGTTAACGTGCCCTTGACACAGGATGATTTTCAGAAAATCAGTGATAAAACACCAGTGCTGGCAGATTTCAAACCCAGTGGTAAATACCTGATGCAGGATTTACATAAAATCGGCGGAATACCAGCCGTGATGAAATATTTAATGAAGAACGGATTTATCGATGGTAGTTGTCTTACCGTTACCGGTAAAACCATTGCAGAGAACTTGGAAAATGTTCCAGACTTGGATTTTGACTCGCAAGATATCGTAATGCCGCTCGATAAACCCATCAAGAAAACAGGACATTTACAAATCTTATACGGAAACCTCGCCGAAAAAGGTAGTGTAGCAAAGATCAGTGGTAAAGAAGGAGAACGCTTTGAAGGAACTGCTCGTGTATTCGACGGGGAAAAGAAATTAATTGAAGGCATTGCCAATGGCAGAGTAAAACCCGGAGATGTCGTCGTCATCAAAAACGAAGGCCCTAAAGGTGCTCCTGGTATGCCCGAAATGCTAAAACCTACAAGTGCGATTATCGGAGCAGGATTAGGAAAATCAGTAGCGCTTATTACTGATGGACGATTTAGTGGGGGTACGCATGGGTTTGTGGTAGGTCACGTAACTCCGGAAGCTTATGAAGGCGGTTTAATCGCATTCGTACAAGATGATGATATTATTGAAATTGATGCTGTCAATAATAAAATCACGTTAAAAGTCCCGGATGAGGAAATAGCAAGGCGCAAAGCCAACTGGCAACGCCCGCCGCTTAAAGCCACCAATGGGGTATTGTACAAATACGCAAAACTGGTGAAAGATGCTTCTGAGGGATGTGTAACCGACGAAGATTAAAAATGACAAAAGAGTATTTCAAAGAGCTAGCTTCCTACAATGCTTGGGCTAACGCCCAAGTTTGTAACTGGATCCTGCAATTAAGCAACGAGCAGTGGGGCCAACAGATGACAAGCAGCTTTAACAGTATTGAGGCAACCGTACTACATGTCGTCAGTGCCGAAAATATTTGGCTGCAAAGGTTTCAGGAGCTCGAACACACAGAATGGTTGCAGTCATCGTTCAGCGGAACAAAAGAAGAGCTTGTGGATATTTGGAGAAATGTGTTCAGAGATATAAAAACCTTCCTAGAGACTTTTGAAGAAAGCAAGCTCCATGCGCCTCTGCATTTTAAAACATTGAACGGAACCCCTGATGCAAAACCTTACTATCAGGTCTTTGCTCATATGTTCAATCACAGCACGTATCACAGAGGACAACTGGTAACCATGCTGAGGCAAGTGGGCTTTACGGAAGTAGCATCTACCGACTTATTAAACTTTTACCGACAATCATAAAAGTCTTGACCTTATCGCATGGTGCGATAAATAAAAAGAAAGTTATTATGGAAACAGCAACAACACCACAAACAAAAACAACCGCACCCGAAGTAAAAGAAATCAGCGGTAGTGTAGCTGTATTGGAAGCATTAATAGCTGAAGGCGTGGATACCATATTCGGATATCCGGGCGGTGCTATAATGCCTATTTATGATGCGCTCTATGATTATAACGATAAAATCAAACATATACTGGTCCGTCATGAACAGGGAGGTATTCATGCCGCACAGGGTTATGCACGTGCCAGCGGGAAAGTAGGTGTGGCTTTTGCTACCAGTGGCCCCGGTGCCACCAACCTGGTAACAGGTTTAGCCGATGCTCAGATAGACTCCACTCCTATTGTATGTATCACAGGTCAGGTGTTCGCACATCTGTTAGGTACTGATGCTTTTCAGGAAACCGATGTAATCAACGTCACCATGCCGGTTACCAAGTGGAACTATCAGGTTACCGATGCAAGCGAAATTCCTTCGGTAATGGCTAAGGCTTTCTATATTGCCCGCAGTGGCCGTCCGGGTCCGGTACTGATAGACATCACCAAAAACGCACAGCTTCAATTATTCAAAGCAGCCCCTTATCAAAAATGTACCCATGTTCGCAGCTATCGCCCTAAACCTATCGTGCGCAAAGAGTACATTGAACAAGCGGCCGAGCTGATTAATAAAGCGGAAAAACCCTTCGTAATTTTTGGTCAGGGAGTAATATTGGGCAATGCCGAAAAAGAGTTCAAAGCGTTTATTGAAAAAGCCGGTACTCCTACGGCATGGACCATTATGGGAGAAGGTGCTATTCCTACCGACCACCCGCTGGGCGTAGGTATGCTGGGTATGCATGGTAATTACGGTCCCAACGTTCTAACCAATGAATGTGATGTACTCATCGCTGTAGGTATGCGTTTCGATGACCGCGTAACCGGACGTCTAGACAAATACGCCAAACAGGCACAAGTAATCCATTTAGATATTGACCCTGCAGAGATTGACAAGAATGTAAAGACCACTGTGCCTGTATGGGGCGACTGTAAGGAAACATTACCACTCCTTACTGCATTAATCGAAAAGAAAGAGCATACTGCCTGGTTAAATAAGTTTAAAGAATACGCCGAGGAAGAATACAATCAATGCATTCAACCAGAAATGTATCCTCAGGGCGATATAATGAGCATGGCTGAGGTTATAAGAGAACTCAATGAGCTTACTAAAGGTGAAGCCATCATCGTTACAGACGTAGGCCAACACCAGATGGTAGCCTGTCGCTATGCAAAATTCAATCAATCCCGAAGCAATATTACTTCTGGTGGATTGGGAACCATGGGCTTTGGCCTGCCGGCCGCTATAGGGGCCAAATATGGCGCACCTGATAGAGAAGTAATTGCTGTTATTGGCGACGGAGGTTTTCAGATGACATTGCAAGAACTGGGTACCATTATGCAGTTTGGCGCACCCGTAAAAATTCTAATATTGAACAATGAATTCTTAGGCATGGTACGTCAGTGGCAGCAACTGTTCCACGACAAACGATACTCCTTTGTAAATATTACTAGTCCAAACTTCGTTACATTAGCCAAAGCTTATGGAATAGAAGGTAATTCTATAAGCAAACGCGATGATCTAAAGACTGCACTTAAAATCATGCTGGAACACAATGGTAGCTATTTGCTGGAAGTAATGGTAGGCCGTGAAAATAACGTGTTCCCCATGGTACCACAGGGATGTAGTGTGGCAGAAATTCGATTAAAATAAAAAGGTTGTAGCCCCGATTGCAGTAAAACAGTTGAACTCAATTTAACTATTAACAAAATGAAACAGCAATATACAATTACCGTTTATGCTGAAGACCGAACAGGTTTGCTGGCACGCATTACCATTATCTTCTCCAGACGTAAAATCAACATTGACTCCTTAAGCACCTCTGCGTCCGAGATTCCTGGTATCCATCGCTTCAATATCGTGATTGACGAAACAGAAGAAGTCGTAAGAAAACTTTGTCGCCAAATAGAGAAACAGGTAGATGTATTAAAAGCTTACTACAACCTGAACGAGGAAATTGTATGGCAAGAGCTTGCATTATACAAAGTTCCTACCTCTGAGGTTACAGATAAGATGGTCGTAGAACGCATTCTGAGAGAGTATGGAGCAAGAGTCGTTTCAATCAATAACGACTATACCGTGTTTGAATGCACAGGACACAGAGAGGAAACTGACAGGCTGGTGAAAGTATTTGAAAAATATAATCTCATTGAGTTTGTACGTGGCGCCCGTGTAGCTATCATCAAAAAAAGCGAAGGCTTTCACAAAAAAATCAAAGAATTTGAAGCTAAAGAGCCAGGTGAAGAAGCCGTCGAGAACGAATATCTCAATCAAAATGACAAAGTGTTCACAATGTAATTTATTTTAGTTCATTAAAACAGATATGTTTATTCTCGACAACATAAATACTATAAATAAAAAAATAGTTGAAATCGTCTCCGAAACGGAGTTGGATGTTATTAATAAAATTCCAGAAGGCTTTAATAACAATATAGCCTGGAACTTTGGCCATATTGTAATCAGTAGTTACAGTCTGGCATTTCTTGCCACCGGGGCCGACACAAGCATTCAACTACCATATGTAGAGCAATATAAAAGAGGTAGCAGCCCCCAAGGACCTGTATCGCAGGAAGAAATAAACGAATTAATATCTTTAGCTGATAATTTTACCGCTGAAGTACGTGCGGCATTAGATGCAAATAAATTCAGCCATATCAACACTTATACTACCCAAACTTTTGGTGTACCTATAACAAACATTAACGATATGCTGACAACCATTGCTATGCACAACACACTTCATTGGCAGATTATAAAAGACTATAAAAGAATCCTTAAATCATAAATCTTAAATATTAAAACAACAATGGCGAATTATTTTAACACGTTACCATTCAGAGAGCAGCTAAAACAATTAGGTGTTTGTGAATTCATGGATAAAGATGAGTTCGCAGATGGTGTTAATGCGCTGAAAGGAAAAAAAATCGTTATCGTAGGTTGTGGTGCTCAGGGTTTAAATCAAGGGTTAAACCTGAGAGATAGCGGACTGGATGTTTCCTATGCTTTGAGAAAAGAAGCTATAGAGCAAAAAAGAGCAAGTTGGAAAAATGCTACCGACAACAACTTTCAAGTAGGTACGTACGAAGAGCTGATTCCTATCGCTGACTTGGTAATCAATCTTACACCCGACAAGCAACACACCAGCGTTATCAACGCGGTTATGCCATTGATGAAAAAAGGTGCTACATTATCGTATTCACATGGCTTCAATATTGTAGAAGAAGGCATGCAAATACGTAAGGATATTACCGTAATTATGGTGGCTCCCAAAAGCCCGGGTAGCGAGGTAAGAGCGGAATATCTGCGCGGCTTTGGAGTGCCTACGCTTATCGCCGTACACCCCGAAAACGATCCGGAAGGAAAAGGCTTAGAGTGGGCCAAAGCCTACTGTGTAGGTATCGGCGGACATCGTGCCGGTGTACTGAGATCATCTTTTGTGGCTGAAGTGAAATCAGACCTAATGGGAGAACAAACCATTCTTTGTGGTCTGCTACAAACAGCTTCGATTTTGTCGTTCGATAAGATGATTGAAAAAGGTATCGACCCCGGCTATGCTGCCAAACTCGTACAATATGGAGTAGAAGTTATTACCGAAGCATTGAAGCACGGCGGTATTACAGGCATGATGGATCGCCTGAGCAATCCAGCTAAAATAAAAGCCTTTGAGGTGGCTGAGGAGCTGAAAAGCATCATGCGCCCATTGTTCGAAAAACACATGGACGATATCCTCAGCGGTGAATTCAGCAAAACCATGATGGAGGACTGGGCAAATGGTGATGCCAAATTGCTGAAATGGAGAGCTGAAACTGCTGAAACTGCATTTGAAAAAACTCCAGCAGGAGATATGCCTATTAGCGAACAGGAATATTTTGATAACTACACCCTAATGGTGGCCTTCATCAAAGCGGGCGTGGAACTAGCATTCGAAACCATGGTGGATGCAGGCATTAAACCCGAATCTGCCTATTATGAGTCATTACACGAAACCCCGCTAATCGCCAACACAATTGCTCGTAAGAAGCTTTACGAAATGAACCGCGTCATCTCTGATACAGCTGAATATGGTTGTTACCTGTTTGATCAGGCTTGTAAACCGTTGTTGGCAGATTTTATGAAGAAAGTGGATACCGACTTAGTAGGTAAAAACTTTAATGAAGGTAAAGACAATTCGGTAGACAACCAGTTGCTGATTAAAATCAACGAGGCTATCCGCAATCACCCCGTTGAAGACGTAGGTCGTGTATTGCGTAAAGCAATGACAGCAATGAAGTCTATCAAAGCATCTTAATATTTCACATATTTCGTAGCCCGGTTCCCCGGGCTATGCTATAAATACACAACTATAAACATTGCTGCGAGTGCACAAACTAATTTTGTTGCACTCGCGGCAATTAAATTTTATATCTGTTCCATGACGAGATTGAGGATTGAAAACCTATCGGTACATTACGGTACTAAAACTGTATTAGACAATATAGCATTTAAGGCTGATGCAGGCAGTTGTTGGATCATACGTGGTATAAGCGGGAGTGGGAAAACCACATTAGGACTAGCAATTGCAGGAAGAATAAAATATATGGGTGATATCCATATACAGTATGACGAGAACAGCCCTCTTCCCGCACAGACATTATATGTAGAGAACTGGTATCGTTTTACTAACCTTGAAGGGGATCGAAATTTTTATTATCAACAACGCTATAATCGCCAGCAACGAAGAGAAACTTTAACAATTGAACGTGAACTAGAAGTATTCGGAGCAACACATGCTTTACAAAGAGAAACTCTTGACAAACTCATTGCTGCTTTTAACTACTCAAAAGTATTGGATGAGCAGCTCTTTGAAGTTTCCAGTGGCGAACATAAAAAACTACAGCTGATTAAAGCCCTATGGCTGCGGCCACAACTGCTGATTATAGATCAGCCCTATACTGGATTAGATACCGCATCCCGAAAAACATTGAATCATTTGTTTTACACCTACACGCAGGCGGGAGGTACGCTGTTACTTTTAGGCAACGATCCAGAACTACCAGAAGGAGATTTGCACTTTGCAACAATGAACCATGGCAAACTAGCATTAGGAGATCATCTTCCTACAAGCATTAAAAAGGCATTGAAACCGCTGCCCGATTTTCTAAAAACATCACCTGAGTATACCAGCACAAATTTAATCAGCATGAAGGATGTAAACATCCATTATGATGAAAAGTATGTACTCCGCGACATCAATTGGGAAGTGAATGCTGGAGAACGATGGCTTCTGCAAGGCCCTAACGGCTCAGGCAAATCTACTTTATTAAGTCTCATTACCGCCGACCACCCACAGGCATATGCACATGACATAAAACTTTTTGGCGTACGACGCGGCAGTGGCGAAAGCATCTGGGACATTAAAAAACGTATTGGCATGATATCTCCAGAGTTGCACTGGTATTTCGATACCACCGCAAGTGTGGCAGATAGTATAGCCTCCGGATTCTTTGACGCCAATGGATTGTATCAACCTTTGAGGTATTCTCAAAAAGTACAGTTAGAAGAGCTGTTACACTTTCTCGATCTGTACGATGTAAAAAATGAGCTGCTGGCAACCCAGCCCTTGGGCAAACAACGACTGGCATTGTTGGGACGTACCATTATCAAGAACCCGCAACTACTAGTGCTGGATGAACCCTGCCAAGGATTGGATAATGAACAGACGCAATACTTCAACGACTTAATAGACGAAATCAGCAAAAACGGTATAACGATTATATACGTTGGGCACTTCGAATCACTATTACCCAGCTGTCTAACTCACAGACTAGTATTACAAGAAGGTCGTATTGTAGAACGTACCACTACTACACACGACGCAAAGCTTCCGTAGCAGCCTTTATCACGTTATCTTCCTTTGCAAAGCAAAGACGAATAACTTTGGAATTTTGTGAAGCTTTATAAAACGCGCTCAGTGGTATGGTAGCGACTTTATGCTCCTTAGTCAACCACTGAGCAAATGCTACATCATCGATATCACTAATGGCACTATAATCATATAACTGAAAATAAGTGCCGATGCTCTTATTGAGCATCTTGAAGCGAGATTGTTGCATCCCCTCCATTAGCAAATCCCTTTTGTTTTGCAATAACTTCGCGGCAGCTTCTCTTTCATATATTTCCAAATATTTTGCAAGTGCATACTGGGCAGGTGTATTAACACTAAAAGTTAGATACTGATGTATAGAACGAAATGCCTCTGTAATTTCCTTTGAAGCCACACAATATCCCACCTTCCATCCAGTAATATGAAAGGTTTTACCGAATGAATAAATAGAAATGACTTTATCCTGCAAACCTTCTTGCAAAAATCCGGGAACATGCTTATATCCATCATAAACAATACTGTCATACACTTCATCCGAAACCACATAAATATCCCTGTCTTGAATCAACAATGCCAGCTGTTGCCAGTCGTCTTTCGTCCAAACGTACCCCGTAGGATTATGCGGCGTATTAATCAGTATAGCTTTGGTTTTCTCTGTGATGGCGTCTGCAAGCTGCTGCCAATCCATTTTAAAACCATTGGCAGCATCTAATGTAACTTTTACCGGTACCCCACCGTTAATTTCTATAGCTGGAAGATAGCAATCGAAAGCAGGTTCCAGATAAATCACTTCACCACCTTTATCTATTAAGGCTGTAAGCGCAGTATAAATACCATATGTAGCCCCTGGCGTGATCGTCACCACATGCGGCGAGCAGAAATTCGTATTATACCGTTCATTTAGTTCCTGAGCAATCATCTCGCGCAACTCAACCAATCCTTGCATGGGAGCATACTGATTATATCCATTCACAACGGCTTCTTGTAGTAATACATGCAGCTCCTGCGCTATAGGATAATCAGGCAACCCTTGCGAGAGATTATAAGCATTTTCCTCACGCGCAAGGTTGGTCATGGACGTAAAAATATTCAGGCGAGGTGCCGAGTGTTTCGAATGCAGTTTCATCAAAAAGAATTAGGTTATGCAAATATGCAACAAGTTCTGCTTTAAAAAAGATTTCTCATAACCGTATCCAACCCATGTTTGTATTTTTGCTGAACTATTTAATAACATTTATCATAAACATATGCATTCCGTAACAGTCGAAGCTGTAACTGCCGCCGCACAAAGACTCCAATCCGTAGTTACCCGAACGCCCTTACAGCTGAACATATCTTTAAGTCGTCGCTATAAAGCCAATATATATTTAAAGCGCGAAGATCTTCAACTGGTACGATCATATAAGCTACGCGGTGCTTATAACTTGATGAGCTCTTTGCCTCAAGAACAACTCGACTGTGGAGTGGTGTGTGCCAGTGCAGGTAATCATGCACAAGGATTTGCTTTCAGCTGCAAAGCCCTCAATATTAAAGGCACCATTTTTATGCCTTCCATTACTCCCAAGCAGAAAATTACACAAACCAAAATGTTTGGTGAGGACAATATTGAAATTATCCTCACTGGTGATACCTATGACGACTGTGCCAGTGCTGCCAAAAAGTTTACGGAAGAAAACAACATGACCTTTATCCATCCTTTTGATGATGAAAAAATAATCGAAGGACAGGCTACTGTGGGATATGAAATATGTGAACAACTGAAAGATATCGATTACGTCATTGTTCCTATTGGCGGTGGAGGCCTCTGTGCGGGTGCTGGCAGCTATATCAAAACAATCAGTCCTGCCACTAAAATCATCGGCACCGAACCAGAAGGCGCTCCTTCCATGACGGAAGCACTGAAAGCCGGCCATCCCGTTGAATTAAACAACATCGACCGCTTTGTGGATGGTGCAGCTGTAAAACGAGTAGGTGATATAACTTTTGCAATTTGCCTGGACATTCTTGATAATGTAATTCTAGTGCCGGAAGGGAAAATATGCACCACCATTCTGGAACTGTACAATAGAGATGCTATTGTTGTAGAACCTGCCGGCGCACTTTCTATTGCAGCCCTTGATTTCTTAAAGGACGATATAGAAGGTAAGAATGTAGTATGCATTGTAAGTGGTAGCAATAATGATATCGACCGCATGCAGGAAATCAAAGAGCGTAGCTTACAGTATGAAGGATTAAAACATTACTTTCTTATCAACTTTGCACAAAGACCCGGTGCTTTAAAACAGTTTGTAAATAATGTACTGGGACCAGACGATGATATCACACGCTTTGAATACATGCAAAAGACTAATAAAGAAAGTGGGCCGGCACTCATTGGCATTGAATTGAAAAACAAAAACGATTACAACCACCTCATCGAGCGCATGCAAAAACTGAATATACAGTTTAAAGAACTAAACAAAGACGACTCTTTATTCAGCTACCTAGTATAAATCATCATCTCATTTTCTTGGCAATATCCTGAGAAGGAGAAGGATTTTTATGCCCTAAACGCAACTTCTCGTTGCAGGAATTGAAGTAAGAAAACAGCACTTTTCAATTAAATAAAATCTAAGAAAAACGGCAAACTTTTGTAAAAATTCAATAACTTGGAAATTTCTTTATTTTTTTTATCCTTTTTGACGATTTTTTAACTATTTTACATGGCTCACGATTGCCTGCTCCATATTGAAAAGCTAAATTTTTATGTAAAAAATTTATAAGAGGAACGTAAGGTATGACAAAAAACAAAGGTCTCTATGACCCCGCCTTCGAGCGCGACGCATGTGGTATTGGTTTTGTCGCCAATATTAAAGGTAACAAGAACCATCAAACTATTTCAGACGCGCTTACGATTTTAGAAAATATGGAGCATCGAGGAGCCTGTGGTTGTGAAGCCAACACAGGTGATGGGGCAGGAATTATGATTCAGATCCCCCATGAATTTTTCTACGATGAATGTCTCCACTTAGGTATTACACTACCTGCTATTGAAGAGTATGCTGTAGGTATGGTATTCTTCCCTAAAGAATCACGAACACGAGAAGAATGCCGCGACATCTTCAACAGGGCTGCTGAAAAGTTGGGCATGCGTGTTATACACTGGCGCAAGGTGCCGGTAAATAACTCAGACATTGGCCCTAGCGCCCTAGAGGTCGAGCCTACTATCGAGCAGGTTTTTGTAGAGCGTCCTGCTGGTGTAAAAACAGCCATCGAGTTCGAACGTAAGCTGTTTGTATTACGCAAGTACGCAACCCACATTACCAGTAACGCAGTTAAGAAAGATCCCATTGGTTTCTACATAGCATCTCTATCATGCCGCACCTTAATTTATAAGGGGCAGCTTACTAGCCATCAGGTACGTGAATACTTTCCTGATCTTTCCGATAAACGTGTAGTAAGTGCATTTGGATTAGTACACTCTAGGTTTGCGACCAATACATTCCCATCTTGGAGATTGGCACAACCTTTCCGCTTTATTGCACACAACGGAGAGATTAATACCTTACAAGGTAATCTAAACTGGTTACGCTCCGCTGAGTCCAGCTTCGAATCGCCTTTGTTTAGCGACGAAGAAATGGATATGCTGGTACCTATCGTGAGCAACGATCAGAGCGACTCTGCATGTTTAGATAATATGATAGAGCTGCTGTATCTGACCGGCCGTTCATTACCCCATGTAATGATGATGCTAATACCTGAAGCATGGGATGGTAATGAAGACATGGATCCAGTAAAGAAAGCCTTCTATGAGTTCCATGCCTGCTTGATGGAACCATGGGATGGCCCGGCTTCTATCTCATTCACCGACGGGAAAATCATCGGTGCTACACTGGATAGGAACGGCTTACGCCCATCGCGCTACTGCGTTACTAACGATGGACGTGTAATCATGGGTTCCGAAACAGGAGCTTTACCGGTAGATCAGAGTATCGTAATAGAAAAAGGAAGATTGCAGCCTGGCAAAATGTTCCTAGTGGATATGGAACAGGGCCGCATTATTAGCGACGATGAACTAAAACGCGATATCTGCTCCAGAAAGCCTTATGGCGAATGGCTGAACAAATATAAAATCCGTTTGCATGAGCTTCCTGAGCCTCGCGTAATGTTCAGCGATCTTAGTTCTGAACAAATCTTTAAATATCAAAAAGCATTTGGTTATACCTCAGAAGATATAGAAAACATCATCATGCCTATGGCTACCGATGGTAAAGAGCCGGTAGGATCCATGGGTGTAGATGCTCCGCTCGCTGTATTGAGCGATCAACCTCAACATTTAAGTCATTACTTTAAACAATTATTTGCACAGGTAACCAACCCGCCCATCGATCCTATCCGTGAACGGATGGTAATGTCGTTAGCAACATTCGTGGGTAATAATGGAAGCCTGCTAATTGAAGATGAAAAAGACTGCCACGTTGTGGCACTGAAGCAGCCTGTATTAACCAACTACGAGCTGGAGAAGTTGCGCAGTATCGATACAGGAAGCTTCCAGGCCAAAACCCTGCAGTGTTACTTCGTAGCCGATGGTAAGCCCGGATCTTTACGCCGTGCATTGGACCGATTGTGCCGTTATGCCGAAGATGCAGTAAATGACGGCTTCGAGGTATTGGTATTGCAAGACCGCGCTATCGATGGTCAGCATGCTGCGATCCCTTCGCTGCTCGCAGTTTCGGCAGTGCATCATCACCTTATCAGAAAAAGCCTGCGTGGAAAAGTAGGTTTAGTTGTTGAAGCCGGTGATGTATGGGAAGTACACCACTATGCATGTTTGCTGGGCTTTGGTGCTACCGCCATCAATCCTTACTTGGCACTTTCTACAATTAAACTGTTAAAAGAAACCGGTAAGATAAAGACCGATAAATCTGTAGAAGAACTTGAGAAAAATTACATCAAAGCTGTAAATGAAGGATTGTTGAAAGTATTCTCTAAAATGGGAATCTCCACCCTACAGTCCTATCAAGGAGCACAGATATTCGAAATTATCGGTATCAATAAAGATGTAGTAAACACCTACTTTACCAATGCCACTTCACGTATCGAGGGTATGGGCTTGGACGAAATTGCCCGTGAAGCATTGGCAAAACATAGCTTTGCATTCACTCGTAAACAGTTGCCGGTGGACATGCTACCCACTGGAGGTTTCTATCAATGGAAACGCAAAGGTGAAGCCCACTTATTCAATCCGCAAACCATCCACTTGTTGCAGTACTCAACAAGAATGGGCGATTACAACTTGTTTAAGAAGTTCACCAAGCTTATCGATGAGCAAAGCAAAAAAGCAATCACACTCCGCAGTCTGCTCGACTTCAAACGCACGCGTCCTTCTATTCCAATAGAAGAAGTAGAACCTGCTGAAAACATTTATAAAAGGTTCGCTACTGGTGCAATGAGCTTCGGCTCTATCAGCTGGGAAGCACACACTACCTTGGCAATAGCCATGAACAGACTAGGAGGTAAAAGCAATACCGGTGAAGGTGGTGAAGACGAGATTCGTTATAAACCACTTGAAAACGGCGACAGCATGCGTAGTGCTATCAAACAGGTAGCTAGTGGTCGCTTTGGTGTTACCAGCTTGTATCTTACAGAAGCAGATGAACTGCAGATAAAAATGGCTCAGGGTGCAAAACCCGGTGAGGGTGGACAGCTTCCAGGGCATAAAGTGGATGAGTGGATTGGTCGTACCCGACACTCTACTCCGGGTGTAGGATTGATTTCTCCTCCCCCACACCACGATATTTACTCTATTGAAGACTTAGCTCAATTAATACACGATTTGAAGCATGCCAACCGTCATGCACGCATCAATGTAAAACTGGTAAGTAAAGCCGGTGTAGGAACTATTGCTGCAGGGGTAACAAAAGCTAAGGCCGATGTAGTATTAATCTCAGGACACGACGGTGGTACTGGAGCTTCTCCATTAAGCTCTATTCGCCATGCAGGTCTGCCTTGGGAACTGGGTCTGGCCGAAACACAGCAAACCTTGGTGAAAAATAAACTACGCAGTCGTGTAGTATTGCAAACCGATGGTCAGTTACGTAGTGGTCGTGATATCATTATCGCCACCATGCTGGGTGCCGAAGAATGGGGTATAGCTACTGCAGCCCTAGTGGTAGAAGGTTGTATTATGATGCGTAAATGTCATCTGAATACCTGTCCGGTAGGTATCGCCACTCAAGACCCCGATCTTAGAAAACGCTTCTCTGGAACTGTAGAGGCTGTAGTCAACTTCTTCAAGTTCCTGACTCAAGAAGTACGTGAACTGATGGCTGAACTCGGCTTCAGAACTATCGATGAAATGGTAGGTCAGGTAGATGAGCTGAAAGTAAGAGAGGGAATTGATCACTGGAAATATAAAAATCTGGATCTCTCTCCTATTCTTTATAAAGAGCCTGCTGAAGAAGGTGTAGCAATTTATCACTGCGAAGAGCAGGATCATGGTTTGGATTCCATCATCGATTGGAAGTTTATTGAAGCTGCCAAACCGGCGCTGGAAAACGGTACTCCGGTAAAAGCTTCTTTCGATATCGTAAACACCGACCGTGCCGCAGGTACCGTACTGTCGCACGAACTTACCAAAAAATATCGCGATGCAGGCCTTCCCGAAGATACCATTCACCTGCAACTGAAAGGTACCGCTGGACAAAGCTTCGGAGCCTTCTGTAATCAAGGAATTACGCTGGAGTTAGAAGGCGATGCAAATGACTATTTTGGTAAGGGTTTAAGTGGTGCCAAACTAATCATCTATCCTAATAAAAAAGCAGGATTCGTTCCGGAAGAAAATAGTATTATCGGTAACGTAGCCTTTTATGGAGCTACCAGCGGCGAAGCCTATATCCGTGGAAAAGCCGGTGAAAGATTTGCCGTGCGTAATTCCGGTGCTATAGTAGTTGTGGAAGGCGTGGGTGATCATGGTTGCGAATACATGACCGGAGGTAGAGCCATTATACTGGGCGAAACCGGTAGGAACTTCGCAGCCGGTATGAGCGGTGGTATCGCCTACATTTACGATGCAGCACAAAAGTTTGCTCGTAACTGTAATATGGAAATGGTAGAACTGGATCCCTTAGAAGCGGACGATGTGACTTTCCTACAACAATACATAGAAAGGCACTATAAGTACACCGAAAGTACCGTAGCTAAGTTTATCCTGGACGACTTTGAAAACCAGCTTAAAAACTTTGTAAAGGTATATCCAACCGAGTACAAGAAAGCTATGCAGGCCAAAGTAGCACAAAAACAAACTGCATAAACGACTACCATGCGGAACATAGCTGATTGGATTTCCGATCATCTATGTTCCTTCTGTAATTAATCTCAATATCAAAAAATTAGAAATCTTATATAACAAATGGGCAAACCAACAGGATTTTTAGAATTTACTAGGGAGCTTCCTTCCAAAAAGCCGGTGGAGGAGCGAATCCAACACTATCGCGAATTCGTGGAGCTTTTCCCTGAGGAAAAGTTAAACAACCAGGCAGCCCGTTGTATGGACTGTGGCATACCTTTCTGTCATAGTGGTTGCCCGCTCGGAAACGTTATTCCCGAATTTAATGACGCCGTTTATAGAAAAGATTATCGCGAAGCATACGAAATATTAGCATCCACTAATAACTTTCCTGAGTTTACAGGACGCATCTGCCCAGCACCATGTGAAATGAGTTGCGTACTGGGTATCAATCAACCTCCTGTAACCATTGAAGAGATCGAAAAACATATTATCGAAATCGCTTTCGAAAAAGGCTTCGTTACTAAAAAAGTACCTAACGTTAGAACCGGCAAAAAAGTTGCCGTTATCGGTAGCGGACCGTCAGGTCTGGCGGCAGCGGCACAACTGAACTACGCAGGTCACTCTGTAACCGTATTTGAACGCGATGAACAACCCGGAGGTTTATTACGCTATGGTATTCCAGACTTCAAGCTGGAAAAATGGGTGGTAGACCGGCGTATTGCTTTGTTACAGGAGGAAGGAGTAGAATTCAGATGTCACGCTAACGTGGGGGTAAATGTTAAGGTGAGCGATATCATGCGTCAGTACGATGCTATCGTACTTTGCGGTGGCTCTACTGTACCTCGCGATCTTCCTATTCCAGGACGTAACCTGAAAGGTGTTTATTTTGCAATGGAATTCCTGAAGCAAAATAATAAGCGCGTAGCCGGAAAAGATTTCTTAGCACACAAAGACATCGAGAGCAATATTCTTACCGAAGAAGTATTAGCAACCGGTAAAAACGTAGTGGTGATTGGTGGTGGAGATACCGGTAGCGACTGCGTAGGCACCAGCAATCGTCATAAAGCAGCTTCTGTAACACAGTTCGAATTGCTACCCATGCCTCCGAAAGAGAGAACTCCTTCGATGCCATGGCCTACTTATCCCATATTACTTAAAACTACTACCAGCCATGAAGAAGGAGCACAGAGATACTGGAGCATTTCTACCAAAGAGTTCATCGGCGACGAAAACGGGCATCTTAAAGCGTTAAAAGTAGTAGATGTGGAATGGTCTACACCAGCTCCTGGTCAGCCTGCCCGCTTTACCGAAGTTCCGGGAACAGAAAGAGAAATCCCCTGTGAACTGGCGCTGCTGGCCATGGGATTCGTACATCCGCTGCATCAGGGATTATTGGAAGAATTGGGTGTAGAATTGGATAACCGTGGCAACGTAAAAGCTGAAGAAGGGAAATATGCTACTAATATACCTAAGGTATTTACTGCAGGCGATATGCGTCGGGGTCAAAGTCTTGTAGTATGGGCAATCAGCGAAGGACGCGAATGCGCGCGCAAAGTCGACGAATACCTGATGGGTACTTCCCTACTGGAAAGCAAAGAAAGTTCTATACTAATGAATTTTCAATAAACAAAAAGAATATCATAAATAAAAAAATCCCTTTATGAAAAGGGATTTTTTTATTCGATAACAATCGAATGAAAGATACAACAACAATGCATGCCATCGAATATCGAAATCAAAGACAAAGCCAAGGATAGCACAGGGATAAAGGTTCAAACTTTTAGAAAAAATATTAGAAAAACCAACCCTCACAAGCATAATAGCTACTTGGAATTAATCTACTTATCTCAAGGAAAAGGTTCGCATACTATAGATGCTGAAACCTTCCCTATTGAGCCACCCGTTCTTTTTGTAATCAGACAGGATCAATTACATTTTTGGGATATCACAGTAGAACCCGAAGGATTTGTACTTATTCTTAAAAAAGAATTTGCAGAACAATATTTTGACCCGGAATTAAAATATTTATTTACCCAACTTCATCAATACACCAAATTAAGTGAACCTTCTCAGGAAGCACCATCTATTAGCCACATCTTTCATCTGTTGGAAGAGGAGCTAAAATTGAATACTTATCCCGATATCACATTTTTAAGTCTTCTCAAAGCCTTACTTGCAAAAGTGTTGCGTACAGCATCAGTGTCAAAACCTCAGGCCGGAAGTTTGTATGCTTCATTTATCCAACTACTGATCTCATCCAAAAATCAGATGAATACAGTATCACATTATGCAAAGCTACTTCATACCACACCACAAAATCTAAATACTGCCTGCAAAAAAGAAACGGGCAAGGCTGCAGCAGGAATAATTGCTTCACATGTAACCGCAGAAGCGACAAGGCTTTTGTTATACACCCAACTATCTATTTCGGAAATTGCATACCTCCTTAACTTTAAAGACAACTCACACTTTTCTAAATATTATAAGAAAAATACAGGCACCACGCCTTCTTTCTTAAGAAAGCATCCATAAATACCATATTTTTTTCAAATAGACCACACAAATAGGTTGCTTCTACGCAACTTCGTGATCTCTAACAAGCTTTTATGACACAACGATTACTATTCATGGCATGGATATGTGCCTTCTCCTTGTCTTTAAACGCCCAATCTGTAATAAGTGGAACTATTGTAGATAGTGTAGAACAAAAACCACTCCCAGCCGCTACCATACAAGTACTAAGTGCTAACGGCTCAATAATAAAAAGCGAAAAAACCAATGATAAGGGCTACTTTAAGATAACTACACCCCACATATCAAAGGGGAAAATAATAATTAGTCATATTAATTTTCAACCTCTAGAAATAACGCTACCATTAGAAATACAGCCAACCTACGACCTAGGCATACTTTATTTATTGCCCCAATCCTATTCATTAGCAGCTGTGGTGGTGGAAGGACGTAAAGCTCCTGTATCATTTAAAGTAGATAGACAAGTATATAAATCTTCTCAGTTTACCAATGCGGCTAATGGAACAGCGGTGGACGTAATTCGCAATCTACCCGCCATTTCGGTAGACGCTAATGGGACCATCTCCTTTCGAGGGTCCAACAGCTTTTTAGTGCTAATTAATGGCAAACCTACACAGGGAGATCCTAGCTTTGTATTGAGCCAATTACCGGCAGGAGCCATTGAAGATATAGAACTCATTACAAGCCCTTCTGCCGCTTATGATGCTGATGGGAAAAGTGGGATTATTAATATTGTAACAAAAGATAGTGTAGAGGACGGTTGGATCATTCAGGCCAATCTTATGGGAGGCGCACCCCCTATTAATGATTTCGACAATAAACGTTACAACCATCCTAAACGTTATGGCTTCGATGTTTTAGCAGGGTATAATAAAAATAAATGGAACATAAATGCAGGTATCAACTATTTGCGCAATGATCTGGCAGGATTTAGAGAGGGGGATGTATACACTATCATTGACGAGGTAAAAACATCCTTCCCTTCTACAGGAGAGCGGAGTTATAAAAGATATAATTATGGTGCCAGAATGGCTGTGGATTTCCAAGCTAATTCTTCCAATACCTTTTCAACGGGCTTCTATATCGGAAAAAAATATCAAAGCCGGGTAGCCGATCTATTGTATCATAACTCCCGAGAAAATTTAAATACAGGGGCGATCACCTACTTTAATTATTTCAACGAAAATACACAGAATAAAGAAGGAATTTTTACATTAGCCAACCTAGACTATATACATACCTTTGAAGATAACTCTAAAATCAGTTTCTCTGGGTTATTTGAACAGGCTAAACTATCGGGTACCACATACAATCTTAATCTCCAATATCCGCAGCTAATAGATACCATTCAATATACGGTAAATCCTAGCACCAATCCATTAAAAGCATACAGAGGAAAAGTAGACTACTCTAAAGACATTGCTAATGGCAATCTTCAAATAGGATATCAGTACAGATACGATATACAAAATGGCGACTTTTTGTATCTTACTAAAATCAATGGTTCTAATGATTTTGAAACCGATCCTACATTTCCAAGTAAGGTCGATGTAAAGAATCATATTCATGGCGGATATGTACAATACAGTGGTAGAGCTGATAAATTAAACTACTCAGCAGGACTACGATTGGAACACTCCGAGCGAAACTTATATTTTTCACAGAGCAGTGAAAACAACAAGCTATCTCTTACCAATCTCTTTCCATCCGTACAATTGCGCTACGCCGCATGGAATAAAGGTGTGATAAAAGCAGGGTATAATCGACGTATCAAACGAACCAATAATTATGAGCTCAATCCCTTCCCCGAAAGAGAACACTCTGAAACGCTGGAACAAGGTGACCCGAATCTTCTTCCCGAACTCACAGGGACTTATGAGCTGGGTATAGAACAAGGTTTAAAAAGAGGTAATTTTTTTATCACTTTATATCACCAACGAATACTGAACCCTATTCAACGCGTAAACAAAGTATTTAATGATACCATTTTAAATAGAGTGTTCACAAATGCAGGAAAAGCCACACAAACCGGTGTGGAGGCAAATTTAGATTGGCAGCTTACCCACGTATGGCGCTTTTTATTAGGCGGCAACCTATACAAATACAAAATCAAAGGGGCCATTTTTCATGGAACCATCCCTGTAAACAATCAAAAATGGGTATACAGTATCAATAGTACACAGTCGTTCGCATTGCCCAAAAATTGGTTACTGCAATTAAGCGTTAACTATCTTTCCTTAAGAGCTACGGCGCAAGGGGAAGATGGTGCGTTTTTAACACCGCATTTTACGGTGAAAAAAACAACGACTGATAAACGATGGTATTTCCAATTGCAATGGCTGAATATAGATGCCGGCATAAAGATATCTAACCGCCAGCGTATTACCACTTGGGGTAACGACTTTTATACAACCACTAATTACATTTATGAACCTGACCAACTACAACTTTCGGTGGGCTTTAATCTCCTTAGAAAAAACCGAAAAATTAAACTACCACAGAGTGAAATTGGAGAAAAAGAGTTTTAATAAAAAAAGAGCCGTCGTTAATACGATGGCTCTTTTTCAAAACAAAAAAAACAATCACGGCTTCTTTTTTACCACTTCATAGAGAACCTTTCCATCCTCTCTCACCTCTTTATAATAAAACCCATTAGGTGAAACATATTGTTTCTCTCCATCCACAATTACCTCTCTCGAATTTTTAGGCAACTGCTCAAAACGATCTCCAATTTCCGGCTCAATAAAATAGAAACTAGAGCTATCTTTAGAAGAATGGGATGGCACTTCATCTCCCGATGATTCTTCGTAACGATAAGATGGTGTTCTTTCTGCATCCTCTTTTTCATCGGTGTACAACTCACCATTCTTACCTTTTATGATATATACGGTATTACCGGCATCGTCCCTGTCTTTGTAATAGAACACCCCATCCTTCTCATAGTAATACTTCCCGTTAATTTTTGTCAACTTAGCACCGATGGGAATTCTATGTAGTGTCGCTCCCACCGGTGGTTCCACCACTTCAAATCCGCCATCTTCTCGCTCGCGGAAATAAGTATTGTTTTTATAATAATAAGTAATACCGTTAATTTCTTTTCTCACAGCCCCTGCAGGCAAATGATGAGTTCTGGCTCCGGGAGGGGGCAATACCACATTCACGCCCACACCCACAGCAGGTCCCCAATAACCGCCAAATAATCCACCTACTCCCACCGCTATCACAGGGCGCGTGCGGTATACTGGATAGGGGCGATAATAGCGTACCCGCTGTGCATTAATCTCACTATAAAAAAGAAAGAAAAAAACTACCCAAAAGGCTGAAAATAAAAAACGCTTCATTCCCTTTTGTTTTTTTGAAAGACGCGCTAAAAACTAAAAAGGCTGCATGCGATAAAATAAATTTTATAGAGGGCTTTTCGCTCCATCAGACCTGCATTTTCCCCATTTATTTCTATATTCACATCCAGTATTATTATTTACATTTGAACTTCATACAATTGATTTATGGCAAAGTCTACAAATACGAAAAAGAAAACCACTCAAAAACAAGTTATTACACCAACCTCACTACAATTCCTCAAAGATTACATCAATACCCCTTCTCCGGTAGGTTTTGAAAGTGCAGGTCAGAAGGTATGGTTGGACTATCTGAAACCTTATATTGATGAATATTTTACTGACCCTTATGGAACAGCTGTAGGTGTTATCAATCCCGGCCAGCCCTTTAAAGTAGTTATCGAGGCGCATGCCGATGAAATTAGCTGGTTTGTAAACTATATTAACGAAAGTGGACTATTATTCCTAAAAAGAAACGGTGGCGTAGACCATCTAATTGCACCAGGTCAGCGGGTATATGTGCATGGCAAAAAAGGCATCGTAAAAGGTGTATTTGGATGGCCGGCTATTCATACCCGTATTGGCAAGGATAATGAGACCCAGCCTAAAGTAGAAAACCTGTGTATCGATTGTGGCGTACGTAGCAAAAAAGAGGTAGAAGCCCTAGGGATTCATATCGGAGCGGTAGTTACTTATCAAGACGGCTTTGATGAACTGGCCAATGATTTCTATGTAGGTCGGGCATTCGATAATCGTGCAGGTGGTTTTATGATTGCTGAAGTAGCTAGATTGATTAAAGAAAACAAAAAGAAGCTCCCTTATAGCTTGTATATTGTAAATGCCGTTCAGGAAGAAATTGGATTACGCGGAGCAGAGATGATTGCGCGCCGTATTAAACCCGATGTGGCTATCATTACCGATGTTACACACGATACTAATCACTTCTTAATCAATAAAAAAATAGAAGGAGATATTTCCTGCAGTAAAGGTCCGTCACTGGCTTATGGTCCGGCTATTCATAACAAACTCTTAGCCTTTGTGGAGAAAATTGCGGAAGAGAAAAATATCCCTGTGCAATGGCGAGCATTAAGCCGTAGCACTGGTACTGACACCGACTCATTTGCTTATGCCAACGATGGATGTCCTTCTGTATTGATTTCATTACCATTGCGCTACATGCATACTACAGTAGAAATGGTGCATAAAGATGATATCGAAAATACCATAAGGCTTATGTATGAAACTTTGCTGCAGTTAAGCCCAAAAACAAATCTAAAATACTTGTAGTACCGATTAACTATTTTCATAATACTTTAAAACCTGCCTGGAATGGCAGGTTTTTTTATTAAAAACATAAACGGTTCATTAAAAATTTCTCAAAAAATCCCGTTGAATATAACAAATAATAAAATAAACTGTACGGTTGATTGCAGTCAATTTCTTTAAACCTCTTAATCCGTTTACAATTTGTTAACATATAGTAAGGAAATGTTAAAATTTATTATGTTTCTTTGCCATATTAAAACTCAGTTACATGCTCAAAAAAATCCTTCTCTCTATCACACTAATTATTTTTACAGTTGCACTTCGGGCCCAGGTAACTACTAGTAGTATTACAGGAAAAGTTACCGACCATGCAGGAGCACCCTTACAAGGAGCTACTGTTGTTGCAACCCACACGCCCACAGGTACTGTATACAAGGGCGTAACCAATGATAATGGTAATATCAACCTAGGAAATGTTCGCGTAGGCGGTCCTTACAAAATTGAAATTAGTTATGTAGGACTCGCACCCGATGTTCAGGAAGATGTATATCTTGAACTGGGTCAGCCTTACGTATTGCAGGTAAAACTGCAGCAAGCCGGACAGACAATGGAAGAGGTACTTGTGGTAGGTAGAGCCAATGCGTTAATGAAAAGGAACCGTATCGGAACTTCCACCACCGTAACCCGAACCCAAATTGAAAACCTACCATCCATCAGCAGAAGTGTGAACGATCTTACCCGCCTGGCTCCTCAGGCCAACGGAACCGCTATTGGTGGTGGTAACTATCGCTCTAACAACTTCACCGTAGATGGTGCTAACTTTAACAACCAGTTCGGTATTGGTCAAAATGTACCTGCTGGTGGTTCTCCTATCTCCTTGGACGCGATTGAACAAATTACCGTAAACGTAACCCCTTACGATGTTCGTCAGACAGGGTTTACTGGTGCCGCTATCAATGCAGTTACCCGTTCCGGTAGAAACGAGTTTTTCGGAACTGCTTTTTATACCGGCAGATCTGATAAACAGCAAGGTTATAGAGTCGAAGACTTTAACATTACCAACATCGCTCCTTTAAAAATTCAACAGTATGGAGCTAGCTTGGGAGGTCCTATCATCAAAAACAAACTGTTCTTCTTCTTGAACTTCGAACAGATGAAGCAAACAGAACCGGGACCTACTAAAATCGCGCAGACACCCAGCAACCCCTGGTCACCTTCCAATACCAACGTAGCTAGACCGAGAGCCTCTTTCTTGGATAGTGTACGTAACTACCTGATCAGTAATTATGGATATGATCCCGGACCTTATCAGGGATATTCCTATAAGAGTGATAATACTAAAATGTTCGGAAGAATCGACTGGAACATTGCTACAGGGCATAAAATCAACTTCCGATATTCACAGGTAGAATCTAAAACGCCTTCTTTAATTAGTGCATCTACTACAAACCAAGGGATTTCCTACGCAGGTAGCAGAACTGCCAATACCGCAATGCACTTTGCCAACTCCAACTATTTCCAAGAAGATAACCTGTACACAGGAACATTGGAATACAACGGTAAAATTGGTAATCTGAACCATTCTTTCAGAGCTTCTTATGTACACCAAAACGCACCTAGAAGCTCTCCCGGAGGTTTATTCCCGCTAGTAGATATTCTAAGTAATGAAGGTGGCTTAAGTGGCAATAACGTACTTACAACTTTTGGATACGAACCTTTCACTTTCGGAAACTTAAGGGATGTTAAAACGCTTACCCTCAATTATGATGCGAGCTATACACTAGGAGACCACACTTTAACCGGAGGTATCCAGTACGAAACCAGCCGCACCAAAAACGGGTTCCAAAGATTTGGTACCGGTGCTTATACCTTTGCATCATGGGAAGACTTTGTAAACGGTGCCAAACCCATCAACTATGCTTTAACGTTCCCGCTTACTGAGGATGGATCTCAAGCTTTCCCCAGCTTTAAATTTGCTCAGTGGTCTTTATACTTACAGGATGAGTTTAACATCACTCCAAACTTTAAGTTAATGGCCGGACTGAGAGTGGAACTGCCTTCTTATCCAAACGTAGCAGAGATAAAGACACACCCGCTGGTGGCAGAAGCTACATTTGCTAATGGTATGAAAATTAATACAGGTAGCCTACCCAAGACTACAGCCATGTTGTCTCCTCGCCTCGGATTTAACTATGATATCTTAGGCGATCGTTCTCTGGTATTACGTGGCGGATCCGGAATTTTCACCGGAAGAATCCCTTACGTATGGATTGTGGCGCAGTCGGGTGATGCCGGTATGTTGCAGTTCCTGCAAAGCTATCAGGCAGGAGATCCCAACATGCCTAACTTCAGCCCGGATATCAAGGCTAATTATCCATCTACCTTACCTCAAGCAGGAACATCCATTCCTTCAAGCGTATCAGCGATGGCTTCCAATCTGAAATTCCCGTCAACCTGGAAGTCGAGCTTGGCTTTGGACGTGAAATTACCTTGGAACATCATCGGTACTATCGAAGGTATCTACAATAAGGACATCAATGGCGTAGTAGCAATGAATGCCAACTTAGTAGATCCTACTCGCATGAATATAGCCGGATATCCAGACAATAGATACATCTTCCCTTCAGGAGCGAATAGATATATCAATAAACTAATCACAGATGTTAATGGCAATAGGGTAATTGATCCTAGTGGTACCAGCGGTTTTGATGCGATTGTAATGAAGAATGCAAAAGGTGGTCATTACTGGGCTACAACCGTGTCATTAACTAAACTGTTTGAGAGAGGCTTCTCTGCCACCATCGCATACACTAGAAGTGGAGCTAAAAACTTCGGCGATGGAAGTGGTGACCAAATTGCGAATCTGTGGTCGCTGCCTTTCCAAAACACTGGCAACCCCAACGAACCATCACTTTCCTATACCAGCAACGTGTTGCCTAGCCGTCTGGTGGGTTCGGTTACCTATAGCAACAACTGGATTGGCAACCTGAAAACTTCTGTAACCCTGTTCTACACAGGAGGACATCAGGGTAGATACTCTTATTCTTACTCCAGCGACTTCAACAACGATGGTCAGGTTAATGATCTGATATATGTTCCGAAAGACCCAAGTGAGATTGTATTCGTTACTGCTAGCGGTTCTGCATACGGAGGTAAAACATATACTCCCGAAGAACAAATGGAGATCTTTATGAACTTCATTGAAAAAGATAAATACCTAAGAAAAAGAAAAGGTATGTATGCAGAGAGAAACGGTGCAGTACTGCCTTGGAGAAATCAATTTGACCTGAGATTCGCTCAGCAAATATTCAATGGCTTAGGCGGTGCGAAACACTCACTGGAAGTGTTCTGGGATGTATTTAATGTCGGCAATCTGTTCAACCCCCACTGGGGCGTTTATAAGATCGCTAACTCCAATATTCTGGTTCCTGCAGGTACAGCACCTGATGGCAGACCTCAATTCAGAATTAACAGTGCCAACGGTGATATCATCAGAGATCCCTACCGCACTAACCAGACAATCACTTCCACTTACTACATGCAATTTGGTATTAGATACACATTCAACTAATAAAGTGGAGCACAATAAAAAAACCGGCTTAATGCCGGTTTTTTTATACCTAAGTTTTTGTTCAATACGAAATTTCACGATGATCAGGATGCCACACGCTACTAAATTCTCCTATAACGGCTATACTATCTGAAAAGTCCAACCGATGTATTTTCAGCATTTCAATATCTTGCTGTCTTACCTTCCGATACATAGGATGCAGTGTACCACCCGTTACACCCGCCGGTTTTGTAGGGTCGTACTGATATTGTGGATCTACTAAAGTACCCCGTGGATACATGATGCCTGGAGCTCCTTTGCCTCGAAAATCTAAGTCTGATGGATGCTCCAATCCGAGAGTATGACCATATTCATGTGCCGCTGTTGTGGATCCCCTATACAGGTTCTCCAGCTTGAAGTATCCAGAATTACAGCCTATTCCATCAACAAACGAAATATTACCGTAAGCAAACTCCTCGATACGAAAATAATTATTGCGGGGATTATCGTTACTCAAAACCTCTAAGGGGGTAATCTCCGGGTTATACTCCGCAGTAATGCTAAACTGTACTATGTACACCTCTTTATCAAAATAGATTTTACCCTGCGGTTCGTTCCACATGGTTTCGATTTCGTCCCGTATTTGTTCCGTAATCTTCGGGTCTGCTGCATTGCCATAAGTGACAATATGCGAGCGAATTAGAATCGTTTTATGAGATTGAATTTCTGCAGTACCCATAGATACCTTTTAATTGCGTATCGGTTTGCCGGTTTTAATTACACTTTGCAAACGCTCCAGTGTTTTTCTTTCTCCGCATAACGAAAGAAATGCTTCACGCTCTAGATCCAACAAATATTGTTCCGATACCAATGTAGGTTCGCTAAGGTCTCCACCACACATCACATAGGCCAGCTTCCGGGCCACCTTAGCATCATGCTCGGTGGCATAATTACCCCGCTGCATGGCGTGAATACCAGCCAGCAAAGCGCCAAGTGCACTACGACCTAATACTTTGATATCGTTGCGGGGTACCGGTTGCACATATCCCGCATCATACAAACTGATAACACGGTTTTTTGCTTCTGTAATACGACGATCCTGATTGATCACCACCTCATCCTGTCCGCTACGGTAAATACCTAATTGATAAGCTTCGAATGCAGAAGTTGCAACTTTGGCAGTTGCAATAGTTATAAAACGATTCTGCAAAGGAATGTTTTCCGGAACGCCGGGTTGCACATCATCCGCTGCGCGCAATACAAACTCTTTGGTCCCTCCGCCCCCAGGTATCACACCAACACCTAGTTCTACTAATCCCGTATACGTTTCAGCTGCGGCACATACCTTATCTGCGTGCATGCTCAATTCACAACCACCACCTAATGCAAGCCCATGCGGCGCCACTACTACCGGAACTGAAGAGTAGCGTACCCGCATCATCGTATTTTGGAAGGACCGAATAGCAAAGTCCAGCTCATCAAACTCCTGCTCCACAGCCAGCATGAATATCATGCCCACATTGGCGCCTGCAGAGAAGTTTGTACCATCATTGGCTATTACAAGCCCCTTATAATCCTTTTCGGCTTTATCGATAGCCGTCTGAATGCCGCTTAACACATCGCCTCCAATAGTTCCCATCTTGGTATTCCATTGCAGCGCCAACACATCATCTCCAATATCATAGAGCTTACAACTGTTGTTCTTCCAAATTAATTTATCAGCATAGTTTTTAAGAAGGATGAGCGTTTCCTTACCGGATATGGGTATATATTTCGCTGTTGCAACATCATAAAACAAAGTTTTACCCTGTTCGGATTTATAGAATGTTTTATGTCCCGCAGCAATCATGGCTTCTACCCAGGGAGCTACGGCATAGCCCGCATCTTTCATATCGGCCACTACTTTTTCAGGCCCAAGCAAATCCCATGTTTCAAATGCGCCGATCTCCCATCCAAATCCGGCTTTTAAAGCATCATCTATGCGATAAAACTCCTCACTTATTTCCGGAATACGATGACTGATATAAGAAAACAGCCCGTAGTGAAAATGTCTGTAAAATTCTCCGGCTTTATCGGGTGACTGAAACAGCATTTTCAGCCTTACCGACAAATCCTCAACCGGCTTAGCAGCATCGACTGAAGCAAATTTTGCTTTTACTCTAGGCTTATATTCCAGTGTTTTTAAGTCCAGCGAATAGATTTGTTTTTCTCCTTCCTGTGTAGGGGGCATTTTTTTAAAGAAACCCTGCCCAGTTTTATCTCCTAGCCAGTTATTGGCTACAATGCTATGCAGCCATTCCGGTATTTTAAATAACTCGCGCGCTTCATCTGAAGGGCAGTTTTCATATATTCCGTTGGCCACTTTTACCAAGGTATCAATACCCACTACATCTGCCGTACGAAAAGTAGCAGATTTGGGACGCCCTATTATCGGCCCCGTAAGGAGCTCTACTTCATCAATGGTTAATCCCAGCTTATCTACCAGTGAAAAAACAGACATAATACTGAATACGCCAATGCGGTTGGCAATAAATGCTGGAGTATCCTTGCACAGCACAGTGGTCTTACCCAGTATCACATCTCCAAAATCCATGAGGAATTGCACAACTTCCGGGTCTGTGTCGGCCGTAGGAATGATTTCCAAAAGACGTAGATAACGTGGCGGATTGAAAAAGTGCGTACCACAGAAATGTTTTCTGAAGTCATCACTTCTACCCTCTGCCATCAAATGTATGGGAATGCCAGAAGTATTAGTTGTTATTAGAGTCTGGGGCTTGCGGTATTGCTCTACCTGATCGAAAATGGCTCGCTTCACATCCAATCTTTCCACCACCACTTCTATCACCCAATCACAGGTAGCGATATCCTTCATATTATCATCGAAGTTACCTGTGGTGATTTTTTTAACCACGTCTCGAGTATAAACCGGCGAGGGGTTGCTCTTCAAAGCGGCTTGTAAGGCTTCATTCACCAGTTTATTCTTGTCATAAGATGTGGATTGTCCTTCAGGTGGTAACGGAGCCGGCATATCCAATAATAACACCGGAATACCAACCCCCGCAAAATGACAAGCAATACGGGAACCCATAACACCGCTACCTAAAACAGCAACTTTTTTAATTGTTCTTTTCATGGCTTTTGCTATTAAAACCGGCCGCAATGCTCTTACGTAAAAAGCTCTCGAAATATGAACTTTGATTACAACTAAACGCTCATTCAACGCGTCATAATCATGCAACCGTCTTACGGATATATTTAGTTAGCTAAGCAACTATTTTCTATGAAGATAAGAAAATAAACAAACGATTGATGCACTCGGTCAATTGATTGTACGCAATATTTATACGAACTGAATACAGATCCGATCTAGTTGACTGAAATAGAATGTTTGGGAAAATACATTGATTAAAGCTGTCTAAAAAAAGTTAAATTTGCAGATACTCAAGTTCTACAAATATGAGCGAAGAAAATCATGTGAAGGAAGAAAAGAGCCTTAACTTCATTGAAGAAATCATAGAAAGGGACCTGGCAGAAGGTAAATATGACTCAATAGTAACGCGGTTTCCTCCGGAACCGAACGGCTATCTGCATATTGGGCATGCAAGTAGTATCTGCCTAAATTTTGGTTTAACCCGTAAATACAAAGGCTACACCAATTTGCGATTCGACGACACCAACCCCACCACAGAAGATACCGAATACGTAGAAAGTATTAAGGAAGATATTAAATGGTTGGGCTTCGAGTGGAAGCATGAGCTTTATGCATCGGATTACTTCGAACAGCTGTATGAATATGCCGAAAGACTGATCAAAAAAGGACTGGCATATGTAGATGATAGTACCAGTGAAGAGATAGCCGAACAAAAAGGTACGCCCACTCAACCGGGATATCGCAACAAATATGCGGACCGCACCCCGGAAGAGAATCTGAAGCTTTTTGCCGAAATGCGTGCCGGAAAATATAAAGATGGGGAAAAAGTACTGCGCGCTAAAATAGACATGGCATCGCCTAATATGCTGATGCGCGACCCTATTTTGTATCGTATCAAGCACGCACATCATCATCGTACGGGAGATACTTGGTGTATTTATCCCATGTATGATTTTGCGCATGGGCAAAGCGATTCCATCGAACGTGTTACACATTCCATATGTACGATGGAGTTTGTACCACACCGCGAAGTTTACGACTGGCTCATCGAAAAACTAGAAATTTATCCTTCCAAACAATACGAATTCGCTAGAAGGAACTTGAGTCATACCGTTACCAGCAAAAGAAAATTATTGCATCTGGTTACTGCTGGGTATGTTAGCGGCTGGGATGATCCGCGTATGCCAACTATTGCGGGTTTTCGACGTCGCGGTTTTACTCCTGAAAGCATTCGGGACTTCTGTGAGCGCATCGGTGTGGGTAAACGCGAGAATATGGTGGACATGAGTTTGCTGGAGTTTTGTGCGCGCGAACATCTCAATAAAATTGCGCTTCGCAGAATGGTTGTCTTTAATCCCATCAAAGTGGTGATTACTAATTATGAAAAAGGAAGTGAGCTACTAAAAGCAGAAAATAACCCCGAAGATCCGAATGCAGGTTATCGTGACATCAGCTTTAGTAATGAAATATATATTGAACGGGAGGACTTCATGGAAAACCCGCCTAAAAAATACTTCAGGCTAGCCCCCGGACAAATGGTTCGCTTAAAACATGCCTATATCATCCGATGTGATGAAGTGATAAAGGATGATGCAGGTAATATTATACAACTGAACTGTTCTTACATTCCTGGGAGCAAGAGCGGTGAAGATACATCGGGTATCCATGTAAAAGGAACGCTGCATTGGGTAAATGCAAAAGAATATATTACGATTACTGTAAACGAGTATGATCGTTTATTCACTATCGAGGATCCGGGTAGTGTTGAAAATTATACAGCTTATATCAACCCGAACTCGTTAAATGTGGTTCCCAATGCACTGGCTGAGCCTTCTTTACAAGAAGCAGCCCTGGAACACCGCTTCCAGTTTTTAAGAAAAGGATATTTCGTATTAGATAAAGAAAGCCCTAAAGACAAATTGGTGTTCAACAGAACTGTAACATTAAAAGATACTTGGGCCAAAGCTGCGTCCAAAGCCTAATTTTTAAGCTCTAGTTGCAAAACATAGATAAGCCCATAGGAGTTATTCTCAATAAGATTTCCTATGGGCTTGCTATATATTACATTTTATCCCGTCTAATCAAACTTAAACACATATTCATTTCGCTCATCTTTTTTCCAGGCCAAATGCCTTGTAGATGGCGAAGCTGCAAACAAGGGTGAGAAAGTTTTCACCTTCACCGTTTTACCATCGGGCATAAATTCTAGAATGCGCAACCAACCATCACCGCCATTTCCTTCTCTATGTCCACCTCCCATCGACTGTGCATCAAACAACATTTGATGCACGGTTTTTCCTGCCTTGTTTTTATCCTTACGATAACCTTCGCCTGAAATATGTCCACATAATACCAACTCGATATTAGAAGCAGGTTCTACCAATTTTTGCCATATCTGCTCTCCGTTGTTGGCATTGGGTAATGGTATAGCAGGAGCTTTCACAGTTGCATTGTTTATGATATAAGGTTCCAAAAATCTCCACTTTATTTCACTGGTAGTACGTTTATCCTTCGTGTTAAGATAATTATGCGTAAGCAACACTACGCGATGATTCTGGTACTGCTTTAGGTCCACAATTTTCTTAGCCCAAGTAAGCATTGAATCGCGAGGACCATACTCCAGTGTTAGAAATAAATAATCCTTTCCATTTAGGTTTTTAATCTCATAAGCAGCATTATCCAGAGAGGGTCTTCCCTGCTCATTTTTTCCATGCTGAACTAGATATTTTTTGTTCAGATGATTCCTTTCAATAGTGAAAAAATCATTGTATCGAGTTGATCGATTTCCCATTCGGTCAATACTGTAATCATGATTACCGGTAGCGGCAATATAAGCCACTTTTCCATCCAATCTCGAAAATACTTTAGATGCTGTCTCCCATTGCTGTTGCGTGGTACGATCGCCGTTATTATCGTTGGCAATTTTTTCATCAGTCTCGACTAGATCGCCCGCACACATCACCATTTTAATGTTTAGCGAATCAATATTATCTTCTATCCACGCCATCATTAAATCCAGAATAGGAGTATTTCGGTTCCATTTTACATAATTCTGAATATCCGGAATTAGAATTAACGACCAAGAGTCTTTATTTTCAAGAGTGGGCTTTTTATAATCTTGCTGCGCAAAAACACTTATCGTAATAAATAAAAAAACCAGCGTGGGAATAAGATATTTTTTCATTAGCATATAGTTTTATTCCATTATAAAATCAGATTGCAAAAAGAAATGATCACTGGGGTATTTACCGTTGATGTGATCTTTGACAATAGTTGTAGCAAGAGGTTTAATTTTTCCTCTGTACCAGATATAATCTATTCTACCTTTAGATGGGCCCTTCTCATAATTCAGTCCTTGAAACTCGTGGGCAGTAAAGCCGGCTTCTTTTTCGCCGTGAATAGTTTCATAGCTTTCCTTCCAACCGCCTTTTCGAGCCGACTCCAGCACCTTACTCTGGTAACGACTATTGAAATCTCCGGCCATTATCTGATTAAACTCAGGCAAATATTGAGCACTTTCTTCCACTACCAATTTCAGTTGCTCAGTTTTAGCCTGAGCAGACACATGGTCTAAATGCAAGTTGACTACCCGTAACTGTTTTCCTGAAATTTTATCCTTAAGACGAACCCAACACATGTTTCGAGCGCGGGCAGTATCCCAAGACTTACTTCCTGCAATCAACGGCGTTTCTGACAACCAATATGCACCACCCGAAAGCAGCTCATACCGAGCTTTGGAATACAAAATAGGATTTTTGGCAATCCCATGATAACCTGTAGGATGTACATCCATTTCAGGACCATCGAATCCAAAAAGTTGATAGGAAGAAAAATGCTTCCTGAAATCATCTGCCTGTACTCGCAATACTTCCTGTAAGCAAATAATATCTGGTTTTTTGCTTTCAATGATTTTTAGACAAATGTTTTTCCTGGAAGACCAGCCTACTCCTTTCTTTTCATCTTCATCCAGAGCTACTCGAATATTACAACTCATTACCCTGAAACTTTTTTCAGCCACATGCGTGCCGATTTTAAGCTCTTTCAGAGATAATGCAGGAATAGCTGCTAAAGAAGCGAGGTTCTTTAAGAATTTTCTTCTTCCATTCATGATATGCAATTTATTAAAGCTGTAACAGGTAAGGTAGCAACAAAGATTATCTTACCATTAAACCTTAGTTATCGTTTCTTTATCTGTCTGAGAAATTTATATTTTGAACTTTTTGCAGGTATAAACTCTCGTATCGACTCATAAGCCTCAAGAGCCCTATCGCTTAGCAGAATATCACCTCCCTGTTGTACTACCTTCTTATACGATTGTACTCTTATTGCTTCATCTTCTTCCTTTTCCATAATCTTTGCTGTAAAAATGATCACCATCATGCCTTTACTATGTACCAAATCGTAAAAAGCTTTTTTCTTAGGCTGACCAAAATAAGCCACCATATTGCTTGTAGGCACTCCGGTAGCTTCGTAGGCTCGTAACCGTTCTTCATTGGAAACAAACACTTCAAACATCAGATTAGGATCGCGGCTGTAATAATATGCTGCTTCTTCCGGTTCATACGCCGATATTAGTACATTGTGCTCGGCTTTATTCCTTTTGATGGCATCGTAGATCATCGAAAAGGGCACGTCTTTCTTATCCAACATCAGAATCGTTTTCCCCTTGGCCCATTGCAATACTTCATCAAGTGTATGAATGCGATAGTCGGTAAGATTTCCTTTACTATCCTTTAATCGCAGCTGCTGCACTTCTTTCCAAGTATAATCTATCAACTTCCCTTTACCGTTAGTCGTCCTTTCCAATGTTGCATCATGAAACACCACAATGACACTATCCTTGGTAAGGCGCGGGTCTATTTCAAAAAAAGCAGGCATGTGTTGTAACACATATTCCATACCGGCGATGGTATTTTCGGGATAGAGCGATTGTGCCCCGCTTCTATGACCACATATCATAGGAATGCGATCCTTGGAATAGGTAAAGAATTCGCGAAGCTCCTTGGTGTTTTTAATGTTAAAAGTATTCAACGTCTGTGAAGCGCCTGACAGGCTCCACAACAGACTACAGCAAACAATCCATATATATTTTCTCATTACATGAAAATTGATTTCATATTGGTGTTACCACATTTCAGCAATTATTCAGCAGGCACCACACTTTCAGTTCGCAACCAAGCACCTTTGGCTAATAACTCCTGTTGCAACGCTTTCACATCAATATCTGCCGGTTGCACTTTATTCTTGATAGCCATTTTGGCTGCGCGTCCGGCGGCTTCTCCCATAGCCATACAAGGTGCCATTACTCGGATTGCCGACATTGCCTCATGTGTAGTAGAGATAGCACGGCCCGCGACAATTAGATTTTTTATTTTTTGAGGTATCAGAGAACGATAAGGAATATCGTAGCAATCGCCACACCACTCCAACGTACAATCGCCTCCTACCGGATGATGAATATCCAGAGGATAGCTAGCCACAGCAATTGCATCTTCGAAATGACGACAACTCAATATATCTTCGCGGGTCATTGTATACAACCCACGTATTCTACGGGTTTCACGAATACCAAGGAAGGGTGCGGTTCTTACGAAGTATGCATTTTCGAATCCCGGAACATACTTAATCAAATACTCCTGTACATCTTCTATTTGTTGGCGTCCCAGAATCTCGCCCTGTGTCAGGCTTGCAGGATCGGTTCCATTCACACCATTCACCCTTGTCATATTTACCCATATCTCACCTTTGCGTAAACCTGTAATCAAAATAGTACGTTCGGTAGGCAATTGCATTCCTGCTTCCTTAGCCTGCTTCATCAGGTTGCGTAAGCCTACTAGTACAAACTGATTGTTTTGTCCAAAATATTCGGCAGGGATAAAATCTGTTAAATACGTGCGAGGCTCCTGAGCTATACTGAGGCGCAGCTTCTCCGTGTCCACTCCACCCATGCAGAACATCAATGTAGGTGGTTGTACCCCTCCCTGTTCATTTCCAAACTCGCATGGAACACCTGCTTTATAAGCAACATCGGCATCACCGCTACAGTCGATAACTACTTTAGCTAGAATAGCTTCTCGACCGGCCTTACTTTCAATAATAACACCTTTTAGATCATCCCCTTCCTGCACTACTCCTGCAAAGAAAGCATAAAACAATACCTGCACATTTGCTTCAATCAGCATTTTGAGTGCTACCGTCTTTACAGCTTCAGGCTCTACAAGGGTCAAACTCATATGTAGCGGGCAGGGTCGGTGTTCGCTGGCCGCCTGAACTTCTTTTAAACGATCGATAAATTTTTGTGGTAGCCCTTTAATAATCTGATTTCCTTTTTGTCCTAAGAAACCTAGTATAGGTAGACCTATCGTCATATTACCACCTACAAAACTTCTGCTTTCAATAAGCATTACTTTATGTCCTTCCTCTGCAGCAGCCAAAGCAGCCATAATACCCGAAGGTCCACCACCTACTACCAATACATCGGTTTCATAACGCACGTTTATTTCTCTTGACGGTTCTACTATCTTTTTAGTACTATTGGTTTCCATATTATTTTATGATTGAGGTTTTTCTTTTCTAATGACAGTCCACAGCAGTAGTACTACAATGGGATGTAAAAAAGCCATGAATGTAAAAATCTTGCCTGCACCCAAAGTGCCGATAAGCTGTCCTACAAAATAGTTGAACAACACAGCCCCGGCAGCCCCGAACCCTCCGGCTATTCCCAACACGCTGGCTACATTTTTTACGGGGAATACTTCACTCATCACCACCGGTGTATTGAACACCCAGGTCAAGCACATTATGGCTATAACGCTGAACAAACAGATGGTCAGCACTGGATTATGGGATACATAAGAGATCAATAAGCACAACGGAGCCGCAAGCGATACTGTTGTAAGCATGATTTTACGTGCTTGAAGTGGCGCCTTCCCACGGCGCACCAATCTGTCCGACCAAGCCGATGTGCCAATAGCTCCCAGATCTGCACATAAGAATGGAATCCAACCAAACATGCCTACCTGTGCCAAACTAAGGCCTGAGTTTTCCTGCAAATACCCCGGCAACCAGAACAAACAGAAATACCATACCGGGTCGCTAATAAAACGTATCAACAATATACCCCATAGACTGCGAGTCTTCCACAACTGAGACCATTTAAAAGCCTCAGTATTCACCTGCGTAGCAGAAGCTTTCACATTTTTAGCCAATACCTCAGCAGGTGGATCCCGATAAATCAGAGCCCATAAAATGACAATTATCAACCCTACAGATCCAGACACTATAAACGCTGTCTGCCAATTATAAGAAAGCGCAAGCCATGCGATAAGCGGGGGTGCAATGATGGCCCCCACGGAACTACCGGCTACACACAAGCTATTAGCAGTAGCACGCATCTTATCCGAAAACCAGACCGTCACTACCCGTATTTGTGCGGGGAAATTGGAAGGTTCAGCAATACCTAATAATCCCCTGAAAAAAGTAAATTGCCCTAAAGTTCTAGAAATCCCTCCTCCGATACAAGCCAGCGTCCATGTCAACACCCCGTATAGCATCACTTTACCGGCACCAAAACGGTCTACCAACCATCCCGCCACCGGATACATCAGCGCATAACAAATGGTAAATACATTTACAATTAAAGCATACCCATCGTCATCAATATTAAACTCCGACTTTAACATCGGTTTTAAAACAGACACGATTTGCCGGTCGACATAATTAAATACAATCGCTAGAAAAATAACGGCAACAATCAACCAGCGTCTTGTTTCAGGCCTAATACGCATTATGACTTATTAAGTTTTCGAAAACACTATTTCATTTACGAAACAAACCTGTTTTACTACACGTACTGTTCAGTTTGCAATCGCTATAAAACAAAAAACTCAATCGTTTATAACATTCCCAAGCAACCTATAATCACTCCTCACTGGAACAAATGTAACAATATTAAAGATAAATAAAAATATTTTTAAACAAAATTAAATATAATTAAATACAACTCGAAAGCATTTGATACTGGACTAAAAAATGAAAGGCCGCCTTACAGCAGCCTTTCATTTTCCAATAAATGTATTTCTGCCATCCTAGTGTTTCACAGATGTGCTGTTCATCTCAGTAGTAACTGTCATAGGAATCTTTTGCCCCATGGCTTCGATATCTCCTTTCATATTCTGCTTCGTGATACTAACAACCGATAACCCTGTATCCAGATCCACTTCGTAAGTACCTGTAACATCTCCTTCCAGATGTACCGACATCGTCATCCCTCCGTATTCCATTTTAGCATCGGCGGGAGTATGTAGTTTGCTCAACACTTCAATGAATGCTTTTTTACCCTCTACACGTTTTAGTGTATAGGCACTTTCCGACACTAACTCATATGGATGAGTAAGGGTAATGGTTTTAGTCCAAGTTTGCCCTACTTTTACCGGCTTACCCGGGTAAAAACCCATACTCATAGCCATAGAGCTTTTCACAGCATCGCTACCTACTATACCTTTAACGGTTTCGATTTGAGAAGGATCAGCATCGATGCCATCCAGCAAATTTTCAGCGCCCGTAACTTTTACTATATCTCCTTGAGGGGTTATGCTTAAACTTACGGTCTTCCCCTTCAGTTGTTTTAGTATGGCACTTTGCTTCGTATCATCTTCACTATTGATAGTAGTTACCATACCCAGCATATTCATATCTACTTTCATTTTGTCATACGTAATGTGTAGAGTTTTATTAGCTCCATCATCGTCGAAACTATACACCGAATTCATATCCATTCCCATATTTACCGTCATCTCCTCTCCCATCACTTGCTGCGTAATAGTAGATTTCAAAGTGGTACGTACATCATACGCATCATTTTTCTTCGGCTGAAAATGGATGGAATAATTTTGAGCATTCACAGCTAATACCAGCAGCGTACTAGCCAGAATTAAGAAGAAGTGCCTTTTCATAGAAGTGCTATTTAGGATTATAAATTGTCCCATTTTATTTCAACGAGGCTAATAGTTTCTCGTTCAACTTAACATAATCATCATTTTTAGCTTGCGCTGCTAGCTCTTTCGACTGCAGTGCAACTTTAGCAGCCTCGTCCTTTTTTCCGGCTTTAGCAAGGGCCCGCGCATACTGATATTTTATCCAGAACGCATTAGGCTGTTGTTCTGCTGCCTTAGCAAACCAATCAATAGCTTTATTTAAATCTTTGCCACTCTCGAAATAATAAGTAGCTGCCTGAAAATAGGCAGGCTTATCCGACTTCATGGAAGCATCTATTGCAGCCATCACTTTTGCATCAATATGGGTTTTGATGGGCAATACTACCATTGTTTTATCCCAGATGATTTGCAACTCACAAGACTCCGGCTGAATGTTTTCAAACTGAATAGTAAAGTTCTCTACCTTATTAGCCAGCGTTTGAGGTTTTGCTACCACCCTTACCACATCCTCCTCTTGTTTATAGGCTGCTGGGCTGGTCACATTGGTTTGCTTGGTAATAATCAACACCCATTCTTTTTCACCCGGAATACTTAACAAACCATATTTACCTGCCGGAATTCGTTTACCACCAATACTTACTTCATCACCGAATGTCAATGTAGTGGCTCCATTTGCACCGGTACGCCATACTTTGTTGTATGGAACCAGGTCTCCAAAAACCTTCCTTTCGCGTACAGCCGGACGGCTATAAGAGAGTTCTATATAAGACAAGCCAAAGTCTTGCTTAACGGTTTGAGCCGGACTAGGTGCTGGTAACACGAGCTGCTGAGCATTTCCCAAATGCAGAGCACACAATAACACAATGGACAAAACAATTCGTTTCATGGCAGTCATTTTTTTATAGAATTAAGATAGCAATATAGAAAGATTTATTTAATAGGAAAATATTAAGCGGTAACGTTAAGTATTCCTGCTAAAGGAAGGATGAAACTCTTCCAATGTTTTTCTGAGAAACTCTTTATCCAGATGTGTATAGATTTCGGTGGTAGTAATGCTTTCATGGCCCAACATTTCCTGTACCGCTCTCAGATTGGCTCCACCTTCTATTAAATGTGTAGCAAAAGAATGACGAAAGGTATGCGGAGAAATCGTTTTGGTAATCCCGGCCTTTTGAGCCAGCTCTTTTATAATTAAGAAAATCATTACGCGCGACAACTTTGTGCCTCTTCGATTCAGAAATAAAATATCTTCATTTCCGGGCTTCACATCGATATGTACTCGCACCGTTTGTCGATACAGATTGATGTATTTGACTGCTGCAGCGCCAATAGGCACCAACCTTTCTTTATCTCCTTTTCCTGTAACCCGTATGAATCCTACATCCAAATACAATTGGGAGATGCGCAAATTCACCACTTCGCTCACACGCAAGCCACAACTGTACAATGTTTCCAGAATAGCTTTGTTGCGCGTACCTTCGGGCTTACTTAAATCGATTTGCTGTAAGATGCGCTCAATTTCTTCAAAACTGAGCACATCTGGCAAAGCTCTTTTGGTTTTAGGCGCTTCCAGTAGTATAGATGGATCTTCTTCTACAACATTCTCTAGCAAACAATATTTATAAAATGCCCTAATCCCCGATATAATCCGTGCCTGTGAAGTATCGGCCAACTGCATCTCGGCTATCCACTTTATAAAAAACTGCAAGTCCTGCAGGGTAACCGCTGCAGGACTCTTAGCCATATTATTCATCTCAAGAAATTGCGTGAGCTTATCCAAATCACGCAGATAGGCTTCTGTAGAGTTTAAAGAAAGCGATTTCTCCAATTGCAAGTATGCTTTAAAGCCTTTTTTATACGCCTCCCACATTTGATTATTTAAAATTGAGTGGGTTGTTATGTACGATTTCCTGATTTTTTACTTTAAGTTTTGCGTAAATATTCGTCTTAGTGATGTTTACCGAATCAATCAGGCTATGAATATTGTCATAATCGATTTCGGTCACACCGGTATCTGTTAAGAGCTGCTTAGCGATTTGGCCGGTTTGCATATCCTCTACATAAATGAACGTATTGTCATAATATGCTACCAGACCATCTTCTATGGCGAATTTAGGATCGAAATTATTAATCGCACTGGTAAACTTGCTGGTAACGCCATCTGTATCAAAACCCAGTTTCAAAAGATAGCCACGCCCTGTAGCACAATCGTTAAACTTCACCCATGCGTATTTACCTTCGATAATATCGCAAGTAAGAAACTGCTTGGAAGGTTTTACTGTTTTTTCAATAAATTCATTAAAGATAATATCATTTGCTACGCCACCGCTCTTTTCCCAGTGTATGGAATCTATTTGACAATCTTTAAAGCTAATTCGCACAAAAGGTTTGCCGGGAGCTGTACTTTCCACCAGCATTGGCTCTTCAATACAAGTCTCATCTGCACAGAATGGTTGTGATGAAGTGTCTCCCCCTTTACAAGCTGCAAGCGTTACTACTGCAAAGGCTGAAGCAAAAAATAATAGTCTCATACTGTTTGTTTTTGTTTTTATTTAAAGTTTGAAGGTTGTTTGAACAAGCTAAACCCTCCTCTGTCAGGGGGGTATGGCATAAAATTAAATGCCTGAAAACAAACCTACACATTTTTTTATAAACCGTATTACATAAAAACATCTTCGAGCAAAAAGTATTCAGGAGGTCTATTTTTATGCAGTGTAATGGATAATACATCATACTGTATCCATTTGTAACCCGGGTGCTGAAATAAATATGCATCGGCAGCAGCCTTCAAAGACGCAAATTTTTTCGCAGTTACGCTCTCCTCCGGATAGCCGTAACGGGATGAGCTTCTGGTCTTCACTTCAATAAAATGCAATTTATTGTCTTTCGTGGCGATAATGTCAATTTCATGCCTGCCATAACGCCAGTTACGACAAACAATGAGATAGCCTTTTTGCGTAAAAAACTTTACGGCCATGGCTTCCCCGGCCTTTCCTAACTGATTATGTGCCGCCATTTCCTATCTTTACAACAAGTTACTACAAATTATACTATGCAAGTGTTAGCACCATTAAGCGGAGATATTAAGCATTACGACTGGGGGGGTATTCATTACATTCCTTCACTTCTAGAAATTGAGAACCCTAATATGGAGCCCTATGCCGAATACTGGCTAGGCGTACATCCTCAAGCTAATTGTAAAATTACCTTGGATGACGGGTCCGAAGTATTACTGAGAGATTATATTCAGCAACAACCCGAGAAAACATTGGGCAAAAAGATACTGAAGACCTTCGGTAATATGCCTTACTTGCTGAAAGTGCTGGACGTGAAAGATATGCTCTCGATTCAAGTACATCCTTCCAAAAAGCAGGCGGCCATTAACTTTGAGGAAGAGAACAAAAAAGGCATTCCGCTGGATGCGCCTCACAGAAATTACAAGGATACCAATCATAAACCCGAGTTGATGGTAGCCATGAGTGAGTTCTATCTGCTACATGGGTTTAAGCCCGAAGAAGAAATGGAAGCTATACTCACTCAGACCAAAGAATTGAAATTTTTGAAACCGATATTTAAAAAGAAAGGTTACGCAGGACTGTATAAGACAGTTATGGAAATGCCACAGGAAAAAGTAAATGAAGTACTGCATCCCTTGTTAGCACGCATCATACCTTTATATCAAAACGGTGTGCTGCAGAAAAATGATGAAAACTTCTGGGCGGCTCGTGCTGCACTTACATTTGACAGACCTGGCGTAATAGACCGCGGCATCTTTTCGGTTTATTTCTTCAACCTAGTACATCTTACACCAGGACAAGCTATCTTCCAAGATGCGGGCGTACCCCATGCCTATTTAGAGGGTTACAATGTAGAAATCATGGCCAGCAGTGACAATGTTCTGCGTGGCGGTCTTACTACTAAACACATCGACACTGCAGAATTGCTTAAACACACCAAATGCGAAGCCACGCATCCCAAAATCATTAAAAAGGCGCGTACTGCCAGCCAGCAATACAAAGCGCCCGTGAAAGATTTTGCACTGGCCTCTTATAAATTAAAAAAAGGCGAATCCATAAAATTGGATATTGCCACTACCGAAATATTCCTATTGATGGAGGGCAACGTGACACTGAAAGCGAAAAAGACTACTGTACCCCTGCATCGTGGTAATATTGCTGCTGCTGCATTTGCCGGAGCCAAAGTAACCGTTAAGGCGCTGGAAGATTCTTGGCTGTTCAAAGCCGCGGCGAAATAGTAGATATACCAATGTGTTAATACGCACAGCGCAGCCAAGCATCTTCACCATCTTATCAATAACGCAATCCCAATAAGGGCATTGCAAGAATCATTGGGTCTTTTTTAAATGTAAGGATGACAAAGAAAGAGCGTTATCGGTTTGTTATTGATTATTTTTCGGAACATATGCCCGAACCTGAAACGGAGTTGATATATGATAACCCCTATCAATTGTTGGTAGCTGTAATATTATCCGCACAATGTACCGACAAGCGTGTGAACCTGACCACACCGCATCTTTTTCAAAAATATCCGGATATATACAGCCTAAGTAAAGCCACTCCGGAAGAAGTGTTTCCTATTATCAAAAGCATCTCTTATCCTAACAATAAGAGCAAACATCTGGTAGGAATGGCTAAGAAGGTTGTGGAAGAATTTAACGGCGAAATACCTATGACCGTACAGGAATTAACTACGCTGCCGGGAGTAGGGCGCAAAACCGCTAACGTGATTACTTCGGTAATTGAAAAGCAGCCCAATATGGCTGTAGACACACATGTATTCCGGGTAAGCAAAAGAATAGGACTTGTATCACCCAAAGCGAGCACACCCTTGGCTGTAGAAAAGGAGCTGGTTAAAAATATTGACCCCTCGTTGATTCATAAAGCCCATCACTGGCTGATATTACATGGACGTTATACTTGTATGGCACGCAACCCCAAATGCCGCGAATGCGGATTACAACAGGCCTGCGCATGGTTTCACAAAAATGTTACGCTTATATAACGTCGAAGGGCTTTAACTCTAGCAATCTGTACTTTACAATAGTTTCCGGCGCCCTCGATTTACAGGTAAGCAAGTGCGGATAATCGATACGCTCTTTTAGCAGCACTACTTCGCAGTGAAAATTGCTGGTAGTCTTTACCCCTACGGTATATCGGTCTTCTTCATGATGCAGGAGTTTCATGCTAATGTCAAAATCGATATCATAGTTTTGCAGATACTCACGCACATAACATTCTACAGATTGCTCAAAAAATGAGCGACGGCTTAATCCCCTGTATTTATTCTTGTAAATTTTTCTAAGCAAGGTGCGCACCATAATATGGCCTACATCTTCTACTACTACATGTCCATAATAAATACCAAAAGGCAAGGCCACAACATTAGCCGCAAAGCGGTCTCCACCTACATGAGAACTCTCCCATACTTGCACATCGGTATTGAAAGCCTCAAAAAACTTGAATACAGGATATCCAAACTTAGCGCAACACTTATCTTTTTTCCCATTGGTACAGATTACAAAAAACGGGTCAGTCTCCCATTCAGTAGACTCGGAATGTATGTAATCTGCAAGACGAACCGTAGCCACCTGCTCAATAGGTAGTTGAATAGTAAAGTAGGCGCATTTCTTACAATCGACAAAAATGATACGACAGTCTCTGAAATTGGTTTTCTTATTGCGAATTAGCAAAACTTTCCCTTTTAGAGACTTTGCCAGTTTCTGTATACCTTGAAGCCAAGCTTTATCAAAATGCGCCTCCCCTACTTTTGCCGGAAAAGGATTGCAATGCTCTATCAATATAAAAACGCTGCTGTTGGCAGCAGTTCCTGCCAGTGGTTCTTTAAAATATCGCGAAGCTGCACTGCAAAAAAATACGTCTTTATCAGTTATCTGTTTCAAAAAAATAATCTTTATAACGCTTCAATATAAACAACGCCCTCCTTCACTAGTTGCGTAAGCAGGTTTTTTTTGACTTCCTCGTTCAACTCGCCTGGTAATTCGTCTAATGTAAATTGCTTGCGCTCAAATATAAAATCAATCACCGGTCGCACTGCATTGCTTAACTGGATAGCCTTTCCCCAGAAACGTAGTTCAAAACCGTTATCATTTTCGACAGAAGAGAAAAGTACCCCTTCATTCAAGCGAAAAGACGTTTGCGGCTGAATAGACTGTACATTGCATACGCTTTCAAAATAATTACGTACTGGTTGCGGCTGTGCAGTACGGTAACTTTTATTGAGCCTCTCTATGCCATCCTTAAAATTCAGCTCTGATAATTTTTGCGTAAGAAGTTTTACCTTTTCTTGTATTAGCTCGTCAAGATTGTCTTTCCAAAACGGAACCGCCTCTCTAAATTCTTTAAACGCTTCCAGTTGCGGAAATACTTCGTTGAAGAATCGTACCCAGGTGAAAGAGAGTATACCGATGGTGATATGTGCCGAAACGCCATCATCGGCTACGGCATCATGCACATAGCCACGAGGTACATATAGAAAATCTCCAGGCTTAATCTGAAGGGTTTGTAAGGGCTCTTTGTTATAATCTTTGCTAACGAAAGATTGATTCTTGGTAGGTAGTTCTTTTTCAAAGCCGTATAGGTGCCAAGTTTTGGTGCCAGCTATCTGCAGTACAAATACATCGTGAGTATCCCAATGCGGATGAAATCCCTGCGAACGACTGGGCGTAATGTATAAGTTGGCCTGAACGGGTGAATTAAATTTTTGCGATAATTGCAAACAGCAATGAGAAAGATTATTAAAATAACGTTGTCCTGCCTGAATTACAAAGGTAGCACCGTTGTTAAACAGTGCAAAAGCTTTATCGGTATTGATAATTCCATCTTTTCTGTGATGGCCTATAGGTGTGCTTTTGAGCGTGTATTCGCCATTAGGAACTTCCTTCCCGTCTTTTACCATACGCACAGAAGGGTAAAAGATATCCTGTCTATCCAGATAATCTGAAATTTCCTGTGAAGTAAGTATAGGATTGTAATAAGATGCATCGTTGCGGTTAATGTATAGAATATCCTTTTCGTGGTATCGGGTAAAAAAATCGTCAATAGTATAAGGTGCGATAATCGATTCAAAAAAACGCGTCATATAAAATATGATTTATGTAAATGCAAAATGTAAAAAAGCTGCAGAAAAGAATATCACTGCAGCTTTGTAAAAAGTTTTTTAATAGAACTCAAGCGTTAAGATTTATGCGCCGTCTCCACCATCACCGTCTGCACCACCATCTCCGTCAGCGCCACCATCGCCGTCTGCTCCGCCGTCACCATCGGCTCCGCCATCTCCATCAGCGCCATCGCCTCCGTCAGCACCTCCATCTCCATCTCCGTCATAAGCCTGTGCTGTTGCCGAAGTTTCATCCAATCTTGTTACTTGCAGTTCGTCCTGAGAGAGATCGATATAAGTTGTTTCCATAAAATGCGTTTTTAAAGAATGAAGAAAATTAATTCGTGTTAAGTGTAAAGTAATTAATTTTCTTCAACCGAAAAAATTTAAAAGCGAATAATTACGCACCTTAGCGAACTCTTAACAAGTTCGGCGCCTTTTACCGTAGCCTGTATTTTTTCTGCACTTTCGGATCATCGAAATATTCATTCAGCTGTTTCTCCGAAAGATTTTCCGACATCTCAGTAGGTACTTCTGCTAGCTGTGTCTGACTTTGTCTTAACTCTTTTTTCAGCGTCTCGGTTTTTACCAAAATGAGAGGATCTCTATCGCCCGACAGCTGATTTTCGGTAAGAATATAATCCAAACGCTTAATGTTCGTACGCAACAACGTCGCTTGATTTTGCTCTGTTGTTCTCTGAGGGGCAGCAGCTTCTTTCACCGGCATAGCGACCACACCTATGCTGGGCAGTATTTTCCCCGTATTTTGCTTGCTTTTATTTTCACCCGCAGTTGTTGCCAGCACAGTACCTGTAAGTGTAGTTGTTGCAGTGGTAATATCAAATCCCGACCGCCAGTTCTTCGTTTTTCTAAGCCTTTTGTCTAACTGCAGAAAGGTGTATTTATATCGAAGTATCCAAGTTTTTAGATTATTGAGGGCGTCATTATATTCTTTTGTCGCTATATCATAATTTAATCCGTTTTTCACAATCACCTTTACACGAGCCGTATCAGCATAGTTAAAGTTAGTACTACCAATGAATTCAAGATTCACGACACGCTCCCCTTTGGGGTCTTGATCCGTAACAAAGTCATATCCTGGCACCCACTCAAAATAATCGTCACAGGTTTTGGGCAATTTGAAATTACCAATGGACACATCGCTGGATACAAGTATCTTATCAATGGGGAAATTACCGTTTTCACACAATACACTAAAGCTCAGTCGATCTCCCTCCACAATCGTAACTGGACTTACCACCGAAGGTTTAATTCGGGGATATACTACATCAGTACTATAAAAGATCACACGGACGGTAGTATCCAGCCTATCCAAAGGATTAGACAAACTTTGCACACCAATTTTTACAGGATATTCCTGATCATATTTTAATCGGCCTGCAAGAAACAATGATTTATTAGATTTAAACGAAAGTACCCCATTATCTTTATCCATCTTAAAACCCACCGGAGCTTCTTTCAAGAACCAGTAATATTTTTTGGGATCCTTATTAATCAAAAATTTATAAGAGAGACTGGAATCCACATGCAATGAGAAAAAGGGGCTGAAATTCACTATTCTTAAAGAATCCATGCGGGACACTTCAGTTGCGGGTTTCAATACTATGCTATCGGGTCTCACCTGCGATCTCACTGATAACGAAAGTAAAAACACTACTAATAAAAGGGCCAGCTTGATATTGCGCATAACTGATAAGTGTTTGAATTCACAGAATTTACAAAGTTAGGCAATAGACGTCGAATAGCCTGAATAAGTGGGCTGAGGCTTTCAATATTCTTTAAAAAAAGCCCCTGCGTGGAAACGCAGGGCTTAAACCAAAACTAACTGCTTATGAGAAAAACTTGCTTATTGTACCTCTATTTCTTTTGACGCTGCTTTAGCTTCTTCCTTGCGCTGAAGGGTTACTATTAAGATACCATTAACATATTTTGCTTCAACTTTATTTGTATCAATCTTATCATCAATAGTAAATACCCTTCTAAAAGAGCGCAAATGAAATTCTTTTCTTAAACTCTTACCTTTTTGCTCCTCACTTTCGATTTTCTTTTCGGCTGAGATAGTAAGTAAATTACCATCTACAGTAATTTTAAAATCGGCCTTATCGTAGCCTGGAGCCACTACCTCAATCTGATAGTTTTTTTCGTTTTCAGTAATGTTTACTGGGGCAAAACCTTTTTTATCCGGCACCAGTAAATCAGTTTTAAATAAGCTAGGGATTTCGGTAAAGAAATCATCTACCAGACTGTTGAAAGTTCTTTCAAAAGGAATGCTGTTGAATTTTATTAAGTTCATAGTGTCAATCCTCCTTTTTATTGTTTTTTGGAATATTATTCAATAATCGATTTCGCCTATCTCTATTCAAACTATGAACCAATATCATTTATATAGACATTTTGTCATTTTCAACCTTTGCAAAATGACAATTCGTCATAAAACCTTATTACTAATCGTAAATTTGTCGCTCAAGCATATATCATGCTGGAAGGGGATAAATTCGACGAATAAGAGAGAAGGTTTACAGGCTTACACTAAACAATTTCTCTAAATTTGCGTTGAATGTATTTAAATCTTAAAACAGTATAGAAGTATGTATCCCACTGAAATAGTTCAACCCATGAAGGAGGAGCTCACCGATAACGGGTTCGTAGAATTGCTCACTCCGGAAGATGTGGAGGCCAGCCTGGCCAAAGGAGGAACCAACCTTGTTGTAATCAATTCTGTATGTGGATGTTCTGCAGGAACTGCGCGTCCGGGAGTATTGATGGCTATTGCGAATGCCACTAAAAAACCCGACCATCTCACAACCTGTTTTGCAGGATACGATATTGATGCGGTAAAAAAAATTCGTGAACATTTACTGCCCTACCCACCCTCTTCTCCATCCATTGCTTTGTTTAAGGATGGCAAATTGGTACATTTCATCGAAAGACATATGATCGAAGGGCGCTCGGCGCAGATGATAGCTGAAAATCTCATAGCTGCCTTCGATGAATATTGCGCTTAAGACGATTTTTTTATATCTTTATTACGGAAGATGCGTAGCATTATGCTACGCATCTTTGCTGTATATAATTTATTAACGCTGATATTTCAACCTAGTTTGTTGTAATATTGCCGCTAATAAAATAAAAATCACCTACTGCATGTATCCTAATTTATACTACCTCTTTCGCGATTGGTTTGGCGTAGAATGGAAATTCTTACATTTCCTGAACACTTTCGGTTTTTTTGTTGCAGTTTCTTTCATTATCAGCTCTATTGTTTTAACCCGCGAACTTCGGCGCAAAGGGAGAGAGGGGGTAATGTTTCCAACTGAGGAAACCATTGTTGTAGGTAAACCCGCCAGCTGGGGCGAATTGCTTACCAATTTTATTTTAGGATTTGTATTAGGTTATAAAATTCTGGCCTTACCGTTTGTTGACGAAAGCCTAAAGACCAATACCCAGGAATATATCTTCTCATCAAGCGGCAACTGGTTTACCGGTATTGCACTGGGGGCACTGTTTGCTTTTCTGAAATGGAAAGAGCGCAATAAACAAAAACTGCCACAACCCGAAAAACGCGCTATCCGCGTATGGCCACACGATCGCGTAGGCGAGATGACCATGATTGCATTGGTTTTCGGGCTAGTGGGTGCCAAACTTTTCGACGCTTTTGAAAACTGGGATACCTTTATTCAAGATCCTTCTTCGATCTTTTCCGCTGCAGGACTGACGTTTTATGGAGGATTAATTTGTGCCGGCGTTGCTCTATGGCTGTACACACGCAAGCATAAAATACCATTTGTTCACTTTGTAGATGTAATGGGACCGGTAATGATGCTAGCCTATGCCATAGGCCGAATTGGCTGTCAAGTAGCCGGCGATGGCGACTGGGGCATCTACAATAGCGCTTATAAAACCACGCCTGCAGGAGGCGTATTTCCGGCAACTTCGGGTGATTTTGAAGCGGCTCTTACCACCCATGCCGAGTATTTCGCCCGGCACGGCTCTGCTCACGCATCCTTTGTAAAACCAAAAATTTTAAGCTTTTTGCCTGATTGGTTCTTCGCCTACGACTACCCTCATAACGTAAATGAAGCAGGCGTACCGCTAGCAAACTGTAGCGATTTACAATATTGCACCCATTTACCAGTACCAGTTTTCCCTACACCGATGTACGAGGTCATTATTTCCTTTATCCTATTTGGAATATTGTGGATGTTAAGGAAACGCATCCACATACCGGGAATGCTATTCGGCATCTATCTTCTATTTAATGGATTAGAAAGATTTTTCATTGAGCGCATACGGGTAAATGTAAAAATGCATTTCCTAGGAATGGAAATGACTCAGGCTCAGCTTATTTCATTCTGCCTGATGTTAGGAGGTATTGTTTTAATCATTTATTCCAAAATAAACCACAAAAACATGCAACCAAGGACCAGCTAATTACGTTTATAATATAAATTTATTAACTTAATGCCCAGTTTTGTGGGAGACTTTAGTATATTACTATTGAATTTCTTCCATTTTATGCGTACCTTTGCAGGCTATTATTTAAATTGGGGCGGAATCTTTCACTTTAGTTTACCAAAAGGTTATATATAAACAATATGCGTCAGCTAAAAATTGCTACACAGATTACTAACAGAGACTCACAGGCAGTGGAAAAATACCTGCAGGAGATCTCTAAAATTTCAATGATTACACCCGAAGAAGAGACCGTACTCGCCCAGCGTATCAAAATGGGTGATCAACGTGCTTTAGACAAGCTCGTTCAGGCCAACCTTCGTTTCGTGGTTTCTGTGGCAAAACAATATCAGCACCAAGGATTGTCGCTTAGCGACCTCATCAATGAGGGCAACCTTGGTTTGATTAAAGCAGCCCAACGTTTTGATGAAACCAAAGGGTTTAAGTTTATTTCTTATGCCGTATGGTGGATTCGTCAGAGCATCTTACAAGCTTTGGCCGAACAAGGACGTCTGGTACGCTTACCACAGAACAAAATTGGCACTTACAACAAAGCCAACAAGGCCTACATGGCATTTGAGCAAGAGCATGAAAGAGAACCTTCTACCGAAGAGCTTTCGGAACTGCTGGAGATGAGTGAAACCGAAATCAATAACATCTTCCAAAGCAACACCCGTCACACTTCACTAGACGCTCCGGTACATGAAGCGGAAGATGTGGCTATGGGAGATCTGCTGGAAGGAGGTTCTAATACCGACGAAGATGTGATGAAAGATTCACTGCGCAACGAAATCCGTCGCGTGCTGAAATCTCTCTCTCCACGTGAAGCTGAAATTGTAAATGCCTATTTTGGTCTTGATGGTGAAAACGGTGTAACCATTGAACAAATCGGTCAGAAATACGACTTAACGAAAGAACGCATTCGTCAGATAAAAGAACGTGCGATTAAACGCCTTCAGAAGGCGAGATATAGTAGCGCTCTAAAAGCCTACTTAGGTTAAAAAATTATGAGACTCAAAGCTCCGGTCCGTGGCCGGAGCTTTTTTTATGCCTTCCTGCGAAATGTACTTCATTTCAAATAAAAAAATATTGAATTATTATTGCGTCTAAAAATATTGGCGTGAAGATACTTGTAACAGGCTCTAATGGATTTGTAGGCAGTCATGTTGTAGCTGCTTTGCTGAAAGAAGGACACGAAGTATTTGCCTCCTCTCGCACAGGAGATGCCTCCTCCTTCAATAAACAGTATCCAACCTATCGCTTTATACAGGTGGACTTTACCGATCCATTCTCCCTACACGACGCCTTTGAATTCGTACAACCTGAGGTGGTAGTACATTGTGGGGCTATGAGCAAACCCGATGAATGTGAACTGAATCAGGCTGATGCATACGACGTGAATGTATACGGCACATTGCAATTATTGCTAAATGCAGAAACCTATCAGTCCTTCTTCGTACACCTATCTACTGATTTCATATTCGACGGAGAGAAAGGAATGTATACCGAAGATGACCCTGCCAATCCCATCAGCTACTATGGTCGAACAAAGAAAGAAGCAGAGGACGCCGTTGCTGAATATAAATTCGATAAAGCTATTGTAAGAACTAGTTTTGTATATGGCAAACCTCTTTACGGGCGGGATAGTTTTATTGGACTGATAGCAAAAAAACTGAAAAATAATGAACCCTTTAAAGTGGTAAATGATCAGCAACGCACACCGACCCATGGCGAAGACTTAGCAAAAGGCATTAGAACCATCATTAACAAGCGCGCCTGTGGTGTATATAATCTGGCAGGAAAGGACCTGCTTACACCTTATGAAATGGCCCTTGCCACAGCAGCATATTTAAATATTTCGGCACACCAACTGACACCTGTAACCCGAGCAACATTTCAGGAAAAGGCGCTGCGTCCTCTAAATGGAGGCTTAAATATTGCAAAAGCACAAAGAGAGCTAGATTATCATCCTATGAGTTTTGCAGAGGGACTCGAAAAAACACTGGCTGAATAAGTGCCCTCATCCATATTCTCATCCATATTGCGCCAACAGAGCCTGCACCTCTTCCAAAGTATTGACATCCTTGACGGTTTTATCTTTACGCCAGCGTAAAATACGCGGAAAACGCAGCGCCACGCCCGACTTATGACGGTTGCTTCGAGCAATACCTTCGAATCCTATTTCGAACACCAACTCGGGCTTTACGGTTCGCACAGGACCGAATTTTTCTACCGAGTTGTTTTTTATAAAACGATCGACCTCTTTTATTTCCTGATCGGTAAGACCTGAATACGCTTTAGCAATGGTAACCAGCCGTTCTCCCGATTTTACAGCAAAAGTATAATCGGTATAAAAACCACTCCTGCGGCCACTCCCCTTCTGCCCGTAAATCAAAACGGCATCGATAGATAAAGGGTTTATTTTCCACTTCCACCAATCGCCTTTTTTACGTCCGGTATGATAAATAGAGCCTTTTGCTTTTAACATTAGCCCCTCGCTATTTACCTGCCGTGCCTGTTCCCTTAAGGCTGCCAATTCGATCCAGTTGGCAAACCCTACAACCGGAGATATTTTTATATTCTGTAAAGGAACAGAAGTAATTATTTGCTCTAATAGTTGTCTTCTTTCGATAAGGCTTCTTTCTCGAATATCAGTGCCGTTCACTTCCAGAAGATCGTAAGCATAAAAACCTACTGGCACTTCTTCCTGTAATTTTTTGGAAATAACTTTTCTATTTAATCGCTTCTGCAGATGGTTAAAATTCAGTACCTGTCCATCTTTATAGGCTAGAATTTCACCGTCTATAACCGTACCGTCGGGCAGGTACGATGCTATAAATTGTAAATCGGGAAACTGATCGGTGACCAATTCCTCTCCCCGACTCCATAAAAACAACTCATTGCCCCGCTTAATCATCTGGCCTCTGATACCATCCCATTTCCATTCGGCTTGCCACTCCTCAGGGTTTCCCAGCTCCTCCACAGGCTTATCCATGGGATAGGCTAGACAAAAGGGGTACGGCTTGGAGTGATCGGCATTAATATGCTTACCGGCAATGAGATCGGTATAATCGGCTTCTTCTGGACGCCATTGCCCCATAATACTATGCATAATGGTATTGCTATCTACCCCTGTAAACTTCGAAAGCGCATTGACCAATAATTTGGACGATACACCAATACGAAATCCGCCGCCAATGAGTTTATTAAAAATAAAACGCTCATTATAATCCAGCCCGTTCCAAGCTGTAAGTACAAAAGTTTTCTTTTCTTCTTCGCTTTTGGAAGCCAGCTGTAGCAACTCTTGCATCCATTGTGACAAGCTTTTGTCAATACGTTGTTGAGGCTTAGGCAATATTAGGCTAATGGTTTCACCTAAATCTCCCACATTACTGTAACATTCCAGAAACAGCCACTCAGGAAGTTCCGAAAGCTCCAGCGCCCATTGTCGCATCAGCGTAGTTTTTACAGGTCGTTTAGGGCGACGTCCTGTAAATAAGGCTATCAACCAAAGCTTATCCTCATCCGGTGCTACTGAGAGATATGCGACGATAGCATCCAACTTATCGTTGGTCTTATTGCTAACTTCCAATGCTTGTATCAATGCGGCAAAATGTTTCATACCTCCGGAGAGATTGCTTCTTTGGAATTATCGGCCTCCGCTTCCTCATCACTACCGTATTGCGTTATTACCTCTTGAGCAGCAATACCTATTTCATTAAGATATTTCGAAAAAGTAGCGGTGTAGCCATGTGTCACATATACCTTCTCAGCGCCAGTATACCGAATGGTATCTAACAATCCTCGCCAGTCTGCATGATCGCTCACTGCAAATCCGGCATCCACACTTTGCCATCGTCTGTTGCCCCGCACCTGCATCCATCCCGAACAAATAGCTATAGCCCCGTGGGGTATTTTTTTTATCATATTTGTTCCCAATAAGGATGGTGGTAAAATCACAATACTGTTTTGCAAAGCCGTTCGAGGTGTATCGCTCGTCCATTGTTTGGCATGTGGTAATGTAATACTAGCAGATCGAATGGCTTCATTAAGTCGCTCAATGGAACTATGCACAAAAATGTTGGCCACACCTTCTAGTCCTTTCATGAGTCGCTGCGCTTTTCCTAAACTGTACGCTATGAAAATGCTGGTGCGACCGTTAGACTGATTGCGGAGGATCCACTGCTTGATGTTGTCGAAAATTTGCACTTGCCCTAACCAATTATAAATCGGTAACCCAAAAGTGCTCTCCGTTACAAATTCGTTACAACGCAAAGGCTCAAAAGGTGTAGAGATGCCGTCGTTTTCAGTTTTATAATCACCCGAAACCACGCTCACAAATCCCTTGTACTCCAATCTTACCTGTGCAGAGCCGATAATATGTCCAGCAGGATGTAAACTAAGCTTAACACCGTTGATATTTTTAGTTACTCCATAAGGCAATGTTTCTATCACGGTGTCGGGACCTAATCTTACCTTTAGAATAGGCTGGGAGAATTCATGTGCCAGATAGTATCTACTACCCCAACGGGCGTGGTCGCCATGGGCATGAGTAATCACCGCAAAATCGACGGGCTGCCAGGGATCAATATAAAATTTTCCTACTGGACAATAAATACCTTTAGCAGTAAATTGTAAAAGGCTCAATGATAAAAGAATTTGTATAGAAATTTACCCAAATATCATTCCTTATTTATTATATCAACGAGTAATTGTACGAAAATTTAGTGTGATTATAAAAATGGCCAGCCATTAAGCTGACCTCAAGACTTTATAAGCTTTGACAAAAGCAGCATTAGCTTTCCGCAGCAGAAGTAATTTTGTCCGTTATAATGTAGTACTTCTGACCATTAATCTCCTCCTCATGCCACCGCCAGTCCTTTAGGTTTATGGATGTGGTCACAGAAGATAAATACTTGATGGCATCTGCAGTGAATTTAATAGGCAGTTCCTTGGGATAAGCACTCTCGCCATCAATGACAGTTAACATTGCCTGATTGTTGGTTAGAGCGTTTCTCATATATTAAAAAATTAATATTTTTTTAATATTAAAGAAGTCAAATCCAGCATTTAGACTTTTGTATAACAATAATCTAGCTATAAGGTTGAAAATGGGCTAGCAAGTATTTTCTGAGTAAAAAATCCACAAAAGGTACGCTATACGCTTAAAAAAGCGGCTGCTAATTTAGCATTTTTTCTGTTTTTTACAAAACAGATGAGCCTGACAGGGCTTTTAACAAGTGCTACTGATGCAGGCTATGTTCTTCTACTTTGCCTCGCTAAATGGTATTGACAAATGCCAAGCCTTAAGTTTCGGATTTTGCTTCGATAGCCTCTCCAATGGTTTTTACATCTGCTTCTGCAATATCTCCCCAGATTTGCTTCCACCGATTTTCGTCTTTTCTGATTTGAGTAATCTCTTGACCATCGATATGGCAGATATAAAACGGTATTCCATCGGTAGTCTCAGTATAGGTTACCTGCACCCGTTGCGACTTCCCATTTACCTGTGCATCTATTAAGAAATCATTTTTATTGCCATATTCCATATGTGTATGTTTTTAAGTAGCCCTGGTAGTTGATAATTCAGCCTAGATACACAAAATGGTACCAAAACCAAGCCAAAACTGATTACGGGATGCGAAATCTTAAACCCTTATTATCGGTGTTGTAGCATACATTTTGCAGAATAAGATTTGTTAGGCTACCTTCGATTTTGTGGACTAATTTTTACATTAGTAAAAATTAACATGTATTATATAATTATTTTCTAAGTTTGAACCTAGCCAACAATTCATTAGTATTGTAAGGCCAACAAGATAATATAGTTTTGAGTAAAGGATTAAGAAAAATTTTAAGGATTATACTTTGGACTGTGGCCGGCATTATATTGTTGGTCATACTTGCAGCGACATCTCTTACCGTTCCTGCCGTACAAAATTTAGTGAAAAACAAAGTCATCACTTATCTTAAAAAAAAGACAGACACCGAAATTAGTCTGGAACAGATTCGTATTACTTTTCCTTCTGGATTAAAACTTCAACAGTTTTATATAGCAGATAAGAATCATGATACCTTATTATATGCCGGAAATCTGAGTGTACAGCTGAACATGCTAGGATTTTTAAGAAATAAGGTAGAAGTGAACTCTATCGCATTGGAAAGGGTCTATGCCAACGTGCATCGCCTACATCCCGATACTGTATTCAATTATCAATTTCTGGTTGATTCATTGGTAAGCGATGCTCAGGAAGAAGTGAAACCTCCTAAGGAAGATACTGCACCACTACAACTGAAGCTTGGTAAAATTCTTCTGGATGATATTCGCATCAATTTTAAAGATGATGTAGCGGGAAATGATGCCGGCATTGCATTAACCCGTTTAAACGCAGTGGTGGATAAGTGCGACCTAGAAAACATGCACTATGTGCTCGACAGATTAGATTTAAAAGACACTCGCCTACACTATTTTCAGAACAAACCTCTTACTACCCTTAAACAAGTAGCGGTAGAAGCCATAGAAACAACTCAAGACGAGTCCGGAGGGAGTTTGCCTTTGATTGAAATGAAAAGCTTTTCGTTCAATGGAGTGGAACTGAAATACGATGATCGGCTTTCAGATATGCAAGCCTCTGCATTTCTTAAAACATTCCACCTTCGTGATCTGTTGATAGACCTCACACATGGCAAGTACCAAACCGATAAGGGAGAACTCAGTAACTCAATTATCGAATTTGCTTATCATCCCGGACCTAGTACTAATGAGGATAAAAAAACTACCACAGATACTACTGAGGCCTCCTCATTTAGCCTTAATCTCAATAATATTGTTTTAGCCAATAACAGAATAAAATACGACGATCTCTCCGCACCACGGGAGCAAGGTGGTGTAATGGACTTCAATCATCTGAACGTAAAAGGACTAAGTCTGAACGCGGAAAAATTTATCATAGACCGTTCAGGCATTACCGCAGTTATAAAAGATGCTCAGCTGAAGGATACCTGCGGATTTGAGCTAAACGATCTAAAAGGTCGTGTAGTATACAATACCGAAAAATTGAGTGTGGAAGATTTAATTATAAAAACACCGCACACCTCTATCCATAATAATACGCTACTTACTTATTCATCAATCGATGATCTTACCAAATACCCGGAAAGAGTAGGTGTAGCACTTAGCTTTGACAACTCAACCTTAGGATTAGCTGATGCGGCTTACTTCTCCACTGCAATTCCGGCAACTTATCGCCATCAACAATTGCAAATGGTGGCATCGGTGAAAGGACGACTAAACGATATCACTATTCATACATTTCGTTTACACGGCCTGAAGAATACCGACATCGATATTACCGGCAATATCAGAGGTCTACCTGATACAGACAAAGCATACTTTAATATCAATATCCCCAAATTACGCACCTCAAAAGCTGATATTAATGCGCTTGCACCAAAAGGAACCATTCCCCAAGACATTGAATTACCCGGATACATTGCTGCCTCCGGGAAATTTGCAGGCAGCATAAAAAACTTTACGACCCATTTCAATATAAATACCGACATGGGAAATGCCCAGCTCCATGCAAAAATGGGTGGCTCTGCCAAAACACCTTCCTATACAGCCCATGTAGACTTAAGTAAAGTACATGTCGGAAAGCTTTTAAAAAGAAATGATGTAGGAGAATTGAGCCTGGTATTGGATCTCAATGGTAGCGGCATTACTCCCGAAACAGCAAATGCCGTTGTAAATGGTAAAATATTAAGCGCACAGTATAATAATTATAACTATCAGAACATACAGCTTGATGGCAAGTTTGCCAATCAGACATTGGAACTAGCAACCAGTAGTCCTGATTCCAATGCGCACTTTGATATTGTAGCGCGTGCGAGTATAGGAGGCCAGTACCCCTCCCTTACCGGCAACATCGATTTAAAAAGAATCGATCTGCAAAAACTAAATTTTTCAGATACGGAGCTGAAAATTGCCGGACTTGCAGTATTGGATTTTCCGACCCTAGATCCTGATTATCTAAACGGAACTGCAGTGATTAGTAGCGTCCAAATTGCCACTGATGGGAAAGTTCTTAACATGGATACTGTGCAGCTGGCTGCTCAAGCTACAGATTCTTCCAACTACTTACGACTTACTTCAGAAATTATCAGTGCCGAACTAAACGGAAAGTATCAACTTACCCAAATCAGTCAGGCCTTTATTAACGAAATCAGTAAATATTACGCCTTTGCACCTGCAAAACCTACTCCGCCACAACACATGCAATTTCATGCAACAGTACACGATTCCAAGCTATTGAAAGAGTTGGTGCCGGAGTTGAAAGCTTTTAATACTTCAACGTTGAATGGAGTGCTCAATACGGATGCAAATAACCTGACTATTCACGGAAACTTTCCACGCATTGCATATGGAGACTTCAATATAAATAACATCCAACTGAACATTGGCAACAGAGATACTACAGCTCTGGATTACGAATTGAATATTGCCAACATTCAAAGTCCGTCTATTCAGCTTTATAATGCTGCCGTTACAGGAAATGCTGCGGACAATTTGCTGCATGTAAGCCTCTTTTTACGCGACAGCAAGAACCGCGATAAATATACCATTGGTGTTAATTTCAAAGCAGCAGACGGCACCTATCAGTTTTCACTCGATCCGCAGCAACTGCTATTAAATTATGATCGATGGAATGTTGCAGCCGATAATTTGATACAATACGGCAACGCTGGCATATACATCCGAAACTTTGTCATTAGCAACAACGGTCAAGCGTTATCGGCCAATAGTATATCAGACACACCTAATGCCCCCATTAAAATTGCTTTTAAAGATTTCATGCTGGAAACGCTTACGCGGTATGCCGAACAAGACACTTCACTGGTGGGCGGTTTGCTCAACGGAACCGTGGAACTTCGCAATGTAACGGATTCTATGCAACTAGAAGCTAATCTTGCAGTAAGTCAGCTTCGCTATCAGAATGATCTCTTAGGAGATTTGGAAATATACGCGGATAATTATACTAAGGATGCCTATAAAGCTGATATAACACTTAGTGGCCCTCATGACTTGAGAATCTCCGGATTTTATTATACAAGTGATAAAGGCGCTCTTGATATTACTGCTGCCATTAACCGTATTGACTTGAAATACATCGAAAGCCTATCCGGGGGGCAGGTACGAAATGGAAGTGGTACACTTACAGGTAACATTACGGCTAAAGGCTCGTTAACGTCACCAAAAGTTTTGGGCAACCTGCAGTTTAAAGAAGCAGGACTGAATATCACCCAATTGAACTCTTACATCAGATTAAAAAATGAAACCATCTCATTTGTCGACGACGGAATTCAGTTCAATAATCTAACGATCCTAGATTCATCTAATCAAGTCCTAACGCTGAACGGCATGATTAAAACCAAAGATTATCAGAATTTCGGTTTCGATTTAAGGTTGCGGGCTAACAACTTTAGGGTATTGAACTCGACTGTTGCAGATAATGAATTGTTTTATGGCAAGGTATATCTTACTGCAATGGCTCAGATTGGTGGTGATATGAACAAACCTGAAGTTACCGGTACGCTTAGAGTGAATAAAGACACTAGGTTTTTCTTTGCCATACCGGATAGTGATCCGGACATCGTTAATCAGGAGGGCATTGTAGAATTTGTGGACATGGATGCACCACCTAATAACAGCCGACAAGCACTTGATGTGGACAGCATTACACGAGCTCCACTGAAAGGCATTAATCTATCCATGAACCTCCTTACAGAAAAAGAAGCCGAAATTACAATCGTAGTAGATCCTGCAAATGGTGATGCCTTGCTAGTAAAAGGTGAAGCAGAATTAAACCTAACCATGGACCCTAGCGGTACCATTGCAATGACTGGTCGTTACCTTATTTCGGAGGGTAATTATAATTTATCTATTGGAGGCCTCGCAAGAAGAAAATTCATATTGCAGCAGGGTAGTTATATCCAGTGGACTGGCGCTCCCACTGAGGCGAATATCAATATCACAGCTACTTATAATATCAATACCTCGGCTATCGATTTGATTGCTGACCAGATACAAAACGTGGATCAATCCACGAAGACCACCTATAAACAAAAGCTACCGTTTATTGTGTACCTGAAAATGACCGATCAGCTATTAAAACCGCGTATCAGTTTTCAGATCGATATGCCCGAAAATGAGCGAAACGCCTTTAGCGGTATTGTCTATACGCGCTTACAACAACTGAATACTAACGAAAGCGAACTGAACAAACAAGTATTTGCCTTATTGGCCTTAAACAGGTTTGTATCCGAAAATCCTTTCGAAAGCTTATCCAGTGGCATTTCTCCCGAAATGCTGGCACGGCAAAGCGTTAGCCGTCTGCTCACACAACAACTGAATAATCTCGCCGCCGATTTGATAAAAGATGTGGACATTTCTTTCGATCTTACGTCAGAAGAAGATTATAGCACCGGTTCACAGCAAACAAGAACTGATCTAAATGTTGCTCTATCCAAAAAACTGCTTAACGATCGTTTAACCATCACTGTAGGTAGTGACTTTGCATTGGAAGGATCCCGGAACACAGGTTCGGGAACGAATATTGCTGGTAATGTCAATATCGAGTACGCATTATCACGTGATGGGCGGTATAGACTAAGAGCTTATAGGCGCAACCAAAACGAAGGTGTCATCGAAGGCCAAATTATTGAAACCGGCTTGGGATTTGCACTGGTTGTAGACTACAATCGATTTAAAGAAATTTTCGACAGCTTTAAAAAACGAAACAGACGCGGTAGGGAAAGGTAAAACACAATATTAATCTTGAAGTAACCTCTTTGTGAGTATTTATATCTATATGCTAAAGCGCTGGAACATACTACTTCTAATCATTACTGCAGTTTTGCTTTACTCCTGTAGTGGAACAAAATATTTGAAAGAAGGACAGGTTTTATATACAGGAGCGGAGGTAAAAGTAAACCCGGATAGTGCTCGAAAAGTTCCGGGAGAGAAATCTATAAAAAGTACACTGGAAGAACAAACCCGACCTTTACCCAATAAATCCTTGCTGGGAATGCGATACAAACTATTTTTTTATAACCTAGCAGGAGAACCCAAAAAACAGAAGGGATTCAAATACTGGATGCGAAATAAGTTGGGTGAACCACCCGTATTGATGAGCGATGTACGTTTACAAACCAACATCAATGTATTACAGAGTTATCTACTGGGGAAAGGATATTTACAGGCTCAGGTATCTGCAGATACTGTAATTAAAGGAAAAACCGGAAAAGTAATTTATACAGCTATCACCAAAGATCGATATACACTTAACAAAATACAATTTCCTCAAGAACCCACTGCCCTAGACAATCTCATTCGACGCACTTCTAATGAATCGCTTCTTAAAAGTGGTGAATACTATGATATCGATATTTTCACAGCAGAAAGGGAGCGTATAGACAGTGAGTTGAAAGAAAGAGGGTATTTCTTTTTTAATCCGGATTATATATTGCTACAGGTAGACAGTACCATTGGCAATAATCAGGCAGATGTATATGTGAAAGTAAAAGACCTAACGCCTATCGAAGCATTAAAACCTTACAGAATAAATGATATCAATATTTATCCCAACTATAATTTACGCAGAGACTCAGCCATCAAGCATACTGCCCCGATTGTCTACAAAGACTTTAATATCTATGACCTTCAAAACACATACAAACCACAGCTATTTGAAAGGCTAGTATTCTTTAAAAAAGACGAACCCTATAATAGGAGTAACCACAGCCTGAGCTTAAATCGTCTTGTAAACATCGGTACATTCCGATTTGTAAAGGCCGAATTTAAACCTATCGATACGTTGGAAAGTGATCTGCTAGATGCTAATTTTATTCTTACTCCACAAAAGAAACGTTCTCTATCATTTCAAGTACTCGGAACCAGCAAATCCAACAATTTTGTGGGATCGGAGTTAAAAGTATCAGCCACTAACCGCAACTTATTTCGCGGAGCGGAGCAATTTAATGGCAGCCTGAGCGGAGGTTTTGAGACGCAGGTTAGCGGAGCTAATTTAAACTCTTATTCACTTTCCGCAGATGCTTCTCTGATTTTTCCAAGAACTGTTGCCCCGATTCGGCTTAAAAATCTTGGGAACTCGGTTCCTAAAACACGTATTTCCTTAGGTGGCCAATTCTTGAGCCGAGCATTGTATTATAGCCTAATCTCCGGAAAAGCAGAGCTGGGGTACAACTGGAAAGGCAGTGAATATATAGAGCACAATCTGAACCCCTTATCAGCTACCTACGTGCGTACACTGAATACCACTGATAGCTTTAACGTTTTGTTGGAGCGAGTACCCTCCCTCAAAGCCAATTTTGAGAATCAATTTATCTTCAGCTCAAGCTATAATTTTGTGTATAGCGATTACTTTAAGGAAAATAAGCGCAATCATATCTATTTCTTGGGCTCTTTTGAAACTGCGGGCAATCTTGTAAATGCATTTTTGAAAAAAAGAAATGAGAACGGACAAAAAACATTGTTCAACACTGCCGTAAATCAATTCATCCGTATTGAGGCAGATTTCCGCGACTTTTATAAACTCACGAAGAATTCGATACTTGCCGGTCGTGCCAACATAGGCTATGGTATTCCATATGGAAACAGTAATGTGCTCCCTTATATCAGACAATTCTTTGCAGGAGGTAGCAACGATATTAGAGCATTTCGCGCCCGAGCACTAGGTCCCGGCACTTACCATTACCCCGACAGCAGCAGGTATTTTGCAGATCAGGGTGGCGATATTAAAATGATGCTGAATGCAGAGCTGAGAACAAAGCTTTTCAGCATCATACATGGCGCCGTATTTATCGATGCCGGAAATGTATGGACTGCCAAGACAGACTCTTCCAGAATGGGCAGTAAGTTTAAGCTAGCCAATGCATTGAGTGAATTTGCAGTAGGTGGCGGTGTGGGACTCCGTGTCGATGCTACGATATTTGTTGTAAGATTCGACCTAGCCATGCCACTCCGAAAGCCATGGTTGCCAAAATCGGAGCGATGGGTACTAGATAAAATACGATTTGGTGACCCGGCCTGGCGCAAAGAAAATTTAATTCTGAACATCGGTATAGGATATCCATTCTAAATATAAATTATGCAATATGAGCTTTATCATTTCAAAACCTAAAAATTTCTTCGTGGCTACTTTTAATTTGCTCAAGACCGCAGGAAAGGGTTTTATTGAAGATAAGGTTCCTAAATTAAGTGCCTCACTGGCATACTGTACTATTATTTCATTAGCACCATTACTAACGATCATTATTGCATCAGCAAGTATTATCTACCGAAAAGAGATTGTTGAAGGTAAAGTTTACGACATAGTAGCTCAGTTCACTACGCCCGAAACTGCAGCGCAAATACAAACCGCAGTAATGAATGCCAGTCTTAGTGGTAAAACTACCATGGCACTCACAATAGGTATTATATCCCTGCTTATAGGAGCAACAGCTGTATTTTTGGAAATACAAGATAGTATTAACACAATATGGAAAGTAAAGGCCAAACCACGCAATGGATTGTTGAATTTCCTTTTCAATAGGCTAAAATCTTTTTCTCTGATTATATCCTTAGGATTTTTGTTATTGGTTTCCTTAACTATCAATAGCATATTAGGGAGCTTGCAAACCCGCTTTCAAGAGTTAATACCCATTAACTCAGGGTGGCTATTTTTTATATTGAATAACGTCATCACATTTGTAGTTATTACTTTACTTTTCGCGATAATTTTTAAAGTACTTCCGGACGTTATTATTAAATGGAAACCGGCTCTAGTAGGCGCAGCTTTTACTACAGTACTATTTGCAATAGGGAAATTGCTGATAGACCTGTACATTACAAAAGCGAAGCCGGGAGCCATATTCGGAACGGCCGGTACGCTTATCATCATTCTCGCATGGGTGTATTACACCTCTTTTATACTGTATTTTGGAGCCGAATTTACGCGAGCCTATGCCGAAAAATTTAGCGACAGAATTAAACCTTCTAAATATGCCGTACATCTAAAAGTACAGATAGAAGAAGAGCCTATTACTGAACTTCCGACACAACATACCGAAGAAAAACAAGCATAATATTTCAACTATAAGTATGTTGCATTTATTAGGCACTATGGTAGACTTCTGACAAAAATCATTTTTTCACCTAACCTAAGTCACCCGGTAGAAAACATATCCACTGCACCTTTGCCCGAGCCAAGTATGGCTATCAGCAATGGGAGTAGTCATCAACCATACAACATGTTATCACTGCGGTGAATCTTGTCCGGATACTGATATACGTATTGAAGAAAAAAAATTCTGCTGCGAAGGTTGTAGGATGGTCTACGAATTACTGAGTGCAAACAACCTTTGCAGCTATTACAAGCTTAACGAAAATCCAGGCGTTACACAAAACCGTCCTGTAAGTCCTAACAAGTTTGCATTCTTAGACCGCGCCGACATTGCTGAAAGACTCATACGTTTTTCGGACAATAAACAGACACAGGTCATCTTCTATCTCCCACAAATGCACTGCAGTAGCTGTCTGTGGTTGCTTGAGAACATTCATAAGATTAACCCTGGTATTCTTTCTTCCAGAGTCAATTTCGCACGCAAGGAGGTATTTATTATATTCGACAACAAGGCCACAACACTTAAAAAGGTAGCAGAAACATTAACCTCCATCGGGTACGAACCCCATATTAGCCTTGCCGGCAACCACGATGCAACGAAGAAAAACACCGATAACTCTCGGATTTATAAGATAGGGGTTGCAGGCTTTTGCTTTGCCAACATTATGATGTTTTCCCTTCCTGAATATTTTGGGCTGGGACAACAGTCAGAGCAAGAGATAGGATTGGCTTTCAAAATCCTCATTCTATTGTTTTCTTTACCTGTGTTGTTCTACTGTGCTTCAGAGTTTTTTACTTCCGCATGGAAAGGCCTTCGGCATCGCTTTTTAAATATCGATGTACCTGTTGCTACAGCTATTTTAATCACTTTTCTGCGCAGCATATTTGAAATATTACAAGATACCGGGAATGGTTATTTCGACAGTATGAGCGGCATTGTATTCTTCATGCTGGTAGGCCGCACTTTGCAAGATAAAACCTATCAAGCTATATCGTTTGACCGAGATTACAGATCCTTCTTTCCAATTGCGGTAAATGTTGTAAAAGACAGCTCCATCACACCAACACTTGTTCAGGATCTAAAAGTAAACGATGTTATACAAATTCATGCACAAGAGTTAATCCCAGTGGATGCGATCCTTTCAAAAGGCAATGCCAAAATTGATTACAGTTTCGTTACAGGAGAAAGCCTGCCTGTGCAGAAAAATATTGGAGAACTGGTGTACGCTGGCGGGCGCCAAACTGAAGGTTGTATCGAGCTAATTGTTGCCAAAACCGTATCTCAAAGTTACCTTACAGACCTCTGGAACAAAGCTGTATTCCGGGAAGAAAAACAATCAAAAAACTTATTCATTCACCAGATAAGCACATGGTTTACGATAATTGTACTAACACTGGGCATCAGCGCACTCCTTTATTGGCATCTGAAAGGCCAACCAACATTAGGTTGGAATGCCATTACCACTGTATTAATTGTCGCTTGTCCATGTACATTGGTATTAAGCGCATCCTTCGCTAACGGTAATTTGCTGAGAATATTTAGTAAAAATCAGCTTTATTTACGTCATCCCGATGTAATCGAGCAGCTACAAAAAGTTAATCACATTGTATTTGATAAAACAGGAACACTTACCGACAGTAAACATACTTGTAAAGTGTCTTATGAAGGTCACCTGCTATCACCTCAATTGGAACAAGAAATTGCGGCACTGCTTCGACAATCCATCCATCCGTTGGGAGTAGCCGTAGTGCAGACAATCGAGGATCGATTACAACATGCAATCGATATGCTTCCAATTGAAGTAGCCAATTTTAAATTATATGAAGGGGAAGGCATTGAAGGTTGGGTAAACGAAAAACACATCAAAGCAGGCTCTGCAAAATTTGTAAACATCAATTCAAAGCATGAAGAAAGCAGTGTAGTTTATATTGCTATTGATGGAAAAGTTTACGGTAAATACCTTATAAGCAATAATTATCGGAACGGAGTAAGAATGCTAGTTCAACAACTCAAAAAAAACTATACTCTTTCTCTTCTTTCCGGAGATAATGATAGCGAGAAAAGTACGCTGCAGACATTCTTCGGTCTAGATAGTCACCTCCTCTTTAATATGTCCCCTAAAGCAAAACTTACTTACATAGAAAATCTACAAAAATCCCAATCGGAATACGTGATGATGATTGGCGATGGCTTGAACGATGCTGGTGCACTCAAGCAAAGTAATGTAGGCATAGCTATCACCGATGATGATAACAAATTTACTCCAGCCTCCGACGGTATTCTGCATGCATCAAAGCTGAACAAGCTACCGGCCCTGCTTTCCTTAGCACAAAAGAATAGATTCATTATTCTATTTGGCTTTATGCTTTCATTTATATACAACGTAATTGGACTATCGTATGCATTAAGCGGCACCCTATCACCTGTGATATCAGCTATCTTAATGCCACTAAGCTCACTCACCATCATCCTTACATGCTATTTCCTTACTCGATACTTGGCATGGAAAAAAGGATTATGATATGATACGGATAACAGTATGATAAAAATCATTAGTACGGATGACCTAGGGCATTATAAAAAAATCAGTTCTGTTAAATATTTGTGTTGTTATGATGGTGATTATCCTACTCCTGATTATAAGCATCTGTATCTCTGGAGGATTCCTTATCGCCTTTCTATGGAGTGTAAAGGATGGACAGTACGATGATAATTACGCTGCGGCAAACAGGATATTATTTGATCAAACAAAAAATAAAGATTAATGCAAGTGGAGAAATTTCGTTACGACAACCGCATTCCTAAGCTTTTCTTGATTGCCACTATATTTTGGGGTGCTGTAGGCATGCTCGCTGGTCTTTTGATAGCTTTTCAATTAGCATTTCCTGCTTTGAACTTTGACTTACCCTTCACCACATTCGGAAGGGTTAGGCCGGTACATACTAATGCAGTGATTTTTGCATTCGTAGGTAATGGAATTTTTACAGCTGTGTATTACTCTTTGCCCCGCTTGCTTAAAACGCCCATGTGGAGCAATACATTGAGCAAAATACATTTTTGGGGCTGGCAGCTCATCATTGCTGTGGGTGCCACCACTCTTCTTTTAGGATATACTACAGCAAAGGAATATGCCGAACTAGAATGGCCACTCGATATTGCCATTACAGTAATATGGGTTGTGTTTGGCATCAACATGTTTGGTACCATATTCACCAGAAGAGAGCGTCACTTGTATGTTGCAATCTGGTTTTATATAGCCTCTTGGGTAACGGTAGCCATGCTACATATCGTCAATTCATTTGAACTACCGGTATCGCTCTTAAAAAGTTACTCGTGGTACGCAGGGGTGCAAGACGCCTTGGTACAATGGTGGTATGGACATAATGCCGTTGCATTTTTCTTAACTACCCCCTATTTAGGACTGATGTACTATTTCCTACCCAAAGCTGCTGAGCGCCCTATATATTCTTACAGATTAAGTATTGTTCATTTTTGGAGCCTGATCTTTATATATATCTGGGCAGGTCCACACCACTTGTTATATACGGCACTTCCGGAGTGGGCCCAGTCCTTAGGCACCGCATTTTCGGTAATGCTTTTACTTCCCAGCTGGGGTGGTATGTTAAATGGTCTGTTTACGCTGCGTGGTGCATGGGACAAAGTGCGTGAGGATCCAGTATTGAAATTCTTCGTGGTTGCAGTTACCTGCTACGGTATGAGCACTTTTGAAGGTCCCATGCTTTCTTTAAAAAATGTAAATGCTATTTCACATTACAGCGATTGGACTGTAGCACACGTACACATAGGCGCTTTAGGCTGGAATGGATTCCTCACATTTGGTATGGCTTATTGGCTGGTTCCACGATTATTCTCCACCAACCTCTATTCTAAGAAGATGGCTGCCCAACACTTCTGGCTAGGTACGCTAGGAATAGTGCTGTACGCTATCCCTATGTACTGGGCGGCATTCCGTTCTTACTTTATGATGTCTGCCTTTACACCCGAAGGGCAGCTGCAGTACCAGTTTATCGATGTAGTACAATCCATGATCCCCTTCTATATTCTTAGGGCGATCGGTGGCTCCATCTATCTTCTAGGCGTGCTACTGATGGTATACAATCTTGTTAAAACTGCTAAGCAAGGCAGCTTCTTAAAATTTGAAGAAGCTGAAGCACCCCGACTGGGAAAAGCATACAAACCACAACCCGGAACCTTCTGGCATGCAGTCATTGAAAGAAAACCCACCTTGCTTTTAATATTGAGTCTGATCGTAGTAGGATTAGGGGGGATATTTGAATTGATCCCTACTTTTCTGGTAAAATCAAATGTTCCCACAATTGCCAGTGTAAAACCCTACACACCGCTTGAGTTACAGGGAAGAGATATTTACATACGTGAAGGCTGTTATAATTGTCACTCACAAATGATTCGCCCGTTCCGGTATGAAGTGACGCGTTATGGAGAATATTCCAAAGCAGGAGAATTTGTGTATGACCACCCGTTTCAGTGGGGCAGTAAACGTACCGGTCCCGATCTGGCTCGCATAGGCGGCAAGTATCCTGATAGCTGGCACTTCAACCATATGCTCGATCCGGAATCCATGGCTCCCGGCTCTGTTATGCCCAAATACCCATGGCTTTTCGAAAACAAGTTAGATATCTCAACTACTAATTCCAAAATACATGCAATGCGAAAGCTGGGTGTACCTTATCCCATAGGTTATGAAAAGGAAGCCAATGAAGAGCTGAAAAAACAGGCAACAGATATAACCAACAATCTTGCAAAAGATAAAATAAAAATAAGTAGTGATAAAGAAATCATCGCTTTGATCGCATACCTGCAACGACTAGGCAAGGACATTAAGGGAGAAGAAAAAGAATCTCTCGCATCAAAATAACGCAATATGAAATTCACGTACTATCTGGAAAAAATAACAGGGGTAAGTATTTATCCCATTATCTCTCTGCTATTGTTTGTAACCTTTTTTATACTAGTTACGCTGTGGGTGTTACGAACAGATAAAAAAACTATTGAGCATGTTGAAAATCTTCCGTTAGACAATGATTAAATCAGTTTTTATGGGGAACCTGAAATTCATATATATTACAATACTCCTATCATTATCTCTTACAACTATACAGGCCCAAGATGCAGCGACTGCTGCAAAAACATCGTTCGGATTTATCAGTTCCAATGATATACTAATAGCATGTGCCGTATTTCTAGGACTTGTAATCATCGGACTAGGAAATGTATTAAAATCAGCCATCAGTTATCATAGACACAGAAAGAAAACTGCCACATCCGAAAGTATTAAAACGCTATTAGTACTGATAGCTCTTGTATGGTGGGGCGTGGCCGCTGCACAGGGAGGCGATACCGAAGCCCCTGTCACCCCCACATATACATTTACAGAAGCTGATTTTTTCAGGGGGGTAATGCTCATCATCATATTGTTGGAAATGATTACCATTTTTCTGTTTGCAAAATGGATTAAATATTTTACCGGCATAAAAGATTATGAGGAATCCTTAGCAGCAGCAAAAGCTCCTACAGAACAAAAATCTAAAACGGCCTTTCAAAGTTTTTGGGAGCGCATTAATAAGTTCCAACCCATAGAACATGAAGCACAAATTGATACGGGACATAGCTATGATGGCATTCGCGAATTGAACAACGTAACACCACCATGGTTTAAAATAGCATTTACTGCCAGTATTGTATTTGCTGTAATCTATCTATGGCGCTATGAAGTATCGGGCAGTGGTTTGAGTCAGATAGAAGAATATGAGCGAGAAGTAGCTATTGCCAGAGCTAAACAGGAAGAATATCTGAAAAAACAAGCCAACAAGGTGGATGAAACCAACGTAACCATGTTGGATGCTGCAGGCATAGCGGCCGGTGCCAAACTTTATGCCACCAACTGCACGGCTTGCCATGGTGACAAAGGTCAAGGAGGTGTGGGGCCGAACCTTACCGACAAATATTGGCTACACGGTGGCAGTCTCAGCGATATTTTCAAAAGCATCAAATATGGCTGGCCTGCACAGGGAATGAAATCTTGGAAAGATGATTTCTCTCCGGTACAAATAGCACAGCTAACTAGTTATATAAAATCCATTCAAAATACGAATCCGCCCGGAGCAAAAGAACCACAGGGAGAAGAATACATTGAAGAAGTTGTGGAAAATAATAATACTTCTGACAACAGATCAACAGGGAATGATAGTAATGAATTGGTAGCGCAATAGACACGACAACAATATGAACGAACCAATATCATCCATACAAGAAGAAACATATAGAGACAGAATCGCTTCGGTCACCGAAAAAGGAAAAAGAAAATGGATATATGCACAACAGCCGACAGGCCGATTTTATAAAGCACGTACTATCCTTGCCTGGTTATATCTGATTGTTTTTTTCACCATGCCGTTTATAAAGGTAAACGGCATGCCTTTCATCATGCTGAACTTCTTTGAAGGCAAATTCATACTGTTTAGTAAAATATTCTGGCCGCAGGATTTTATCATATTCGCGCTGGGCATGATTACTATGGTAATATTTATCGCACTTTTTACTGTAGTGTATGGCCGGCTGTTTTGCGGATGGGTATGCCCACAAACCATTTTTATGGAATTTGTGTTTCGAAAATTAGAATGGTGGATAGAAGGAACCCCAACACAACAGAAAAAACGTGCTCAGCATAAACAATCTTTCGATTTCTTATGGCGTCGCATCATTAAGTACGTACTCTTTTTTGTACTATCCTTTCTCATTGCCAATACTTTTCTCTCCTACATCGTTGGTATTGATGAACTAAAAAACATGATTGCGGCGCCTATTTCTGAAAACTTCGGATTACTAAGCGGTTTGCTGGTATTCACTTTGCTATTTTTCAGTGTGTATGCGTTTGTAAGAGATCTTGTTTGTACTACTGTTTGTCCTTATGGTAGGCTACAAAGTGTACTCTTCGATAAAAATACGATGCTTATTGCTTACGATTACAACCGGGGGGAACCAAGAGGGAAACTAAAAAAGCATACAGAAAATAATTCAAGACCACGAGGAGACTGCGTTGACTGCAAATTATGCGTAAACGTATGCCCTACTGGTATTGACATACGTAACGGTGTTCAGATGGAATGTATAGGATGTACTGCCTGTGCGGATGCATGCGATAGTGTTATGCTAAAATTAAATCGTCCTACAGGATTGATTCGCTATGCATCCGAAAATGAAATCCAACATGGACAAAATTTCCGATTTAGCGGAAAAGTACTAGGATACAGCATTATGCTGTTTTTACTTCTAGCGGCCATGTCGGTAATGATTTTTACACGAAGAAGTATCGACACTTCTATCGCACGGGTAAAAGGGCAACTCTATCAGGAAGTACCAGAAGGCAAACTTAGCAATTTGTACAATGCCAAAATTATTAACAAAACCCACCAACCGATAAAGGTTCATCTCAAATTAAACCATATAGAAGGAGGTGAAATTAAACTGATAGGTATACCTAATATCACTTTAAAACCTGAATCTATTAATGAAATTTTCTTCTTCGTTATTTTACCCGACAGAGCAGTAAAACAGAGGAGTCAGAAAATTAAAATCGATGTATATAGCGAAGAAAACAAATTACAGACTATAAAAACAACATTTCTTGGACCCTTTAGCTAAAACATATGAATTGGGGATTTAAAATATTAGCCGGAATCATTGTATTCATAGCAGGCATGATGACTATGGTAGTTATAGCTCATCAGCAAACCAACGAAATGGTAGATGAAGAATATTATCTGAAGGAACTACAGTATCAGGAGGTCATCAATGCCAAAAACAATTTGGCACAACTTGCAGATACGGTTCAGATAAAAGATAGCCTAAACATGATTTACATTCAATTGCCGCACCAAAGCTTTGAAGCAGGAGCAATCGGCACCATAACGTTTATGCGTCCCGCAGACAAAAGCAAAGACATTAGCATACCTGTGATGGTTGACAAAAACGGAATACAAATAATCAACAAAGAACAGTTATCGCCAGGCATGTATATTGTTACAATAAACTGGCACTGCAGAGAAATCCCTTATTATAAAGAAATGAGGTTCGTCATCAACAATTAAACCATGAGTATCGGAGGAATAATCATCACAGGATTTACTATAGGCCTTCTGGGCAGCTTTCACTGCATAGGCATGTGCGGTCCTATTACCTTAGTGCTTCCGATACAACAACCCACCATATCGAGACGACTCACAGCTGTTGCACTATACAATTTGGGAAGAGCCCTCACCTATGGTGCTATGGGTGCCCTTTTCGGAAGCTTAGGCTATGGATTATTTATGGCCGGATATCAGCAGTTGGTCTCCATCATTTTGGGCGGTGTTATGTTACTGTTTATTGCAGTAAAATACTTTACTCCCTACCCTATTAAAACAAGAAATACATTTCATCAATACATTCAGCAAAAACTAGGCGGCCTACTGAACAGCAAAAACCATGTACCCTATTTATGGATAGGCATGATAAACGGTTTTCTACCCTGCGGCTTAGTGTATATCGCTATAGCATCGGCAATAGCTACAGGGAATGGGCTACATGGAGCCCTTCTGATGTTCATGTTCGGATTGGGCACACTTCCGCTTATGTCCAGCTTTATGATAGTAAGCAAATATCTATCTCACTCTTTTAAAACCAGAATGGTAAAACTTATCCCAGTATTTACAATAATGATAGCTGTGCTGATGATTCTGAGAGGCCTCAACCTTAATATCCCCTTTATTAGTCCGATGGTTAAATCAACGCAAGGAGTAAGCTGCCATTAAAGAGTTTATCTCAAGACGTCTCTCCTTCCATTCTTTTCATTATTGATATTTTTATATAATTTACGCCCCTTTAAAGCGTATATTACTAATGATACAGGGGGTTGCTTCTTCGCCATATAAGAAGAAAAAGTTTTATCAGATACTGTATGTTCAGGTTTTAATAGCCATCGCCATCGGCATATTGCTCGGTTATTTTTACCCATCTCTAGGAGAAAAAATGAAACCGCTGGGTGATGGATTTATAGGATTGATCAAAATGATCATTGCTCCTGTAATCTTTATCACCATTACGGTGGGTATTGCATCGATGAACGACATGAAAAAAATAGGGCGTGTCGCCTCCAAAGCGTTTATCTATTTCATTACCTTTTCTACGCTGGCTCTTATCATTGGCTTGCTAGTAAGCAATATTGTACAACCCGGCAAAGGATTAAATATCAACCCTGCCACACTAGAAGCCTCGGCGATTTCAAAATATGTCGACAAAGCACATGAAAGCTCCCTTATCAACTTTATTCTCGACATCATCCCTAAAACACTCGTAAGCCCGCTTACGGGAGATAATATTCTGCAGATTCTATTAATCGCCATTTTGTTTGGAATATCTATTTCATTAACACTGCCCCATAGCAAGCCTGTACTGGATTTTCTGGAAGCGTTGTCCTATCCTGTGTTCAAAATTGTTGCTATTCTAATGAAACTAGCTCCCATAGGAGCTTTTGGTGCCATGGCCTTTACTATTGGAAAATACGGGATAGAGTCTATTGGCAATCTGCTCATGCTAGTTATTACCTTTTATACAACATCTATTTTCTTTGTTCTGGTTGTGTTGGGAGCTGTAGCAAAATATAACGGGTTTTCCATTTTCAAATTTCTTAAATACATCAAGGATGAACTATTGCTGGTGTTAGGAACCAGCTCTTCAGAGGCTGCCCTGCCCATGCTTATGCAGAAGATGGAGAAAGCAGGATGCCCCAAATCTATCGTAGGGTTGGTAGTGCCTACAGGCTATTCCTTTAATCTGGATGGGACCAATATTTATATGACATTGGCCGCCTTATTCATTGCACAAGCCTGTAATATCGAATTATCCTTAGAAAGTCAGATTGTATTGCTGCTTGTTGCCATGCTTAGCTCCAAAGGAGCTGCTGGAGTAAGTGGTGCGGGTTTCATTACATTAGCAGCGACACTGGCAGTTGTACCCGAAGTGCCTATAGCTGGAATGACTTTAATTTTGGGGATCGATCGTTTCATGAGTGAGTGCCGTGCCCTAACCAACATTACCGGCAATGCGGTAGCAACGATAGTGGTAGCCAATTGGGAGAAACAATTAGATAAGAAGAAACTAGAGGAAGCCCTTAATCAAAGATGATCTGAATTTGATACATCTATATCTAAATAAAAAGCCTGCATACTTATATTGCAGGCCTTTCTTTTATATGCTTTTATAGCGTAGGCTACAGCTTTAATTTATGAATAGCTTCTTCCACGCCTCGTATTTCTGCCAACCCTTTTAATCTACCTATAGCTGAATATCCAGGATAGTTTTTTTTATTCAAGTCGTCCAACATCTGATGGCCGTGATCGGGGCGCATGGGAATGCGGCGCTGTTGCTCCTGCTGTAATTGCGTTACATAATGGATAATCTCGATAAGATTGCCTTTACCTTCAAGGTGGTTTGCTTCGAAGAAATTGCCTTCCTCATCCACCTCGGTACTGCGCAAGTGTAGGAAGTACACCCTATCTCCATATTTTTTTATCATTGCCAGCAGGTCATTATCCCTACGGGCTCCATAGGATCCTGTACAGAAACAGAGCCCTGCACTTTTGGAAGGCACATTTTTAAATAACGCTTCAATATGTGCATCAGTGCTCATGATACGCGGCAATCCCAATATCGGATAGGGAGGATCATCGGGATGAATTGCCAGTTGCACTCCGTACTCTTCGGCTGTAGGCGTAATTTCATTCAGAAAGTCGAATAGATTTTGCTGTAGTTGTTCGGGAGATATTTTTCCGTACTCGTTTAAAAGCGATAACACTTCCTCGGTAGTAAACAGACCATCGGATCCCGGAAGCCCCATTAAACAGGAAACTTTCAGCTTTTCAATTTCATTCAAGCTAAGGCCGTCAAAGAATTTTTTAGCCTTTTTTACGGCAGCTTCGTCGTAATCGTTTTCCGCCCCGGCGCGTTTCAGTATAAAGACATCAAATGCAATGAACTCTTTCCATCCGAAACGCAAACAGAGGGCTCCTGTTTCTGTAGGATAGTCCAGATTGGTTCTTACCCAATCCAGCACCGGCATAAAGTTGTAAGTAACTACACGAATATCATTTTCAGCCAGATTTTTCAGGCTGATTTTGTAGTTCTCGATCCAGGTTTTGTAATTCCCGTCTCTTTTTTTGATATCCTCGTGTACAGGCAAGCTTTCCACCACATCCCAAGTAAGGCCGGCATCTTCAATAATTTTTTTTCTTTTCTGAATTTCTTCTGAAGTCCATACCTCGCCCACGGGAATATGGTGTAGCGCTGTAACAACTCCGGTGGCTCCTGCCTGCAGAATGTCGCTTAGCGAAACAACATCGTTAGGACCATACCAACGCATGGTCTGAATCATCTTATAACTCATAATCTGCTAAAATAATCAAAATAAACATACTCTACATCTTCCCGGGCAACAATAAAAAACAGCCCCATAAAAATGGAGCCGATTCCTAAACCTTAAATATATAAAAAACTAAAGCCTTATTTCATTACCTAGACCGACGATCAGAACGGCTGCTTCTCTCGCTGCGTGCTGCTGAACGACTAGGGGCGGAGCTGCTACTACGGCTTTCGAAGCTACGGCTCTGCGACCGGCTTTCCACTCGGGGGGCCGATTGCCTTTGCGCTTGTACCTCTCTGGCACGTCTTTGAGCTTCGGCCTGGCGTTGCTGTTGTTGCTGTTGAACACTACGCTGTCTAGCCTCAGCGGCTCTTTGCTGTTGTTGGGCGGCTTCATTTCGCTGCCTCATTTCCGAAATACGTGCCTGACGTTCCTGCTCACTGCGCTGTCTTGCCTCACGGGCTCTTTGCTCATGCTCCACCCTTTGTCTTTGCATTTGCTCCGTACGGCCTATATTATTTTCCCTCGTTCTGGACGCGTTATCAGTAATACGACGGTTATTATTACTTCTTATATCATTATTCCCTACGGCTCCTCTGTTTTGAATGGCATCTTCCCTACGTGGAGGAGTATTCACCCGCACATTTCTATCCCTGCTTAATTCGGAACGATTAGTATTACGCGAATTATTTCCATCGTTTCTTGCCTGACTAGGGGCTATAGCACTCCTATCATAACGTTGCACGGTTCGAGGAGCATAAGTAGCTTTACTGCTTCTTTCGACAGTAGGTCTATACACCGATACCGCATTCCTACTCAATGATGCCCTTCCCGGCCTATCAGAATTACGTACGCTCAAAGGGCGTATACGTCCAGTATATCTTTCCACATCGGTTCTGCGTGGGCCTGAGATATAATGTCCGCCTCTGCCACCTCGGTTACCATGATAGTGGATGATAGTGGTACGATTAATAATGGTAACATTATTGCGATACGGATAGTAGTACCTAGAAATATACCGCGAAGTCATATAACGACTGGGAGCAAATGTCCAGTAGTCGTAAGGCGGATTGTATGTTCCTATTCCAATGGAGATACTGATACCCGGACGCAATGGTGCCCAGCCAAAGTAATCACCACCACCACGCCATACTACCCATGCCGGGGCCCAATCATATCCAGGAACCCACAACCATCCATAAAAGGGATCGTAAAACCAGCGACCATAATGAAATGGAGCCCACCCCCACTCATAATCCGAATACCACATCCATTCATAATCGTTGGTATAAATCCAATAACCGTTGGTTGCATAAGGACGGAAATTAGCTCCTACTCGAGGACGCCAAGTATAACCGTATTCTGGATAATCGATCCATTCTCCGTAAGGACTCAGAGCATCGTAGAAGGTCTGGAAGCTTATACTTACGCCTACCCGAGGTTGTGCTTCAACGGGACGTGCCATCAATGCACCTACCAACACCAATACTCCTAGTCCCAACGATTTTATAATTCTTTTCATTATCGAAACGTTTTATTGCTGTTACAAATATTGTTTGAGCTGCGCGCTTCTGTATTAATGACGCATAGATTGCTGTAAAGTTGCTTGAACCGCTCTTAAATTATTTTTCCTAATTCTTTTTAGGATAACTTTTGCATTTAGAAATCGCGACCCACGTAAGAAACCTTTGAATATCAGGATGCTACAAGAAAACCTTCCCTCACAAAAAAATTTAGGAGCGAAGCATAAGAATTGGCATATTTGTAGCATAAATGACCGTTGATTATTACGAAATATTACAAATATCTCCTACCGCCACATTGGCTGAAATCAAAACAGCCTATAGAAGACTAGCACATCTTTATCATCCTGATAAAAATCCGGGTAATAAAAGAGCTCAGGCGCATTTTGAACTGATTAAAGAAGCTTACGAAATACTGTCTAATCCAGCTAATAAAGAACAATATTTACAGGATAGATGGCTTGCCAAAGCACAAGGTAATCCCTTTCAAAATGCGATTATCACCCCCGAAAACATCCTTACCGAAGTACTGGATACCAGTACCCGGCTAAGTTATATTGACCAGTATCGCATGAATAAAGAAGGCGTTAAAACCGAACTGCTTGAATTGTTATCCGATAGAAACATAACGATATTACAGGAGCACAATGAGATTTCCATTAATGACGCAATCGTGAGTGAATTTTTACGCATCATCAATATTTTGCCTGCAGTAGATGAGCTTGCTTTATTAGAAAGGGTACGCTTAATTCCTTCTAATCATACCGAAACGCTTAAAAAAAGAGAAAACACACTGCAATCAAATATGTTTTGGGAAAACTGGAAGCCTGCTTTCATTTTATTGATGGTAATTTTACTGTGCCTGCTTATCTGGAGTAATGCTATCCGATAAATTCCTGCGAATCTGCTTTATAAATTTTATCTTTCATAAATAAAATAAGCAATATGATTCCTATTGGAGATGATAACACCGGTCGTACTATAACTCCGTTCATTAATTATTTGCTTATTATCATTAACGTGGTCGTTTTCATATTTGCCCAAAGATTAGGTTCCAACGAGGCGTTTCTGATGAGCTACGCACTTATTCCTGAAGAAATACTTACAGGAAGAGATATTGTAGGAGGTGGTCTTTTGCATACTCCCATCAACATATATGGCACCATATTCACTGCAATGTTCATGCACGGTAGTATTGCCCATATTATAGGTAATATGTTATATCTCTCGATTTTTGGCGATAATCTGGAAAACGCCATGGGACATTTACGCTATCTTATTTTTTATCTATTATGCGGCGTGTTGGCATCCGCAGCCCATGTATTTATGGCCTACTATACTCATAGTGGTCTGTATATTCCCTGTATTGGCGCTTCGGGTGCTATATCGGGCGTCTTGGGAGGTTATATGATATTGTTTCCCCGCAATAGTATTCGCATGTTCGTTTTTCCCTTTGTTATAAGGGTGAATGCTTTTATAGCACTAGGACTGTGGATAGCCCTACAAGTGTTAGAAGGTATGGGCAACTTGGGTAGAGAAGGCGGCGGAGTAGCTTATGCAGCCCATGTAGGTGGTTTTCTAGCAGGATTGCTGCTGGTACGTTTTTTCGCTACTACTCCTCATCCCAAAACTAAGTACAGACGCTATTAGCTTTTCTTTTAAACAATATATTGCATCTTCGCATTCTAACCTATATTATAAACTTTATTTCAATTAACAACATTAAGCATTTTGTATGAAGTACATTTTTTCAACTATTGTAATCTGGTGTTCCGTACTCTTTGTGTATGGTCAGGATAGTAATACCTACTGGCAGCAAGATGTAGATTACACAATAAATGTTACACTTGATGACAAAGCCAATGCCCTAAAAGGCAACATCAGCATTCAATACAAAAATAATTCGCCGGAAACCCTGAACTACATCTGGTTTCACATCTGGCCTAATGCCTATAAACACGACAGCACCGCTTTGTTCCAGCAAATAAAAACTGATCCTACCTCACAAGAAGATTTATCGAGCATTACTTATGGATATATCGATGGACTCAACTTTAAAGTAAACGGCAAAGCAGCGAAAACCGAACCGCACAGCAATCCTCAATATATCGACATTATTAAAGTAGTACTCCCAAAAGGATTAAAACCGGGAGAGTCTACCAATATTCAAACAGATTTCTACGTAAAACTCCCCTCCTATTTTTCACGATCGGGTTATGCCGATGGTCAGTTCATGGCTACCCAATGGTATCCCAAACCCGCAGTGTTTGATAAAAAAGGGTGGCATGAGTTTCCTTATCTAAGCATGGGTGAATATTACAGTGAATACGGAAACTTTAAAGTAAATATTACACTTCCGGGAGAATATGTAGTAGGTGCTACCGGTGTGCTAGAAAATGAAGACGAACGGGAGCAATACAAAAAAATAGGCACATTCAACGCTACCTACCGCGATACAGTTCCGCAGTTATACCAGGGCAAGCCCGGCAATAAAACACTTACCTATATTGCGAAAAACGTTCCGGACTTTGCATGGTTTGCAGAAAAGAATGTCGTAATTCAATACGATACATTGGTACTTCCATCAGGAAAAACTGTAGATGTATTTACCTACTATAAAAATAAACCTGAAACTATTTGGAAAAACAGTGTGGACTATGCCAAAGATGCTACCAGATTTTATAGCATGGCTATCGGCGAATACGAATATCCCACCGTGCAAGTTTTTGAAGGCCCTAAAAACAATTCCAGTGGCGGTATGGAATATCCCATGATTACCTTGATTACAGTACCAGGAGCCAGCAAAGAGTATTTGGACGGTGTGATTGCACACGAGATCGGCCACAACTGGTTTATGAGTATGTTGGGGAGCAATGAAAGAGAACACACTTGGCAAGATGAAGGTCTCAACACCTATTATCAGTTTCGATATGAAGCCGAAAAGCACCGATATAACTCCATATTTGGAGATCAAATCCCCCCCGAACTGAAAAAGTTGCCACTGAATCAATTCCAGTCGCTTTTATATAATGCCATGAAACAGATTCCGATGACACAGGTGATTGACCAGCCTGCTGCCAATTTTAAGTCATCAGAAGAATACGGCATTATATCTTATATAAAAACAGCCGTTTGGGTTTACGAGATGGAAAAACGCTTTGGAAAGGATCAGTTGGATGCAGCTTTTCAGCAATACTTTAAAGAGTGGCGGCATAAACATCCGCAACCCGAGGACTTAAAAGCCTCTTTCGAAAAATCGTTAGGTACAAATCTGGACGAGTTTTTCGACAAACTGAAAACAGAAGGGAACCTATAATTTTTATAAGCATCATATAAAAATAGGGAACTATGAATATTGTTTTAAAAGGCCGTAAAGCTTTAGTGGGAGGAGCTAGTCAAGGGTTAGGAAAAGCTATTGCTATGCAGCTTGCAGCCAGCGGTGCATCGGTAACCATTGTGGCGCGCAATGAGGAAAAACTCAAAAAGGTGTTGCAAGAACTTCCCGTGACAGAAGAACAGCAACACGGATATATTGTTGCTGACTTTTCAGACTACGGGCGCTATAAAGCTATCATGAATGACTACTTCAGCAGTCATAGTGTTGATATCCTAATAAACAACACCAATGGTCCTAAAGCCGGAACCGTTAGTGAGCAAACCGATGCTGACTACCAAGCAGCCTTTTCGTTACTTTTCCAAACAGTGCAGTACACTACCAGCCTAGCATTGCAAGCCATGAAGGAAAAGCAGTACGGCCGTATTATTAACCTCACCTCACGCACTGTAAAAGAGCCGGCCGACAATCTGGCCTTATCCAATACCATCCGTGCTGCTGTAGTAGCCTGGGGTAAAACACTAGCACGCGATGTTGGCAAATACAACATTACCGTAAACAATATTCTCACTGGTAATTTTGATACCGAAAGACTGAGAGAATTGTTCACACTACAAGCTCAGGCGCAAAATACCACCCTCGAAGCTATTACACAAAAAGCCGAGGCCGACATCCCACTGCAAAGACTTGGCAAGCCCGAAGAACTTGCCAGTTTAGTAACATTCTTGGCATCAGAACAAGCTTCTTATATCACAGGAACCAGTATTCCGGTAGATGGAGGACTTTTAAAATCAATATAACTCTCATATTTCGAGTTACTACTTTTACTTCAAAACTCTTTCTCCAACGAAAGAGTTTTTTTATTTTTATCGCTCATTATCAATCAAAACAAACAATTATGACTAAACGATTATTCATCGTCCCACTTCTCGCCCCTCTTTTGCTAAAAGCACAAACTCAAGACTCCACGCTTGCAAATAATTTTTCCTCCGACCATCCTACCTTCTTTCAAAGAGATTGGGTAAAAAAAGCAGTGGCGCCAACAATTCTTTTCGGGGCATCTGCTGCAACATGGAATGACAGAGAAAAAATTCGCGAGTTAAGAAACCGCTATATACCCACCTTCCGAAGACATTATGACGACTATTTACAATACGTTCCCGCAGCAACCGTATTTGGTTTAAAGTTTGCCGGCGTTAAAGGACGGAATAATCTGGGAAGAGCCACCTTATCCTATGCCAGTAGTGCTGCCATTATGGCTATTATTGTAAACTCTATTAAGTATACGGCTAAAGTGGAAAGGCCCGATGGTTCTACAAAAAATTCATTCCCCTCTGGCCATACAGCCAATGCCTTTAACAATGCATCCTTCCTACATAAAGAATACGGACTCGTAAATCCGGCTTACAGTATCGGGGCTTATAGTGCTGCTACCTTTACAGCTCTTGGTCGTAACCTTAATAATAGACACTGGATTTCGGACGTGCTGGCCGGTGCAGGAATTGGGATTTTGTCTTCCGAACTGGGTTATTTCTTTATCGACAAGATATATAAAAACAAAGGCGACTACTTAGGGTATAAAGATAGAACCAGTGACAAACCCTCCTTCTTATCCTTGAAAGTAGGTACAGCATTATCTACTACCAATTTCCTGAAGGAATCTGAATTAGATGATAAGAAAGAAACAGGCTTAGAGGCCGGAATAGAAGGAGCCTATTTCTTCACAAAGAACTGGGGGTTGGGTGGTACATTCTCCTTCACCAGTTTCCCAGTGAAAGGAGTGTCCTTTGAATTAGATGATGAACCTGAAACTTATGATATCGTAACACAATCGTTAGGGTTTCTCAATTTCAGTGTAGGCCCCTACTTTTCGCATTCACTCAGCGACAGGTTGCAGCTTATGGTAAAAGGTTCCATGGGCTATTCTAGTGGCGCTAGCGGTAAGATTTTCATTAAAAGCGATCTTATCGATACTCCCACTAATGAACTCGAAATTGCAGATTACAAACCTTCCAATGGTTTCAGATGGGGAGGCGGCACTACGCTCACCTATAAATTCAATAATCGTATTGGGATAACCGCATATGCAGATTATCATAGAATGAACTCAACGGTAAAATATACCTTCAATGATATCATTGCCGATGATGATATGGACGAGAATCTCAATGCTCAGGCAAAGGAAAAAATGAACTATGTAGGATTAGGTTTAAAACTAACTGCATTTTTCTAATTAAGCGTCACAGCATTAATAGCTATTTCCCGGAACGGAATCTTGCAAAGTATCACTACTTCAGATTACCTTTCCGGGATTTTTATTAGGGTAATATTTGCAATATGCTTTGTACATTCTACCTACCTTTGCGCATTAATCAGTGTTCATCAATACTGATAATTGAAGGATTGAGTATAATTTGAGTCATGCATTACGTATCTGCGGAATCTTTAGAAAAAAGCTATGGCATCCAGCCTTTGTTTTCCAATATCTCGTTTCACATTGAAGAAGGCGATAAAATTGCTCTTGTAGCCCGCAACGGAACCGGTAAGTCTACCTTACTAAAAATACTGGCAGGCAAGGAAACACCCGATAATGGAAAGCTATGGATTCATAAAGATGTAGATATCGTACTTTTCGAACAGGAGCCCGATTTAGACCCTGAAAAAACAATTGCAGACAATATTTTCTTTCATAACAGCCCGGTCATAGAGGCCATTAAAAAGTATGAATCGGCCAGTGAAAGTAATAATCCCGATCTCATAGCCGAAGCCCTTGTGGCTATGGATGAATTGCAGGCATGGGATTTTGAGGCAAAAGTGAAGCAGATTTTTGGCAAGCTCAACATTCATCAGCTCGACACCTTAGTGAAACATCTCAGTGGTGGACAAAAGAAGAGAGTGGCATTAGCCAAAACGCTTATTGATATCGGTTTTGAGCATAAACATATACTACTGATTATGGACGAGCCTACCAACCATCTGGATGTAGAGATGGTAGAATGGCTGGAACATTATCTTAATAAAGAAAATCTTACGCTTTTACTGGTTACGCACGACAGATATTTTCTCGATGCTGTATGCAACGAAATATGGGAAATGGATGGCGGCAATCTATATGTACATAAAGGAGATTATGAAAATTATCTAGAAAAAAAAGCACAGCGGATAGAAAACGAACAAGCCAGTATCGATAAGGCCAAAAACCTTTACCGCCGCGAATTGGAGTGGATGCGCCGACAACCCAAGGCTCGTACCACCAAGGCGCGCAGCAGAGAAGAGAACTTCTATAGCATTGAGAAGAAGGCGAAGCAAAAAATTGTAGATGAGCAGTTGCAATTACAAATGAAGATGAATCGCCTAGGAGGTAAGGTAGTAGAGATGAAAAAAGTGTATAAATCTTTCGGCGAGAAAAAAATATTGGCAGGCTTCGATTATACTTTTAAAAAAGGGGAGCGCGTGGGTGTTGTTGGTAAAAATGGTGTGGGGAAGTCTACATTTCTCAATATCCTGCAAGGCCTCACCCCTCCAGACAGTGGTAAAATCAACATCGGAGATACAGTTGTATTTGGCAATTACTCGCAGCAGGGGCTGGAGCTAAAAAACGACATGCGGGTTATTGAATTTGTAAAAAGTATTGCAGAAAATTTTCCGCTAGCCAAAGGTGGTACTTTAAGTGCCGCACAATTTTTAGAGCTCTTTCTGTTTAATGCAGAAAAACAATATTCCTACATCAGTAAATTAAGTGGAGGTGAAAAACGCAGGCTGCATCTACTTTCAGTATTGTTTAAAAACCCTAATTTCTTAATACTGGACGAACCTACTAATGATCTTGACCTTCCTACGTTGGGTGTGCTGGAAAATTTTCTAATGGAATTCCCGGGGTGCCTGCTGATCGTAAGTCACGACCGCTACTTTATGGACCGCTTGGTAGACCATTTGTTGGTTTTTGAGGGGGATGGCGTCATCAGAGATTTTCCCGGCAACTATACCCAATACCGATTGGAAGAAGAGGTTAAAAAACAAGTTGCTAGTACCGTTCAGGCAACTTCAAAAACGGCTCAGCATGGCTCCCCTGCTTCTGAAAAGAGAAAGAAAGTATCCTTTAAGGATAAACGCGAGTTTGAACTATTGGGAAAAGAAATAGAAGCACTTACTCAGGAAAAAGATTCCATTACCGAACAACTCCATCAAGGCAACCTACCTTACGAGACATTGCAACAATTATCGGAAAGGATTGCAGAGATTACCTCCCTGTTAGACGAGAAGGAATTGCGCTGGTTGGAATTGAGCGAACTCATCGAAGGTTAATCCCTTGAAATCCTTATCAACACTGCCTTTCATGTGACAAAACAGTTTTGGAGACAAGAAAATTCGTCCTAATATGAATCTTAAAATTGAAAACATTTATATACATTTACCCGCAGACCCTATACGGATAAGATGATAACAGAATCTTCAAAATCAATCAATTACTTCCGTATAACTGTCGTTTTTGTTCATTGGGCTCTTTAAAATAACATGTTATGACAGGATGGTGCAGAACTGTAAATGAACAAGGTTTATAAACATTTCACAGCAATAAAAACCTGTACCGTAGAGAGGTATCAACATCCGAAGGCTGACGTTTCCCCTTCAGAAACTATCAGTAATAGGTTTTCACCTCAACATAATGTGGAAACAGTTAAGTCATATATTACATAGGTTATAAAACAATGAAAGAAACATTAGAAACAGATGTTGCACTGATTGGTGGCGGAATTATGACTGCCACACTAGGAATGCTTATCAACCAGTTTGCTTCCGACAAATCCATTCACATATTCGAACGATTGAACTATGTAGCCGGAGAAAGCTCAGATGCATGGAATAATGCAGGAACCGGCCATGCGGCATTATGCGAATTGAATTATACTCCGGAAGATGAGAATGGTGTAGTACGTACAGAAAAGGCACGTTCCATTATGGAACAATTCGAGGTTTCAAAACAGTTTTGGGCCTATCTTATCGAACAAGAAAAATTGGCTAACCCCAAAGATTTTATTCGCTCGGTTCCTCATATGAGCTTCGTAAGAGGTGAAAAAGATGTAGCCTATTTGAGGAAAAGATATGAGGCCCTTCAGGGGAGCGCTCTTTTCCAGCATATGGAATACACCGAAGATCCTGAAGTAATCAAGAAATGGGCCCCCTTAATCATGGAAGGGCGTGATCCCTCCGAAAAAATTGCAGCCACTTATTCTGCACTGGGTACCGACGTAAACTTTGGAGCCATTACGGGCGCGCTTATCCGTTCATTACAAAGCAGCGGTAAAGCGCATCTACATTTACAACATGAAGTAAGGAATCTCGAACAACAAAGAGATAAACGCTGGCGGCTCAGGGTAAAAGATCTGAATACCGGAAAAAAATTCAATGTAGTAGCCAAATTCGTGTTCATCGGGGCAGGAGGCGGATCTCTGGAATTGCTTCAAAAATCCGACATACCAGAAGGCAAGAAATACGGAGGTTTTCCTGTAGGTGGACAATGGCTCGTGTGCAAGAATCCCGATGTTAGTAACAAACACCACGCAAAAGTATACGGACAAGCCGAAGTGGGCGCACCTCCTATGAGCGTACCGCATTTGGATGCCCGTATGATCGATGGCAAAAAAGCCTTGCTGTTTGGACCTTTCGCCACTTTCTCTACAAAGTTTCTGAAAGAGGGGTCTTACTGGGATTTATTTGGCACCGTTAAGTATTGGAATATCTTTCCGCTCATCAAAGTGGGCATTAAAAATCTCGATTTGGAGAAATATCTCATTCGTCAATTAAGCCTCACTTTTGAAGAAAGAATAGAAGTACTGAAACGCTTCTATCCTGAAGCGAATCCGGCCGACTGGAAACTACAGCAAGCAGGTCAAAGAGTACAGGTCATTCATAATGATGAAAACAATGGTCCCTCTCTGCAGTTCGGAACCGAAATCGTAACTTCTGCCGATGGCACATTATCTGCACTACTGGGAGCATCCCCGGGAGCATCCACCGCGGTATCCATTATGCTGAGACTCCTGCAAAGATGTTTCCCCGATAGAGCAGAAGCCAATATGGAACGCTTGCTGAAGATCATTCCTTCCTTCGGTCAAAATCTGGAAGATAATCCTCAACTACTAGCTGAAGTAAGAGCCCGTACCAGTAAAGTACTGGAACTGGATGTCTAATAAAAAGTACCGCAGGTGTTACAGCCTGCGGTACATGATATATGCGTTGGTATACCCGTTTGTTTGGTGATTAAACGCCTCCGGAATTTCTCCTATAATTTCAAATCCGATTTTTTTCCAAAGGTTGACTGCATTGGTATTGCTGGCAACCACAATATTAAATTGCATCGCTCTGTATCCCAGTTTACGAGCTTCTTCTATAGAATACAATCCCATAGTTTTTCCTACGCCTAATCCTCGCGCCTCCGGAGCGGTCATGTAAGCTGCATTGGCAATATGTGAGCCTAGACCAGGGTGATTATCTTTAATGATAAAGGTACCTACAACTCGATCATCTATGGTGGCCACATAAGTATGTTTGTCCTTGCTACACCAGAATGCTAGCATGTCTTCTCTAGAGGATTTTGGATCAAATACATAAGTGTCGCCACTGGCAATTACTTTTCGAATAATATCCCATATGGCATCTTCATCTTCGGGACGGGACTTTCTAATCGCAATCATAATGTGGGTTTAAAGGTTAACAAAATAGCATGCTTGTTACTGCAAATGTGCAGATAACAATGACACAATTTCTTGCTGAATACTTAAGGATTTGTCTGCATTGTAATAGTTCTGCAGTGTAACAATCATTTCATCCAAGGAAGCTTTACGAGCTGCTAACGATAAATATAACTCCTGCCCTTGCTTAGGACGCGGTCCCCAATAAAACAGTTCATCTCCTTCTGCATTACGTACGATTAAGATGGGTATGGATCGAGAGCCGTTGGTCAAATATTTATCAATTTCGGAGCCGCTGTCACGCAACTGAAACCATAAGGTAATCTTATTATTTAATGTGCTCATTAGATAAATAATCGGTACAATGTGCGCAGCGTCGCCACACCAAGGTTCGGTAATCACTACCCACTGCTGAGGAGTATTAATTTGTTTGATTGCAGCAACTGTTTCTTGAGTTAAAGGATTAGCTTTCAACCAGCGCCTCTGACGCGCTTCATTCATTTTTGTGTAATGATGATAATCCGGTTTATCATATGGAGGTTGTGTATAATGTCCATTTACAATTTCTTGCATATAGTCCACATACTCCTTCCAGTTCAATGCACGCATAAACGATCTTCAATAATTTAGTTATAGTCTACTTTTATCTGCCAGTTCACTTGGTTTGACAAAAATTCAATCAGCTCATTGTTCATCTCAAACCCCTTTCCATTAGACAACAGCTCTATTTGCAAGCCATCTTCCTCATCAACAATGGAAAAAGTGAGTTTCGCCGAACCTCTGTGAACTCTAAGATTTTGATGCATGAATTGTATCATCTCATTTGTAACATCAGCAGCAGGCAGCTGAATCGTCAGGCCTTTGGTAAAATTTTTCTTCACACTTTCGGCCAGACAAATGGAGGAAATTTTAAAATCGAACTCTCCGTTAAATCTTTGTTTATAGTAACCCTGGATAAATACAATGTTATCGGGCTGTAGCAATTGAGCAAACTTGATATAATCCTCCGAAAACAGCATCAATTCAAGTTTCCCGCTATAATCCTCGATCACAAAACTACCGAACTTGCTTCCTGTTTTGGAGATACGATGTTGCGCGTCGCTCACCAATCCCATAACTCGAAAAACTTTGGAAGATTTTATTTCTTCCGGTTCTTTCAGTTTATATTCATTTACATGTGCAATGGGCGTAATACCGTAATACTCCATTTCAAATCGATAATCATCCAAGGGATGACCACTAATAAATACGCCTGTAACCTCCTTCTCTTTACCCAGCTGCACCACCAAAGGCCATGGGGAACAATCCGGAATTTTGGGCGGCTCAATTTCCATTGATGTGCCTAGGTCACCGAACAATGTATTGGTCTGCGTCTGTGCCTGGGTTTGACAAACCTGACCATACTTGATAATCTTCTCTAGTCCGTTGGTATTATCATTCGGCGGAGTAAAGAAATACTGTGCCCTGTGTACTTCTTTAAAGCAATCGAAAGCACCGGCATAGGCCAGGCTCTCCATGGTTTTTTTATTTACCGTACGAAGGTTGACACGTTTTACCAAATCAAATATGGAGGTATAGGGCCCTTTTTGCCGTTCTTCAATAATGCTTTCCACGGCAGCTTCTCCCACCCCCTTCAATCCACCGAGACCAAAACGAATTTCACCTTTTTTATTTACGGTAAACCCTTTTCTCGATTCGTTGATATCCGGTCCCAGCACTTTTAGTCCCATACGCTTACACTCTTCCATAAAGAAGGTGATTTTTTCTAACGATCCCGCATGGTTCAGTACAGCGGCCATGTATTCGCTAGGATAGTGTGCTTTCAGGTATGCTGTCTGATAAGCCACAAAAGCATAGCAGGTAGAGTGAGACTTGTTGAACGCATATTGCGCAAAAGCTTCCCAGTCGGACCAAATTTTTTCCAGTACGTCGATAGGATGCCCGTTCTTCACCGCACCATCGATGAACTGTTTCTTCATCTTATCCAGTACGGCTTTTTGTTTTTTACCCATCGCCTTACGCAGTACATCCGCATCACCCTTACTAAAGCCGGCCAGTTTCTGACTCAATAGCATCACCTGCTCTTGGTAAACGGTAATGCCATAGGTTTCTTTCAAATATTCTTCCATCTCCGGCAAGTCGTACACCACTTCTTCGCGGCCATGCTTACGATCGATATAGTTAGGAATATACGCCATAGGACCCGGACGATACAAGGCGTTCATGGCAATAAGGTCGTCGAAGCGGTCGGGCTTCAGCTCACGCAAGTATTTCTGCATACCGGCACTTTCGAACTGGAATGTACCGTTGGTTTCGCCTCTTTGATATAGTTTATAGGTTTTTTCATCATCCAGCGGAATAGCATCAATATTGATATCCACTCCGTGGTTCAATTTAATCATCTCCAGAGCATCTTTAATGATGGTAAGGGTTTTAAGCCCAAGGAAGTCCATCTTAATTACCCCGGCCTCTTCAATTACACTACCTTCAATCTGTGTTACCCAAAGATCAGAGTCCTTAGCTGTACTCACCGGCATCAACTCAGTAAGGTCTTTGGGCGCAATGATAATACCCGCAGCGTGGATACCTGTATTCCGTACAGAGCCTTCCAAAATTTCGGCTTCGTGTAGTACCCTTCCCTGCAGGGTATCGCTATTATATATTTCTCTGAGTTTTTTTACATTTTCTAGGTCGTCGGAGCCTAATCCTTCTTTTTCACTCAGCGATTTCTCGCCGTCTTTGGAAGTTAAGGGTGCATGTAATACACGTTTAAGACTGATACCCGGTTTTTCGGGAACCAGCTTCGCCAATGCATTCGATTCAGGCAAAGGCAAATCCATTACGCGCGCCACGTCCTTGATACTCATTTTAGCGGCCATGGTACCATAAGTAATGATTTGTGCCACCTGGTTTTTACCGTATTTCTGTACTACATAATCAATTACTTTCTGACGACCCTCATCATCAAAGTCGGTATCGATATCGGGCATGCTTTTACGGTCGGGGTTGAGGAAACGCTCAAACAGTAGATTATACTTTATCGGGTCGATATTAGTAATACCAATACAATAGGCTACTACAGAACCTGCTGCTGAACCCCGTCCTGGGCCTATAAACACCCCCTGCTCCCTACCGGCTTTGATGAAGTCACTTACGATAAGGAAGTAACCGGCAAAGCCCATGGTTTTGATGGTAAACAGTTCAAAGTCGATACGCTCCTTTACTTCGGGCGTTAAAGATCCATAGCGTTTCTGAGCGCCTTCATAAGTAAGATGTTTCAGATACTCCCATTGGTTCAGCGAATCGGCCGATACCACTCCCTTGTCCGTTTTTTCATCCTGTTTATGAATCTTAAATTCATCCGGTACAGGAAAGTTGGGGAGCAGAATGTTACGCTTCAAATCCAATAGCTCTACCTTATCCACAATAGCATTGGTATTATCAATAGCCTCAGGAATATCGTGAAAGAGTTCCGTCATTTCCTGTGTGGTCTTAAAATAGAACTGGTCATTTGCAAAAGCAAAGCGCATGTTTTTCATGTTCACCTCCTCATCTGAGAAATCTCCCCGATAAGCAGGTGTAGACTGCTTTTCACCAGTATTGATACACAGCAAAATATCATGCGCGTTAAAATCTTCCCGATCGACATAATGTGCATCATTGCTGGCAATAACGGGAACATTGTATTTAGCAGCAAACTTTAAGAGCACCTGATTTACTTTTTCTTGATCGGGAATATCGTGCCTTTGCAACTCTACATAATAGTCCTCTCCAAACAAATCCAGCCACCACTTAAATTCTTTTTCAGCTTCTTCCTCTCCTTTTCTCAAAATGGCCTGTGGTACTGATGCCCCTAGGCAGCATGTAGTAGCAATCAATCCTTCATGATATTGTAAAATCAGCTCCTTGTCGATACGAGGATATTTTCCGTACAAGCCTTCAATAAATCCGAGTGAGGTAAGTTTGGTTAAACTTTTATACCCCTGCTCGTTCTTTGCTAAGAATATCTGATGATATCTTTTATCCTTTTTATCCTTGGTAAAAATTTTTTCGTGCCTGTTTTCAACCAGATAAAACTCACATCCCACTACAGGTTTCACCTTGGGCTTTCCGTTATCGTCTAAATTTTTGTAAGCTTCTGCCACAAACTGGAAGACGCCGAACATATTACCGTGATCGCTGATAGCCAGTGCAGGCATACCGTCGGCAATAGCTTTTTTATACAGGTTGGAGATGGAAGCTGCTCCGTCCAGTAGTGAATATTGTGTATGTACGTGCAAATGCGAAAACTTCATTATGGATATTTTTTAGCGCTCTGCAATAATATCATTTTTTGAACCATTCGGGCGGTGATATCTTTTGGTTTTCCTCCGCTGCCGCCAAGTGTTATATATCAACAACAACTTTTGTTATTGAGGAACAGTTAAAAAAGGTATTAGTTCTCTCTGCTACAATTTTTTCTGGCCCATTCAACAAAATTTAATTTTTTTCAATGAAACTTAAAGCTCCTTTATCCATTTTTTAATACATTTATTTTTTCATAACAAAATATCACAACGCTTGTCATGGATACCAGAAGAGATTTTATTAAAAAAGCCATGCTGCTTTCGGGAGCGGCCGGTGTTTCTGCCTTTATACCGGATTCGATTAAAGCAGCGCTTGCCATAGATCCCGCACCAGGAAGTACCTTTTTGGATGCGGAGCACATTGTAATACTAATGCAGGAAAACCGTGCCTTCGACCATAGCTACGGCACGCTGAGAGGTGTAAGAGGTTTTAACGACCCTCGTGCCATTACATTGCCCGATAATAATCCCGTTTGGTTTCAGACCGATGAACACGGCGATATTTATGCCCCATTCCGACTGGATATCAAAAACTCTAAAATTACTTGGATGGGAGATCTACCGCACTCACGCCATAGTCAGGTAGATGCTCATAATCAGGGGAAATATGATAAGTGGCTATTGGCCAAAAAATCGGGCAACAAAAAATATGCTTCCATGCCCCTTACTATGGGATACTACACTCGGGAAGATATACCCTTTTATTATGCGCTGGCAGATGCCTTTACCATTTGTGACCAAAATTTCTGCTCGGCAATGACCAGCACCACGCCTAACCGCTCCTTTTTTTGGACAGGCAATATTATGAGTGAGGAAAACGGTCTGCAAAAAGCCAATATTCGAAATACCGATTACGGTCATGCGAAAATGCGCTGGAAGAGCTTTCCTGAACTGCTCACAGAAAACAATATCGATTGGAAATTCTATCAAAACGAAATTTCCTGTGGAGGCGGATTTAAAGGAGAAGAACGCTCCTGGCTGGCCAACTTCGGATGTAACTTACTAGAGTTTTTTGCGGCATATAATGTAAAATTTACCCCTCGATACATACAAAGCCTTATCAACCAAATAGAAACCCTTCCTGGGGAAATCAATGCCCTACAACAAGCAAGCCCTGGTGAAATGGATGAAGAAAAAAATAAGGCTGCCATACGCGACAAACAAAAAGCGCTGGATAATGCACGTGCAGAATTTGCCAAATGGAATAAAGAAAATTTTGAAAAACTCTCCGAAAAAGAAAAAGAACTATTCCGCAGAGCTTTTACCACTAATATCGGAGACCCCAATTATCGTAAACTCACCAAATTTAAATACATCGACAACGGTAAAGAACGTGAATTAGAAGTACCAGCCGGAGACATCTTTTATCAGTTCCGTAAAGATGTAAAAGAAGGCAAACTACCCACCGTATCTTGGCTAGCTGGTCCCCAGAAGTTTTCCGATCATCCCAGTGCCCCCTGGTACGGAGCCTGGTATATTTCGGAAATATTAGATATTCTCACCCAAAATCCCGAGGTATGGCGTAAAACCATTTTCATCATCACTTACGATGAAAACGACGGATACTACGATCATATACCGCCTTTCTCTATTTCAGACAACAAAGTGCCGGGTACAGGAAAATGTGCTCCAGAAATAGACACCGAAATAGAACATGTGCGCTTTGAGAACGAAGTAAAACAAGGTATTCCACCCGGCCAAGCACGGGAAGCCCCTGTGGGACTAGGTTTTAGAGTGCCGATGATCATTGCATCCCCTTGGACACGCGGTGGAAAAGTAAACTCTCAATTATTCGAGCACACCTCCACTTTGCAATTCCTAGAATACTTCTGCAGTAAAAAATTCAAAAAAAATATCCGGTTTGAAGGTATCAACCCATGGCGGAGAGCTATCAGCGGCGATCTTACCTCCGTTTTCAGTGCCTATAAGGAAAATGATAAAAAGGTAGATTTTGTGGACCGCGATGAATTTATTAAAACCATCTATAACGCAAAATTCACTCCCGAACCGGCCGGATTTAAAAAAACCAATAAATCCGATCTAGAAAAAGGAAATTATTCCGCCTGGTTGCCCAAGCAAGAAGCCGGTACCAAACGGGCTTGCCCCATTCCTTATGAGCTCTACGTGAATGGCCGCTTGAGCAAGGATAAAAAAACATTCTCGATTAATTTTGAAGCCTCCAAAAAATATTTCGGAGAACGTGCTGCCGGATCTCCGTTCCGGGTTTATGCAATGGGCAAACACAAAGCATTGGCGAATCCCCAAGAATATGAAGTAAACCGTTCTTGGAATTATACGGTGGCGGCAGGTTATAAATTGGAAGACAGTTGGAAACTGGAAGATTTTGCAACCGGTGCTTATCATTTGCGAGTGTACGGCCCCAATGGCTTCTATCGCGAATTCATTGGTGATGCTCAGGATGCTCAGGATCCCCAGATTACCATCCACTGTGGCTACCAACATCAACGCCGTCTTACAGGTAATGTAGAGTTATCTATTTCCAATGAAGGCACCACAGAACAGGTGGTAGAAATTATTGATAATGCCTATGGCAATGCGCCTATTGTACAAAAAGTGGCCGCCGGAAAAACCGTCAACATTATTCTCAATCTTACCAAATCTCATAGCTGGTACGATTTTACCGTAAAATCGAGAAATAAGATGCAACAGCGTTTTGCGGGGCATGTGGAAACCGGCGAAGAAAGCATAACGGATCCTTATACTTGTTAAATAAACTAGCACATATTAGATAAAAATTAAAAAAAATAAATTTTATTAAATAAAATAAAAAAATTAAGCCTTTCGCAATATTATAAGCAAGTCAACGTTTATAGTAACCGTACAACGGAAATGCGTTTTATTACGAGGACTTGATACAAAGGATTGACTTTTATGCTAAGAATAATGATAGGAGGGCTGGTTGTCACGTTGTTTATGACCAGTTGCTCAATGCCCTTACAACTACATACTAAATTTATAAATAAGAAAGCAATTAATACTCCTGCAGACGAGGATGCACTTCTGAGCCAACAGCAGGAGGCTTTTTCGGCATATAGTCAGAGTTCTTATCGTAAAAATGTACTGCATACAGAACAATCGTATGAAGAAACCTTGGAAGTAGAACTCCCAAAAGCCAATCCCACAGCAACATTAAACACGCTGACAATTCCTACAGAGATCCAACTCAAATACGCTTCGTTGTTGAATATTTTGCCCCACACTCTTACCAATATCAGGTTGTTGGAAGTAATTGACGATTGGTACGGCACCCGTTACCGATACGGAGGCACTACCAAAAGCGGTATTGATTGCAGTGCATTTGTAAGAGAAGTATATAAAAGCGTATTCAATATCGAACTTCCCCGCACAGCCCGTGAACAATATAGAGCCGCTAATCCCATTAGAACTTCTGAACTAAAAGAAGGCGATTTGCTATTTTTTAACACAACGGGAGGCATCTCTCACGTAGGAATGTATCTATCCAATAACAAATTTGTTCATGCGTCCAGAGGACGGGGTGTTATTGTAAGTGATCTGGACGAATCTTATTATGCTGCACGTTATCTGGGAGCAAGAAGAATACAGACCGATAGCAGCTATTATGCAGCCAACTAACTTTAAAACTTATCAATCCAATTAACCATTCCAAAAATTCCGGTATATCCCGGAATTTTTTTTGTGCAATATGAGAGTATACTAACTTTACCATCATTATACAATGCGATATCCTAACCTATTTAGTTAAAATAACATTAGGAGGAAACCACATTGTACTTTGCTAATGAAATGATCTTTGCCGAATAATCGTAGTATAAAATATTTCAAATTATTCTTTTCTATTGTATTTTTATCTTTAACTACATAGTACTTTATGAAAAAAGCGCTGGCAATACTAACTGTATGTTTTTACACACTTACAGTTGCCGCCCAGGAAAAATGGGATTTAAGACGATGTGTTGAGTATGCTTTAGAAAACAATATCTCCATAAAACAAGCCGATATACAAGCCCGTTTCGATAAGCTTACTCACGATCAAAGCGTATTGGCTCAATATCCTAGTTTAAGTAGCCAGCATAGTACAGGGTTTCAATTTGGTCGCTCCATCGACCCCACATCCAACCAGTTTACGAATAACCAAATCTTTTTTGCCAATCATAGTGTGGATCTGGGATGGGACTTATTCAACTGGTTCAGAAAAAGGAATACTGCCGAGTCTAATAAATATTTAGCACAGGCCAGTGAAGCAAGACTTGAAAAAGCTCGCAACGACATAGCACTAAATGTTGCTAATGCCTATCTGGCAGCACTGCTGAACAAAGAACAAGTCAATATCAGTAAAGTACAATTAAGCCAAAGTAGAGAACAACTGGAGCTCATCAATAAACAAGTAAAAGCCGGCGCCTTACCTGAATTAAATCTGGCCGAGGCCGAAACACAATATGCAACGGACAGTTCCAATCTCATCACAGCACAAACCAATTATACCCTGTCTTTGTTACAGCTCAAAGCTTTACTGAATTTAGACGCTGCAATGCCGTTTGACATTGCAGAACCGCCCGTGGATGCCATCCCGGTAGAGCCCCTTTCAGAATTAGATCCTGAAGTGGTATATCAATCTGCATTGGAGAACCTCCCCCAGCAGAAAGCAAATGAACTTACACTGAAAGCTCTGGAAAAAAATGCACAAGCAGCAAAAGCTGCCATGTATCCTTCGCTAATGTTATTTGGAGGACTTAATGCACGTTATGCGAATGCTCAGAAATTGTTACCGCAAGGACTGGAAGTAGTAAACACTCCCATTGGTACTGTAGAGGTGAATGGTGTAGCCTATACCGTTACTGCTCCCATTACCCAACCCACCAGTTACGAACGAAACACCTATTTTCGACAACTGAAAAACAACTTTAATCAGAACATTGGTATTGGGGTTAGCATACCTATATTCAATGGTGGAATGGCTCGGATCAACTGGCAAAAGGCCAAACTGAATGTAGAGAATCAGTCGTTGCAGAAAGAGCAGGAAACCCAAACTCTTAAACAAGATATTTATCAGGCACACACCAATGCCGTAGCAGCCATTGAAAAGTTCAATGCCTCGCGTACGGCAGTGCAGGCAGCACAGAAAGCTTACGATTATGCACGAAAAAGATTTGAAGTGGGTTTACTGCAACCTATCGACCTTATCACCACACAAAACAATCTATATCGTGCCAAGATCAACATGGTTTCAGCTCAATACGATTATGTATTTAAGATGAAACTACTTGAATTTTATAAAGGCAAAGGATTAAAACTAGAATCAGATACATCAAATTTTTAAACACCCAAATAATTATCACACGTGAGTAAACGTTGGCAGAAAATATTAATCATCGGAGCTGCTGTACTAGCAGCTATTTTCCTATTTGCCGGAAATTTTGGAAGCAATCGTAAACTCATCAACATTACGGCAGAGGAAGCAACAGTACGATCCATCACCGAAACCGTAACTGCAAGTGGGCAGGTGTATCCCGAAGTTGAGGTAAAAATAAGTCCGGATATCAGCGGTGAGATTATTGAATTGAACGTAGAAGAAGGTGATAGTGTAACAAGAGGGCAAATCCTGGCACGCATATATGCCGATGTATATGCGTTACAGAGAGACGAAGCGGCAGCAAGAGTTAGCCAGTCTATGGCCACTGTAGCCAATAGTAAAGCCGCATTAGGTGCTTTAAAGGCCAATCTAGAACAGGCAGAACTTCAGTACAAACGCAACAAACAGTTATACGACGATAAAGTAATCTCCAAAGCCGAGTTCGAGCAGCACGAAACCAATCTAGCTACAGCCAAAGCTAATTACGAAGCTGCACTGGAAAACATCCGCAGCCTAGAAGCTAGTGTACGCTCTTCCCAAACCGGCCTTACATCGGCCGATAAAACGCTGAGCCGTGCTACCATTGTTGCGCCCACAAGCGGTATTGTATCTTCTTTAAAGGTAAAGAAAGGTGAAAGAGTAGTAGGTACAGCCCAGATGGCCGGTACCGAAATGATGACCATTGCCGATATGAATACCATTGAGGTAAGAGTAGATGTGGGTGAAAACGATATTGTAAAGGTAAATATTGGCGATGTAGCCGATGTGGAAATTGATGCTTATAATGATAGAAAATTTAAAGGTGTGGTTACTAAAATTGCCAGTAGTGTGAAGTCTGCTTTGGCAGGAACAACCACAACGAACGATGTAACCAATTATGAAGTACGAATACGTTTGGATAAATCATCGTACCAGGATCTGTTGGATGCATCCAAAGGTAAAAAGTTTCCCTTCCTGCCGGGAATGAATGCAAGAGTTGAAATCAAAACCAAACAAAAAGATAATGTAGTGTCTGTACCTATTGCAGCAGTAAATGCACGCATTAAAGGCAGTGATAAAAGCGTGGCTGAATCCCAAAAAGAAAAAGCTGATAATAGCGATGCCGAAGAAAACAGCTCTGAAAATGATTTGGAAGAAGTAGTGTTTATCGTAACCAAAGATAATGTCGTAAAAAAACAGATTGTCAAAACCGGTATTCAGGATATTAATTATATAGAAGTTACGCAAGGACTAAAAGCCGGAGATCTTGTGGCTACAGGACCTTATAGCGTTGTTAGCCAAACCCTCAAGGATGGGGATAAAGTAAAAGTAGTTCCAAAAGAAAAACTTTTCGATAAAAAATAAATGTATTTGGTAATGCGTCAATATATAGTAGTAATTCTGTCATTATTATTTACCATCAACAGTGCATATGCACAAAATAAGGAGCAACCTAAAGCCATCCTCAACCATCAGGCTTTATATGTGACCGATTTAAAAAAGTCGGCTGAGTTTTATAAAAATATTATTGGCCTGGAAGAAATAGAAGAGCCGTTTAAAATAGGACGACATGTATGGTTAAAAACAGGGCCCCATACATCGCTGCATCTGATTGCTGGGGCAGAAAACAAAAAGGAATATTTCAAAAATCATCATGTATGCTTTAGTGTACCCTCTCTCGAAAACTTTATCAAACTTTTAAAGAAACACCAAATTACCTGGGAAGATGCCGCCGGTAATAAAAGCGGTATTACCAAAAGGCCTGATGGGGTACAACAAATATGGATTCAAGATCCGGATGGCTATTGGCTCGAAATTAACAACGATCAGCAAGGATTTGAATAGCGGCGAGATATCATTTATCCCACTGCTTTCAAATAATATTCGAAAGAGAAATCATCGCCCAGTTGTTCTGCGGCCTCCTCAAAAAGTTGAATCAACCTATCGAAGGTTTCCAGCTGATTCATGGACATATTGATAAACTTAACCTCAATCGGCAAGGCGATATCGCCGGTAATACAGTCCCATAACGCATCCAGATTATTTCCGAAATGAGAAGGCAGTTCCAGCTGACTTTGAGCCATTTTATAAAAATCACTTAGGGTACCGATACGTTCAAAATCGAATGCTACCTTCTTCATCTTTTTTCAAAATTTTTGTAGTGATCGTAAGTAACATATATCAACCCATCATTGGAGTATAATAAACGATGCGCATTTCTTCTGCCACAACGATAATTCAAGTCGGCTTCATACCAAACTCGCTTGGCAGCCTTGGGCAGTTGGCCTTCCCTATTGGCAAATACATCGCCGCCTATAGCCTTACCAGGCAACACTTCACACAAATTTCCTTCCGATGCTATCCAACCCCGCTTCCGGGCCTCACTTTTGGTAACATAATAATCCGGCAATTTTTTATGCATGCGCACATAGGGCACTACCACATCCTCTCTCGTTAACTCATCAATAGCTATCGTATCCGTTATTGGGTCGCTAATAGCTCCACCATAAGGTAAGACCTCATCATGGCCTTTTTTCAAAAAAGCATACAAAGCCAGAAATACCAGAAAAAGGGTCGAAAATGTTACCCATCTATTACGCATCATGATACAAACTTACTTAATAAATTCCCTTTAGCTGGGCTGGGTTGCTTAAATTTGTTACAAGTATTTAACACTAACAATCCTATCATATGATCAACAACGTTGCTGTCATAGGGGCTGGCACTATGGGAAACGGTATTGCGCATGTTTTTGCTCAACACAATTTTCATGTAACACTTATTGACATCTCCTCTCAACAGCTAGAAAAGGCTCTGGCCACTATTTCAAAAAATTTGGACCGACAGATAACTAAAGGGCAGATTACGGAGGCAGAGAAACAATCCGCCTTACAAAACATTGTAATAAGTACCGATATTGATCAAGGCGTGGCAGCAGCGCATCTCGTAGTGGAAGCCGCTACAGAAAATGAAAACCTGAAGCTGCAAATATTTAGGCAAATAGATGCTATAGCGCCGCAGGACTGCATATTAGCTACCAATACATCGTCCATATCCATTACCAAAATTGCCGCAGCCACCCAACGGCCGCAACAGGTGATCGGCATGCACTTTATGAACCCCGTACCGGTGATGAAACTGGTGGAGGTTATCAATGGGTATCACACCTGCAGTTATGTTACAGGCACCATTGTGGAACTAAGCAAGCAGCTAGGTAAAATTCCGGCTCTGGCCAATGATTATCCTGGCTTTGTTGCCAATCGTATTTTAATGCCGATGATTAACGAAGCCATTTATACACTTCAGGAAGGTGTAGCTGATGTAGAAGCTATTGATACGATTATGAAACTAGGCATGGCACACCCGATGGGACCTTTACAGCTGGCCGATTTTATCGGACTAGATGTATGTTTATCTATTATGAAAGTACTGCACGAAGGCTTCGGAGATCCCAAATATGCCCCTTGCCCACTATTAGTCAATATGGTGCACGCGGGACGGCTAGGTGTAAAAACAGGCGAAGGCTTTTATGTATACACACCCGGCAGTAAGGAACTAGTGGTGAGTGAGAAATTCAGGAAGTGAGTGGATTTCCTGCAACTGGCCATCTTTTTTCTGCCATCCATAATTATAATTACCGTTGGTTAATATTAAATATTCTGCCGGCATGGCAATATTATAACGGAGTACCTGGTGCAGTACATTTTGCGTAATTGGTACATCGGGGCCCTTGCATTCTATGAGCATCCAAGGTTTGTGTTGTGTATCGTACACAAGAATATCAAACCGCTTTTTCAGTTCTCCTACAACAATTTCTTTTTCCAGCGCAATGAGTGTTTTGGGATATTTCATTACCTGCAATAAATACTGAACGAAATTCTGACGCACCCATTCTTCATCCTGCAATAACAGCCATTTGCGCCGGATATGGTCAAATATATACGGTTGATCGCCTCTAATTTCTATTTTAAAATCGGGTTGAGGATATTCAATAAAAATCATTAGTCCAAAAATAAATATTAATTTAGCGAAAGTGTTTCTTATGAAGACTAAACAAGAAATTGTACAAAATTGGTTACCGCGCTACACCGGTGAAAAGTTAGAAAATTTCGGGAAATACGTTCTACTCACCAATTTCAGCAACTACGTAAACATGTTTGCCGCTTGGAACAAGGTGGAAGTAGTGGGTAGAGACCGACCTATGCAATGCGCCACTGCGGACAACATTACCATTATTAACTTTGGTATGGGTAGTCCCACCGCAGCCACTATCATGGACCTCCTCACTGCCGTAAAGCCTGAAGCAGTACTATTCTTAGGCAAATGTGGCGGTTTAAAAAAACGTAACAAAGTAGGTGACCTAATATTACCTATTGCTGCCATACGAGGAGAGGGAACGTCAAACGATTATTTTCCGCCCGAAGTACCAGCATTACCCGCATTCGCCTTGCAAAAAGCCGTTAGTACCTCGATTCGAGAAGCGCAGACCGATTACTGGACAGGCACCGTATATAGTACCAACCGCAGAGTATGGGAACATGACGAAAAGTTTAAGGAATACTTGAAGAAAATACGCGCCTACGCCATTGATATGGAAACCGCCACTATCTTTTCGGTAGGATTCTACAACAAGATACCCACAGGTGCGCTACTATTGGTAAGTGATTCACCTATGATTCCGGAAGGAGTAAAAACCGAAGATAGCGACCGAAAGGTAACCGAAAACTTCGTAGAGCTTCATCTTAAAATTGGCATCAACTCTTTAAAACAACTTATTGAAAACCGTCAGACAATAAGACACCTGAAGTTCTAAATAAACAGCCCTAAGAATAGTTGTTTATACATGCATGTTGCGATAATGCCGTTGCAAACGTTATCAGAAATAATAACTCTTTTCTCATTTGTAAAGAGAATATGAGCATATTTGGCTTATCTTCACTATTGAAATAAGCCCACCCCCAATGAAAGGGATAATATAATAACAATTTAAATGGGTATTTATGAAACAATGCATCGCATTTTTGTTCATTGCAACAGCCGTAACCTTGACCGCCTGTCATAAAAGTGTGTCAGTCAGTCAGCAGCACAAGTTGAAAGCACGTTTTGAAATAGCAGGCTTATGTTCTAACTATACATTTAGTCTAATTGAAGGTAATCTGGATACATCTTTGGTAGTAGGATCGTGGACTAATCCTTCAACAGATAAAACATATAAAAATGCTTTTGGTGTAAGCAATCCTTGCTCATTGTCCTCTAATCTCAAAGAAGGCGATGAATTTTACTTTGAGATAGTTCCCGAAAGGCAAAGTAATTGCGCCGTGTGTATGGCCTATTATCCAACTCCCCCTAAAAAGCTTAATATCAAAGTACTGGAAGTAGTAAAAAAATAATGTCGTATCCTTTATTATCCATAGAAAATCTCACCGTCAATTTTATAAACGATGGCGCTGTACATCAGGCCATAAAAAACATATCATTCACAGTTAATAAAGGCGAAATCGTTGCACTTGTAGGAGAAAGTGGTTCGGGTAAATCGGTCACCTCACTTTCCATCCTACAATTACTTCCCGAAAGTACTTCCCAGCTGGCTAGTGGAAGAATTTTGTTTAGTGAAGACGGTAATACAGTAAAGGATATTACAAAAATTAGCAAACAAGAACTGCAGCAAATACGGGGCAATACCATCTCGATGATTTTTCAGGAGCCTATGACCTCGCTGAATCCTGTATTCACTTGCGGAGCGCAAGTATCTGAAGCATTATTACTGCATAAAAAAATATCTAAAAAAGAAGCCCGACTACAGGCCATATCCTGGTTTGAAAAAGTAAAGTTACCTAATCCCGAGGCCATTTACGATCGCTATCCGCATCAGTTAAGTGGTGGACAGAAGCAAAGAGTCATGATTGCCATGGCTATGTGCTGTAGACCATCTCTACTCATATGCGATGAACCTACTACAGCACTAGATGTAACCGTTCAAAAAAGCGTATTGGAACTCATCAAAGAGCTACAGCAGGAAACGGGGATGGGTGTCATCTTTATCACTCACGACTTAGGCGTAGTAGCTCAAATAGCCGACAGAGCCGTAGTAATGTATAAAGGGGATATTATCGAACAGGGGTCAGTTAAAGATATATTTACCAACGCCCAACAGCCTTACACCAAGGCCCTGATAGCCTGCCGCCCCGACAATCATAAACGCGGAGAAAGATTGCCAGTGGTGAGTGATTTTTTACATAATGATTCTTTTTTGACTACGTCCCCTCCTCCATCCCTCCACCGCACCACTACTGCCAGTTCTGGTCAGGTGCTCATCAAAGTGGAAAATCTTTCCGTTCACTATCCTAATAAAAAAAATTGGTTAGGACAACCGATGTCTTATGTAAAAGCGGTGGACAATATCAGCTTTGAGGTATACGAAAACGAAACCTTAGGCATTGTTGGGGAAAGCGGTTGTGGCAAAACAACTTTAGGAAGAACACTACTGCAATTAATTCCTGCCACGGAAGGAAATATATTGTACAAAGAACAAAACCTTCGAACATATTCTCCCAAACAATTAAGAGCCTTAAGACAACATCTACAGATTGTATTTCAGGATCCCTACTCCTCTCTAAATCCACGTAAAAAAATAGGGCATGCCATCGAAGAACCGCTGGCTGTACACGGAATTATTAAAGATCCTACAGCAAGAAAACAAAGGGTAATTGAACTATTACAAAAAGTAGGATTACAGCCCGAGCACTATGACCGCTATCCACATGAGTTCAGTGGTGGGCAAAGACAACGCATTGTCATCGCTCGTGCCTTGGCATTACAGCCTTCTTTTATCATCTGTGATGAATCCGTATCTGCATTAGATGTTAGCGTGCAGGCTCAAGTGCTCAATCTACTTAACGACCTTAAGAAAGAATTCGGCTTTACTATTGTTTTTATTAGTCATGATCTGGGCGTGGTACGTTATTTTAGTGACCGCATTATTGTGATGAATAAAGGGAAAATAGAGGAAATGGGGCCTGCTGATGAAATTTATGAACACCCTCAATCCGCTTACACTCAAAAGCTCATTGATGCAATTCCCCATGTAGCAGTGTAGCAACTCTTTTTGCAAAAACACGGAATTAATAATGGATTTTATACTGTTCTAAGTTAAAGTTGGGGCTGGTGATAATTTCTTGCTTATCGGTAATAACGATGGCTTTATAATCAGGAAACTTTTTCAGCATCCTTAGTCCTTTCTTTACACCTAACACCATTATCGAAGTACTGAAGGCATTAGCCTGTTCAGCACTGGGGCCTAATACCGTCACACTAGTCAGCCCCGATACGGGGTATCCGGTCGCCGGATTGATAATATGGGCATATCGTTTGCCATTAATGATGGCATACTTCTCATAGTTGCCCGAGGTTGTTGCAGCACCTTCCCAGCTAATGGCAGCTATAAGCTTATTATTACTAAAAGGATCGTTGACCCCAATCTTCCAGGGAGTTCCATCGGGGCGTGTACCCCAGGTCAGCACATCTCCTGTAGCATTTACAATGCCTGCCGTTATCCCTTTTTGCAACATCAGTTCCCTACACTTATCAGCCGCATATCCTTCACCCAATGCCCCAAAGCCGATTTTCATACCTTTTGTTTTCAGAAAAATCGTACTGCTATCCCAGTCAATAATGATATTCTTATATCCCACATTAGCTCTGGCTTTTTTCACCACCTTTTTGGAAGGCATTTTCATCTCACTGCCGTCAAACTTCCAGATCTTTTCCATCGCGGCAAAACTGATATCAAAAGCTCCATTTGTTAACCGCGACATAGAAATAGCGCGCTCAGTAAGTTCCAGCACTTCTCGATCCACCTTCACGGGGCGGATACCCGCCTGTTGATTCACTTTTGAAATCTGGGTTTCGGGCTTCCAGTCCGATATTAGATATTCGATACGCGAAATTTCCGCTATAACTGTATCGATATATCGCTCGGCAGTAAGTGAGTCTCCTGCAACAATAGTAATAATGAACTTTCCCCCCATTAGATAGGCGTCGCGGGTGCGCTGCACTTGGGCATTAGCATAAAAATGTAGAAGAGATAAGAACAGTAATAATACCCCTTTTTGGACCTTCATCAAAAACCATCAATTTTAGATTCCTCGAAATACTCTCCTCTGCAGATTACCACTCGCACCTATTCATACCCCCGAGAGCTTTGGAATGGCCTCCTCACCTACGGAGGTCATCATATCCTATACCCACCTTGCTTAAAAACTCTTGATCCGATACTTCCATTCCACAGAGGCCTATAGCCAGGGGCCAAGATAATGATTTAGCCCTCCAAAATGCCAATACTTTCAGAATTTATGCGCATTTCAGGCCCCCGAGTCTTTTTATATAAAAAAAAGTACTCACAACCCTCTGTTATAATTTTAAAAAATTTTCATTTAAACATCAAAATATACTACCTTTGCAGCCACAAATTCGAAAACCGGTGCCGTAAGACCGGGGCTCGGGATTGTAAAATACCTTATACGGGTAACTTTACTACGTACCGTGAGCTTCGTTCTACTGCTTTTACAGGTTTTGACCTTAAAAAAGAAAATCGATACATGAAGCTTTCACAATTTCACTTTGATCTTCCCCTGAACCTTATTGCACAGTACCCCGCGAAAAAAAGAGAAGATGCCAGAATGATGGTGGTGCATCGTCAGACAGGGCAAATTGAAAACAGATACTTCCGCGACATTCTAGAGTATTTTGACGATAAGGATGTATTTGTTGTAAATAACACCAAAGTATTCCCGGCCAGAATGTATGGCCGCAAGGAAAAAACAGGTGCCAAAATTGAAGTTTTCCTGCTGCGCGAGCTGAATAAGCCCAACCGCCTCTGGGACGTTATTGTGGACCCGGCACGTAAAATCCGCGTGGGTAACAAGCTTTACTTTGGGGAAAACGAAGAGCTGGTTGCAGAAGTGATTGACAACACTACCAGCCGTGGTAGAACCATCAAGTTTTTATGGGAAGGTGATGAGGATAGTTTCAGAGCCCAATTACAGGCTCTAGGAGAAACACCATTGCCTAAATACATTAAGCGTAAACCAGAAGAAGAAGATAAAGAACGCTATCAAACCGTTTACGCTAAATACGAAGGCGCCGTAGCAGCTCCCACTGCCGGTCTCCACTTCAGTCGTGAGTTGATTAAGCGCTTGGAGATTAAAGGTATCCGCTTTGCCGAAATCACCCTGCATACAGGACTGGGCACCTTTAGACCCATCGAGGTGGAAGACCTCAGCAAGCACAAGATGGATGCCGAGTACTATCGCATCGACGAGCAGGCATGTAAGATTGTAAACAAAGCTAAAGAAACAGGTCATCGTATCTGCGCTATTGGCACCACTACCATGCGTGCCCTGGAGTCGTCTTTTACCGCACAGAAATTACTGAAACCCTCAGAAGGGTGGACCAACATGTTTATTCATCCTCCGTATGACTTCAGCATCGCAGATGCTATGGTTACGAACTTCCATTTACCGAAAACCAGTCTGCTGATTATGACCAGCGCTTTTGCCGGTTATGAACTTACCATGGAGGCCTATAAAAAGGCGATCAAAGACAAATACCGATTCTTTAGTTATGGAGATGCGTTGTTGATTCTGTAAGCTAGATTTGATCTTCATATATCATAAAAAAAGCTGCATATCTTACATATGCAGCTTTCTTATTTTATGTTAGTTTGAAAAACTGAGCGGTTGTAATCTATGCAGAGTTTCTTCCAGCATTGATAATTCCGAAAGAACAACGCATAACTAGCTTACCGTATACTTCCTTCAATTCTGCAGCCGACTCGCTGTCACTAGCCTCCAACTCTCTTAATTTACTCAACGCATACTGCTGAATGGTAAGCAGGGGCAATACAATACGCTCCCGCATGTAAATAGATAGTTTATCGATCGGATAATTTTCCATCAGCGTACTCTTGCCCGAGAGTTTTAAGAGGTAATCATGAGTAAGCTGATATTCCTCATATATCATATTCCATATTTCCCCATAGGTTTCGTCTTTTGCCATATAAGCCGTAAGCGGGAAATAGGATTTAGACATAGACATTTCACAGTTATCCATCAGCGTTTTAAAGTACAGCGACTTATTGTACAACTGCTTCACTTCCTCAAAACGTCCGATATACTCCATTTTTTTAAGGGCAGTACCTACCCCAAAGAATCCGGGAACATTCTGCTTTAGTTGGCTCCAAGCGCCTGCAAAAGGAATCGCCCTTAAATCAGAAAGCGAAATATCTGTTTGAGAAGGCCCACGTTTGGACGGACGACTGCTGATATTGGTTTCGCTATAAAAACGCAAAGGACTCATCGTATACAGATAGCTGGGCAACAGTGGATGCTCCTTCAGTTTCTTATACGCATCAAAACCATAGGAAGAAAGTTCCTGCATCAGCTCCTCCTCCTTACCGGAGAAAGGTGGATGCCTATCTATATACAAGCTGCTGGAGATGCCTGCATTTAACAACTGTTCTAGGTTATATTGTGCAGAGTCGATAATCCCAAAATTAGAGCTAATGGTTTGCCCTTGTATCGTTAGCTGAATTTCGCGGTTGGAAATATTTTTACCCATCGAAGCATAGAACTTATGGGTTTTTCCACCACCCCTAGAGGGGGGACCACCTCTTCCATCGAAAAATATTACTTCAAAGCCACTGTTTCGTGTAATACGGGTGAGCTCTTCCTTGGCTCGATAAATACTCCAGTTGGCCATCAAATAACCACCATCCTTGGTACCATCACTAAAGCCCAGCATGATGGTTTGGGTGTTATTCCTACGTTTTAAATGGGTTCTATAAGCAGGAATAGCATACAGTTGTTGCATTACATTAGCGGCATTGCTCAAATCCTCCACTGTTTCAAATAGCGGAACAATATCTAAATGAATATCTTCTTCGGCAAATCCCTGCATCTTGAACAGTCCATACACCTCCATCACATCCAGTGCACTGGTAGTATGGCTGATGATATAACGATGACAGCCTTGCTCCCCATTCACCTGTTGAATGCTATGAACAGCAAGAGGTATTTCGGCAGTATCTTTCACTACTTCATCTTCTGCGAATATCGAAGTATCGATCTTTCCTTTAATATTTAGTATAACCTTAATCTTCTCTTCATCCGGCAGCGAGGGATAATTTTCGGGAATAATGCCATTGCTCTTACCCGCTGCCATTTTATATATTTTTCCATGGATGCTGCTATCCTGCCTAATGTCCAAAGAAGCAAAGTACAATCCGAAGATATCTACCTTATTAATAAGGCTCTGAACAAGGGACACAAACAGGGAATTATGCTCTTCTTCCAGAATTTTCTTAATCTGCTTCAGCTTTCCCTTAATCTCCGCTACCGTAATATTGGGTATATGACCGGGAATAAAGAGATTTTGATATAGCTTTTCCTCAAGCTCTGCAATAGGCTCTTCCACTCCATGAAATGTAAGCCGACGTTTAAGGCGACGCACATCGAGGTAATAACATTTAATAATAGCCCCTCTTAAAGCTTCTGCCACCTTTAAAGTAGTTTCATTGCGCACATAGGGGTTTCCATCTCGGTCACCGCCCGGCCAGAAACCCATTTTAAGAACAGGGTTCTCATCGGTAATCACATCCGGAAAATGATTTTTCAATTCATCCAAAATTCTGCCTGCAGCCGTATAAAAAACATTTTCCAGATACCAAATAAGACTTACGGCTTCTCCGTATGGGGTAGGTTTTTTCTTCTTCAGAAAAGGAGTTTTACCTAGTTGCTGCAAAAAGGTATTAATCTCCACCGAGTCATTCCGCATCAGCGCCCTGCTCAGGTCGTGAATAATCCCCAGTACCGATCCGGGATAAAACTGAGTGGGATGGGCTGTAAGAACAGGCCTTACACAAAAGGTTTTCAGTGTTTCTTTCAGCTCCTCAATCTTGTTATACTGTAATGCATCAGCAATCAATTGCTTTAAAGTACCCGGACCGCTCAGATCATGTGTATGTTTATATGCAGCATCCTCTAAAGCATCAAATAACACTACCTGCCGCTCTACATACTGCGTAAACCTGAAAAGTAAATCCAAACGTTCCTTTTCAGAAGTGATAAGCGTATGTTTATTAAAAAATTCATTAATAATATCGATAGGACTCTTAGACTTCTCATACCCCTCCTCACAATTATTGGAAAAAAGGGATAACAAAATCCCGGTCTTTTCCATTTTGTGAAACGGAAGTGATGTAAAAAGACTGTTGTACAATTGAAACCTTGTCCCTACTTCTGTCTTAAAATGATGTAAATTCTTACTCGCAGCAATATCCATTTTCCAAAAATTTGTACTTAATACCCAACTATTTGCAGGCAACAGGGCGTTAAGATAATATTTTTTATGTAGACGGAATAGTTTTTTTAATAAAAACTAATATATTGCTTATTTTATTGAAATAATTCTAATAAGAAAGACACCTAGGAGCTACGCATTTACTATTTCTTACATCAGCAAACACATTGGCCATATGATTACCATTCGACCATTTAAAGCACTAAGGCCCCGACCGGAATGGGCATTGCGGGTTGCAGCACCCCCTTATGATGTAATGAGTCGTGAGGAGGCAAAGAATGCAGCAGGTGATAATCCCCACTCTTTTCTACATGTAACCCGATCTGAGATCGATCTACCGGAAGTAGCCAACCCCTACGACCCTAAAGTTTATGAAAAAGCAAAACAAAACCTTCAGCGCATGATAGCTGACGGCACGCTGATTAAAGAGGCGCAAGCCTGCTTATACATCTATGAACTAACGATGAACGAGCGCAGCATGACCGGTTTGGCTTGTTTATCCTCAATAGAGGATTATCAAAACGGACTCATCAACAAACATGAACTTACTCGCCCTGAAAAAGAAAATGACCGTATCCTCCATATCACCATCACGCGAGCACAAACCGGTAAAGTGTTTCTGGCCTATAAAAGCGTGCAGGAGGTTGATGCAGTAATACATGATTGGAAAACACGACATGAACCGCTATATCATTTCACAGCTGCCGATAACGTCACGCACGCAGTGTGGAAAATTGACGATGAGCGTACGATCCAACATATCATTACACTTTTTAAGGAAAAAGTTCCTGCCACCTATATTGCAGATGGACATCACAGAGCAGCCTCCGCAACGCAGGTGAGCAACGTATTGCCGGATAACGAATCCGCCCGATTCTTTCTTACTGTTATTTTTCCCGATAACCATCTTCATATTATGGATTACAATCGGGCGGTTACAGATTTAAACGGGCTAACGCCTACTGAATTGCTTACACGTATCCGAGAAGATTTTGAAGTATCTGAAAGCACCGAAGCTGTAAGTCCAACACGCCCTCATGAAATAGGCATGTATCTCCAAAAGCGCTGGTACCGGTTATCAGCACGACCCGGCACTTATGCAGAAGACCTGATAGGCCAGCTGGATGTAAGCATTTTGTCCGCAAACATTTTGGACAAGCATTTAGGCCTAAAAGATATCCGTACCGATAAAAGAATTGATTTTATCGGTGGCATCCGTGGCTTAAAGGAACTAGAAAGGCTTGTGAATGATAGCAAAATGCAAGTATCCTTCAGCCTGTACCCGGTAACAATTCAGCAATTGTTCAATATTGCCGATGCAGGCCTTATCATGCCGCCCAAGAGCACATGGTTCGAGCCTAAGTTGCGTGACGGGCTATTAACGCATCTCTTGGAGTGAGTTACTGTACTACTTTATTGGCACAGCAGGAACTGGCAAAAGCCTCAGGTTTCACTTTAAAATTGAAACCCATACCGGAAATATACCCTATCGCCTCCTTCAATGCATCATTGCTCTTGTAAATAGGGTTAGTGTTGATATCCACATGCACCTCCATGTCAATGTTGTGGCTGGTGAACAAATCACAGAGACGGTAAGCCACTTCGATACTTCGGGATACTTCTGTCATCATACGCTGTTTAATGGTCATTTTCTCTTGAGTGGTTTCATTATTAAGGTACATAAAACCACCCTTACCCTTGCGTATGAATACAATGGCTGTTGCAAATTCGGTAAACGTGCCTTTTACCTGACTGTCTGTGCCAATACAAACCTTTAGCGAGTGCCCCTGCTCTTTTTCACGAAGAATTACGCCCAGCACCTCATCCTCAAGATAGTTGGTTAGGTACTCGCCCGTCAACTTCCTCCATTGTTTTGTATGATGTTGCATGGGACTAGTGTTTCACAACGTTATTATTTATCCTCCTAAAAAGCAAGTAATTTTATTCACAATTGTGAATGAAGCACACAATACCGAAACTATTCTATAAATATATAAAACTATTAATTGAGATTAAACATCCGTCCCATGTCTTATCTTAAAATAAAGCCATCTGCTGTCCAGGCCTTCTGAAAATAGTTGTATCCAATCCTATACGCTCCTCATTCATATGATACATTTTACCATATTTGACGTATTGTTGCGCAACCATTTCTGCAATGGCTCCTTCACCGCGCATACGCAAACCCCAGCGGCTGTCATTCACCTGACCGTCATGGCTTTGCTCTATTAGATGCCATACTCTGTCTGCTCGATCCGGAAAGTTCTTATAAAGCCAGTCGCGAAATAAAAATTTAATTGCACCGTTCAGTCTTATAAATGTATAGGCCGTAAATGTAGCGCCCGCATCAGCAGCCGCTTTCATAATACGCTGCATTTCATGTTCGTTCAACCCCGGAATCATAGGCCCCATCATAATACCCATCCTTACTCCTGCCTTACTTAACTCTTCAATCACGCGTAAACGCTGTACAGCAGTAGCCGTTCTAGGCTCCATCACCCTTCTGAGCTCTTCATTAAAAGATGTGATAGAAACCATGGCGCGCACCAGGTTCTTTCGGGCTAATTCTTGAAGAATATCTTTATCATTTAGTATGGCTGAGTTTTTAGTTAGAATCCCTACAGGCTGATTGAACTCATTACACACTTCCAGCAGTCCGCGCGTCAAACGATACTTACGCTCTGCAGGTTGATAGCAATCGGTATTGCCGCTTAACATGATGGGCATTACCTCCCATTTGGAATGCATGAGCTGTTTGCGCAACAATTGAGGCGCATTTATCTTAACAATAATCTTTCGCTCAAAATCCAATCCTGCACTATATCCCCAATACTCATGCGCATTGCGTGCATAACAGTAGATACACCCATGTTCACATCCGGCATACGCATTCATACTGTACGACATCCCCACATCAGGACTTTCCACTTTATTCACTATCGTCTTCGCTTGTTGCTCGATATACTGAGTAGCGATATTTTCTTCCTCCCAGCTATCAATTGCTTCTATATGCTCCCTCACTTGCTCGTTTTTTAAGAATCGATTGCGCGTGTTGAACTGTGCACCTCGTCCCTGCAGGTAGGTATATTCCTCGCCTTTTTTAATAGCAGTCACCTTAAAGTGATCTTGTTGTAATTGCTTTTGCATAGTCCTTGTTTTCGTAATAACAACATGTATTAAAACAACATCGCCTGCGTGGCACTTACAGGCATATTCATAAACTCAAATCGCTCCACAAATGTGAACCTCTCTCCATCTGCTTGTTTGCGTAGCAATACCATATGATTTGCCATAAACTTGGCTGAAAATGAGCGTGTATTATATTCGCTCCAACTTTTCTCATATTGCCAAGGTTTAAGCCTGCGTGCTATGGTAATATGAGGTTCCATGATGAAATGAGGCTTATGCTCCTTATCCGGCTTGAGGAGCGACTGTACCTGTGTTCTCAGTTTTGTTACTAGATTTTGTACCGTAGTCCTTGTTGTTACTTTAATGAAAAGAGTGTGAGTAGGAAAAGAGCCAAAACCCTCTAACTCAATTAGCATGGGGGCCCTTTCGGTTGCAATTTGCCGAAACCGCTGTCGGATGCGACTTTCAAAAGCCATATACTGTGTAAAGCTCACCAATGTAATATGCGGTTTGCTACTCACCGCTTGGGGGGCTTGGTACTTCTCACTAAATTCTTTTTTGATTGCCATAATATCATCTGCCAAATCCTCTCGAGGTTCTATCAACAGCAGATATTCGTATGGATTAGAGGGCTGTATGTAGGGGGTATGAGATGACATAAAAGTTGGTTTTTACTAAAATAATTAGCACAATATTACTAATATTTTTAGTAAAAAAAGTGAAAACTTTTTTGCCTTTTACAATCTGTTGAAAAAGAAACAAGGAAGCAATAGAAGTTAGTTGGCCTTAGCAGGCGCAATCATTTCAAATTCGGGAATGATTACCTGAAATTTCTTTTTAGTGTCTAGATTTTCCATTTCATAAAAACCCTTCATTTTGCCCATATCAGTATTTAAGTTACACCCACTCATATACTGATAGCTTTCACCGGGATGCAATACAGGCTGCACTCCCACAACACCTTCGCCTTCCACCTCTCTATACAAACCGTTGCTATCGAATATATGCCACTTGCGACGCAATAGCTGCACAGGATAGGAATTATAATTTTCGAGAGTGATACGATAAGCAAACATGTATTCGCTTTGCAAAGGATTGCTATACTCCGGTTGATAGAATACCTCCACGTTTACCATTATCCCGGCTGAAATCATGTTGCTCATGAGAAAGGGTTTTAGTAAAAATACGGAAATAACAAATAACTGAAAAAATTATACAGTGTTAGCCGCCGCTCTTTTTAGTGTTGGTATATCCCTGTTGTTGCAACCACTGTAATATTTTATCGCGATGATCGCCCTGAATGATAATTTCACCATCCTTTGCTGATCCGCCTGTACCGCAATAAGATTTTAGCTTTTTGGCCAGACTTTCTAAATCAGCTTGCGTACCTACAAAACCTTTAATCACACTGGCTGTTTTACCCCCCCTATGCTTGGTTTCTAATTGTATACGCAGTTTTTGCGCACTGGGAGGTAACGTTTCTGCCTCTTCGTGTTCATCCTGAAATTGGAAGTTGGGATCGGTACTATATACAAAAGGGCCATTTGATTTTTTCTTTGACATACGTTATGATTTTAGTTTTAGCGGCTATACAATGGCTTTTAAACTCAAATCGAGACTACGCGCTTGATGTATCAATCCGCCCACGCTCACATAGTCTACTCCGGTTGCTGCATAGCTTTCAATCGTATCTAAATTGATGCCTCCGCTAGCTTCGGTTTCGAAAACACCATCAATAATCTTCAATGCTTCTGTTATCTGTGCAGGGGTGTAGTTGTCCAGCATCACTCGAAAAACCTTTCCCACCCCCACTTTCAGCACTTTCTTTACATCGTCAAGCGTTCGGGTTTCTACTTCTATTTTAATGTTTAGATTATTCTCCTGTACATATTGATACGCTCTGTGGATGGCCTTTTCTATTCCTCCCGCATAGTCAATATGATTATCCTTCAGCATTATCATATCGTATAAACCGAAACGGTGATTTACACCACCACCAATGCGCACGGCTTCTTTTTCCAGCAACCTGAAATTGGGAGTGGTTTTGCGCGTATCCAGCAGTTTTGTTTTATAAGGCCGTAACTTGTCAGCATACTGGCGGGTTAAGGTAGCAATACCACTCATTCGCTGCATACAATTGAGCACCAGCCGCTCACAAGCCAAAATGGTATGCTCATGAGCCGCAATTTCAAAAGCCTTGTCACCAGCCTTCATACTGTCGCCGTCTTTCTTAAAAGCAGTAAACTGACACCCAGGTTCTCTATATTCAAAAATAAAACGCGCCACCTCTACACCTGCCAGAATACCATCCTGCTTTATTTTCAATTCTGCCCTACCCTTTTCATTAGCACTAATGCAAGAAAGCGAGGAATGATCCCCGTTACCAATATCTTCTTCAAGTGCTGCTTTTACAAGCTGCTCCAATTTTTGCCGAAACTGCAAATCCATCTGATTATACTTTAAAAACATTGTTCTCTCACACCTACATCAAATACCACAGTACTTAACAAATATAGGGCTTTAGCTATTATGCCACCTACCCCTTTGTCCTACGGCTAACAAAAAGGCCTCTCGATTGAGAGGCCTTATACATTTTTCAAAACGCTTTATTCGATGAGCTGAAAACGCAGCTCTTTAATTACTTCCCGACCACCCTCTTTCTTCATAAAAATATTCACTCTATAATTTCCTCCAGAAGTAACCAGCGTACCAATAGCGTACTGACCGCTTGGAGAGCTACCTTTATGCTTTACATCGAAACCTTTTACCGAATTCTTACCGAAAAAGTCTTTAATGATTTGCTGAGCCTGATCTTTACTATACGTATTTTTTTTATCCAGTATAGCAAGAGAAAAATTACCGTTTGCATTACTTACTACTTGTACTGCATCGCCTTTTTTTAAACCAGCCACCACTCCATCAATACTTTGTGCGCATACCGTTGAAGTAATGAACATTGTTGAAGCCACAAATAGAAAATGCAATATCTTTTTCATTTCACGCATCATTTTATATCATCTTGACCAAAAATATGCCAAATTACCTAGTTTCTATCTTTCTTTGTTCCGATATCATTTTTTACCTTTACGGGATTTTTTGAGCATCAAAAATATTAATTTACTGATAGTCAACAAATTAAAGAAATGTCGAAACAAAAGAAAGCGATCCTTATTATAATGGACGGATGGGGACTAGGAAAAGTTGCAAATGCAGATGCAATTCAAAATGCAAATGTTCCCTTTACCAATTCTTTGTACAACAAATATCCCAATACTACCCTTACTACTTTTGGCGAGCTGGTAGGTTTGCCTGAGGGACAGATGGGGAACTCAGAAGTAGGACATTTAAATCTGGGCGCCGGACGTATTGTTTATCAAGAACTGCAGCGCATCAATGTGGCCATCCGTACCGGCGAACTCGCTAACAATCCAGAAATGGTACGTACCCTGCAAACAGCCAAAGCCAATAATAAACCGTTGCACCTGATGGGACTTGTGAGCGACGGTGGTGTACACTCACACATCAATCACCTAAAAGCGCTGTTAGATATCAGCAAAGAAGCAGGACTCAACGAAGTATATGTGCATGCCTTTACCGACGGGCGTGACACAGATCCCAAAAGTGGTTTACAATTTATCGAAGAACTACAAAACCATATCGACAAAATAGGTATTGGAAAAATCGCTTCTGTGAGCGGGCGTTATTATGCCATGGATCGCGACAAACGTTGGGAACGTGTTAAAAAAGCATATGATGTATTGGTGAAAGGTGATGGCCCTACCGCTACTAGCGCAGTAGAAGCCGTGAAGCGTAGCTACGACGAAAACATTACTGACGAGTTTATTCTTCCTACTGTCATCGTAAATGCAGACAATACTCCTGTTGCAACAATTAAAGACGGAGATCATGTGCTGTGTTTCAACTTCCGTACAGACCGTTGTCGCGAGATTACCGAAGTATTAACCCAGGCCGATAATGACGAGTTCGGCATGAAAAAACTGAATCTGGATTATACCACCATGACAGTATACGACCACAAATTCGTGGGCGTACATACTATCTTCAAAAATGAAGATATTACCAATACTTTGGGAGAAGTGATTGCCGCTAACGGCCTGAAACAAATCCGCATTGCGGAAACCGAAAAATATCCGCATGTAACCTTCTTCTTCAGCGGGGGCCGTGAACAACCATTTGAAGGAGAAACCAGAATCTTAAAACCCTCTCCTAAGGTAGCTACCTACGACTTGAAGCCCGAAATGAGTGCTTACGAACTGACCGAAGCCATTCTAGAAGAAATTAAAAATCAGACTGCCGATTTCATCTGTTTGAACTTTGCTAACGCAGATATGGTGGGACATACAGGCGTTTTCGAAGCGGCGGTGAAAGCAGTTGAAACCGTGGATAAATGTGTGGAGCAAATCGTAACCGAAGCACTAAAACAGGACTATGTCATCTTCCTCACAGCCGATCATGGTAATTCCGACTACATGATTAATGAAGACGGCAGCCCTAACACAGCACACACCCTGAATCCGGTACCTCTGTTCATTATCGATAATCAATGGCGCGGAACTATTAAGGAAGGTAAATTAGGCGATATCGCTCCTACTATTCTCACCTTCATGAAACTGACCATACCTGCAGAAATGAATGGTGATGTATTGGTAGATCCCGCTACCATCAACTACTAATAATTAATATCGTTTATACTATAGTTAAATCTCACAGGCATTGGCCTTGTGAGATTTTTCTTTATACAGTAGCTCCATAATAGTTTGTAATTTTGCCATTCTTATGACGCAGGAAGCATTTTCGAAAATAGCACCGACCATACCCACACAGCCCGGCGTTTACAAATACTTTGATAACACAGGCACCATTATTTATGTAGGGAAGGCCAAGAACCTGCGCAAACGGGTGAGCTCTTATTTTAACAAAAACATCACCAACTATAAAACTCATGAACTGGTAAAGCGCATTGCTAAAATTGAATTTACTATTGTTGATAGCGAATCGGATGCCTTTATTCTTGAAAACTCACTCATTAAGGAATTTCAACCCCGTTATAATATCAGCTTAAAAGATGATAAAAGTTATCCCTATATTGTTATCAAAAACGAGCCCTTTCCAAGGGTGTATCTCACCAGACAACCGGTGAACGACGGATCTGAATATTTGGGACCTTATACATCGGTTTTTAAAGTAAGGGAACTACTCGAATTCATTCGTCGAACCATACCCTTGCGAACCTGCACGCTTAATCTTACCCCAAAGAATATAGAGCGAAAGAAATTCAAAGTGTGTCTGGAATATCATATCGGTAATTGCAAGGGGCCATGTGAGGGATTACAATCTCAGGAAGAATATGAAGCTAATATCCGTCAGGTAAAAAATCTGCTCAAGGGTAACCTTGCTCCCGTAATCAGGCAGTTCAAAGAAGAAATGAAAGCTCTGGCAGCAAATCTGGAATTTGAGAAAGCAGAACAAATAAAAAAGAAAATTGAGTATCTCGAAGATTATTACCAAGCAAAGACGGTCATCACAGGCTTAAAAGGTGGCGACAAAGATGTCTTCAGCATTATCAAAAACGATGATATTGCTTACGTAAATTTTTTAATGGTGCGCAATGGCACGATTGTACAAACGCATACTAACAAACTAGAGACGCATCTGGACGAACCTGTTGAAGAAGTTTTAGTGTATGCCATAGAAAGATTACGTAGCACCTTTAATAGCGATGCCAAAGAAATTGTGGTACCCATTCCTATTGATTATCCCGAATCGGATGTAAAAATTGTGGTACCCAAAGCCGGCGACAGAAAAAAGCTGATTGAGCTATCGGAAAAAAATGCCGGCTACTTCATTGAGGAACTTAAAAACAAAGAGCGCCTGAAAATTAACCGCAATGTAGATCAGGTAAAAGTACTTGAACAATTGCAGGCCGATTTGCAATTACAACAATTGCCGGTACATATTGAATGTTTTGACAATTCCAATTTTCAGGGTAGCTACCCCGTAAGTGCCATGGTGTGTTTCAAAAACGGGGTTCCTAGCAAAAAAGATTACCGACATTTCAATATAAAAACCGTACAAGGGATTAACGACTTTGCTTCAATGAAAGAAGCCGTGTATCGCCGCTACAAAAGACTGAAGGAAGAGCAACAACCCTTACCCCAACTGGTCATCATCGATGGAGGTAAAGGACAGCTAGGTGCAGCCATGGAAGCAATTGAAGAGCTGGAATTGCATGGAAAAATCACCCTCATAGGCCTTGCCAAGAATGAAGAAGAAATATTTTTCCCCGGCGACCAAGAATCTTTGAAATTGCCGTATAGTAGTCCCAGCCTCAAATTCATAAGATTTATTCGCGACCAAGTGCATCGCTTTGGGGTGACATTTCACAGAGCCAAACGCAGCAAAGGCACTTTCAAAAACGAGCTGGAGAGCATCAACGGCATCGGCAAAAATACTGCGGATATGTTGCTTAAAACATTCAGGTCAGTTAAAAATGTTAGCCAGAAGGGTGTGGAGGAACTGGCCCCTGTAATCGGCAAAGCCAAAGCACAAATCGTATGGAATTATTTCCATACAGATAAAGAACCACAAAAAGATTAAATCTTATCTAATTTTAAATACCCGATGTGCAGTTCATCTTCCTTTTTAGTGGCAGCCGGTTCGATAATAAGCGCAAATCTTTCTTTCTGTTGTGAAGGAAGAATATCTTCTACATTGAGAATTTCATCCACGTCCACACCATACTTATTATCCACATGACTCACGCCGCTTCTATCCTCAGTATTGTAATCGCGGTAAAATTCGGTTTGCTTTGCGTTGCGAATGGCTTCCGACATATCAGTAGCAATGGTGAGCAACTTATAATGATGTTCTTCAAATGAGTTTGGTAAATATCCTCCCAAATTAATGAAGAAAAGATGTTGTGATTTGGTATGGTGGACTTGTCTTTCTGCAACTGTAATACTATAACCGTCAACAGTAGTTACTTCTCGCCAACAGTCTATATGTATTTTGCCTGCATCGGGCCAAAAAGCCTGAATATCGGGTACAATATCCTTTAGTGATGTTCCGATACAAAAGAAAACATCATGCTGCTCTGTATGTCTTCCAGGAGGTGTACATCCCAACAGTAAGTAGAATAACTTGTACGCCATATCAATCATTTAACTGTTGTAATAAACTTTCAATATCAAATACGGGTTGCTTACAAGCATAATTTTCACACAAGTAAATAGCAAGAGGATTTCCTACAACCTTTCCTTTTAACAATGGATACTGCTCATCCTCTTCGTGTGTAGCCATAATAATATTAAAAGGCAATGGCTGTTGCAATAAAGTACTTAAGTCTCGCTCGTACGCTCCACATAGCACTATTTCTTTAGTTCCTTTGATGAGCTGATAATATCCCATCAACCACATTCCAAAAGAAGTTGGATACTTCACGGCAAGTGTACTTACACCGGTAATCATTTGCTGTGCCTGCTGCACCCAATCCCGCTTGTCGAACAGCATACCCAATTCCAATAAGTTTAATGCCATAACTGCGTTGCCGCTGGGAGTAGCACCATCGTATACTTCTTTTTTTCGAATAATGACATCTTGCTGTTGTTGCGGTGTGTAGTAAAAATATCCACTCGGCTCTACAAAATTTTGAAGCACCTTTTCGCAGAGCTTTTTGGCTCGTTGCAACCACTGTGGATGGGCAGTCACCTTATACAATTGCAATAAAGCCTGAATGAGATAAGCATAATCATCCAAAAAGGCAGGAAACTTAGCCTCATTATTCTTCCATACATGCATCAGTACACCATCGGCATCGGCAAAATTTTCCAGTAGAAACTGCATATTACGAATGGCCGTTTGCCTATAAGCATCGATGCCTGTAGCCGCGTAGGCATGACTGTAAGCAGCATTCATCAATGCATTCCAACCTAATATGATTTTATCATCCAAAGCAGGCCTTATGCGCAAAGCTCTAGCCTCCAACATTCTTTTATTGCAACGCTTCAATAAGTTTTTCAATGTTGCAACATCTATTTTCTTTTCTGCAGCAAATACTGCCAATGGTGTTTTTATTCTTAATATATTACGGTGCTCCCAATTACCCTCCGCAGTGATATCATAAAATTCACAATAGATATCCGCATCAGTTCCTAGTATACGCTTTACATCCTCCAACGTCCATACATAAAACTTTCCTTCTTCTCCTTCACTGTCGGCATCTAGCGCAGCATAAAAACCATAAGAGGGATGCAACATTTCTCTTTCTACAAACTCCAGCGTTTGCTGAATAACTGTCTTGTATTGTTCCCAACCTGTGATGCGATAAGCTTCACTCAGCGTTGTAACCAACAGTGCATTATCATACAACATCTTTTCAAAATGAGGCACTAACCACTCCTTATCGGTTGCATACCGGGCAAAACCACCACCAATTTGATCATAAATGCCTCCCTCAATCATTTTATTCAGGCTCAGGAAAGCATGCTCGTGCGCAGCCTTAGCCATCTCCGGTCTTCTTTTTTGCTCCAGTAGTCCATACTTCAATAGAAATTGTATAGCAAATGTCTGTGGAAATTTTGGCGCTGCTCCAAAGCCGCCCCATTGCTTATCACCCTGCTTTAAAAGATTTTCGCAAGCGGCATCGATTTGTTCTATCGAAAAATCATTGTGTGGTGTATTAATACCAAAATTGTTCGAGCTCATTAAATGCGAAGTAAGCCCTTCTGCCTGCTCTTCTATTTCCTTACGTTTATGCTGGAATGCTTCTGCTACTGCATGCAATACCTGCTTCCACGAAGGACGATTCACCATCGGAATGGGAGGATAATAAGTACCTCCATAAAAAGGTTTTTTATCGGGAGTCAAAAAAACATTCAAGGGCCAGCCGCCACTCCCCGTCATCACCTGCACCGCATCCATATAAATATGATCCAGATCGGGGCGTTCTTCTCTATCTATTTTAATATTTACAAAAAACTCGTTCATGATGGCAGCCGTTTCAGGATCTTCAAAACTTTCACGCTCCATCACATGACACCAATGACAGGCTGCATAACCTATACTCACGAGAATGGGCTTGTCCTCCTCTTTAGCTTTACGCAAAGCTTCTTCACCCCAGGGATACCAATTTACCGGATTATGTGCATGTTGTAACAGATAAGGGCTGGTTTCATTGATTAGTGCATTGGGCATAATACTGCATTCTGTAATGAAAAAATTAATGCTTCCTATTTTATAAACGCACCAATATACGACTTATTTTCCCCATCCCCATTTTAAAAATACAGGCATAGCTTTCCCCCAGGTAGGAACATCGTGTTTTCCATCGTCTAGTTCCAGATAAGAGATATCTTCCGCACGATAGCCTTTTGCCAATAACTCTTTAATGTGATCTAATGTATCATCAATAGAGTCGATGATACCATTGTTATTTCTATCGCCGCTTTCATCCAGTTTTCCGCACTGGAAGAAAAATTTTAGTCCGGGAGCAAAATGTCCATTGCGGATCACCTGTTGCATGATGCGGTGTTTATCATCCTCATAAGACGGATCGTCCTGATCTACACTACGCCACCATAATGATCCCGAAAATACACCCACTTTTGAAAAAACATCTGGATGATTCCATACAATATCCAATGCAGTCAAACCACCCAAAGAAAATCCCGCAAATGATAGTTCTTTAAACGCGCTTACCTTAAAGCGCTTTTTGATATAAGGCAATAATTCTTTTAAAACAAAAGCGCTATATAAATCGGCTTTAGCGCCGCGTCCCTTGTAATCTACAACACCCGCCACGCCATACTCCATGGTACGCTCCTTCCCTGCCGTAATGCCTATAACAATCAACGGATGTATCGAGCCCTGTTCGTACAATTGTTTTAGCATCTCATCAAACTGCATAACGGGCAAGTCTTGTCCGTCATTTATTAGTAAGAGTGGCAATGCTGACCAATCGGTGATAATGTTAGGAAAATAAAAGCGCAACTCCACATCCCTTTTCAGATTTCGGGACTTCAGCATCACGGTTTCAATAGTCAAAATTGCATCTGTAGCCGTTTTCATGTAACCTCCCAAATTAGCGCTAAAAGTAGCATGAATCAATCTTATAAACAATTTTGTTTATAAGATATAAAAAAATATATTTGATAGAGACATCTACGCCTCCGTAAAAGTACGTTACTACCATAACATTAAAATACAAACCAAGCAATATGAAAAAAATCGGTATCCTTTATGGCAAAGAACGATCTTTTCCGCAAGCATTTATAGATCGTGTAAACAGTAAAAACGTTGAAGGCATTATCGCCGAACCGGTACGCATCGATAAAGCCATACAAGGAGTAGCAAGCGGTTATGCAGTAATCATTGACCGTATCTCGCAGGACGTACCCTTCTATCGGACCTGGTTGAAAAACGCCGCATTGACGGGAACTGCCGTTATCAATAATCCTTTTTGGTGGAGTGCAGATGATAAATATTTCAATAACTGCCTCATGACACAGATTGGAGTTCCGGTACCCAAAACAGCTATTATCCCTTCTTACGAAATGCCTGATGATACCTCAAGCGAATCATTCACCAATTTGGCCTATCCGTTGGACTGGGAAAGCATCTTTAAAGAGATAGGGTTTCCAGCCTATATGAAACCTTTTGCAGGTGGAGGTTGGAAACATGTGTACAAACTCAATAGCATCGAGGAGTTTTTTGAAAAACATAAAGAAACTGAACAGTTGGTAATGCTTCTTCAGGAAGAAATTGTTTTTGAGGAATACTACCGCTGCTATTGTATCGGAAGAAAATACGTGCGCATCATGCCATATGAACCCCGCAATCCGCATCACCTACGCTATCAGGCTAGCTTTACTCCCTCGCCGGAAAGATTACAGGAAATGACGGATATTGTTTTAAAAATAAACCACTATTTAGGGTATGATTTCAACACGGTGGAATTGGCCGTTCGCAATGGGGTGCCTTATGCGATTGATTTCTGCAATCCGGCTCCTGATGCTGATATTGCTAGCGTAGGAGCAGAAAACTTTGAATGGGTGGTGGAAACTGCTGCCAACTATGCCATTGAAAAAGCATTAGCGAATGACGGAGTAAACCATCTCAGCTGGGGAGCATTCGTAAGAGATAGTGCAGGAAAATAAGCCTGCTTTATCAGCAAAAGATTTCGCCCTGATGCTATATGCAAAAGGCGTAATATCTTGCAGTTGTTTTTTTTTACATTTAGTATCGCAACGAATATGGTGTTAAATTATAAAGCTTTCACTTTAGGGATCGAAGAGGAGTACATGGTGCTCGACCCTGAAACATATGAGCTTAAAAGCCATGACCAGAAAATTGTGCAAGAAGGTCAGAAAAGTATCAAGGATAAGGTAAAGGCCGAAATGCACCAGGCTGTAGTAGAGGTGGGTACTGACATTTGCCAGGATATTGACGAAGCCTATAAAGATGTAGCGTTGCTGCGCAAAACGATTAGTGACATAGCCGAAGGGCTGTCGTTCAAACTGGGTGCTTCCGGCACGCATCCGTTTAGCCACTGGCAAAGCCAGCTTATTACTGATCATCAACGTTATAATGAAATCATCGCCGAGCTACAAGAAGCGGCAAGAAGCAATCTAATTTTCGGACTTCACGTACATGTGGGCATGGAAAGCCGTGAGTTGGCCAACCATATTGCCAATTCTACCCGCTATTTTTTGCCACACATCTTTGCACTCAGCACCAATTCTCCGTTTTGGGAAGGCCGCCTCACCGGATACAAATCCTTTCGCACTAAAGTCTTTGATAAATTCCCGCGCACCGGAATTCCTGATGCTTTTGAAAGCATAGAAGCATATGACAATTACGTTAAGATGCTGATCAAAACGAACTGTATTGATAACGCCAAAAAAATCTGGTGGGACCTAAGGGTGCACCCCTTCTTCAATACAGTGGAATTCCGAATATGCGATATTCCCATGACAGTGGATGAAACCATTGCCATTGCCGCATTGTTTCAGGCCATATGCGCCCGTATCTACATGTTGCGTAGCAAAAACCTGAACTTTATTCAGTATTCGCGTGCATTGATTAACGAAAACAAATGGCGCGCCAGCCGCTATGGATTGGATGGCAGACTGATTGATTTTGGCAAGGAAGAGGAAGTAAATACCCGTGCTTTGATTTACGAATTGCTCGACTTTATAGATCCGGTTTTGAATCATCTGGGAAGCCGCCATCATGTAGAATATGTACACCGCATTTTGGAACAAGGCACAGGAGCTGACAGACAGCTGGCTGTTTATGAAGCAACAAATAATCTTAAAGAAGTTGCTAGATATATTAGTGATAGTTTTCTTGCCAATTTATAACTGATCTGTTTATCGGACGGGAAGTACCTCGTACACACCGCTAAACAAATACACTTTATTAGTGGCTATTTCTACACAATTATAGCGCTTGGTACGTTTATTCCCCTTCTGAAATACACGGCCATCATATATCTGGAATAACGCACCTGCCGGAAGCCGTTCCAGTAGCGTATAACCGTCTTTTCTTTCATTATAATCGTAAAGTACACGCTGCAGGTCTTCTTCAGCACAACTAGAGGCTCCAGGATTACGTAGACTTTTGAGCAATTCGTATTCGATATCCGCAGGGAAAATTTTTTTCTCGATAAACTGCGCCAGAAGCCGGGCATAAATATTTTTCCATTCCTTACCATGCGCCTGCACCCGATTACCGTACTGCTCAAAGGTAATGAGATGTGCCAGCTCGTGAAGTAAGGTTATCAAAAAAGCATATCTATTCAGATTGCCGTTAACACTAATGCGGTGATTCGCAGAACCCCATTTATGCCGATAATCGCCCAGAACCGATTTACGGCTTCTTGCTATGGTAAGATGTACCTTATAAAAATTCAAATAAGCGATTACAGATTCGTAAGTGTTATCGGGTAGATACTGTGCCAAATGATGCAGAGGCACTTCCTTTTTAGCCATTACTATTTTCTCTCAGCGCTTTTTTTAAAGAAAAAACTTCGATAAACGAATACAAAACATATATACCCAAACAAGCAAATAGCGAAGGTTTACTCACCCCATCTTTACTCAAATAAATATAAATAAATGCTGCAAGGGCACAAACGAAAAGACGGATGATAAATCCCGCATAATACACTCTTACAAAAACATGAGGGTTGGGATTACGAATAGCCTTCAGTCCGCTTATTATAGTAAAAAGACCTACTATAAAAAGAATAAGATTTCCGGCCACCATTACATAAGGGTCCACACCCGATTGTAACAGTATATCCTTGCAAACAAGAAAAAACGCAGTCAGTAATACAAATACCAGAATCATCAGCTTTACCGGGTTCAATTTTCTACTTGTTTGCTCCATCTTTATTCTTTTTTGAAGTTTCTTTAATCAGTTTATAAAATGTTGAGGCTAATATCAGCAAAGGTAAGATTAGTGTAAATAACGGACTTACACTAAGTTTTTCGTCAAGTTTTATACCGGCATACAATGATAGGCCTATTAATACCAGTAACTGTGCTGTCAGTCCCAGATATCTTAACCAAGGGGAGACTTTTTTAGGTTCCACGAAGCGATTATTTTGGAATAAAACTACTCGAATCCAGTGAAATATTTACTTTTTCAATAACATTACGCCGGTCTATTCTTAATTTTAAGAAATAAATAATTGCTTTAAAATGTAGTTTTACTGCAATTTTGTTAGTCTGTGGTCGGTATTAACATACATACTACCACATTGAATATAAAATATGATTGAATGAAGAAAACGGTAAAATATTTTTGGCGATTGTTTTTTTTGGGATGGGGTGCTTTTATTGCAATTATACTAATGGCCAATTTTGGCCTACTAGGAAAAATGCCCTCTATGGCTGAGCTCGAAAACCCCACCATTGCACAAGCGTCAGAAGTGTATGCAAGCGATGGAACCCTTATGGGGAAATTTTATCTCCCTTCAGGAAACAGAAGTATCGTAAAATACAAAGACATATCCCCGCATGTTATAAACGCATTAGTAGCCACAGAAGACAAAAGATTCTATGATCACGCCGGTATAGATATAAAAGGCACGATGCGGGCTATTATTTACGGAGGCTCTGCCGGTGGTGGTAGTACTATTACCCAACAACTGGCTTTGGCACTTTTTAATAAGCGCGCCAGCAATCCATTTTTAAGAATTCTCCAGAAACTAAAAGAATGGATCATTGCTGTTAAGCTGGAAAGAAATTTCACCAAAGAAGAAATATTGACGCTTTATCTCAATGCCGTTCCTTTCCCGGATAACGTATTCGGTATCAGAAATGCTTCTAGAACTTTTTTTCAAAAAGAACCTAGTCAACTCACCATAGAAGAAGCTGCGCTACTGGTAGGAAGTATCAACGGCCCCGGCATCTACAATCCGCGTCGCAATCCCAAAGCGGCCATGGACCGGAGAAACCTGGTACTGTCGCGCATGGCTGAAAATGGCAATATCACTGCCGATCAGGCAATCAGTTTATCGGCGCAGCCTATTAAATTGAATTATAAGAAACCTACAGAAGACCTGGGTTATGCGCCTTACTTTAGAGAAATATTACGTGAAGAAGTAAAGAAAATATTAAAGGATATCACCAAACCCGACGGCACTCCGTATAACATATACAATGATGGCTTGAAAATCTACACAACCATCAATCCCGTTATGCAGCTCTATGCCGAGGAAGCAGTAGCGCAACAGGCTCCCAAACTATATCGCAATGTTATCAACCAAGGCTTTATAAAAAACGGTTCGGTATGGAAAAAATATGAACACGTTTTGGAAGCGGCTATGAAAAATAGCGAAAGATGGCGTAATCTAGCCGAGGACGGTCTGAGCGATAAAGAAATTAGAGCCACCTTTTTTGTAAAAACACCTATGAAGGTTTTTGCGTGGAACGCAGCCCGTTCCAAAGACACGGTCATGACGCCATACGACTCTATTAAATACCATCGGCTATTTACGCAAGCTGGTTTCATGGCTATGGATCCTATCACCGGTGAAGTAAAAGCCTGGGTAGGAGGTATCGACTTTAAAACTTTCAAATACGACCACGTCAACCTCAACACTAAGAGACAAGTAGGATCTACCATCAAACCGCTGCTGTATAGTGAAGCAGTGGATGAGCTCAATTTTTCTCCCGATACACCTGTAGAGGATGTACAACAAAGTTTTGGAAAGGGTCAGCTGGTGCCGGCCACTTCTGCTAGCTGTACCGGTCGTACGATGAGTATGGCCTCTGCACTTACTTGGTCACGCAACTGTGCCACCGCCTATATCATGAAACAGGTAGGCCCGGCAAAATTCGTAGATTTCCTACAGAAAATAGGGCTCCCCACAGAGGTGAAACCCTTCCCATCCATTGCCCTGGGCTCTTGCGAGCTTTCATTGTTTGAAATGATGTGGGCATATTCCATATTTGCCGGACGGGGCTTTTCCACCAAACCCTACTTTATTAGCCGCATTGAGGACCGCAACGGCAATGTAATAAAACGATTGGATTACAGCGCAAACCGTAGAGAGGTTATTAGCGAAGCCGCTGCATACATCATGACACGTATGATGCAAGGAGTGGTAGATGTAGGAACCGCTGCCGGATTGCGTGCCCGCCTAGGAGCCGCAGAAATGGCCGGTAAAACGGGAACTACCAACGATAATAGTGATGCTTGGTTTATAGGTTTTGTACCGCAACTGCTCGCCGGCGTATGGGTGGGTAGTGACGACCGATTTATCAGAAATGAAGGTGCGGGTGGTTTCGGAGGGCAAGCAGCACGCCCCATATGGGAGTATTTCTTTAAAAAGGTATATGCCAACAAAGATTTGGGCATTAGCAAGGAGGATCGCTTTATTGAACCACCCAGCTTAAGCAATGATGCCGTAAGTGCCGATCCATCCTTATACGTAACTGATATTAACCCTGAACCCTCTGCCGAAGGTAAAGATATCGGAGTAGGTACAGAGGAAGATTACATGCAGAACCTGGAAGAGTATATCGGTCCAGAATCGGCTCCATTACCTGAGGATCCAAAATCCAAACAACAACCTAAGGACACCTCCAAGAAAGTAACTCAAGACAAGCCCATTGGTGCTCCTGAAGAGCCTAAAAAGAAAAAAGGACTGTTTAATAAAATCTTCAAAAAGAAAAATAAAGAGTAACTATGGTCCGAATTCTTGATTTGTGTTAGTTATAATAAACACAAGGATAGTATAAATATCTGTATATCAACTTATAGCAGATTGGAAAACTTCGCCAGCGTCAAAAGTTCTGACTGCGCTTTGGCCAATGGTTCTTATATTTGCGCAATTTTTATTCAAACCAATAAATAATATGGCGGATATTTTTGATAGACTTCTGAAAAACTACGGCCCGATTGGTCAGTATAGAGAAAGAGCTCATGGCTATTTCGCGTTTCCCAAGCTCGAAGGCGAAATTGGAAGCCGTATGAAATTCAGAGGTAAAGATGTTATTGTTTGGAGCTTAAATAATTATTTGGGACTGGCCAATCATCCGGAAGTAAGAAAAGCAGATGCTGAAGGTGCTCAACAATTTGGGCTGGCTTCTCCAATGGGAGCTCGGATGATGAGTGGTAATACCAACTATCATGAACAACTGGAGGCAGAACTGGCTGCCTTTGTGAGTAAGGAAGATGCGGTACTGCTCAACTACGGCTACCAAGGAATGGTAAGTATTATCGATGTATTGTGTAGCCGCCACGATGTAATTGTTTATGATGCCGAGTGCCATGCCTGTATCATTGACGGACTAAGGCTTCACGCAGGTCATCGCTTTGTGTTCAAACACAACAATCTTGAAGATTTTGAAAAACAAATGCAGCGCGCCACTGCATATGTAGAAAAACAAGATCAGGGCGGAATCCTCGTCATTACCGAAGGCGTTTTCGGCATGGCCGGTGATCAGGGCAAGTTAAAAGAAATAGCTAATCTAAAAAGTAAATATAATTTCCGACTGCTGGTGGATGATGCGCATGGATTTGGAACGTTGGGAAAAACCGGTGCCGGAGCAGGAGAAGAACAGGGAGTACAACATTTAATCGACCTTTACTTCTCTACTTTCGCTAAGTCAATGGCTTCTATTGGGGCTTTTGTAGCAGGCGAAAGAAAAATCATCGACTATATCCGTTATAATATCCGTAGCCAAATTTTCGCAAAAAGTCTTCCCATGCCGCTAGTAATCGGCAACCTGAAAAGACTGGAACTGCTGAGAACCCGTCCAGAACTAAAGGATAAGCTGTGGGAAAATGCGCTAAAATTGCAAAATGGGCTGAAAGAAAGAGGTTTTGATATCGGTAAAACAGATTCTGTTGTAACGCCAGTTTATATGAAAGGTGGTGTAGAAGAAGCCACAGCAATGATAATGGACTTAAGAGAAAATTACAGAATCTTCTGTTCGATTGTGGTATACCCCGTAATTCCGAAAGGTCATATCATTTACCGTCTTATTCCTACGGCTGTTCATACCGATGAAGATATACGTATCACACTGGAAGCATTTACTGCGGCTAAAGAAAAACTGGATGCCGGAGCTTACAAGACCAATGCTATTCCAGATATGGCTGAGAAAAAATAAATACTTTACATAACTACAAAAAATAACCCCGGAGTTCCGGGGTTATTTTTTTAATACAATCTAACAACAATTACTTCACTTCATTTACAGAAACCTCACTTACCACTTTGTTGCTTTTTGAAATATCGTACGAAGCCACAGTTTTACCTTTCAAATCAGTTACAGTAAGTGTAAGCTCGTACTCATCGCTATGCTCTTGGCTGTTGAATTGATAGTTACGCACAATATTAGCGCCCTCTACTTCCTGACAGTAGATCACGTTGCCTTCTTTATCAGTTACAGATACGAAGTACCTATCATTTGTTTTGTTCTTTAAAGACAAACGATAAACAGGCAGATTATTAACATCACCAACATACTCCAAATCAGGTGTGGTGTCATTTTTCAGCTTTACGGTAAATACCGAAGCAGCAACAGTAGTGGTGACGAGGGTAATGGCTAAAAGAGCAATAAATTTACTCTTAGAAAAATACTTCTTCATAAAATAAGGGTTTAAAATTTTTACAATTCATTTATAGTATAAACCAATAATTAGCTATGCTATTAAGCTATGATGCTGTTTAGAAAAACATATCACTACTGCTAATTCTTAGCTTTGATGGATCAAATGCACACAAAAAACAGCTTCTGGTTGCTCGCGTATATTCCGTTTCTGAATCATCATATTTTCATTTCCAACGGAATATTAACTTTTATCAACTCATTTAATTGACCGCAAAGGTATAAGCTAAAACTATAGGGATAAAGACGATTATGGCGTTGAATAAAGAAGTCTAAAAAGACAATAGAAATTATAACTATATCATAATCAATAAGATACAATATTCTGTTTTATGATATCCAAAATTTTTTATCCTATACGAAACTTAAAAAGCCCTGCTATTCAGCAGGGCTTTTATCCATCCAAAACGATTGTACCCGATTATTTTACTTTATTTACTGCAATCTCGTCAATTACTTTATTGCGCTTGTTTACATTATATACACCTACCACTTTCCCTTTAACATTGGAAATGGTAAAGTTAAAGTTGTATTCGCTATAGATATCTGTATCAAATTGATAGTTTCTTACAATGCTAGTACCACTTAATTTTTCGTTATACAGAATATTACCGTAGTTATCGCTAACTGTAACGAAAAGCACTTCATTGCTTGGATTGGTTAAAGAAAGACGATACACCGGTAAATCATTCAGATTGCCAATGTAACTAACTTCAGCTTTCGCTACAGTTTCTTCATTGTTTGCAAATGCAGGAACTGCAAGAGAAGCGGCAAAAAGGGTAACTAATGCCAGAATTAAGGCTTTAGTGTTGGTAAATACTGTTTTCATAATTAATAATTTTTATAGTGTGATAAATATTTTTACCGAATAAGTGAAAAGGAAGTGCAAATGGTTTAGAATTATTTGCTGCTTCCGTACATGGGCTGAGATGTCAAAGTGTTCGCAAATACTACTCCCAGAATGTAGGCTATACTTTTTGCTTTTGATAAAATCGCTTTCATATTGCCTCCTTTTTTATTTTTAATAGTTAACAAATATTTTTATTCATCTACATGGTCAGCATCGTCGGGGGCAAACAAAACGTGCAAGCGAAAGTTTTCAGGGTAATCGTATTTTTTAATTCCAATTTTACAATGCAGCTGCAGTGTATGTGAATTATGTATTTCTGACACAAAAATACTTCGACTTAAAGCCTACTACAAACCAATCTTGTTAGAATAATAGGAAGCTAAAATTTTCAGAATACTACATAAGATATTGAAATACAAATAATTGCAATGGCATTTTTTATGATACCCAACTATATTATAAGAAATAATATATATGGTTTTTTATGCCTAAACATAACATTCCCTTCATTATGAAAGCACTTATTAGAATACTTATTTGGATGCGCGCCGAACTTGAATGATTTATGCAAAGGAAAAAAGTACAATAGTCATCCACCTTTATCCATTCCCTCGCGGCTTTTAAGGTACCATCTTTGTACTATTAATCTTAATAAACACTCTTAACCTTCAAAAGCACTATTATGAATCGTTCAGCTACAGCCGTATGGAACGGCACTATCAAAGAAGGAAAAGGAATACTTAGTACACAAAGCCAAACGCTTAATCAAACTCCGTATTCCTTTGTGTCTCGTTTTGAGAATAAACCAGGAACCAATCCCGAAGAATTAATGGCTGCAGCCCATGCAGGATGTTTTACCATGAAACTTAGTGCAGACCTGACTGCTGCGGGCTTCACCCCGGAGGAGCTTGTAACAGAAGCGGTTGTCTCTTTAGAGAATGGAGCTATTACCAGATCTGCATTAAGTGTTCAAGCTAGGATACCCGGTATCACCGACGAACAGTTTCAGCAAATAGCTGCTGATGCCAAGGCAAACTGCCCAGTAAGTAAAGCCTATAATCTGGAGATTACCCTACAGGCTCAACTTATCGCAGCTCCTTAATTAGGCAATATCCATACTCTCTATATATATACGTTGTAATCCCTGTTTTTTTGTAACTTGGATTACAACTTTTTTTATGCCCGCAAAGGAAAAAAATACAACAAAGGAGTTTTGTTGGGAAAATATCATGATAAAGAGTCAAATACCCCTACTTTTGACCTCATTGTATATAATTTTTAACATATATATGATAACAAATGATAACACCCATGCATTCAATCCCTCTTTTTAAAAGCGACCTAAAAACACTGGGAATAATTAAGCTCGATGAAACAACTATAGAGGAAATTAATAATGGAACGTATAAACAATTTATCAGAGTATTGTATATTCCTAAAGGTTATTCATTGCAGATTGACCTCTCCTCTTACAAAATAAGCCGTGCATCGCTATTTTTTGTAAATACAGATCAATATTTGTATATCAACAAATCTACTCGAGAACAGGGATATCTTATCTTTTACAATCGGGATTTCTATTGTATCCAGATTCACGACCACGAAGTAGCTTGCGATGGCATACTATTTAACAACATTCATAATATCCCCTTCGTGCAACTCCCTTCCGAAGACCAGCCTTATTACAGCGCTATTTTCGAGGATATGCTCTATGAACTGGAACAACAACAATCTTCTCAGGAAGAAATGCTACGTACGTATCTGAAACAATTATTTATAAAGGCTGCCCGATTATGGAAACAACAACACTTACATGAGACACTTTCCAAGCAGCCCACCGATGTAGAGTTCTTTCGGAAATTTACGTTGCTGGTAGAAAAGCATTATAAAGAAAAGCACAATGTTGCCGATTATGCAGCCATGTTATTTATGGCTCCCAAAACACTTACACATAAATTCAAAAAGCTGAATCTTCCTCAACCTAACGAGATCATCAAAAACAGAATCCTGCTGGAAGCCAAGCGGCTCCTGGTGCACACAGATCTTACAGCCAAAGAGATAGGATACGAACTGGGTTATGACGATCCGGCCTATTTCAGCAGACTTTTTCTGCAAAAAACCGGCACCACACCATCGCACTACAGGACCAGTTTTCTTAAAGAAACAAACTGAGCTGTCCTGCTTATGATAACAAGGAGGGACAGCTCAGTTTCCACAAATACTATCTTAGAGATTATTTCTTAGAACGTTTCTGAAGCGCTTTTGCATTCTTCAGCAACTCTTCTGTAAGCTCCTGTATAGCCGATTCTTTGTCTCTTTTTAAAGCAGAAGCAAACTTCTTTCTGGTATTCGAACCACCATGCTTCAAACCCCACAAATACATTTCGGCAATAATGGGTACCAATTCAATGCCTTTTTTGGTAAGATAGTAGCCGGTACGGTTTTTACCTTCCAGAGGATACTTTGCAATAAATCCTTCAGCCTCCAGTTGTTTCAGGCGGGAAGACAGGATATTTGTTGCAATACCTTCTCCTGACTCAATAAATTCGCCAAAGGTAGTTTTACCATCCAGCGCAATATCTCTGATAATTAGCAGAGACCATTTATCCCCTACAAAATCCAGACAATTGCTTATGGGGCACTCCGATCTTTTCATAACATCTTTCATAACCGTTCTAAAATTTTTGTATCGTTAATTAAACTTTTCCCTTGCAAAGGCCAAAGTTACAATTACTTTTAATTTAAATGTTTTAAAAGAATGTAAACATTCTGCGCAAACGCTTGCACATAGCAAGTCTGAAAGCACATTTGGCTATTTTCATGCATCTTTTTTATATAAAAAAAGAAAAACCGCCACAAGGCGGTTTCTACAATGGTGTATTAATATACCTATCTTCTGGCTCTGTTTCTGGCAATGATTCGATCCTCATGCGTACGATTGTTGCTTTCTAAATATCTTCTATCCCTGCTGTCACGAATCACCACTTGATTTCTGATATTTTTATATCTGCTATACTTAGCGATATCAGCACGATTGTCACGATAAGGAGGATAATTGCGGTTTATCACAACCTTATAGGTTTTGTATAAATCTATATGGCCATAGTTACGAGGCAGATAGCGGGCAGTAACCCATTTACGACCCGAAGGATAAATAAACATTTTCGCATCCACATCGTAGTACACATTAATTTCTGGGAGATAATAATAACGCACATAGTTGTATCCTACAGGCCCCCATGCCGGCTGGTTACCAATATTAATATTGATGCTTAATTGCGCAGTAGCATTTTGCATCATTAAGATTCCAGCAAGCATAAACGAAACGATAATATACTTTTTCATGGCCTTAAGTTTTAAAGTGAATAATCTGAATTCATCTTCTACACTTTAGACGGAGAGGGAAAAAGAAAGGATGACTGTCCTAGTCATTTTATAAAAACATTAAGATTTGCACAAAATCAGCATATCGCAATCATTTATGATGTACTTCCGTTAAATCCTCATGTAAGAGCACAATATCATAAATTTGCTTTCTATGGCAAAGAAAAACAAACCAGTTATCCTCATTACCAATGATGATGGCATTTCCGCTCCCGGTATCAGGGCATTATACGAAGCTGTAAAGGAGTTTGGGAAAATAGTAATTGTAGCCCCTGATAAACCGCAGTCGGGAATGGGACATGCCATTACGATAGGGCATCCTATACGATTGGATAAAGTGGATACATTTGAGGGAGTAGAAGCATACGCCTGTTCAGGTACGCCGGTAGACTGTGTTAAACTTGCAGTAGACAAAGTACTGCATCGTAAACCCGATTTATGTTTGAGTGGTATTAATCATGGACCGAACCACAGCATAAATGTAATTTATTCGGGTACCATGTCTGCAGCTATGGAAGCTGCTATTGAAAGCATCCCTGCGGTAGGGTTTTCGCTGATGAGCTACGATCATCACGCCGATTTTTCAGCAGCACAACATTATGCACGGCTCATTACCGAAAAAATGTTGAAGGAAAGAACCACTAAGCATATGCTGTTGAATGTAAACATACCCGATCTTCCCTTATCCGATATCAAAGGATATAAAATATGCAAGCAGGCTTATGCAAAATACCAGGAGAAATTTATAGAAAGAAAAGATCCTGGAGGCAGAAAGTATTATTGGCTCACGGGAGAGTTTCTCAATTTTGACAATGCACGTGATAGCGATGTATGGGCACTTGCAAATAATTATGTAAGCATCGTTCCGGTACAGTTTGACCTTACTAATTACACTTTGAAGAAACGACTGGAAAAAAAATGGAAAGATACTACTACGCGCAAGGGAAAAGAGCCCGTAAAGAAAATTGTTAAACGCAGCATGCGAAAATCAGAATAGGAAATCATAAAAGATAAAGCATTGAATACCGGATATCGCAGATATTACATTATTGCCGGAGAGGCTTCGGGAGATTTGCATGGAGGCAACCTAGTTGCTGCACTCAAAAAAATCGAACCTCATGCCCAAATACGGGGCTGGGGTGGCGATAAAATGCAGCAGGCCGGCATGGAGCTGGTTAAACATTATAGAGACCTAGCCTTTATGGGTTTTATTGAAGTAGTAAAAAACCTTCGTACAATACTCCGAAATCTCAAACAATGCAAGCAGGATATTCTATCATTCAAACCAGATGTACTGGTGCTTATCGATTATCCGGGCTTTAATCTTCGCATTGCCAAATGGGCTAAACAACAAAACCTAAAGGTGGTTTACTACATTTCTCCGCAGGTGTGGGCATGGAAAGAAAATCGCGTAAAGATGATGAAGCAATGTATCGACAAAATGCTTGTCATCCTTCCTTTTGAAAAAGAGTACTATCTCCATAAATGGAACTGGGATGTAACTTATGTGGGGCATCCCCTTATTGAAGAAGTTACTAAAAAAAAACAAGCAGGCACAGACCTGATTATCCGCAACCGCCAAGGAGAAGTTAATCAAAAGCCCATCGTTGCACTTCTTCCGGGAAGCCGCAAACAGGAGATAGAAAAAAAGTTGCCGGTAATGCTGGAGGTAAGCAAAACTTTTCCGGACTATCAATTTGTTGTAGCGCAAGCCCCCTCGCTCGACACTTCGTTTTACGATACCTTTACTGCCCCCTACCCTAATATAAGTTTAGTGCAGAACCGTACTTACGACCTCCTGATGCAGTCAAAAGCTGCTTTGGTCACCTCCGGAACGGCTACCCTAGAGACAGCCCTGTTTGGTGTTCCAGAAGTAGTATGTTATAAAGGTTCTGAAATCAGCTATCAGATTGCCAAACGTGTGATTAGCATCCAATATATTTCGTTGGTAAACCTGATTATGAACAAGGAAGTGGTGAAAGAGCTGATTCAGAGGGATATGAATGTCCCTAATCTTATCAAAGAATTGCATTTGTTGCTACACGATGAGACAAAGCAAAAACAGATTCAAGAAGATTACAGCCGGTTAAGGGCTTTACTCACCACCAATAGTATCGCCTCGGAAAACGCAGCGGCCATTATCAGCGAATTAGCTGCGCAATAGTTTTATTGCCAAGATAATCAAACAAATAATAAACAGAAAAAGGCTGATACGGTTAATCCCGTGCATATACTTTACCCATGAGCTCTTCGGCCGATTGGGATCCTTCTTACGAAGGTATAAGTATTCTGCCAGTTGCTTTAAAACACCCATTAGTTTGATAACAGATTTATACTAATGAAAGTTTAATATTGAATAAAGCCGAAAATAAAAGAATAGTTATCACCTAGTCATACACACCATAACGTCCTTGGAACAATCCTACATTCACACCGGCACGAATCACTGGAACAATCCTTACCTTTTCATTGGGCGTTCCATAATAATCTACATCTACATAAGGACTATTTCTATTTTTCAATACATCGGCCAGTACAGACAAATAGAAGAACGTAGTACCACCCTTCAGACGTCCTGTAGAAAGGCCTCCTCCTAATAAAAGAGATGTAGCATTGGCTCTAAATTTACCGCTGGCATAATAAGCACTACCGGGCTTTGCAGTGTAATTCTCTGCAATAAAATTATGCTCTAACTGTCCTTGTACAAAAATAAATGGTACAGGATACACTCTTGTAAAAATACCCGGACCATATACATGTCTTCTAAACTTATCATTTATCTCGCGCCAATCTCTGGCTCCATGATAAACATAATGGAGCAGAACGCCACCATCTACATAATCATTGAATTTATAACCCAAAACAGGACTCAATCCTAATACGGTACCACCGGTATAAAAAGATGCGGTTACACCACCTCCGGTAAATAAGTGATGCTTTTTAAATCCTTTTTCTTCCGGTACTGAATTATCACTAGCACGCTCTTTTCTTTCCTGTTGAGCAAATGCGTTTAAAGCAGTAACTACAAACACAGTCAATATAATCGCAAAACGACAAGTCTTCATTAGCATTCAATTTTCGATGAGGTAAAATTAGGATATATTTTTTAGCTAGCACTCATGAAAACAAAAGTTTCAAATAATTACATATTAATCAAAAATCTTTCCCGGGTTCAAGATATTATTGGGATCAAAAGCCCGCTTGATATCGCGCATGATTTGTAATGTGCGCTCTTCAAACATAATATCCATAAATCCTTTTTGGATCAATCCAACACCGTGTTCGCCTGTGATCGTGCCCCCCAGAGCTTTTATCTGCTGAAACAATTCGCGCAGTATCAGCTGCATTTCGGGGTTTTTATAGCTATCCGCTACCGAATCCTTTTTAATACGGATATGCAAATTCCCATCACCGGCATGCCCATAGGCTACAGATTTAAACTGATGCTTATGCCCCATTTCTTTCAATACTTTAATTAAACGGGACAATTCTGCACGTGGCACTACTACGTCCTCTTCAATCGTATAGCCACACATCTTTACATATTCAGCCATGCGGCGGCGAAGCTTCCAAAGTTCCTCTTTTTGTTGCGCATCCTCGGCCAAAAGTAAATCGCCCGCTCCATGTTGCTCCATTAAGGCAGCTATTTGCTCCATTTCTCCCACCAACACATCTTTGTTATTTCCGTCCAACTCAATAAGTAAATGTGCGGCAATACTGCTGTTTACAGGGGCCGCGTGAGTACCCACCATCTGGCTTACAATAGTTAGGGCATCAATCTCCATCAGTTCCAATGCACTGGGTGTACATCCAGCTCTAAAGATAACACTTACTGCTTCACATGCTTTATCCAAATCATTAAAAGGTGCCAGCATCAGTATATCATACTTAGGCAGTGGTATCAATTTCAAAACAATTTTGGTAACGATGCCTAAAGTACCTTCGCTTCCAATAATGAGTTGAGTAAGATTATACCCTGTTACATTCTTCAATACATTGGCACCGGTCCAAATGATCTCACCTGTAGGCAATACTACTTCCAGATTCAGCACGTAGTCCTTTACTACACCATATTTTACAGCGCGCGGACCACCGCTGTTTTCGGCAATATTGCCCCCGATAAAGCACGAACCTTTGCTCGAAGGATCGGGTGGATAAAACAGCCCTCGAGCCGCTACTTCTCTTTGTAATACCTCGGTAATGACACCCGGCTCGGTAGTGACCTGCAAATTGCGCTCATCGATATGAAGTATTTTATTCAAACGCTCCGTAGAAATAACAATACCGCCCAGATACGGAAGCGCCCCACCGGAAAGCCCTGTGCCGCCACCACGCGGTGTTACAGGAATTTTATACTGATTACAAATTTTTAAAATGGCGCTAATTTCATCTGCAGTTGCAGGTTTCAAAACCGCTTGGGGACTAAATTGCAGCGTTTCAGTTGCATCCTTCGAATAATCCTGTAAAGTTGCTTCATCGGTAAAAAAATACGCCTCTCCTACAATTTTTTTGAACGATTCGGCAAGATCAAGTGTTATTGTTTTTTGCAATACGCTCATTGTTGTAAATATATAAACTTTTTAATGCTTGTTGCTTTTCGACAATCTGTTAAAAACAACATACTTATCTTTGGACGATTATAATAAAATATTCATAGACAATGTCCGGAATTTTAGAACAAATAGGCAATACACCACTAGTAGAATTAAATAAGATATCCGTAAATAAAAATGTAAAAATATATGCCAAACTGGAGGGTAATAATCCCGGGGGCAGCGTGAAGGACCGTGCAGCTTATGGCATGATTAAGGGCGCTCTTGATCGTGGCGAGTTAAAACCGGGCATGAAGCTCATTGAAGCTACCAGCGGTAATACAGGTATTGCCCTAGCAATGATAGCGAACTTGTTTGGAGTTGAAATAGAACTGGTAATGCCCGAAAACGCAACAAGAGAACGGGTGCTGACGATGCGTGCCTTTGGAGCTACCGTTACTTTAACTCCCAAAGATAAAGGGATGGAAGGCTCTATCGATTATGCACGTGAAAAAGCTGCGCAAGGGGATTATCTAATGCTGAATCAGTTTGGCAACCCTGATAATCCGGGAATGCACTATAAAACAACCGGACCAGAAATCTGGCGAGATACCAACCATCAAATCACCCATTTTGTTTCCTCCATGGGAACTACCGGAACCATCATGGGAGTAAGCCAGTATCTGAAAGAAGTGAATAGTAATATTCAAATCGTAGGTTGTCAGCCTACAGACAATTCCAATATTCCAGGAATACGAAAATGGCCTGAAGCTTATTTGCCCAAAATATTTGATCGCAGCCGTGTAGATCGTATCATAGAAGTGGATGAGCAAGACGCGAGAATAATGGCGAAAAGATTGGCCCGAGAAGAAGCAGTGTTTGCCGGCATGAGTAGCGGAGGTGCGGTTCATGCAGCCCTAGAACTCTCTAAGGAACTGGAATCGGGAGTGATTGTATGTATCATCTGCGACAGAGGCGATCGTTATTTGTCTTCTGATCTATTCGATTAATTGCTTCGTTTCTTTTTCCCTACTACGAGATCGTAGGAATGATCGATCCACTCCTTAAGTTGCTTAAAAGAAACGGAACCATCAACGATGATGGTATTCCAATGTTTCTTGTTCATATGATACCCCGGCATTACACATGGGTAACGTTCTCTTAATTCTATCGCAACATCAGGATCGCATTTTACATTAAATGAGAGTGGGACGTTATCCATTCCCATCAGCAAAAAAATTTTGCCATTGACTTTGTACACTAGCGTATCGGGACCGAATGGCATTGTTTCCGCTACATCAGGTTTGCTTAAACAATAGTAGCGTATAGTTTCTATATCCATCGTAACTAAAATAATAAATATTGGCTAGGGGGTCAAATAGAAACGATTCGCTTAAATCCCAAATTCATGGAATTGATGATTACTCTGAAAAATCATTTATAATTTCTTAACGATAACACTGATACCATGGTGTTTATTTATCCTTTCCATAACTATTTGCAGTTTTATTATTCTCAAATAAAAGTTACCTCATAAAATACTTACGCAATGCAAACAAAGATTAACACCCATACAATTGAACAATGCTCATAGAAAACGGATAGGAGTAAACGACATACTCTTTCTTGGCCACTATTATTGTCAATCACACAAATATTTATTGATTAGTGCAACTGCTGAAATAAGCAGTAATAAAATCGTTCTCAATAAGCTTTCAAAAAATCTTCTTCAAACTCAGAAACTCATTAATTTCAATCCTCATTTATCCACATAATAAAAAATCATTCAACAATGAATTGCTTACCATTCAACAAAAAAGTCCTCGCATGTCTTATTAGTTTTCTGACAATTTTAGCATTTCATTTTTCTTCATATGCCCACATACGATTGCCGCATATAATTGGCAGCAATATGGTGCTGCAGCAGAAAAGCGAAGCTTACTTATGGGGTTGGGCTAACGCTGCTGAGAAAATATATGTTACCACTTCTTGGAACAATCACACTGACTCAGTTGTAGCCGACGGAAATGCAAGATGGAAGATTAAATTACAGACACCGGCTGCGGGCGGCCCTTACAGCATTACATTAAAAGGGGACAACACCATTGTTTTAGAAAACATCATGATTGGTGAGGTGTGGGTTTGTTCCGGGCAGTCCAATATGGAGTGGAGTAGTCACCAGAAGTTAAAACAAATTTTAGATGAGCTACCCGTAAGCCACAACGACAATATCCGGCTGTTTCATGTAACTAAAACTACCTCTCCTTATCCTCAAGATGATCTGGAAGGGAGCTGGAAAATATGCGGCCCTGAATCTTTAAAAGGATTTAGCGCTGTAGGCTACTTCTTCGCAAAAGAACTGCAACAAAAACTCAATGTGCCTATCGGTGTTATCAATTCCAGTTGGGGTGGCACTCCGGCAGAGGCATGGACACCTGCAGAAATTATTAATAACAATGAAACATTACTTCAAGCAGCGAAAATGTTAGGTACTACGCCATGGTGGCCCACCCTACCTGGCTACGCATATAATGCCATGATATATCCACTTACCCAGTTTTCCATTGCAGGGGCAATCTGGTACCAGGGAGAAAGCAATACCACCATGCCCTTTACCTATAGCCAGCTTTTCTCGTCTATGATTAAAAGTTGGAGAGCTGCGTGGAATAAGGAATTTCCTTTCTATTATGTACAAATAGCCCCCTACACATACGGCAATCATAATGTAGGTAATTTGGTAAGAGAGCAGCAAACAAAAGCCCTTAGTACACCTAATACAGGAATGGTTGTTATTACGGATTTAGTAGAGAATGTAAAAGATATACATCCCAGCAATAAAATAGACGTTGCAAAGAGATTGGCCGCATACGCATTAGCCGAAACTTATGGCCAGCAAGTGGGCATCTACAAAAGCCCTATGTTTACCCGAATGGATATAAAAGGAGATAAAGCGCACCTGTTTTTCGATAATGCACCTAATGGGTTTAAACTGAGTAATGGTAAAACTGCCACAGAATTTTATATCGCAGGTTCTGACAAAGTATTTCATCCTGCGGATGTGAAAATTGAAAAAGATAGATTAATTGTTTCCAGTAAAAACGTGAAACAACCTGAGGCAGTAAGATTTTCATTCAGCAATACATCTATATCCAATATTTTCAGTAAAGAGGGACTTCCTGTAGCGCCGTTTAGAACCGACAATTGGAGCGTTGATACCACTAAAATTGTAGAACAACCTAAGTAATCTGTGATATATCCCGATGTGTGCGGTATATCATACGCCGTCCACATCGGGTATTACAATAACAGATTTATATCTTTTTTCCTGATGGAGGACTGCCACCTGATATAAAATATCTTTTTTACATTGTTCGAGTACCTTAGCACTCCGTGGCAACTTTAATAACAACTCCATTAAATACTGATTACGCACTTTATTGACAATTGGCTCTGCAGGCCCTGTAAGATACTTTCCATATTTACTGGACAACGCACCGGCAAATAACTGTGCGGCGTCGCGCACCACCTCCTTCTGCTTATTCTTAAAAGTGAGTTTAATGATGCGGGAGAAGGGAGGATAAAAAAACTGCTCTCTTTTGCTTATTTCATTTTCATACAATCCTGTATAATCGTGCTGCTTTACCTGCAACAATACAGGATGTTGCATTTGCGAAGTTTGAATCAGTACTTTACCTTTACCATGCTTTCTGCCTGCTCTTCCACTCACCTGCTCCATTAACTGATACGCCCGTTCATTCACTCTAAAATCGGCAAAGGATAGAATCCCATCTGCGTCGAGAATGCCCACCAGACTTACGTTTTCAAAATCCAGTCCCTTTACTACCATTTGCGTACCTACCAGAATATCAATTTTATGCTGCTCGAAATCCTGAATCAGCTGATGATGGGCATTTTTTCCTCTTACCGAATCAATATCCATTCTTGCTGTACGTGCATCAGGAAAAAATTCTTTTAATGCTTCTTCAATTTTTTCCGTTCCAAATTGCTTTTGAATAAAATCGTGGTTTCCACAACGCGCACAGGTAATAACAGGCGGATAACTGGTTCCGCAATAATGACAAACAAGCTTATTATAGAACTTATGATACGTGAGTGATACGTCGCAATGCCTACACTGAGGCACCCAGCCACAAGTGCTACACCGCTGATATGGCGTATATCCTCTTCGATTTTGAAACAGAATTACCTGTTTTTGATCATTCAGTGCAGCTTGAATAGCCTCACGCAAAGGCTGTGTAAGAATATTCTCTGCATCATTGGCCGATCGATAACGCCGTGTATCTATCATCTCGATTTCGGGCATAGCAATATCGCCATAACGTTGCATCAGCTTCACCAATCCATATTTACCTGCAGTAGCATTGTAATAAGACTCTAACGAAGGTGTAGCACTACCGAGCAGCACTTTACAATCCTCATACAAAGAAGCCATATAAATAGCAGTATCCCGTGCATGATAGCGGGGCGCAGGCTCCATTTGCTTATAAGAAGTATCGTGTTCTTCATCGCAGATAATAAGTCCCAAATCATCAAATGGCAAGAACAAGGCCGAACGGGCTCCTAATACCACTTTAACACGCCCGTCCTTCACTTTATTCCATATTTCAATGCGCTCGTTTTGAGAAAACTTAGAATGATATACTCCAATATGTCCTCCAAAATGTTTTTCTAATCTTCTAATAGTCTGGGCCGTCAAAGCTATCTCGGGCAACATATATAATATCTGTCGACCCGCTTTCAGATACCGCTCGATCAATCTGATGTAAATTTCCGTTTTACCACTGGAGGTTACACCGTGTAGTAAACAAATATTCTTTGATGTAAACACATCGCTAATTTCTTGCAATGCATTCTCTTGAGCCGATGAAAGTTCAAAATTTACTTCGATCTGTTTAGCAGCACCTTTAATTCGATCAACTGTTCTTTTTTCTGCAATTAATATCCCTTTCTCAATTAATCCTTTTAAGTGCGCATCAGTGGCCCCAGCCTTTTTCAGTAATTCAGCTTTGGTAATCTCGCCTTCGGTTCTTTGAAAATGCAAATAGGCTAGTAATAACTGCATTTGCTTTTCAGCACGCTGTAACCGCTTATCCTCATTCAACAAACGCTCTAATGCAGCTTCAGAATCATAATCGGGATGCAATGCAATATATGTTTCTTTCTTGGGGTTGTAGGTTTCTTTTAATGCTTCCCAAACGTAGCAAATCCTTTTTTGTATCAAGCGATTAATGACAGGATACACATGCGTAGCATCCAATATCTGCTGTACTTCGGGTAGTCTTAATTCTCTTCGGATGTGCAATGCTTCTGCAACCAGATATTCTTCTGTATCCAAATTGGTAAAATCATCACCTGCTTCTTCATTAAATACCAGAATTGTTTCGCTAGACAATTTGAAATGCGCAGGTAGTGCTGCAGCCATTACTTCTCCTTCGGTACACATGTAATAGCGCGCCATCCACTCCCACAAGCGTAATTGCTGCTCATACACAACAGGTTGCGCGTCCAGCACATTTAACACTTCTTTGGTTTCCACAAAATCCGGTGGCTCATGATGCACACGTTTTACTACGCCCGCATATCTTTTATTCTTTCCCAAATTCACTTCTACCCGGCATCCCGGCTGTATCGTCTCTTGAAAACGCTGGGGCACCACCCAAGTATAATTCAGGGGCAAGGCCAATGGTATGATCACCTCGGCATAAAGAGTAGTATTATCGATATTTTTTATTGACGCCACTTCCAATCCATCTGTTTAGTCCAAAATGAGCTCACTTAACCCTTAATCCATGTTGCACGATATTCTCTCAAGGCTTGTTCCATTGCTAAAAATACTTCTTCTTTTACTGTATGCATACTTTTATTGGCAACAGAAACGGTATCCAGAAAAACAACTCGACTAATGCCCGGGTTTAAAGAGAACACGCTGCTATAATGCATTCTATCAAAAGTATCTAAAAAAAGTACCGGTTGTATAGGAGTTTGTGTTTCTACAGCTAGCTTGAATGCTCCGTTGTAAAATTCTTTTAATGGTTGATGAGTTTCATTGAAAGTTCCCTCGGGGAATACGAATATGGATATCCCTTTATTTAAAATAGAACGCAAAATTTTCAGACTGGCAGCACGATGTGCCGCATCACTTCTATCTACCGTTACGATGGCATTCTTATAAATAAATCCAAAAATGGGCACTTTAGTCATTTCAATTTTTCCTAGTGGACGCACCGGCTCCCGAAATACCTTCACCAACATAGGAATATCCATGTAGGAAATATGGTTAGCCACAATAATACTCCTTGGCGTTTTGCGATAGCCTGGTTGGTATATTTTCTTGACACGTATACATACCAAGGCAAACCACACATCGGCCCAAAATGTACAAAGCCTGTAAATCATATTCCCTCCCTTGATACGCCCCCAAAGGCTTGCTATCACCACCAAGGGAAAAATTAGCAGCATCAATACAACAAAAATGATGGCGGCATATAAAGTGAAAAGAAATCGTAAAAACTTCATATTCTGTAACAAATGTAGCAGGAAAGTTGATAGAATGGTCTACCTCCCCTCCAAAATACGCATTCATAAGCCCCGTGGTGTCGAGAATTTACCGTTAGCTACCCGGAACGCTAAACCGCGTAAAATCCCGATAAAAGAAGTACCTTTGCAGACTTATGCAAGGCGCGAAAACTGTAGCTTTTCACACATTAGGCTGTAAATTAAACTACTCTGAGACTTCCTCGTTGTCCCGCTTGATGGAAAATGAGGGGTTTGAGAAACGTGAATTTACGGATGCTGCCGACATATACGTAATTAATACCTGCTCGGTGACGGAAAATGCAGACAAGGAATGTCGGCAATTGGTACGCCGTATTCAGCGTAAAGCGCCAGCAAGCATTATCGTTATCACGGGTTGCTACGCACAATTAAAACCTAAAGAAATTGCTGAAATTCCGGGAGTAGACCTTGTATTGGGAGCCGCGGAAAAATTTAATATTGTTAAACATCTCAGAGAAATATCCAAAGGCGACTCGGCTAAGATATGCAGTTGCGATATTGAAGATGTCACCGGCTTTAATGCCTCCTACTCTATCAACGACCGCACGCGCACTTTTTTAAAAGTACAAGATGGATGCGATTATAACTGCTCTTTCTGTACTATACCCATGGCTCGTGGAAAGAGTCGTAGTGATAGTATTGCCAATGTGGTTAAAAATGCCGAAGCGCTGGCAGCTAGCGGAGTCAAGGAAATTGTACTTACGGGTATTAACTTAGGAGATTTCGGAAAAGGCCCTGATGGTAATGGTCCAATAGGACTCAACCAGCGTGAAGAAAATTTTTATAAACTAATTCAGGAACTGGATAGAGTTGAAGGAATTGAACGTTATCGTATTTCGTCTATCGAACCCAATCTGCTTACCAACGAGATTATAGAGTTTGTGGCTAACAGTCGTAGGTTTATGCCGCATTTTCACATTCCTTTGCAAAGCGGTAGTAACAAGGTTCTGGGAATGATGCGTCGTCGATATAGACGCGAATTATATGCAGAACGTGTAGGGCTTATTAAGCAATTTATGCCACATTGTGCTATTGGTGTGGATGTCATTGTAGGTTTTCCGGGAGAAGCCGATGAAGACTTCCAAGAAACTTATAATTTCCTTCACGAACTGGATATTACCTATTTGCATGTATTTACTTATTCTGAACGAGATAATACACACGCCCTCACGCAGAAACCGGTAGTACCTATGCATGTTCGTCACGAGCGAAATAAGATATTGCGCAATTTGTCCTATATGAAATCGCAGTATTTCGAGGCGCAACACGCCGGACAAACACGCAAAGTGTTATTCGAACACCATAATAAAAATGGTATGATGGAAGGTTATACCGATAACTACATCCGTGTTACCGCTCCTTTTAAAGAGGAATGGGCCAACCAAATCGTAGAGTGGACCTTATAATTACAAAGGGTCTTATTTTTCTTTTTTCGAAGCTGTTTTATATTCTTCGTTGAGTCCCTTTATAACTTCCTTTGTAATATCATAAGCGGGGTCGCTATAATAAAAGAAATTTTCGTGCGAGAAGATAAAAGTATACATGCCGTTGGCATTATACTTCTTTAAAAATTCCTGTATTTTTTTGCGTACACTTACATTTCTGGATGCTATCCACTGGCCAAACTCCTCTTCCAGTGCCTGTTTCCGTTCAACCATTTGTCTTTGGGTTACCTCCATATCCTGTCTGGCGGCATTCATTTCTTCCTCCGTCATGGTAGGAGCTTTCTCTTGATATTTTTCCAACTTCTCTTTATATGCGCGCTCCATTTTGCTGATTTCATTATTCAGCGCTTCACTTTTTCTTTCAAACTCTTTGGAAACTTCTTTTGCCAGTATATATTGATTCTGTATGGAATCTGGATTAATATAAGCAAACAAAATACGCTTGTTTGCGAGCGAGTCCTTATCGATTGCTTGGGCTGCAGCAGCACTTGGAACGGTATCTTTCCTTGTAAAATCCTTATACAGTAAGTAGGAAACTGCAACCAGCAAAAACGCATTTACCACCAATAAGGCTTGCTTCATAGTTATATAGATTTTAAAGTTGCAATATAAGGATCAATCCTAAAAAAAACGAATATAAAGCCGTTTCTTAGGAAAGGGTTAACGGAATCCGTCGCCAATACTTGAACCCAAGCAATAGGGTTGCTTTTATAATGTTATGATTATATAACACTACAAATAATAAAAAAGGAGCAACCTTATCGATTGCTCCTTGTATAATTTTCTGAGTAACACGATTACTCTTCTTCGTCAAAAGACATGGCTTCACGGGTTGTTTGTAACAACTCGTATTCCTCTTTGCTGCCCACAATCATATTCTCAAACTCACGCAATCCTGTACCTGCAGGGATATGGTGACCGGTAATCACATTTTCTTTCAAGCCCAGCATTTCATCGGCCTTACCTTGAATAGCTGCAGCAGAAAGCACTTTGGTAGTTTCTTGGAACGAAGCTGCAGAGATCCAGCTTTGTACTCCCAGAGAAGCCTTAGTAATACCTAACAAGGTAGGCGCTGAAGTAGCAGGTCTTGCATCCCTATACTCTACCAGTTTCTTATCTGCACGGCGCAACAGTGAGTTTTCTTCTCTTAACTCGCGCAGGCTTACGATTTGTCCTGCACGCAGCTTAGTAGAATCTCCCGGATCTGTTACCACCTTTTTGTCGAAGATATAATCGTTCTCTTCAATGAATTCGAATTTATCTACCAAATCATCCTCGAGGAAGCGAGTATCACCCGGATCTACGATGCTTACCTTACGCATCATCTGACGCACAATCACCTCAATGTGTTTATCGTTGATCTTCACACCCTGTAAGCGGTATACCTCCTGAATTTCGTTCACCACATATTGCTGTACCGCAAATGGACCTTGGATGGATAAAATATCCTGAGGCGAAACTTGACCATCACTTAACGGAGTACCGGCTTTAACGAAATCGCCATCTTGAGCTAGGATTTGTCTGGTCAACGGAACCAGATATTTTCTGGTTACGCCGTCCTTAGCTTCAACGATAATTTCACGGTTACCACGTTTTACAGAACCCATTGTTACCACACCATCAATTTCAGAAACTACAGCAGGGTTGCTTGGGTTACGAGCTTCAAACAGCTCAGTTACGCGCGGCAGACCTCCGGTGATATCTTTTACCTTTCCTAAGATACGAGGTATTTTTACCAACACTTTACCGGCTTTCACTTCTTCGCCCTCTTCGAGCATGATATGGCTACCGGTAGGCAAGTTGTAAGATTTGGAAGTCTTACCTTCTATGATAATTGAAGGAATCTTAGTTTTATCTCTGGTTTCGATAACCACTTTTTCGCGGTGTCCAGTTTGTTCATCCGCTTCCTCACGGTATGTAACACCTTCAATAACGTTTTCAAATTTCAGTACACCATCTACCTCAGCAATGATTACGTTATTGTAGGGGTCCCAAGAGCAAATCACATCGCCTTTGCTCACCTTCTGCCCATCTTTCACCATAAGGGTAGAACCGTAAGGAATGTTATTGGTGATGAGCAGTCTATCGTTCTTAGTATCGATGATACGTACTTCACCGGTACGACCAATCACCACTTTCACTTCCTCTCCTTCAGCATTAGTAGTTATTACAGAACGTACCCCGTCGAACTGGATCACACCATCGAACTTAGCCGTTAATGTAGATTCTACAGATGCAGAACCGGCCACACCACCCACGTGGAAGGTACGAAGTGTAAGCTGAGTACCAGGCTCACCGATGGATTGAGCAGCAATGATACCCACTGCATCACCTTTTTGAGCTAGATAACCAGAAGCCAGGTTCTTACCGTAACACTTCACACAACATCCGCGTTTACTTTCACAAGTCAGTACAGAACGGATTTCAATAGACTCAATACCGACATCTTCAATCTTCTTGGCAATGGCAGGAGAAATTTCCTTACCAGCTTCAATGATCAGCTCATCAGTTAGAGGATGATATACATCATGCAATGAGGTACGGCCCTCAATTCTATCTGCTAATGGTTCTATAATATCCTCATTGTCTTTCAGAGCTGAGATGCTGATACCACGCAGTGTACCACAATCTTCTTCTGTGATTACCACATCTTGTGCTACGTCTACCAGACGACGAGTCAGATAACCCGCATCAGCTGTCTTCAACGCTGTATCCGCAAGACCTTTACGAGCACCGTGTGTAGAAATGAAGTAATCCAATACGTTCAGTCCACCCTTAAAGTTTGACAGAATTGGGTTTTCGATAATTTCTGAACCGGTAGAACCAGATTTTCTAGGCTTAGCCATGAGTCCCCTCATACCGGCTAGCTGTTTAATCTGCTGCTTAGAACCACGAGCTCCTGAATCCAGCATCATGTATACGGAGTTGAAACCTTGTCTGTCTGATGCCAGTTCACGAATCAGTGTTTCTGTAAGGCGGGTATCCACACGGCTCCAGATATCTACTATCTGGTTATAACGTTCGTTGTTGGTGATCAAGCCCATGTTATAGTTATCCCACACTTCATCTACTTCACTTTTTGCATTTTCGAGCAACTCTTGCTTAATTTCAGGAACAATCAGGTCGTTGATGCTGAACGACAGACCACCTTCGAACGCTGTGCGGAAACCTAACTGCTTAATATCGTCAAGGAATTTCGCCGTTTTGGGAACATTGGTAATTTCGATAATATCACCAATGATTTCACGCAGGTTCTTTTTAGTCAATAGCGCATTTACAAAACCTACTTCTTCAGGTACGAACTGGTTGAAGATCACACGACCTACTGTGGTTTCAATCAATTGGGTCTTCAGCTCTCCGTTTTCTTTTCTTACTTTAGCTCTTACCTTAATCCAAGCGTGAAGATCTACGCGCTTTTCGTTATATGCGATAATTACTTCTTCGGCGGAATAGAACACTTTACCCTCTCCACGCACAATCTCAGTATCGGTAGATTTTTTACCCTTAGTCAGATAATACAGACCAAGTACCATGTCCTGAGAAGGTAGTGTGATAGGAGTACCGTTCTGAGGGTTAAGAATATTGTGAGAAGCCAGCATCAGCAGCTGTGCTTCTAGGATAGCCGCATTGCTTAGCGGTACGTGCACCGCCATCTGGTCACCATCGAAGTCGGCGTTAAACGCGGCGGTTACCAGCGGGTGCAGCTGAATAGCTTTACCCTCAATCAATTTAGGCTGGAACGCCTGGATCGACAAACGGTGCAGTGTTGGGGCACGGTTGAGCAGAACCGGATGTCCTTTCAAAATATTTTCGAGGATATCCCAAACTACCGCTTCTTTTTTATCTACCAGCTTTCTTGCCGATTTTACGGTTTTTACAATACCTCTTTCTATCAGTTTACGAATGATAAACGGCTTGAACAGCTCGGCCGCCATATCTTTTGGCAGACCACATTCGTGAATTTTTAATTCGGGACCTACAACGATTACCGAACGACCTGAGTAGTCAACACGTTTACCCAGCAGGTTCTGACGGAAACGTCCTTGTTTACCTTTCAGCACATCGGAAAGCGATTTCAGCGCACGACCACCTTCTGCTTTTACGGCATTGGATTTACGGCTGTTATCGAACAGAGAATCGATCGCTTCCTGAAGCATACGCTTTTCGTTACGCAGAATCACTTCAGGAGCTTTGATTTCAATGAGACGTTTCAGACGGTTGTTACGAATAATTACCCGACGATATAGATCGTTCAGGTCTGAAGAGGCAAAACGACCACCATCCAGAGGAACCAGCGGACGTAGCTCCGGTGGAATTACGGGGATGTATTGCATCACCATCCATTCAGGACGGTTGGTAATTCTGGAGTTAGCATCGCGGAAGGCCTCTACTACACTTAAGCGTTTCAATGCGTCGGCCTTACGTTGTTGTGATGTTTCGGTGGCAGCAGCATTGCGCAGATCGAAAGACAGTTGGTCTAAGTCTATTCTCTGCAGCAAATCGTGAATGGCTTCTGCACCCATTTTGGCGATGAACTTTTGAGGATCATCATCAGGTAAATACTGGTTGTCTTTGGGCAAAGCATCCAGTATATCCAGATATTCCTCTTCTGTTAAGAGGTCGCCATAGTTTTGTCCCTTATCGGCTCGTACTCCCGGCTGAATTACCACATAGCGTTCGTAGTAAATAATGCTCTCCAGTTTTTTGGAGCTCATTCCCAGCAGGTAACCGATTTTGTTAGGGAGTGATTTAAAATACCAGATGTGTACTACAGGCACCACCAATTTAATGTGCCCCATACGCTCACGGCGTACTTTCTTCTCGGTTACTTCTACACCACATCTGTCGCACACAATTCCTTTATAGCGTATACGTTTGTACTTACCACAAGCACATTCGTAGTCCTTTACCGGACCAAAGATTCTTTCGCAGAATAAACCATCGCGCTCCGGCTTATAAGTACGATAGTTGATCGTTTCAGGCTTTAACACTTCGCCATAGCTTCTTTCCAGAATAGAGTCGGGAGAGGCTAAGCTAATTGTAATTCTTGAAAACGATGCTTTTGGACGATTGTCTTTTTTAGTAGCCATTAGATTTATTTCTAATTTAGAATTTTTAATTTGATATTGATTCCTAAGTTCCGAATGAGGTATTCCCTGAAGGTGGTTCAGGGAATAATGCGATTATTCAAAAGTTAAGTCTAATCCCAATCCTCTCAGTTCATGCACTAATACATTGAACGACTCAGGAACTCCGGCGCGAGGTATATTCTCACCTTTCACAATACTTTCGTATGTCTTAGCGCGACCCACAATATCATCGGACTTAATGGTCAACAACTCTTGCAGGATGTTGGATGCACCGTAAGCTTCCAATGCCCACACTTCCATTTCCCCGAAACGCTGACCACCGAACTGTGCTTTACCACCCAACGGTTGTTGTGTAATCAAGCTGTATGGTCCTATAGAACGGGCGTGCATCTTATCATCCACCATGTGGTGCAGTTTAATCATATAGATAACACCCACGGTTGCTTTCTGGTGGAAGCGTTCGCCGGTTTCACCATCATACAAATAAGTGTGACCGAATTTCGGAATACCTGCTTTTTCGCAGTACTCCTCGATTTCGTGAGGCTCAGCACCGTCAAAAATCGGTGTTGCGAATTTTACGCCTAGTTTCTGACCGGCCCAACCCAGTACGGTTTCGTAAATCTGTCCGAGGTTCATACGAGAAGGTACCCCCAGCGGATTCAGTACGATATCTACCGGTGTTCCGTCTTCCAAGAACGGCATATCTTCCTCACGAACGATTTTGGCTACGATACCCTTGTTACCGTGACGGCCCGCCATCTTATCACCCACCTTCAGTTTACGTTTTACGGCCAGATATACTTTAGCCAATTTCAACACACCGGCAGGTAACTCGTCACCGATAGAAATATTGAATTTCTCCCTCTTGTAACGACCCAGCTCTTCGTTATACTTAATATTGTAGTTGTGCAGCAATGTGTTCACCTGCTCATTAATCACTTCATCATTAGTCCATCCTAGCGGGTTCACATTGGTATAGTCAATAGAAGCTAGGTTTTTAGAAGTAAACTTCACACCTTTACCAATCACGATTTCGTCGAAGTTGTTTTTCACTCCGGCAGAAACCTGATTTTCCAGTAAAGTGCCCAGTTTATCTAGCAAGATGTTTTGCAGATCCTGAACATTCTTCTCGTGTACTTTTTCCAGCTTTTCCATGGCCGCTTTTTCACGGGCCTTAGCATTTTTATCTTTCTTAGCACGCTGGAACAGCTTTTTACCAATTACCACACCTTCTACTCCGTTTGGAGCTTTCAGCGAGGCGTCTTTGGCATCTCCTGCTTTATCTCCAAAGATAGCGCGCAACAGTTTTTCTTCAGGTGTAGGATCGCTCTCTCCTTTAGGAGTAATTTTACCGATTAGGATATCACCTTCTTTAATTTGCGCACCTATACGGATAATACCGTTTTCGTCCAGGTCTTTAGTCGCTTCTTCAGAAACGTTAGGAATGTCGGCTGTCAGCTCTTCTTCTCCTAACTTAGTATCGCGTACTTCGAGCTCATATTCCGAAATGTGGATAGAAGTAAAGAGATCTTCTTTTACCACACGCTCACTAATCACAATCGCATCCTCGAAGTTGTATCCTTTCCATGGCATGAAGGCCACTTTGAGGTTTTTACCCAATGCCAGCTCTCCGTCGCGAGTTGCATAACCTTCAGTAAGGAAGTCACCCGCTTTTACTTTTTGTCCTTTCTTCACAGCAGGCACTAGGTTGATACAGGTTTCTTGGTTGGTTTTAATAAACTTGGTGAGCTTGTATACTTTCAGATCTTCTTCGAAGCTTACCAGTTTTTGGGTGACATCTCTTTCGTAACGCACATGAATTTCGTTAGCATCCACATATTCTACTACACCGTCACCTTCTGCATGAATTTGGATTCTAGCATCACGTGCCGCCTTGCTTTCCAATCCGGTACCCACAATAGGTACATCTGGGCGCAATAATGGAACAGCTTGACGCTGCATGTTGGATCCCATCAGTGCACGGTTGGCATCGTCGTGCTCAAGGAACGGAATTAAGGAGGCGCTCAGACCCACAATTTGGTTCGGAGCCACATCCATGTATTCCACCTCGCTTTTATCCAGGACAGGGAAATCTCCTGTTTCTCTACTTTCTACTCTATCGTTGATGAAATTACCGTTGTCATCGATTGGCGCATTGGCCTGTGCGATCTTAGCGGTATCTTCTTCTTCAGCACTCAAGTATTTCACCTCCTTCATATCTACCTTTCCGTTCTCTACCTTACGATAGGGGGTTTCGATGAAGCCCATTTCGTTAATCTTAGCATGAACGCAAAGTGTAGAAATCAAACCGATGTTGGGTCCTTCAGGAGTTTCAATGGTACACAAACGACCGTAGTGTGAGTAGTGTACGTCACGCACCTCGAAGCCTGCACGCTCACGGCTTAAACCACCTGGACCCAAAGCTGAGATACGGCGTTTGTGGGTAATTTCGGATAATGGGTTGGTCTGATCCAAGAACTGAGACAACTGTGATGTTCCGAAGAAAGAGTTAATCACAGAAGAAAGTGTTCTGGCATTGATCAGATCCACAGGAGTGAACACCTCGTTGTCACGTACATTCATTCTTTCGCGGATGGTACGGGCCATACGAGCCAACCCTACACCAAACTGAGCATACAACTGCTCTCCTACGGTACGCACACGACGGTTACTTAAGTGGTCGATATCATCAATCTCCGCTTTACCATTGGTAAGGCGTACCAGATATTTGATGATTTCGATAATATCTTCTTTAGTAAGTGTTTTTTGCTCAAGCGATACGTCGATTCCCAGTTTACGGTTAATTTTATAACGACCTACTTCGCCTAAGTCGTAACGCTTGTCGCTAAAGAACAATTTATCAATAATACCGCGAGCAGTTTCGTTATCCGGAGCGTCAGCACCTCTCAATTGACGATAGATAAACTGAACCGCTTCCAGCTCGCTGTTCGAAGTATCTTTGTTTAAAGTGTTATAAATGATGGCATAATCACCGCCCACATCTTCTCTTTGTACAAATACAGTATCGATTCCCATATCTACAATGGTTTCGATAGCTTCTTCATCCAATACTGTATCGCGCTCCATTACAATTTCGTTACGCTCGATAGATACCACCTCTCCGGTATCCTCATCCACGAAGTCCTCAACCCAAGTACGTAGTACACGAGCGGCTAGGCGTTTACCGATATGTGCTTGAAGCGATTTTTTATCTCCGGGAACTTCATCAGCCATACCAAACAGCTCCAAAATATCCTTATCGGTTTCGTAACCGATAGCACGTAATAAAGTCGTTACCGGGAATTTCTTTTTACGATCGATGTAAGCATACATCACGTTATTAATATCGGTAGCGAACTCCATCCATGCTCCTTTAAACGGAATCACACGAGCTGAATATATTTTAGTACCGTTAGGGTGTACAGACTGACCAAAGAATACACCGGGAGAACGATGCAACTGAGAAACCACCACACGCTCAGCACCGTTGATCACAAAGGTACCGCGGGGGGTCATATATGGAATATTACCTAAGAATACATCCTGAACAATAGTCTGGAAGTCCACGTGCTCCTCGTCATTACAGCTCAAACGTAGTTTAGCCTTCAGAGGAACCGCATAAGTTAATCCACGCTCCATACACTCTTCGATGGTGTAACGGGGCGGATCGATGAAGTAATCCAGAAATTCCAGCACGAAGATGTTCCTGGTATCGGTAATCGGAAAGTTATCCTTGAACACACGGAACAACCCTTCATTCTTACGCTTATCTGGAGTAGTTTCTAATTGAAAAAATTCTTTAAAAGATTGGATTTGAACTTCGAGCAAATCAGGTGTTTCAGCTAAATGTTTGATTTTTCCGAAATTAATTCTCGATTGTACGCTTGTAGCAGACATAAATATTAAACCGGTTTTAATGATTGACCTGTAGAAATGCCAATAGGATCACTTTTATTGCTAAAAGAAATCCTATTGAAATTCAATTACTTGAACACATTTCGTAAAGTCAAAATTTTATTGGCCAAAATAAAAGGATTGCAAAGTTAGGGGAATATCCGGTAAAGAAAAAACTTATCCGCAATAATTCTGCCAATTTTTAACATAATACATCATATAAGTTTATTTGTATATTTGTTAAAAACCCTATGAAAATGCGCTCAACCTTTGTAAATAAACACCTTACATTCTCAAAAAAAGAAAGAATTGCCATCCTTGTTCTACTTTTAGCCATCTGCTGCGTTATCATATTACCTTACATCACCACCAGTCATAGAAGGTATACCGATATAACCACTTCAGCTGATACAGCTTGGTTGATGGCAGCTAACGCATTGCAGCAGAAGCCCATGTCTAACCCATCAAAAACGAATAGTGAAGATAAGAATAAATATCAGTATATTCAATCCGAAAATTTTTCCCAACCTACTCCTAATACCCCACTTTTCGTCTTTGATCCTAATACGGCAGAAGTAGAGGATTTACGCAGGCTAGGCTTACGCGAAAAGACCATACAGATTTTAGTCAACTACCGTAATAAAGGAGGCAAGTTCAAAAAAGCTGAGGATTTACAAAAGATTTACGGGCTCAAGCAGGAGGAATATGAACGATTACTGCCTTATATTGTCATTACCCCACCCACTAGTGCCCCCAGTTCTTCTTTGCCATTACGCAGCACATATATGGAAGATGTGGTAAAGTCGCGTCCCACGCTTATTGAAATCAATAGTGCCGACCGAGAAACCTTTAAATCCCTATACGGCATCGGCGACAAGCTAGCAACACGCATCATTAACTTCAGGAATAAATTAGGTGGTTTTTATAGTATAGAGCAGATAGGAGAAACATATGGGCTGGCCGATTCAGTTTTCAATAAGATCAAACCTCATTTGCAAGTAAATGCCGAAATGGTGCAGAAAATTAACGTTAATACGGCAACCTACGATGAATTAAACAATCACCCCTATATCAATTCACAAACGGCCTATCAGATTCTAAAATACCGCAAAGAAAATGGTAGTATTAACGACATAGAAGCAATAAAAAGCCTGGTACAGCCTAATGATGTCTTTGACAAAATCAAGCATTATATCAAAACCGAATAAGCCGCTGTACCAGGCATTTCCCTATTTGCACTAACGGATCACCTGTATGGTTTTGCTGTACTCGTATTTTCCGTCAACATCCACCTGCTTGATGCGCAGAAAGAGCTTACCATCCATAACACTGTCAATTGCGGAGCTGTCCTTACTACATGCAGTTGCCCCCAATAATCCTCCCATCAATATAACTGTAAGCATCTTGGCAAGCGCGCTTCTTCGAGAACCCCAGCACAAACTTAATAGGAGAACGGGCAATACCATCAGGCCCTTCCATTGTTTTAATGGCGCCATCACTTCATAATGCTGAGGCCTATCGGAGTTTCCATCTTTCGACTTTAAAGTAGCAATAGTTGAAAAATGCTTACCATCATCCGACAGTTGCACTTCAAAATAATCGTTATTAATCTCCTGTAAAGTGGTCCAGCTAGCATACAGGTTTTCACCATCCAATAAAGCAGCAATATCCCCGAAAACAACAGGCATGGGCGTATCAGAAAGTACAGCTATATCATCAATACGGTAACTTACAGAGTTTTCGGGTCCACTAGTATTGTAAAAACTAATACTGAGAGATGAACCGGAGGGAATAGATACGGAAGAAACGATATAATACCATTGCGTAGTACCAGCTCCAGTCGGTAATGAAGGCGAAAAACTTATAGCCCCCGACCCATCAACACTTACTTGCACCGTTAAGGTGCTTCCATCGCTCGCTGTACTGGTTTTGCTAACCCCGAATGCTACGCGCACATTTGTAGCTCCTAAGATGGAGATGTTCTGAATTGTGAAAAAGGAGCTGTTATTGCCGCTTAGAAATAGAAAGTTGCCACCCGATGCTGTGGAATAACCTGATGAACTACTGCTGTTACTTCTTATTGAAGCAGTACTACTACCTGAAGATGCTGCATAAGCCACTGCTCCATAATTAAGATAACCTGTATAACTGTTTGCTGACAAAATGGATGCTCCTACAGAAGTGCCACCCATATTTTCTTCGAAAAAAGTGTACTGGGCAAAAACAGGATGAGAAATGGCAAAAAACAATAAAGTAATTATGTATTTCATAGGTAACAGATTTTGGCACTACTAAATTACAATATGTATACAATAAATCAAATATGAAATGAAGATAATTTATACAATATAAAAAAAGCCGCCCTTTCGGACGGCTTTAGATACCACTTTAGGTTAGGTTTATTTCTTTATCACTTTTACTACTTTAGAGTAGGTAACATCCCCATTTTTATCTACCTGTGCGATGCGTATGTACAAGTCACTCACATCGGGGTTGCTGATATAATCTTTGTTCTTGCTGCATGATACACCTACTAAAATCAAGAATGCTACCAGCAAACCACCTCTTATAAAACGGTTTCTGAAGAATGGCATGCTTAAAAGAGCCATAATACCAAATCCTCCTAAGACTAATCCTCCCAGCCCTTTAGTAAAGGTGTATTCTAGGGTAATATCTGAATTTCCACCATTAGCTTTTGTGTTGAGTTTGCCAATCTGAGTCCAATTTTTACCATCAGTAGAAGCTTCCACAATAAACTCTGCATTGTTGGTTTCCTTGAGGGTTGCCCATTTAATAAAGAGGTTGTTGTTTTCCAATGTAGCGTGTACATCCCCAAACGTTACAGGGAGCGCTGGTGGCTCATCAGCATTTGCAAAGGCTGCAAATACCTGCAATTCGTCGCCTACGCCCGCCAGATCATCTACCTCCATTCTAATTTCGTTGAATGGCAGACTTGTTGTCATATACACAGCTTCAGCATCCGGTGGGAAATCCCCAATATTAATTAAGTTGAGAACATTAAGCTTAAGCAAATTATTGTCCACACTAGCCTCTTCTTGTAATTGCCCATTATTGTAAGTTTTGATCTTCACTCCTTTCATTAATACTAAATCAAGCAGCGGATTAGACCTTTTGATGATAAATCCAGCCAACTTAGCGGGTTGATTAAATGTGTATCCAGGAGTTGCTACAGACAGGGTGGCGCCATTTGCTAACTGAGCACCCAGCAGGCTGCTTATTTTTACAAAGTTACCAAATATGTTGTCGATCAATCTACCCATGGTAGCACCAATGGACTCATTACCCACTAAAGCAATATTTGCCAAACCTGCATTCCGAGAATTTACAGTTATGCCCATTCCGTTGGTGGAAGAATGTCCATTGGCTAGAATAACTGTACCATTAAGAGATCCAGTAGGCGGGCAAAATTGTTTTACTACAACTCCATAGATACGTGTTTCGCCTAAAGTGGCCAGAGCAGAAAGCACTGCATTTCCAAACTTCAATCGCAATTCATTATATTCCCCATTGGTGACTAACATACCCACGGTATGTCTTTCCGTTTCCGCTCCAATAACAGTACCCGATAACAAGTTAAAGCTCCCTTCCTCTTGCACTAACGTACCGTTATTATATGCTTGAATTGTTATCCCCCCTAGTAAATTCAAATTAGACAACAGCCCAATTGTATTAGAGATTTCAAAGCCGGCATAGGTATTATTAGGAATAGTACCTGCTAATAACTTCACAGAAAGATAAGTATCTCCTAACACGGTAACGTTTAACGGAGATAAACTAGCATAATCATCAACATCTGACGATACTACGTTTGCTACATTTGACATTGAATTGATAAGATTAACCGCATCGGCATTGGCAATCCCATCCAAAAGGGCCGGACTAGTATAATTAGCTACAGCGGGAAAATCAGTTTGATTAATACGTACTTCGGCATTACATTCGTTGGGATTAAATACACCAGCTTTAGGCACCATCACCTCTGCATAATACACGCTCACCGTAGCACCTGCGCCTAAGATTGAAGTTAGTACACTTAGATTTACCCCACTAACAGTGAGTCTTACCCGATTAAAAGCCCCTTCAGATACCAAGCCTATTTTATCCTTACCACCGAGTAATGAAATACCCAGAAGACTTCTACCACTCTTTTGAGACACCTGAGTATTGCCATTATAGGTGGTAAGTTCAAGTCCGCCAAAAAGTGATACATTCAGCAAGCCTGCGCTAGTTATAAAACTCACCTCAGTACCAGCCGGAAACACGTCGTCATACTCTACTTCAATCCATGCACCTAATAATCCCCCAAGACCCAAAGTTGCAGCGGAGTTGGGATTTCCATTAATTACATGACTCGCATTATTAAACCCCAGTAGAGAGGTTCTAACTGATAGATCATTTCCAAAAGGACCCGTATTAGAAGCGACATGTAGATACTGATTCTTGTATTCATCTGGTATTGCAGCAAAAGCTATGCTAGTAATGCATAATACTGCCACTATGAAACTGATGAGTGCAGGCAATCTTCTCCTGCTCTGATAAACGGTGTTAGAGCTTGATAGGTTAAGTCGTAAATGCTTATTCATAATTAAAATTGTTTTAGAGTTTATTAGCTAGGAAGTCAATATGTGCAAATGCAGTCGCGGATTTTTTTTTAGAAAAGTAATTCAAAACAAAGGGGGTAACACAACCCACCTTAAGGGCTAAATTATTTAGAGTTTAAGGATTACAATTCTATCCTATTTATTATTTTAATTGCTGTCTAATCATACTACACGGCTAGAAACTAATACAGATTCATGTAAAGCAGTTCATAGAAAAAACTTTTAACTGATAGCCGATGTAATAAATAATAAAGTTTTCAGCCACTTTACTTTTCAATAATTCTATAAACCGATTAAGTAATACGAATAAGTTTCAAATACGTAGTTGAGGAATACATATCCAATCTATTGAGTTAGGTTAAGAGTCATTAAGGTTTAGAGGTCATTCTCACTGAACGCATACAGCAAACACTCATACTAAATGGTCTTATTTGATTATTATCATCTGACTTAATGCTTCAATGACCATGATTTCTCATGCTAGGCATGAGATAAGGGCTACAGAATCCTGAAATACAAATCTGTTTCACCAACAAAGATAATGATCCATATTAGAATTAACAAATTATTTTGGTATTCTCAAAAAAAATCCCCTGCTGAATAATCAGCAGAGGATTTTTTATCGATTAGGACAATTCCATTAAGCTATTTCTACTTCCGCACCAGCTTCTTTTAATTTAGCTGCGATATCCTCAGCTTCAGCTTTAGAAACACCTTCTTTAACTGGTTTCGGAGCACCGTCTACTAATTCTTTAGCTTCTTTCAGACCTAAACCTGTAAGATCTTTAACAATCTTAACAACATTCAGTTTAGAAGCCCCTCCGTTTTTCAGAATTACATCGAACGCAGTCTTTTCTTCTGCTGCGCCAGCGCCACCACCAGCGTCGCCAGAAACTACCACTGCTGCAGCAGCAGGTTCGATACCGTATTCATTTTTTAAAAGATCTGCCAGTTCTTGTACTTCTTTTACAGTTAAACCTACCAGGCTTTCTGCTAATGATTTAATGTCTGCCATTTTGTTTCTAATTTTTACCGTCTTCATTCCCCTTGCGGAGTCCGACGGCGGGTTTAAAAAAATTGTTTCGGCCCCAATTTATTTACAACTCACTTGGGGAAAATGAGTGTTTATATTCCAGTAGGAATCTCAAAAACAAGTTATTCAGCTGCAGGTGTATCTTCTGCTGCAGGAGCTTGGGGAGACGCAGGAGCTGCGTCAGCAGCCGGTGCAGCAGCCACTTCACCTTCAGGCTTGTTCTGCAAAGCTCCAATAACACGCTGAATCGGAGAAAGCAACAGGGTAATAACTTCGCCGATAAGTTCGTTCTTAGTCTTAATCTGAGTTAATGCTTTCAGATTATTATCGCCTGCATATAATTCGCCGTTAATGAAAGCCAGTTTCAGCTGAGGCTTTTCGCCTTTGGTTTCATTACGGAACGAGCTTAAGATAACAGCCGGTTCTTTCGGATTCTCGGAGAACATCAGCGCTGTTACATTATGCAGGGCATCGTATACGCCCGAGTATTTTTCTGCATCGAGAGACTCTAATGCTTTTCTGATAAGTGTATTTTTAGCCACTTTCATTTCGACATTCTTGTCGAAACAAGCTCGGCGCAGTTTATTTACCTGTTCTACGGTAAGCGATTCTGTATCGGTTATATAGAAATTGTCGTATTGAGAGAATTTACCTTTCAATACTTCAATTATCTGGTTTTTTTGTTCTTTAGTCATTTTATTACGATTTGACTGATTTAAAATTTTTGGGGGAATTCAACCATTAATGAGTAAAGCTTTTAACATCCAAAGGAATACCCGGACTCATGGTGCTGGCCATGCTTACACTCTTCAGGTAAGTTCCTTTTGCGGTAGCAGGCTTAGCTTTAATCAGTGCATTGATGAGTTCCATTCCGTTTTCAGCAATTTTTTCCGGAGGGAAACTAACACGACCAATAGAAGCGTGTACAATACCTGCTTTATCCACTTTGAATGCAATTTTACCCCCTTTCACTTCGTTTACCGCAGCAGCCACATCATTGGTAACGGTACCTGTTTTAGGGTTAGGCATCAGGTTACGAGGACCTAATATTTTACCCAGTTTACCAATTTTAGGCATTACCGCCGGAGTAGCAATAATTACATCTATATCAGTCCAGCCGCCTTCGATTTTTTGGATATATTCATCCAATCCTACATGATCAGCGCCGGCTTCTTTAGCAGCTGCTTCTTTATCTGGAGTGCAAAGCACTAATACGCGTTTTGTTTTACCGGTTCCGTGAGGCAATGTAACCGTACCACGAATGGCCTGATCAGCCTTCTTAGGATCCACTCCCAGGCGCACGTGTAAATCTACAGAAGCATCGAACTTAGCAATATTTACTTCTTTAACCAGAGCAGATGCTTCGTTCAGTGTATAGGTTTTATTGGCATCTACTTTGGCGTTCGCAATTTTTCTTTTTTTAGTTATAGCCATTGTAATTCTTTTAAAGGTTCTTTAATGGATTAATTTTCCCAAGGAGCTTTACCCTCAACTGTCAAGCCCATACTGCGTGCAGTACCAGCTACCATTTTCATGGCGCTTTCTACTGTGAAGCAGTTCATATCAGGCATTTTGTCTTTAGCAATAGCCTCAATCTGCTCCCAGGTTACTTTACCAACCTTAGTACGATTGCTTTCTTTAGAACCCTTTTGAATCTTAGCCGCCTCCATCAACTGCACTACTGCAGGAGGAGTTTTGATTACGAAGTCAAAGCTTTTGTCCGAATAAACTGTGATTACTACGGGAAGAACTTTTCCCATTTTGTCCTGAGTGCGCGCATTGAACTGCTTGCAGAATTCCATGATGTTGATACCCTTGGAACCTAGCGCCGGACCAATCGGAGGTGCGGGATTTGCCTGTCCACCTTTACATTGCAGCTTTACGAAGCCGCTGATTTCTTTTGCCATGTCTTACAATTTTTAATTGGTTCAAACGTGACGTTAATAGGCGCCACTCCCAATTCCGATATTCCTATCGGGCCCTTTCATCCCTTAACGGGTTTTCGACCATTATTATCAACAGAACTTAAGCCTGCCGGGCAATAGTCGCATTTGAAAGAACTAATTGGGGGTGCAAAGGTAAGGAGATTTGTATAATTGCAAAAAAAATTATAACCTATGGCGTTCCCACAAATTTACACGGCTATAGGCTATACTACCCTAGATTTTGTAATTTCATGGTTATGAGAGCTGTAATTTTAATGATATTACTGAGCATAGGACATATGCTTTTCGCACAACAAGTTGTGTTTGACTCACTTGGTATTATAAAATCAGGAGCAACACTCCAGCGCATAAGTAATGAGTTTAGCTTTACGGAAGGTCCCGTAGCCGACCAATATGGGAATATTTATTTTACCGACCAGCCGAATAACCGTATATGGTACTACGACGTTGAAAAAAATGCGCTTAAAGTATTTAAGGATAATGCCGGCCGAGCTAATGGACTGGCTATTGACGCTGCAGGAAACATCATCGCCTGCGCGGATGAAAACAATGAATTGTGGGCGATTGCCCCCGACGGTGAGGTGAAGGTTTTAGTAAGTAGCATGAATGGTAAAAAATTGAATGGACCAAACGATTTATGGATTGATAAAAAAGGAGGTATCTACTTTACCGACCCCTACTATCAGCGCAATTATTGGTCGCGTACCGAACCTGAAATAAAAGAACAAAAGGTCTATTACCTCCCCAAAGGCGCCACAAAACCTATTGGGGTAACGGATGAGCTGGTCAAACCCAATGGTATTGTAGGCTCCGCTGATGGCAAGTATCTGTTTGTTGCAGATATCGATGGCCACAAAATATACCGATTTGACATCCGACCCGATGGAAGCCTGGGCAATAAACACCTCTTTGCTCCGCAAGGTGCCGACGGCATTACATTGGATGAAAAAGGCAACCTATATCTGGCAGGACGGGGCGTAACAGTGTATAACCCCCACGGTGTTAGAATCGCACACATTCCGGTACCGGAAAAATGGACAGCCAATATTTGTTTTGCCGGCAAAAACAAAGACATATTATTCATTACCGCGAGCAACAGCATTTATATACTAAAAATGAATGTAAAAGGACAGTAAACCCCATCCCCGAATACACGGTTTTACTATCGAATAGTGTACATTTGTGGCTATCCAAATTTTTACAGGCTCAAAAACATTTATTAACCTTCATGACCTATCGTTATCTGGCATTTGGTATTCCCGTGCTCTCCGATATTGAACTACCTGCGTTATTGCCATTAAATAAAAATATATCCCCAGAACGTCCTGTAACGGTTAAACTAGGTAAGGTGCCTCAAACACTGAAAACTCCCGGTATCCAGGCCGATTATTTCACCTATTGCAATGCCGAAGAAATGATCTTCACATTGCCGAAAAAAATAAAGTTCTACATATCTAAAGGGGAAAACATCATTATCGAACCCATCCATTACGATTATAGCAGATATTTACTCTACTTCTACTCCAATTGCTTGGCAGCAATGTTATTGCAACGCAATTTGATTCCTTTTCATGTATCGGGCGTTTTTACACAGCCTGGCAAAGTAGTGCTATTTGCAGCTCCCTCAGGTACTGGAAAATCCACGCTCGCAGTAAAACTACAGGAATTAGGATTTGCACCATTCACCGATGATACCGCCATTCTTTTCGTAAAAGACGGTAAATGCTATGCACAGGCATCTTATCCTATGATAAGGTTATGGGAGAATGCATTGGACAAACAAAAGATGCTCAATATTGATGAAAAACAAATTATATATGATGGAGAAAAAGATAAATATGGCTTTTTGTTCCATAGCCAATTTGCAGATACCCCGGCAGAAGTAGAACGTATTATTTTTATGCAGAAAGACGCCTATCCGCAAATTCAAACACTGAAAATTAAAAGCACAGATGCCTTTAAAGCATTGGCCGACAATGTATACCGACGACATTGGATTCCTGCCTTTCAAATGCATAAACAGCAGTTTTTATTAATTAGCCAGATACTACAAACAGTACCCAACTTATTAATTACCAGACCATTAAATCACGACACTTTTGATACATTACCACAAATTATAAAGAATATTTTGAATAATAATGATAATTAGTTATCTTGCGGCTCAATAGAAACACAAACCTATTATCCTTTGTTATTAACAAAAAGTATTAATCATTAAATCAAAAAGTATTATGGAAACTAAAAAACAATGGATTTTACCAGAAGTTACAGAGCTTGAAATCAATGCCGGTGGAAGTGCAGGAGGTGATGCTGCCAGTTTAGAAGAATTAACTAGCTAAGAACAGTTGAAAGCTTGAGGTTGTAGCTTATAATAAAAACTTATTAGCAGAGAATTTCTCTGCTTTTTTTTTGCCATTACCATACCGATATTTATTTTAATCCCAGTCATGAGTCTGATCTTCGGATGTTGGTTATTTGAACCTGGTAAATCCGTTGCAAACACACTTGAGCGGATGTGCACAACTTTGGCAGTACTGTCACAGGGAGCATATAATCAGCGCATTCATAATAATACCGGAGTAGGGCATATTCGAACACTGCCGCATATTACAGATTCGCAAGAAGCATCTATTTTTTTGAATGCTACTTTTCTATTTACAGCACAGGGCAGAATAGACAATAGCCCAGCCTTATGTCGAAAATTGGGAATTGAGATATCCGATGGCTATACCTCTGAGTACCTTATGTGGCAGTCCTTCCTCAAATGGGGAAAAGACTGTGTAAATGAACTAAGAGGTGATTGGAGTTTTGCTGTGTGGAACTATGAAACACAAGAACTATTTATAGCCAGAGATCCGATGGGCTATACAGCGCTGTATTACTATCAGGATGCTACGGGGTTTTATTTCAGCTCATCCCTTAAAAACTTGCTGACACTCCCCTCCTATCAAAAGCAACTGAACGAAGAGTATTGGTTGCGGATGCTCACCCTATGGGATCACTTGGAAGCGAATCACCAAACATTCTTTAAAGGCATTCACACAATTCCCCTTGCTCATACGTTAACTTTAAAAAAAGATAGTAAAGTTACCCTAAACAGGTATTGGTACCCACAGCATACTTCAATTAGGATATACAAGAATAAACAGGACTATGCAGAGGAGATGTATGACATTTTTTCTCATGCAGTAGCTGTAAGATTAAAGAGTCCCAAACCGATAGCCTCCATGCTTAGTGGAGGACTGGATAGCTCGGCAGTAAGTTACATTGCAGCACGCTTACTCCAGCAAAAAAACATACCTCTTACCACCTTCAGTCATGTGCCTCTTTTTCAGAAAGAGCTACAAGGTATCGATATAGCAGAGAAACAAATACTGGATGAAACGCCTCTTATCCTGGAAACAGTAAAAGCAGCCGGTAATATCAACCCGATATTGTTGAATTCCGCCAATTACAGCATTCTGCAAGGAATGATAGATGTGTTAAAAATATACGATGCTCCTATTCATGGAGCCTTTAATGCATATTGGATACAGGATATTTTTCGCACAGCTTCACAAAAAGGCTTTGGCGTTCTATTAACTGGTGAGGGGGGAAACGGCAGTATTTCTTTCAAAGGACGTCCTCAATTATTACCTTTACAATGGAAACAGGTACTGCAACATCCTTTCAGATACCTGAAATCTCATATAGCCAAGCCCATAGTAAAAACACTATATCCTCAATATTTTGAAAAGCGCAAACGCGCTCATAATGACCTTGCTGATTATGTTACAATGATATTTGCCAATGAGCAGCTACTGCAAAAATATCAGATACTGGAGGACATTCAGACAAATCAAAAAAGCTTTCAGCTTAACATAAAAGACATTAACGAACTTAAAGAACAGTTCGTATCACTTTACCAAATACGCAGTTTGTTCGGAGCAGCACACAATCATTTTTACGGAGTGGAAATGCGCGACCCTTGTGCAGACCAAGATGTGATGGAATTCTTTTTCAGCCTACCCAATGAAGCCTTTTTTGACGAGCATCACAACAATCGCATGCTGGTAAAACGCATGATGAAAGGGCGGATACCGGACAGCGTACTCTTTGAAAAGAAAAAGGGATTACAAAGTTCAGATATCCTATATCGTGTAAAAGCTCAGCAGCACGAGATCACTGAGGCTATAGCATTGCTCTCAAAAAGTGCTGCCGCAACCTCTTGTATTGATGTGCAAAAGCTTTCGGCAGCGTGGCAAACCTATTTGGCCCAGCCCTATACGTCCCCCTTTCAAATACAGTGCCTCCTGAAGGCGATACATTTTGGTTTATTTCTACAGATGCATTTTGATTAATACGAACCCGAAAACAATTATTTTAAAACCCGTTACTCATTTAATATTTTTGTATCTATGAGTTATCAATTCAATGCCAAAGATGTTTTAGTAACCCAGCTGGGTGAAGAAGGTGTAGCCTTTAACAGTGCTACAAACGAATATTTTTCGCTCAACGAGACTTCTTATAAAATCCTGAAAGGTATTGAAAACAATACTCCGGTCGAGGACATCATCCAGCAACTGGAAGCCGAGTACGATATATCGACAGAAGAGTGTTCCCAAGCAGTGCATAATATCATCCGCACTTTTATAGAAAAAAAGCTGGTAGTGGAGGCATGATAAATAAAATAAAAACATTTGCGAGATTAAGGCCTCAGTTGAAAATAATGATATTACAGACATTTGTTTTTTCGCTGTATACCGGTTTTCTTTTTGCCTTTTTCAATCGATATGCCCGATTCGGAGAAAGATTAGCTTTGACTGAAAATAGTGCGAAAAATACCGTATCATCGTCCATTGCTGCTGATGAAAAAACCCATACAAAAATCAATGATATCGCCAAAGCCATCCATATCGTCTCCAAATATATTCCCTGGAAAAATGTATGCAGGCATCAGGCATATCAAGCTAAGTTATTATGCAATCTTTATAATATTCCTTATCTAATATTCATAGGTTTTAAAAAAGACATAGCAAAAAATGAAATACAGGCCCATGCCTGGACCATGGCAGGAGGAAGAATGATTACAGGTTTTTGTAATCCTGAAGAGTACATCATACAAAGTATCTACAAAAACAGATGACCATTACTTATAAAAACTTTAACCTTAAAGAGCTGAAAAAAAATATTCAACGCTCTTTATTACTGCTATGGCAAGCCAGTAAACGTCTTGCAATACTCAGTTTTGCATTGCATATACTGCAGGCTTTTTTACCTGTGATATCATTATATTTTATAAAAACATTAGTAGAAAAAGTTACCGCCAAGCTTCCCTTTTCCGAAATACTACCCGCAATTATATTATTCCTTGGAGCGCAACTGTTACTTGCTGTCACCCAACAATGCGCTACTTATGTCTCCACAATTTTTCAATTAAAACTCACAGATTTCTTGTCGCAAAAGGTTCTTGATAAAGCTGTACAAGTAGATTATAATTATTATGAAAATCCCGATTATCATGATAGCCTGCATCTAGCACAACAACAATCTCTATATCGAGCAAGTATGCTTTTGACCAGCTACAACACCTTTATTACATCGGGATTTGCGCTTTTGTTCCTCTTGCTTTTATTTATTAGTGTACAATCCTATTTTGCTATTTTATTTATTGCTTTTTCGCTACCCTTGGCCATTATTAAATGGTATTTTGGCATTGCCACTATGCAGCAAGAAAGAAAACTTGCACCCCTAGAAAGAGAAGCTAATTATCTGCATTACACCTTAACGGGAGTAAGCCCTGCAAAAGAAGTACGTGTTTTCAACTTTGGTAAGTTTTTCATTGAGAAGTTTATCAATATTCGCCACTATATCCGCTTACAAAAACAACAACTCCACAAACGCCTTACGCGTTACAGCCTTATTGCTGAATCAGCAGAGATTGTGGCCATGGCTATAATCTTTGCATTACTTGCTAAAGAAGCTGTAGCTGGTGCTATAACACTCGGCCTATTTGTGATTTACATACAAGGGTTTCAAAGTTTACAGAACAATTCCAAAAATTTTTTACAATCCGTTGTTCAGATCTTACAACAACGTATTTTCTTACAGGACTTGTTCGCCTTCCTAGATATTAAAATCATAAACAACAACCATCACACATTACCCTTCCCCTCTACCGATAATAATCTCTCTGTAAGTAATATAAGTTTCCGTTATACGCCTGATGGTAGAGAAGTGTTGCAAAACGTTTCCCTCACTTGTAACAAGGGACAAATCATCGCTATTGTAGGAGAAAATGGTTCTGGAAAATCTACCTTGATCAAAATTCTAGCCCGACTTTACGAACAGAAATCGGGCACTATACACTTTGGCAATACCGAACTCCAAGATATTGATATCCCTTCCTACCGACAACATACGGTATTTTTATTCCAAGATTTCGAAAAATATTTCTTTACAGTAGAAGAAAACATTGTTTTAGGTGCTTCAGCTACACAAAAGACAATCGACGATGTAAAGAACGCTGCCGTATTATCCGGGGCTGATAAATTCATCAGTAAATTATCAAAAGGCTATCAGACACGCATGGGACGCACATTCCATGAGAGCGAACAATTAAGCGGAGGACAATGGCAAAAGCTGGCACTGGCCCGTGTTTTTTACAGAGATGATGCTTCATTAATCGTACTGGATGAACCCACCAGTGCATTGGATGCTCAGGCAGAGTTTGAGATTTTTACGCAGATAAAAAATCTGGCAAAAGATAAGATGGTTATCCTTATCACACATCGTTTATATAATCTGAAAATTGCAGATTATCTCTATGTGATGGATGAAGGTCGTATTATTGAAGAAGGTACATTTGATGAGCTCGTTAATAAAAACGGAGCATTTACCCGGCTTTATAACATGCAGCAATTATGATTGCCATCAGTGACATACAAAAAAAATATGGTAATGAGATAGCAATGTTAATGCTATGCTGCAGGGTATTTCTAAAAACTGAAGATCTGTCGGCATTGGAGCAGTTCGTTCATGCCCATACCCTCGATTGGGATGAAGTGTACCATCTTGCCAAAGTACACCGGATAAGATATATCGTATACGAAACAACCCTTCCTCTTCAAAGTTTAGACCTCAAGTTCAAAGAGCAACTCAAACAGGCATATTTGAACCATAGTGTTCGCGCTTTTCGTTGTCAACAAAAAGCCCATCAGTTGGTCGCATTAATGCAACAACATCAAATACCTATTCAGGTATATAAAGGCATCCATTTATCACAACAACTATACAATCATCTTTCGCTTCGTGAATTCAGTGATATTGATTTTATCGTAAACGAAGAAGATATTCCCCGCCTAGTTGCAATGCTCAAGACTGCCGGCTACAAAGTAGAAGGAGCAACATTATTCGAAGACTCTGAAGAGAAGTACCTAAAGCATCAGAAAGATGTGATTTGCTATGATGACAGCCCAGAAGGTTTTTTCTTGTATGAATTTCATTATAAACCGGTAGGTTCCTACCTGGCTACTAACATTTCCTTTAACGATCTATTCGGCCCATCATGGCAAGTAGGAAAAGACCTCTCCTTGTGCGAGTATCTCCCTTTACTTACTGTTAATCACGGTCTGGTTGACCGTTATCCCACGCTCCGGTGCATGATAGATATAGCTCTTCTCACTCAGAAATGTAAGCAAAGCACCTGTTACCGCCTTCCGCAGCTATTAAGCGGTTATTACAGTCTGAATGCCTATATAATCGAAAAACTTTTTAGTGTTCAGGCTACAGAATATCCTGCTTATCCTGACACGCGTTTTATAACACAGCAGGGAGAGCAAATTATTCAATGGTTGCTTAAAAAGAAAGAAGCCGGTCGCGTACCCTTAAGCGCCATCATTAAAGTAGCGTATCGGTTACGATCCGGCTTATTTGAAAAAATAAAACTCGTAAAAGCGGTGGTAAAATACATACTCACGCCTAATTATAACGACACAACCAATGCTCAGCAACAACCCAAATGGATGTATGTACTTTCTCGTCCTATAAGATTACTGCAACACCTCAAACGCTACATCTAAGGTTGCTATCGAATCAGGACCATCTTACCATATCCTTTGTTAAAGTATTTATCGGTATTATCTCCGTTCGCTTTATACTTGTCCAAAGATTTACCATGATGATTGGTTAACACTCGATATAAATACACGCCGTTTGCCAATTTCTGACCATACTGATCAGTTCCATCCCACTTAAACTCGGTGATATTTCTACCGATGCGTAAAGGCCCCAATTCCTCTTTGGTAATCTCGCGTACAATCTTGCCTGTAATCGTCAGGATTTGAATACGAATATTCTGCGGAACCTCTGAGCCCGTCAATGTAAAGACAAAGGCTGTTGAAGTCGTAAAGGGATTAGGATAGTTCAGCAAATTGGAGATCATGGGTTTATTGATCACCTGAAATGCTACTCTGTAATTAAGAACACCTGCATAATTACCACTTTGGTCCTTAGCACTCACAATTAACTCATACTCTCCATCTTCCAACAGATGCGGTTTAAAGTTAATTATAGCCATGTTCTTCGCATCATTGGGCGATGGAGGCGTAAAGATAAGAGTATCGTTGTCGAACTGATAATCACGAAGCAGCCCGTTAGGGAACTTCAATTGCACTTTTATCAACTCCGGATTATCCAACAATAAGTACTTCGCATCATCAGTAAGCTTCATCAATATATCGGGTTTGCTCGATACGATGTCTCGGTTAAGTATATGTATACCATCAAATGTAACATCCAAATAAGGATTGATGGTATCGCTACGTACAAAGAAACTGTGATTTATGAAGTTATTAAACTGATATTGCTCGGGTTGATGGTCATTGCCTTCAGGATTCAGTTCTAAGAACACTAAATTATTACCTACAAAGGAACGTGTATCTATGGGAATATTTACCTGTAACGTATCGCCTGCCACTAATGGCCTTACTTTAGGTACAGGGATAACACGTTCGATATTATTCTGATCTCTCACAGTAAGTTTTACAGCAATACTATCGAAATTGCTTGCACTAATGTTCTTGAATGCGAGCCCTAATTGTAATGGTTCTCCGGCCTCTAATGTATCTTTAGCGGAGAAGTACAGATTGGGCGCTACAGCACCTTCGGCCACAGGAGTTGCATAAAGCCTCCAGTATTTTAACTGATAAGGTGTTCTGTCCTCGGGATCCTCGGTATTTATTGCAATTTTTAATCCGGGGTAAGTATTCGCGTTAATAGAAGAGATGTCTACCTCTTTCTGAGCCACCGGAATATTTTGCATCAACACCGTCTCCCCTCCGTTTTTATCTATACCGATGACCGACAAAGTGGCCTTATCCGAAGTAGGAGTTTCTTTACTATACCCATCCCACAGCAGTTTATTCCAGGAAGCAGCTTGGGAGAAGATGGGAGAGGTCATCGATCCCTGCACGCCATTAACCGATACTGTAGCCGAAGCTTGTAAGACACCAGTACCACCTATAGCCTGCGTCAGCGGTACGGGATTACCTTTCTGATAAATAAAAATATATGGGATGGGTGAGGTTACAGAATCAATATAGGTAAAGCCAAGCTGTTTAAACTTGTGGTACAACGAAACCCCAGAACCTAAAACAGCCGTATCACCCTGCCAAACCATAGGTAATATGGATGGTCTACGATAATTATTAGATACACCTACATAGAATCCGTCCGGAATAGAGTCGAGGAAATCCATTACTTTTTTACGGGCTTCCAGCGTTGATAGGTCAAATTGAAAGAAATACGGAAGAGCTGTTGAGGTACGGGGAAGTGGGCGATAACTACCGTACAAACCACTGGTGCCTAAATCGCGGTTCTCCACTGGTTTCATGTTTCGGTTATCAATCAGATAGAATCGTATAGATCTTTCATTTGGATTAACACCGTTCATATCAGCGAGTGCCCCTTGCTGAACAATAATGCCATCTATCTGCAGGGATATATCGGAAATAGGGATAGCGGTCCCAGGTTCAACGGATACAGTTTTAATCATTATCTCGGACCTGAGGCTATCATAGATGAATGTTCTAGATTCATGTAATGTCATGTTTTGATAGCTCGCATTCTGGAACTGGTAATAATGCGACTGATTAAATCCGGTATGATTTCCCGGAAGATAGATGAATGAGGCACTGTTCCACACCGGCTCATCCGACGGAGCATTAGGCACAGCAGCTACGCGCCAGTAATAAGCTGTACTATCCCTAAAAGTAATGCCCGGACTAAATGCTACAACGCCACCAGCAGAAGTTTTAGTTTGCGAAACTTTAAAAGAAGAATTAAAGAGCATTGTAGTATCAATTTCCATTATATAGCTTCTTTGTTGCGCAAACGGATTACCTGTAGAAGCACTGAAAGTGATGTTCTGCTGATTAACTATTGAATAATTATATGGATAGATAGGCTTTATATCATCTTCATAGATAAATATATCCTTAATACAAATATTGTTACTCTCGAAAAGTTCGTCAATGGTATTATCTGGATCCACAGTAATCGTAAATTTATTCGCCCCTTTATCCCTTAGCGGATCTATATCAATTCTATATGTCAACGAATCCATATAACGAATACCACTTAATGTATCTCTCCTAATTAGCTGCACGGTTAAATCGGGATAAGTCCTTTTTAGCTCGACAATTACAGGAGTATTAATGGCTTTACCCAAATTTGCAATCTTCGCTTTTATGGTAAAGCTGGGATCAGTAACCGACACTACAGCAGGAGTTACAGTAACCATTGCATCTTCTATGGCATAATCAGGCTTGTCAAACTGATACAAGCGAATAGCGGGGTCTCCGTTAAGATTAAAAACCTCATTCTGTACGCGTGTGAAGATATCAGATTCTCCTCCGACAGCTGCATAAGAATTAGTTACCGTCTTTTGCATTAGCTCGCCCAACGTCTTTCCATAGCTATTACGCGTAAGCTCTCTATAAAATTCCCTATTGTATAACTGTAGGGGGCCTACTCTGCCCAGCGCACTACCTGCCATGATGGCAATACTTCCTCTTTCCCTTGCGAAAAGAAATTTTTCTGCAATGGTATTAATAACACTTAATCTACTTTCATCCCAAATGAAAACATCCCCTACATTACATCCCAACATATTGAATATTGGATATTTTCCTTGGTTGGAATATTGTTGGGGGTCTTCAATATTAAATACCAAAGTTGTTGCAGCAGAATGCCCAAAATAAGTAAGTAATCCTAGGCCCGTATTCATTAGCGCACGTAGCCTCTCTGTGGCTGTTTGTTCAGCACCAGGAACTTGACTCTTCACAAAATCCGAAACTATTGCTCCAAATAATGTATCCTCGATTACTCTTTTATCAAGGTTCAAATAAGCATATAACTGATCAATCAGTGCTTGCTCGTTAGCTCCTACCATGTGTATTACATTCTTCTTCCATATACTAGGAGTCACCTCAGGAACAGGTATAAGCTGCTGCTCATACTGTTTTACCTTTTCAAGATATATTGCTAATTCATCTCCGTTTATTACCGGTATACGTCCTATTGGAGTAAGTGGTATGGAGCTACTACCTTCTGCTGCTAACAGCACATCCGATCCCGGTTCTCCAAATGTGGGTACAAGATTTAACCTTGCCATGAGAGGAGATGATTCGTTGAGACGTGCCGATATATACTTTACCCCCTTCCCTGCTATAAAAACATTCTTGATAGGAGAAGAAAAGCTGTTTCTTGCGAACCGTATAAAATTTCGTACTGCAAGGGGGCTATTTTTGATACCATATGCAAACTGGTCTGTCAGCTCATCAATCATGTATACTTTGGCATTATAACTTCCTCCTGCGGGAGAGCTACGATAAGCTCTATACTCTTCCACAGGCTGAGAGCCATTTGAAGCATTTAAAATAGCCTTATGAGTGATGATTAAATAATCTCCTTGATTTTCCGAAGCAAGATAATTGGTAAATCGACGTACCTCTAAACTATTAATCGTTTTTACATTAGAAGCCTCTGTATCTACCAATACCAGCTCGGCTTCCATACTGCTGGGTTGCGTATATACTTTGACTACCGAAGGAGTTGCTACATTAGCTTCATAGCGTCTTCCATTGGTGAAATCGTATAATACCGGAGTTCCGGAATAACTAAAACCTGTAATCTCAAGGTACTTTCCGGAAGAACTGGACGAGAGTTTGAATTTAAAATTGCTAGCCCCTCCAAAATTAAAAATTCTAGGATATGTAAGCTCTATAAAAGCTACTTTAATTCTGTTGTTAGCGGTGTTAGTTTCGTTGGTTACCGAAAATGTTTCCGTAGTACCGGTAAGATTGGCTACAGGAATATTTGTACTAAGTTTGGCATAGTTAAAGGAAATTAAAGTAGCATTAAATACTTGTGCGCTATTGAGCCTCAACTGTACCAAACGGTTATTGGGACTGTTGCCCACAACATTCATTCTAATCTGTGCATCCGGAGCACCAGTTCCTTTATAAGGGAAAATATTGGATAGCGTAAAATTCCTTGTTTTATTCGTTTCGGTAATTTCGTTCGAAGTCCACCCCTCCCCTCCTTCATACGATGAAGAATATGCAGCCGAGGCAACATCTCCTCCATAAGGTCCCAGATGTATGGTTTCATTGGGATAAATTCCCACAGTATGCATGAAATACGGTTCAGCAGTTGCCCCCGATGGAATACTGTTTGGTGTAGGCAAAAATCTTTTATTATTGCCAGTCGGATTTACGGTGAGAAAATAAGCAGCAGTATCGGTAAATAAACTTTTACTATCATTGATATGATCTTCGGGTGTACGGTATAAAGATTTATCGGCCTTACCATCATTTACTTCTCCCCAAAACTCTATGTACCCACCTGTAGCCAATGGTCCCGATTGATTGGAGGTATAAATAGGCACTTCCTGCCCGTTTTTCCATAGTTGAAAATGAGATACATCCACATTTCCCAGATTGGCAGCAGCAAGCACAGACTGAGGAATACGATACAAGCCTGTTGCACCTACTTTAAACTTATAATAAGTTTTGGAATAATCAATCCATTCATTATTGAATGGTTGCGCTGCAGCATACCCCCAATAAAAAATAGATAGTATCAATAGCAGTTTCTTCATTAACGTATCCGTTTATTAAAAAACAACAGATTTATCTCTTCTTCTGATATCAACTCTTAAAGAAAAGACATGTGTGAATAATGGGTTAGACTGGTTGGCGAGATTAGCATACGCATAATCTACAACCACCGACTTAATGCGGAACCCAACTCCCACACTGGGCTGGTAAATCCACACCTTTTTTTGATTGAGTGTATCGCCATCTGCTAACCCCTTTTGAAAATTGTTGATACCGCCTCGTACAAAGAGGATATTCTTATAGCTATACTCTAACCCCAGTTTTGGATCAATACTTATCGGATCACCACTGATGACTGTATTTCTTTGCCCATCAAAAGTGATATCAAAATCAGTTTCTGCAAGCAGTGTGGAAGTTTTCCCTATGTTAAAGATACGGGAAGCACCCACCGTTAACCGTGGCGATGTTAACTCTGTTGAACGTACAGGAATATCATTCTGGGTAAGATATAGCACCTCCTTTTCCTTATCGGTAAAATTAAACGACCAAGTATTGAAAGTACTGGTTACATCCTTTGCTACTATCCCAAAACGCCACTTGTCCTTAAAAATCTGTAATCCTGCATCTAAACCAAAGCCCCAAGCTTTTGCAAATTTTCCTACACTGCGATGAATGATTTTGGCATTGGCACCAAAATTAATCATCTGCCCTTCCGTTCTTCTTAAGTTCTGCGCATAAGACAGCAAGAAGGCATAATCAGCCGAAGAAAACGTCTGAATATTGTTATAATCTAGAGAACCATCAGGATTTACCAAAAACAAAGTATTGGCGATATCGTCTACCGCAAACCGCAGCCCCGTAATTCCTAATACACGTTTTTCGTTATTGGTGGGTAATGCAACGCTCGCATAATCGTATTTACCAATGCCCGCAAAATACTCGGAGTGCATCAGGTTTACCTGGGTCATATTCTGCACATGCACGAGACCTGCAGGGTTCCAATATCCGGCAGCACCGTCCGTTATGGAGGCTGCCTGAGCACTACCCATAGATAAGCCACGCGCTCCCGCTCCAATATTCAAAAATTCATTGGAGTACTTACGGAACTGTGCATTTACAGACTGCATGGCTAATATCAGCCCCGATATCAAAAGAAGTTTAATAGTTCTGGTTAGTGATAATAATTTGGTTGTCACAGGTAGAAGATTCTTACAACAAATTTATATAAGCCAATTCTCTCTTAGCCATTACTCTCTAGTGCAAAATAACAATATCTCAGATTATGTAGTTAATTTATTCTGCGAACTAGCAATTATTGAGCCAAATTTTATTTATACTACTTGAAAGCAAAAATATCAAATTAAAAACTTCTACAATATAAAATCATCAACATTTTATAGTTTTTTTTCGTTTATCGTTCAACAAATTAAAAGTCTATTTTTGCGGTTATGGATCTGATAAAAGAATTAAAGTGGCGGGGAATGGTGCAGGATATGATCCCCGGTACAGAGGAACAGTTGAGAAAAGAACCTACCGTAGGGTACATCGGGTTTGACCCTACCGCTACCAGTCTGCACATCGGCAGTCTGGTTCCTATTTTATTACTCGTTCACTTTCAGCGAGCTGGTCATAAGCCCATTGTGCTTATTGGTGGGGCCACTGGTATGATAGGCGACCCTTCGGGGAAAAGTGAAGAGCGCGTACTGCTTACCGAGAACCAGCTAGCCGAAAACATTGCAGGTATTAAAAAGCAATTGGAAAAATACCTGGACTTTGACCCGGCAAACCCCAATGCTGCCGTCATGGTGAATAACTACGACTGGTTTAAAAATATTTCATTCATAGAGTTTTTGCGGGATGCGGGCAAGCACATCACCGTAAATTATATGATGGCAAAAGACAGCGTGAAAAAACGCTTTGAAGGAGATGCAGGTATCAGCTATACTGAATTTGCTTACCAGCTCATGCAGGGATACGATTTTTACCATCTTTATAAGGAACATAACTGCAAACTGCAGATGGGAGGAAGCGACCAATGGGGCAATATTACCACCGGTACAGAATTCATCCGCCGCAAGATTCATGGAGAAGCTTTTGCATTTACCTGCCCGCTGATTAAAAAAGCAGATGGTACCAAGTTTGGTAAAACCGAACAAGGCAATGTATGGTTGGATCCCGAAAGAACATCACCTTACCAGTTCTATCAGTTTTGGCTAAACGCCAGCGATACGGACGCAGAAAATTGGATTAAGATCTTCACCTTCCTGGACGAATCCACCATCAACGATCTCATTGGCCAGCATCATGCAGATCCTTCCAAAAGAGTACTGCAGAAAGCGCTGGCAAAAGAAATCACCACCTTTGTACACGGGAAAGAGGAATATGAAAAGGCATTGGCAACTACTGAGAAACTCTTTGCCAACCAAACCAAGCCCGCCGAGGAAATGACTATTGAAGATTTGGAAGGTATGGAAGGTATCGTAAAGTCAACGATCGAGAGAGAAAAAGTTAATGCTGGCATAGATATTGTTTCATTACTTGCAGAAACAAAAATCACTTCCAGTAAAAGTGAAGCTCGTAAGCTGATACAGGGAGGTGGCATACAACTCAACCGAAGAAAGATCGACGATGTGCAATTCGTTGTAGACAGCGTAAGACTTCTACACGATAAATATCTCCTTCTGCAAAAAGGTAAGAAGAATTACTTTTTAGTAGAAGCCGTTTAGTAAAGCCTTAGTAACAATATAGCAAAAGCATGTGATGCATTCACATGCTTTTTTATTTTAGAAATATAAACAACGCTCCGATAAATGTAAGCGCTATCACTAACTTTCGATAGCTATCATCTTTAATCTGCTTTACCAATTTTACACCTAAGACAAAACCCCCTATTAGAGCCGGCAATAAAAGCAGATCGATTTGCAAGGACGCTAAAGTGATATTTTTCCAGAAAATCACCTGAAATGGCAGCTTAAATAAATTGATTACTAGGAAGACCCATGCTGCAGTTCCAATAAACCGCTCCTTGGGCATACGCATAGCCAAAAAATAAATATTAGCAAATGCTCCGGCCAAATTACCAATCATAGTGGTAAATCCCGATATAAGCCCCATACTTATCACAAACCCTTTATTGGAAGGCATCACCGTCTTATTGCGCATTTCGAGATACAACATAAGAAAAATGGTTACTACAATAATAATAGCCATTACTTTTTTAAATAGCTGCTCGTTCATGTCTCCACCCACATACACCCCTATTAATATTCCTACAGCCATCCATGGAATCAATTTCCAGAAATGATGCCACTGTGCATGACGATGATAATATTTTACGGCCATGATATCGGCCAGACATAGCAAGGGCAATACCACACCTGTGGAGGCCTTTCCGCCTAAAACAATAGCCATAAGGGTAACATTTAGCATGTCTACCCCTTTCAGTCCAGCTTTGGACAATCCGATAAAAAAAGCAGCCAATAGCAGCAGTATCCAGTGTGCTAAAGGATAGCTATGTATCAGTAGTTGCAAATGTTTATTTCAATTTTTTGAGAACCGCCCACATTTCTTGAGCCACCAACAAATTACCCTGATTGTTCAGATGCACTCTGTCGGTAGTCAAAATACCTTTTTCTTCGTTTTTAGGATTGTGCTTGTCCAAATATTCCATAAAAGCTTTGCGCAAATCTACCAGCGGAATATTATTGGCTGCTGCATATTGACGAATCCATTTAGAATAGTAGTTGAGATCGCCATCCTGCAAATTGGTATCATCATTATACTCGCCTATCACGGATGGGGTACAGATTACCGGCTGAATACCTGCCTGCTTCATTTTGGTAATCATCTTATCATAAAATGCTCCAAATTTTTTAAACTCAGTACCTGTACCACTAGTGGTTTTATGCCATACATCGTTTATACCGATGTATACCACTACAATATCAGGCTTCTGATCCAATACATCTTCCTGAAAGCGGAAGAATAAATCATATACGCGATTGCCGCCTATTCCCTTACCTACCCACTCAAACTCATCCTGACGTCCTTCTAGTTTGCTCAAACTGTCGATTTTAGGAATATAACCGCCGGGTTGGGCTCCTTGCTGGGTTATAGAATCGCCAAAGAAGATAACTTTTTTTCTCTTAGCTGGCTGAAAGGCAAACAATGCTAGGACTACCATCAGCAGCAAGTATTGCATCTTTTTCATATTACATTTAATAAAAAAAATTAGAAGTAAAAAAGCGTCACAAGTTTAAATAAAAGATTACGAAATAGCTTCAAAAATTAGAAAAACTTCACTTTGGAGGGATATCGTTTAGCATATGAAAAAAGCATATGTGTAATTACCTTGTTTTCTCTGTAAGGCGTCACCAGCTCTTTGAACTGTTCGGGAGTTTCAATTGCAAGATCAGAAGCAATAAATCCCATGCCATAAAACTTGCCTTGCCATACTAAAATGCAGGACCGCTGCTCATCGGTAATACCTTTATCTATGATAGCAAAAGAAGGCTGCGCTTTTAACTTTTCCAATGCCTGTGTAACACGCTCATTATAAGATTCCACAGGCTCTAGTTTTTCACAGGCGCCTTTGCAATACGCTGCGTGTGCCTGTTCGTCATACAACTGTTCTTTTATAAAACAAAGACGTGGACAAAGATGAAAGTCTTGCACCAGCTGTCTTAACGCCGCACTGGCATTTTCGTAGTGATGGTAGGAACTAATGACTTCCGCTCGACCATTTACCTTGTCTACAGCTAAACGCAGATAGCCGTTCTGATCGGCATAACATACAATACCAAACACGTCTTCCCGTTTTTTCTGAGAAGCATTAAATCTGGGCCACAAACGTTTAATCTCGGACGATTCTTTGATGGCAGCCATCAACTCTGTACCGCATTCTTCAAAACTAATACGATGTACATAGCGCATAAAATTTTGCTTCTGTCTACCAGTAGAGTTGTTACTAAAGTGACTACTCACGCGATGGCGAATATTTTTAGCCTTACCTACATAGACTACCTTACCTTTTTCATCATGAAAATAATATACCCCCGGTGTAGTAGGCAGGCGCTCGAAATCGCTCTTGGGCACATGTGGCGGCAAAACTTGCTCCTTCGAGTTCCGCTTCAGACTTTTGAGAATATGTCCTTCCGTATCACGTTGTAATAAAAGATGAAATAGTGCTGTAGTGGCCTCGGCATCGCCTCCCGCACGGTGATGATTGACATGTCTAATACCAAGACTGTGACACAGGTTACCCAAACTATACGACCGCAAGCCGGGAATTATTTTGCGGCTCAATCTAACAGTACATAATTTTTGCGCATCATATTCATAACCACAATATCTGAGTTGACTCCTGATAAAGGAGTAATCAAAATTTACATTGTGCGCAACGAATATTCGGTCTTTTAAAATCTCATAAATATCCTCCGCCACCTCTTCAAACAAAGGAGCATCTGCTACCATTTCGTCGGTAATGCCGGTCATGGCCTGAATATACGAGGGAATACGATGCACAGGATTGATGAGTGTTTCATACCGGTCTATCACCTTTTCTCCATCAAACACAATAATACATATCTCGGTAATTCCGTTGGCAGCGGCATAACCGCCCGTAGTTTCAATATCGGTAATGGCGTATTGAATGGTTTGGAAATTTTAAAATTCAGCAATGAAGAATGTTCAAAAAAGAGCATTTGCTGCCAATAACTAGCCGGCAACTGCTAAATTCGCAAAAAAATACACTTGATGAGCGATGTGAATAAATTTGAAATGTTTAGAAACCGGTTAACAAAGGTTTTCAAGCATTTACAAAAGATCGCAAGAAAGCAAAATGTTTCCTGCTTCAGGATTTATGATCATGATTTACCTGAATTCCCCTTCATTATTGAAAAGTATGAAGATCGATTATACGCTTCTGAATATAAAAGAAGGCATAATCTTACGGAAGAACAACATCAGCTTTGGGTAAAGGAAAGCATGAAAGTCATGTCTGAAATAATAGGCATACCGCTCGAAAGCATATTTATAAAACTTCGGCAGCGTAAGCCCGGCCGCGAAGGACAATATCAAAAAACAGGCAATACCAAAAATGAATTTGTCGTTAGGGAAAATAACCTGCAATTTATTATCAACCTTAGTGATTACTTAGATACTGGGTTGTTTTTAGACCATCGCATTACACGGAAAATGGTAATGGAACAGGCTCACGGCAAACGTGTACTTAATATTTTTGCCTATACAGGCTCCTTTTCGGTGTATGCAGCAGCCGGAGGGGCTACGCAAGTAACTACAGTAGATCTTTCCAATACCTATACCCACTGGGCCCGAAGAAATATGCAACTCAACCATTTTAATGAAGGCGATAAATACGCTTTTGTAGTTGCCGATGCCGTGCAATACATTAAAAACTTAAAGCCGGCCTCCTACGATATTATTGTACTGGACCCTCCCACATTTAGTAACAGTAAAAAAACCGATACGATTCTAGATATACAGCGGGATCATGTACAACTGGTGAATGATTGTCTCAAAGCGCTCACCCCAAATGGACTTTTGTATTTCAGTAATAATTACACCAAATTTGTATTGGACACCGCTAACATTCAAGCGGCTACTATAAAAGATATTACCCGACAAACAACGCCTTTTGACTTTGAAGGAAAGCTAAAGCGCTGTTGTTTCCTCATCACAAAGTAAAACTGTTACCTTTGCACCATGTTTGAAAAGGATGATCTGCAGGTAAGATGGTGGCAACTGGAAGCGAAACTGACCGAACGTTTTGGTAAAAAACCGGACCTAGAAACTATTCTGTTTCTTATCGGTATACAAGAACTGGGCGTCATTAAACGCCGATTCACCAAAGAACAGAAACAGGATCTCATGCATATTGCTGTATGCCGTGTGTTAGCCCCCAGCGGTTACTATGAATTAGAAAAAGTAGATAAAGACGGCTGGCCCCATTACCGTCAACTCAAACCTATGGCCAATATGAACCCAGTTGACCAAGAAAACTTCATCAAAGATCACGTATTACTGTACTTTGATGAAAACGACTTCTAATAAGCGCTCCCTTCTTTAATTTAAATCAAATATAAGCAGTCTTACCAGTGAGTACACTCACTGATATAGGACAGAGAAGGTGCTATCTCCGTTGTAATGTCTCTAATTCAGTTAGAGATTATCTCTGTGCTTTTTATCGGCCTCTTCCTTACTGATATTACTTTCCATGATTTTGCCTCCTCTACGCCCCAAGGTAGAAACAGGACCTTTCATCGCATTCTGAGGATCGGTAGTATCCAGCGTTTCAGGATCGGGCTTGATAGGCGTAATATCCTTATCGTCTTTTTTCTTTTTATCGTTATTGTGGTTCTCCATAGGAACTATTTTTAGTGAAATAATAATTTAATTCCTTAAACAGATAATTCAAGGATAGAACTGTAAAGGCTAGTAAATGAAGCTGTTTATTGTATAGTGATATACACATCCCCCATCGGGCTTCCTGATGCCATATTACTTTTACCCACTACAATAACATAATTGCCCTTCTGGGTAGCATTAAATTCCACCTCCTGTCCAAAGGGGCCATCCGCACTCCCGTCCGGCATTACGATTTGATTTACCCGTATGTTTCCATACTCATTACGATGCCGCACATTAATTTTCAAGAGTCCAGGTTGCACATCAATTAAATGAATACGAACTGATTGTGAGTTACTTTTAATCGTCTTATGTATATGTGCGGGTAGATTATTCGCCGCAACCGTCTCACTAATTATTTCCTCAATGGGTAATATAGCAACACTAGTGTCTATAACTTCGGTGCTATCCGCGATATCCAACGTATCTACTGCACTTGCAGCCTGCTCTGGCTGCTCCCCTTTAGAGTTCCGACTAGTATGACAACCATACACCAGTACTACTGCTACAGTAAAAAATAAAACCAGCCATTTCATATTTATACTAAAGCAAAAAAGTTGCCAACATTAGTCGGCAACTTTTACAAAACCAACAAAACTAAGACCTTACTCCTCCCGATGGTTGCAGCCGTTATTCTCCAGCTCCTGATTTTATGCGGTTTTGCTCTTCTCCGGCACTACCTGTACGATTCCGTGCCTGAGAAATTCCATTTTTACCAAACTTATATACAAAGGATACGTTAAATACCGGGTTATCCATTTTACGGCTATTTCTGATATCGATGTTTACATCGGCATAGCGGGTAAATCCATTAAAATTGCTCGTTCTGAATATATCTCTTACGCCGGCCTTAATAGTACCTTTTTTATTCAATATCTGTTTCGCCACGGCCATGTTTAGGCTACCCATAGAAGTACCGATAAGCAATCCTTCCGATAAGCGATACGCATACCAACCGCTCAGCTCTGCCATCCAAGTTTTAGCAAACGTAAAGGTGTTGCTCATATTACCCATAAAACCGGTAACATTTACCTCCACAGGAATATTTACAGAACCATTGTTGTAAATACCATTATATTTATTGTTATAAAGATTGGCATAGACATTAGCCATCCACCATTTTTTCACTTGCTTATTGGCAGTAATAGTAATGCCCCACTGACGCATTTTACTGATGTTGTCTTTCACCTGAAATGCAGTCTTCTTTTCATTATCCTGTTGCAGAATTTCGGTAATGATATTATTGGTGAGTGTGTAATTAATAGTAGTGGTTAAAAAGCGGTTAAATGTATGGCTCAGCTCCACATTATTCGAAAACTGCGGCTGCAGATAAGGGTTACCTTGGCCGTAAGTAAGGGAATCTAGAAAGAAAACAAAAGGATTCAGGTCTTCATAATTAGGCCTTCTAATTCTTCTACTGTATGCAAGGCTCAGCTGATTTTTATCGTTTACCGCATAAGTTACCCCCACATTGGGAAACAGATTGGTATAATTTCTTTTAAAGCTGGAGTCATTTTTTATCTGCGTACCTCTAGCTATGGTATTTTCAAGACGTAAACCTGCAGTGAGCTCCCATTTCTTCACTGTAGCGGACAAAATACCGTAAGCAGCATTTATATTTTCCTTATAGATGAAATGATTAGAACGGGATACATCGGGCCACCAACCGGTGCTAGTATCGCGGCGATAAATAACCTCGTTGTTAGTATTCACATAACTACTTTTAATACCTGCTTCTAACTTTAGATCTTTTGTAAAAGGATGTAAATAATCAATTTTACCACTACGGATTTTTATAAAGGAGGGGAAATCGCCATCAAGCAAGATAGTATTACCGATTTTAGTATTATCAGGATTATAAATTTCGGTTGTTAGCAGGTTATCACCATTATTCTTATAATATCCATAATCCAAATCCACAGTGATTTCTCTACCCGAAGAATCAAAAGTGTGTTTATAGTTGACGTTGGTATTGATATTGGAGAAGGATACTGCATTGTAAGCATCAGAAATAAAGGTGGTGGTAGTAATATCGCTTGCATCCTTTAGATGAGATGTAGTATTTTGCCAGCTTCTCCATTTGCTGTCGCTACCGGTAACCACCACTCCTACTACATCCTTATCGCTGAAATAGTAATCAGCACCTACTTTTGCATTGTGCCAATAACTTTTGTTATGCCTGTATGTAAACTGTGCAGAAGCCCCGTTCTGAATGTTATCACTATAAAATCTTCTATATAAATCCAATGTACTAAGCCCTTCCCAGGTTCCTCCGTTATAGCTTCCGAAGAGATTCCATTTATTATTCCTATAATTGATATTAGCGCCTCCATTATATTTTGGATACAAGCCTTGAGCGTAATTGAGATCTACATTTCCATTCACTCCTTTAATGGAGCCTTTCTTGGTTTTAATATTGATAATGCCTGTATTTCCCTCCGCGTCGTATTTTGCAGGAGGCGTGGTCATAATTTCTATTTGATTCAGATTACTAGATTGAATACTTTTCAGCAGGGATGCTAGCTGTGTGCCGCTCAGATAAGTAGGTTTACCGTCAATCAATACCAATACTCCGCCTTTTCCCTTTAAACTGATATTCCCATCGGCATCCACAGAAACTCCAGGCGATTTCTCTAAGATCTCTAATACGTTTAAGCCGGCATTGGTAGGAGAAGCATCTACGTTTACCACCGTCTTTCCGGCTTTTACTTCTACAGGAGGTTTTTTGGCTGTAACAACTACGCCGGCAAGTTGTGTGTTGATTTTCTCCATGATGAGATCTTTCACTGTCGTATGCTGCAAACTAAATCTATCTGAATATGTAGGTATATAACCTATACTTGTTACCTGCAATAAATAATTGCCCGGACGAATATCTTCAAAGCGATAGCTTCCTTTATCGTCGGCTACGCTTAATTTGACTAGAGAAGAGTCTTCCGCTTTCAATAAAGATACTGAGGCTTTAGATAAAGGCTTAAGTTCAGTATCAGTAATGGTTCCTGAAATCACTTGAGCATTTACTGTTGTACAAAAAACATAAGTAGTAAGAAGCGCAATTAACTGTTTCATCGATGTCCTTTTTAGATTTTCTCAGAGGTACAACCCATTGCTCATTATCGGAAAACGGGAGTAAATCCCTGTGAAACAATTGTGTTGTACAGCTTTATTTTTAAACAAAACTATCTCTGAGCGCTATCGACAAAAAGCACTTAGCGGTGAACGGCATAAAACAACCGACGAACGCAAAAGAAGTCAGCATAAATGGTAATGGAGTTTTTATTTTTCACGAGAAAGCTCACATCAAGCATTACACTTTATTATTTTCTAAACACTTATACCGACAACTTCAGGTGTGAAAAAAATATTTTTATTTTCGGGAAATATTAAAGGGATTTAGCCATATTTGTACCTCAAAATCATATCAAGCTATGAGTTATCCTGATACACTGCGCTACACGAAAGACCACGAATGGATTAGATTGGAAGGCAATATCGCCACAGTGGGTATTACCGATTTTGCTCAAAGAGAGCTGGGAGATATTGTATTTGTAGAAGTTGAAACCGTAGGTAAGAAACTGAATGCAAATGATGTGTTCGGCACGGTGGAAGCTGTAAAAACAGTTTCGGACTTGTATCTGCCGGTAAGCGGAACAATTACCGAATTAAATCCGGCGCTTGCTAATGCACCTGAACTGGTAAATACCGACCCCTATGGCGAAGGCTGGATGATCAAAATGACAGTAGATAACCCCGCAGATGTGGATAGTTTACTTGATGCGGCAGCTTATGAAGCTATTACAGGATAATTCTACTACAATACCAAGTTTTGAAAAAAATATTGAATAGTCACTGGCCGCCCCTTTTGTGGTCGGCCATTATCGTAACGCTATTGTGCATACCGGGCTCCTCTGAGCCTGAGAGTTCATCTCTTTTTAGCATTCCATACATAGATAAATATATCCACTTTATACTCTTTGCTCTCTTTGTGATTTTCTGGGGGCGAGCTATCAGCAATAAACCTAAGGCCCTTTTTCGTAAAAAGCTTGTATGGATTACTCTTGCGGGAATATTCCTGGGATATATCCTAGAACTCGTGCAAAAACATTTTATACCTTACAGAAGTTACGATGGATGGGATGTGGTAGCAGATGCAGCAGGAGCTATTTTGGGATTACTTATTAGTCTGAAAATATCAGCCCAAAAATAAACCCCTGTAGAAACAGGGGTCGCAACCAAAACTAACTGCTTATGAGAAAATTGACTATCTTATGTTTGTCTCTATTATAATAACGCTATAGTAAAGACTTTATTTTTGTGCATTTGTTAAAGTAATCAAAAAAACGTTTTTGCTTTATCCCTTCAACTCTTAGGTTCTAAGCAAAAATACATTTCTAATAATTAATAAACACAAATCATGCCAAAAAATTGATTTGTGTTAAAATAATAAGCTATTATAGATTACTGCAATGTGGTTATTTAAACGATTCACTCTTAGCCTTTTCATTTTTCCACCAACGGATTCCAATAATAGTCATTACTATTAAAGGCAAAAATGCAAGATAAATAATGCCCGTATTCATTCCCCGGGCCGGTCCCTCACCCAGTTGCTGTGCGGTTTTTGTACAGATAGAGCATTGTGCTAATAGCACTGTGTATTGTGTAATAAGGAAGGCTAGGAAAAGGACCAATCGCTTAATCATGATGCAAAGTTAGAATTAGATCTTTAATAATCGAAATTCATTAGAATGGAACATACACGTAGTACGTTTCCAATACAACTATTATTGTAACAACTATAGGCTTAAAAGGTTACAATAAAAAATCCCGGTTGCCCGGGAGGTTTATATGATTTAGGTGACTTACCTAAGCTTCTGCAGCCATTTTCTTAGCCTGTCTGTTACGCTCGGTTTCATCTAATATCACTTTACGCATGCGAATAAAATTGGGTGTTACTTCAATGCACTCGTCATGCTGAATATATTCCATACACTCCTCGAGCGTCATTAAGGTTTTTGGTGCAATACGTGTAGCATCGTCACTACCGCTGGCTCTATGGTTGGTAAGCTTCTTTTCTTCTGTGGCATTTACAACTAAATCACCAGGTTTAACATTTTCTGCCAGTATTTGACCAGCATACACTTCCTCACCCGGATCTACAAAGAAAGTCCCTCTATCCTGCAGTTTATCAATGGAGTAAGTTGTGGTTTTACCCTGATTTTTCGAAATCAACACGCCATTATTTCTTCCTGGAATAGGACCTTTCCAGGGTTTATAATCACTAAAGCGGTGAGCCATCACAGCCTCGCCGGTAGTGGCAGTTAAAATCTGAGTACGTAATCCGATTAACCCCCGAGCAGGGATATCAAACTCCAGATGCTGCATTTCGCCTTTGGTTTCCATTACCAGCAGCTCTCCTTTTCTGCGAGTTACCAAATCAATTACCTTGCTTGCAAACTCCTCCGGCACATCCACCACTAAGGTTTCGTATGGCTCACATTTTTTGCCATCAATTTCTTTGGTAATCACCTGCGGTTGTCCTACAGTAAGTTCGTATCCTTCTCTACGCATGGTTTCAATTAATACACCCAGATGCAGAATGCCACGTCCGTATACCAGAAAACTTTCTCCACCTTCTGTTTCTTCCACACGCAAAGCTAAATTTCGTTCTGTTTCTTTTAGTAATCTTTCGCGCAAATGACGACTGGTTACAAACTTACCGTCGCGGCCAAAAAACGGAGAGTTATTGATGCCGAAAGTCATGTTCATGGTAGGTTCATCCACACTTATCACAGGCAGTGCTTCCGGATTTTCCGCATCGGCAATGGTATCACCAATATTAAAATCTTCAATACCTACTACAGCACAAAGATCCCCTGCAGGTACTTCGGCTACTTTTTTCTTTTCCATTCCTTCAAACACATACAACTCTTTTACACGGGTCTTTCTGATACTACCATCGGCTTGAACCAGTGCTACTTGTTGATTTTCCTTGATAACACCACGACTTACCTTTCCAATAGCGATACGTCCCAAGAAAGATGAATAATCTAAAGAGGTGATTTGTAATTGAAGGGTGCCCTCTTGCACGCTGGGCGGTGGTACATGCTTAATTATGCCATCCATCAAAGGCTCAATATTGTCGATCTCAGTTAAGGAATCATTAAACCATCCATGCTTACCTGACCCATAATAGGTGGGAAAATCAAGTTGCTCTTCTGTTGCATCTAGGTGGAAGAACAAATCGAAAACGGCATCGTGCACCTCTTCGGGGCGACAGTTGGGTTTATCTACCTTATTAATGACAACAATAGGCTTCAACCCCAAAGACAAAGCTTTTTGTAATACAAAACGAGTCTGAGGCATAGGCCCTTCAAAAGCATCTACCAATAGTAACACCCCATCGGCCATCTTCAATACTCGTTCCACTTCACCACCGAAATCGGCGTGTCCCGGTGTATCAATCACATTGATCTTTACGCCCTTGTAAGTAACGGCGGCATTCTTACTAAAAATAGTGATGCCTCGCTCGCGTTCCAGATCGTTGTTATCCATAATTAATTCCCCGGTAGCCTGATTTTCTCGGAAAACTTTGGTGGCGTGAAGGATTTTATCTACTAATGTGGTTTTACCGTGGTCTACGTGAGCTATAATAGCGATATTACGTATGTTCATGTGTTCTTTATATAAATGAAAAAGATATAGGGCGGATTTTAATAAATCATCCCTCCTTCTAAAAAGAGCGCAAAGGTACGACTTTTACACAGGTTGACCTAATTGAAACTATTTTGCTCCATTATGAGATAATGGGCTGATTAGCTGGCTATTCACCAGCGAAAACGACATATAGCTTAGACAAACATAAAAAGCTTAGATTCAGATGAGAATAAATTGAAGTATTTATTAACTTGCTGCATTAACAACTGTTAGTATGAATCGCACCATTATTGCCGGAATAGGAAAATATATTCCTGAAAAAGTAGTTACCAACCACGAGCTTACCAAAATAATGGATACCTCGGATGAATGGATTCATGAACGCACAGGCATTCAAACCCGACACTATGCAAAACGATTTGAAGAAACCACTTCCATATTGGGCGTAAAAGCGGCTGAAATAGCCATTGAGCGTGCCGGTATTCAAAAAAGCGATATCGACTTTATCATATTTGCAACTCTTAGTCCCGATTATTTTTTCCCAGGCTGTGGTGTACTAGTGCAACGTATGCTAGGCCTGAAAGAAATTGGAGCACTGGACATCCGTAACCAATGTAGCGGGTTTGTATATGGGTTGAGTGTGGCCGATCAATTTATCAAAACAGGCATGTATAAAAACATACTGCTGATTGGCGCTGAAGTACATTCTTTTGCCTTAGACTTCAGCACCAGAGGTAGAAGCGTATCGGTAATTTTCGGCGATGGAGCGGGAGCCGTCATCCTACAACCATCACCATCAGAGAATCGTGGCATACTAAGCACTCATCTGCACAGTGATGGCGAAGGAGCCGAACTTCTCAGCATGCCTAATCCAGGTTTCCATGCAGGCGTACACAATAAAGAATGGAAACCCCGTGTTGATGAAAATAATCCCTATGCCAATCTTTTTATAAATAAAGACTTGGTAGAGCGAGAAGATATTTATCCCTATATGGACGGACAGACTGTATTTAAAAAAGCTGTAGTCAAAATGCCTGAAGCCATTCAAGAGGCATTAGCGACAAATGGTTATCAACAAAATGATATTAACCTGTTGATTACCCATCAAGCTAATCTACGTATCTCCCAATACATTCAGCAAAAGCTGAACCTCAAAGAGGACCAGATGTTCAATAATATTCAGCATTACGGCAATACTACAGCGGCTTCCATCCCTATTGCGCTTTGTGAAGCTTGGGAACAAGGAAAAATTAAAGAAGGCGATCTCGTTTGCCTAGCGGCTTTTGGAAGCGGTTTTACATGGGGAAGTGCAATAATGAAATGGTAACACTTGTTAATGGCTAGGTGTATAATCCACCATTTACAGACAGTACATGCCCCGTAATGTATCCCGATTCCTTACTTGCCAAAAATCCTACTGCATGCGCTACTTCTTCGGGAGTGCCGAAGCGGTTTACAGGAATCAGTTGTTTCATCTGTGCTTCATCTATATCAGCCGTCATATCCGTTTTAATAAAACCCGGAGCTACGGCGTTAACCGTGATATTGCGCTTACCCACTTCTTGAGCAAGTGCTTTTGTAGCTGCTATGATACCCCCTTTTGCTGCTGAGTAATTGGTTTGCCCGGCAAGTCCTTTTAATCCGCTCAGTGACACTACATTGATAATTCTTCCATAACGTTGACGTAACATGCTATTTACAACAATACGGGTAACGTTAAAAAATCCTCCGAGACTCGTGTCTAGAACATTATCCCACTGCTCGTCTTTCATCCACATCAACAATACATCATCCTTAATACCGGCATTATTGACCAGCACTTCAATTATCTTATCCGAATTGGCTTCTATCCATCCAGTGAGCACCCGTTGCACTTCTTCTCGATTGGCAACATCGAATTGCAACAGTTCTCCACTACTACCGGCCTCATTTACTGCTTTGAGTGTTGCTTCTGCTTTTTCTCGATTACCTTTATAGTTGATGAGCACATGGTACCCCATGGTTGCCAGCTTCACACAGATGGCACTACCAATACCGCGCGACCCTCCGGTTACTAAAGCACAATTCATATTATAGTTTTGAAGTTGAGATTTTACAATGCAAGCTAATCGCCTTCGCTAAATTTGAGATACGGCATTTGCCTCCAACCAACTGCGCATTTTAGCAAGGCTTTTATACATCGGACTATCTTCAATAAATTTAGGAAAGATATTCCTGAGGCTATTATAGAGCGCCCGGGTTTTTGAAGACATTAAGTCCTGACAGTTTAAATAGTCCACCCCCTGCAACAAGGTCATAGCTTGAATGGCCAGCACTTCATATGCATTATCAATTACTTTTTTGGTAAGCTGTGCTGCATTGAATCCCATGCTTACGATATCTTGATTATCGTTATTATTAGGAATACTGTGTACATACATGGGATAAGAAAGCGTCTGACTTTCTGCAGTTGTCGATGTAGCCGTAAACTGTATTCCCTGCATACCAAAGTTGAAGCCCAACACACCAAGGTTCACAAAAGGAGGAAACTTTTGGTTCAACTTGGAATTGAGCAAATAATTCAATTGACGCTCACTAAGCATAGTAAGCTTTGTAATAGCTATTTTCAACTTATCCATTTCGAATGAAACATAATCGCCGTGGAAATTGCCTCCATGAAAAATGTTATGATTGGCTACATCTACCACAGGATTATCGTTCACCGAATTCAGCTCATTCACCACTGTCTCCTCAGCGTGTAATAGTGTATCATATACCGGTCCTAACACCTGAGTCACACAGCGCAATGAATAATACTCTTGCACTTTGTCTTCAAACACATCGTGCTGAATATTCTCCGGATTATATAAGTGTTCAGAGCGGCTACGAATCATCTTACTGTCTTTCAGAATGTTCCGAAAAACCTCCGCTACATAATTCTGTCCTTTGTGATGCTTAACGATATTGAGCTCGTAGGAGAAATGATCATCGTATACTTCCATCAGCTCATTAGTAAGAGCCGACAATGCAATGGCCCACTCCACCAAGCGGTGAGCACGAATAATATTCAGCAGGCCTACTCCCGTCATTCCCGAAGTTCCGTTTATAAGCGCAAGGCCTTCTCGTATATGTATTTGCAAAGGTTTTAACCCTGCCAATTCAAACCCCTGTGCAGCCGGCATTAATTGTCCTTGGTACCATACTTCCCCCTCGCCTATCACGCCTAAAGCAAGGTGCGCCAGTTGTACCAAATCGCCACTTGCGCCTACTCCTCCGTGCTCGTAAATACAGGGTATGAGATCGGCATTGATCATATCTGCCAGCAATATAGGTAGGTCTGGGACTACACCGGAATACCCTTGCAAAAAATTATTGAGGCGGGTAATCATGACAGCACGCCCTAATAACGGATTTAATACGGCACCGCCTCCACTTGAATGACTTCTAATGAGATTGTACTGAAGCTGCAGGGTATTTTCGCTACTAATTTTGTATTGAGCCATCGGCCCAAACCCTGTATTAATGCCGTATATAAGTTTATGATCAGAAAACTGTTTGAGAAACTCAAAAGAAGATTGAACCTTCTCCAACGCTTGCGGATCAATGGAAATCTGCTTTTTGTGTAGCAGTATTTCCTCAAAATCCCTCAAAGACAGCTGTTTACCGCCTATCTGTATCATTAAACAATTGTATATTATTAAAACTGAGGAAGCAAAAGAACAAAATATCTGTCTGGCTGCCAAAAATATCCTCCCCTACATACCTAGTCTGTGTAGTAGCGAATTTTTACCCGATACTAACCTAACTTTTATTTTACGTCTTTCACACAACGAAAACCTGTGTGTTCCAATCCGGTATCCGGACTGCTCTTCATCCGACGTGCAACTCGATATCCGCTGCAATAAGAGTCGTTACATAAGAAGCTCCCCCCTCTCAAACTTCTTTTGAGTGTATAGGGCTCTTGCGGATCATAAGAAGAATCGGGGCCTTTGGGATCTACAGTAAGTTTTCCCTCTAACTGTTTGTAGTAGTCGTAATGATATAAATCGCTACACCACTCCCATACATTACCAGCCATATCATAGAGGCCGTATCCATTGGGAGGATAAGATTTTACGGGTGCTAGTTTAACATAACCGTCTTTCTGTTCATTTAAATATGGGAACTTCCCCTCCCAAGTATTAGCTTTAGGTTTACCCTGGTTCACATGCTCATTACCCCAGGGATAGATATTATTAATAAGTCCCCCACGTGCTGCGAACTCCCACTCTGCCTCGGTAGGCAGCCGCTTGCCTGCCCACTTACAGTAAGCTTGCGCATCTTCCCAGCTTATGTGTACTACCGGATAATCATCTTTACCCTCGATAGAGCTTCCCGGTCCTTCGGGCTGACGCCAATTGGCACCTTTCTTCCATGTCCACCATTGGCTATAATCGTTTAAATCAACAGGACCGTCAGAGGGCTTAAATACGAGCGATGCCGGTACCAGCACACTATCTGGCGGCTTGGGTGTGCCGGGGGGCAATGACTTTTTGATTTCTTCCCAATCGGGTGCCCGTTCTGCGGTTGTCACATACCCGGTGGCTTCCACAAATTTTCTAAACTGAGCATTGGTCACCTCAGTAATATCCATATAAAAAGGAGACACCTGTACCTTATGCTTGGGATATTCATCGGGACTGGCCTGATCGTTATCGGCACCCATTTCAAAAACACCCCCGGGTATTAATACCATTCCTTCTAACGATGAATCCCCACTGAAAGGTATATTGGAAGTGTCAGCAGTAATATACCGGGATGGTACCTGCATGCAGGAGTGTGATGAATCTGCACGCTTTTTATCGGCGTCACTTCCCGATTGATTTTTACAAGCAATTAGTAAAACAATAATCGAAAGTAGCGCAAATCTTTTTGTATTCAGAAGCATTAATTAATAATTATTCAATCCGAAGAATTAGAGTAAAATCAATGTTAAACCGGATAAAGTTAATTGAAATAACAATTATACAGTTACTGTAAGAACTGTTTTATAAGATTTCTACCGAAAATATTTGCAATCACTATTTTTAGGGAGTCTCCAACTTACCGAATAATTCGGTGGGTTTTATTCGCACCCCAAAAGTGTAAGGGGTAATATCCAATCCTCTTTTGTACATGCTTTTAAATGCATAGGAGCCGTACAGACGCAATACTCCTAGATTCAACTCGCCCATATACGCCAGTTTCCAAGGACGCAAGTCAAAATCCCCCCTAACCTTGGACTTACCCTCATCGGAATTAATAAACTTATTTCTGGCTGAATAGAGATATCCAACACTTACACCCGCACTGATTTCGAAGGGGTAGAGACGTGTAGGCGTCAGATTTAAATTCAACATGATGGGAACGGTAATATAATCTGCAGCTAGTTTATTTTTTCTATAGGAGCGGTTGTTTGTCTGATCCAAGTACATTACCGGGGAGTTATGCACAGCCTCGGTAATAGCCTGATAGCGTACCGGTTGCTTGTAATGATAATTATTCAACTCCAGCCCCAACCCATACTGAAAGTTCACATAATGATTAATAAGATTAAACTGCTGGGTCACAAACCATATGTTGACGTTGCGCGATATAAAAGGTTTTAGATCCAGCCATGTTTCATTTGCTCCAGGAGCATAATCTTGTGCTTCCACACCGGTATAATCGGTGTTGTCTGCATAATTAGAAACACCCAAGTCGATAATAGCCCATTGTGTTTTTACATTTCTAGGACTAATACTGCTACTTAATTTTTTTAAAAACCTTCTCCTCCCCGACTCTATAGGAGCATTATCGCGGATAATAGTTACGCCACCTATTACTAGGGTATCTGGTTTGGGTTCGTCCTGAGCTTTACCACATATGGCCAGCATCAGAAAAAGTACGATGCATAAAAATCTGGCTAACATAATACTGTAAAGATACAGCATCGCTTTCATCTACCCTCACGGGCATTATAATCTGATGCCGATGGTATAGGGAGTCATGTCGAGGCCATTCTTGAACATGCTTTTGAAGGCGTAAGAACCGTAAATACTGAAATACCCCAAATTCAGCTCCCCTACATAAGCCAATTTCCAAGGATTCAGGTTAAAGTTATTTTTCAGTTTTTCTTTTCCCTCATCCGATGTAATGGTTTTGTTTCGTGCGCTATATAGATAAGCAATACTGATACCGGCACTGAACCCCCATTCTTTTCCTTTATCCACCTTCACGCCGCACCCTGAATGTTTTTCATTAGATGCGAAACGATTGCTCGGATTTCCAAAATTAACATTTAGCATAATGGGTAGATTTACATAATCCGCGGCCAGTTTGTTTTTCCGATAGGTACGATCGGCGGTATTATCCCAAGAAACATAGGGTTGATTTTTATTAAAACGAATAGGATTGGTATAACGATAATTATTCAGTTCAAGCCCCAATGCATATTTAAGGTTAAGATGCGTATGAATCAGATTGATCTTTTGCTGAAAAACCCAGATGTTTACATTTATAGACTTCCCGTTCTTCAAATCAAACCACTCTGTATTGCTTCCTGGCGCAAAAGCCTGTGCTTCGGCACTATTGTAATCTGTATGGTCTGAAAAATTGGCAAAGCCTAAATCAAAACCCGAAAACCAGCTGGTTTTTACTCTTACTGGACGTTTGTATACTTCCTTCTCAGTAGTTCTATCTGATGAACTTTCTATTTTCACTTCAACACTTACTTTGGTAGAATCAACTTGCCCATAAGCAACAGTTGCAAAAAGCAACATTATTGTCATCACACTAAAATAAATACGCATATACACTGTTTTTATTTTTCTGTATTCCTAAGGTTAGTAATATTTACTGCGAATCCGGCGATAATTACCTCATCCTCGCCATTGGTTAAAATATCCAAGGCCCGATTTTTAATATTTTTACCAAGATTTTTAATCAAAGATTTTTTCTTCTTAGAGGTAGTAACCTCCTGCGGCGATGAGGGAATGATATCTGAATGCACTATCGCAATGCTTTCTCGATCTATATCTACGGCAGGTGTAACATCTAGAGCAAGGCTCTCCGGTTCTTTTACTCGGTGAATATCGGGAGCATCTTTCACAACTGCTGTTAGACCATATAGTGGGTCCTGTACTTCGATGTTTTCTTGCTCCCTAACAATTGCAGTGCCTACCTTACTGCTCTTTTCCTGAAGTATTGTAGATTGCGGCACATCCGTAGAACCACCTTTTATATTTCGCTGCTCTTGACTGTGAACTAGCTGGGTGTGGGGTGAAACGGCTATTGCTAACTTATTGAAACCAGTAGGTACGGTATCTTTTGTAAAAAGATGTTCCTCTGATCTGCTCTGCTGTGATTTAGCAGCGAGAGGGACCGCTTCCTCTTGTTTTCCATAAAAGGTAAAATAGATTGCTAACAATACTCCTGCAAAAACAGCGGCTACTGCAATTTTCAGCCATGTAGAAGATAAATGACTAACAGGAGCTTTTTTATAAAGTTTCTCTTTATGGGGACAAGTTATCGATAGATCCGGTTGTAGATATACTTTTTGTAACTCCTGTAGCGGTTGCGCATCGCCCTGCTCCAGCACTGCTTCAACCCACAGTTTATCTTCCTGAGATAGCTCACCGTCCAGATATAGCATTAGCGTTTCGTCGCTTACTTTCAGCAACTTATTCTTGGCCGGGTACACTATCTCCTCATCCGGTTGCTGCACGGTAGCTTTGAGGATATCCAGCTCCCGCTCCAAATACGGATGGAGGCTTAAAAATTCATACAAAGCTTTCCGCTGCCCGACATCCCTGAGCTCACCGTCCACTAGTAGTAAAAACCAGTGTTCGTAATTATCAATATTGATATCTGTAAGCTCCTTCACTATAACACGTTTTCCATTTTAACAATATACGCTTTCAACTGCAAGCGTGCACGGTGCAGATATACTTTCACCTGACTTTCACTCAAACCTGTAATGCCACCTATTTCTTCATAACTATACCCCTCGTAATCTTTCAATAACACTAACGCTTTCTTCGTTGCATCCAATTTTTCCAAAGCATGATGAAGGGCATCCTTTAGGTTGGCAGGCGGATGTACGGTACGAGTTTCATGTGTTTCCACTTCTTCTACAAAACTCATTTTTTTGTTCTTCCGAATCCAGTCAATCATTTTCCGATAGGCAATAGTATACAGAAGCGATTTTGCTGTTTCCGGAATAACCGTACTGCGCAACTTCCACAATTCTTCAAAAGCAGACTGCACCACATCTTCGGCATCAGCCTCATTCTTCAGGCTTTTTAGAACAAAACGGTAGAGCCCATCCGCATAATCCCGTACGCAATTATTATACTCCCGTTCTGTCATGATAGCCTGATTTCCTAATTGCCTTTAATACTAATACGGCTAAGGGATGTAAAAAGTTACAGGGAGGGGATTTTTTTTATCGAAGGATCATCTGTCGGTCAGCATCTAGGCGTATGAGTATAAAAAGCAGTATCGAAAAAGTTAGCAAGGATGTACCGCCATAGCTGATCAGAGGCAACGGAATTCCAATTACCGGCGCTAGTCCTATCGCCATTCCGATATTAATAGCAATATGAAAGAAAAATACGGAGGCGACTCCATAAGCATAACAGCGACTAAATACACTGCGCTGCCTTTCTGCAATGGTTACAATACGAAATAATAAAAACAAGTAAAGCCCCAACAATACCACACTTCCTACAAATCCAAAACCCTCACCAATGGTATCGAATATAAAGTCAGTTCGCTGTTCGGGCACAAATCCATACCGGGTTTGAGTACCGTTTAGCAGTCCTTTTCCCCATAATCCGCCGCTACCTACAGCAATTTTGGATTGTTTTACATTATAATCCGCAGTATTTAGTTGTTTACCGTTTTTTTCATCAATCTTCACCTCGGACTTCAGATATTCTTCCGGAATATCTTTTCCGATGGTACTGAAAATACGTTCTACTTGGTGCTTTTCAAATACATGCGTGAACAAGAAGGGCACCCCGAACCGTTGAATACCCACACATACTACCCATATCAGTATAATTCGCACCAATATAGCCTTGTTACGCTTGATCTGCCTTTTACTAAACAAAATTACCAGCCCAGCTATCACTGTAAGAATTAGAGCCAACACATTTTTATCCAGCAGTAGGGTTGCCACTATTAGCACGCCAATTCCAATGCCCGTAACAATATAAACAGCGGGTAGGCCTTCTCGGTACATAACTAGAAAAAAAGCAAAGAACACCAGTGCAAGCCCCGTTTCCTTTTGAAATATTGTAATAACGGCTGGTGTGAGCGTAAGTGCCGCGGCAATTAATTGGGATTTGGGTTTGGAAAAGTCCATCTCGGGCAAAGAAAGATATTTAGCCAGTGCCAGCGCCACCGTAATTTTACAAAACTCCGCAGGCTGAAACTGAAAACCTCCGAAACGGATAATGGACTCCGTTCCCTTCACCGAAGAGTGAAAGGGGAACACCAACAACAGCAATATAATTCCTCCTGCATAGCATAAATTAGCGGTTGCGGGAAAAAATTTACTGTCAGTCAGCAAAATAAAAAGTCCCAGTACTAGAGCTACACAGGCAAAATAAAACTGCTTGCTGTAATCTGTCTTATATCCGAGAAAACTCTGTAATATCGGGTCGCCTTCCTTATAAGTAACAGCAAAAATAGCCATGAGTCCGATGGACACCAGCAACAGATATAAAATGATTAACACTATATCTATCCCCTTTGATATTTTGACGTTTTGCTGACTCATGCTAATTATGAATAGTATTCGTTACTTTGAAAACATATGGTCTGGGATTACTCACAATCGCTACCCAATTTTCCTTGCGCACTGGCAACGGCAGCTTTTCTTGCTGTTCCTGTTGCTTTTCTTTATTGTTAGCGGCCTTTAACTGCTTAGGTTGTGATGAAGTCGATGCAGAGGTATCTTTCTTTTGACTTCCTTTTATAAATTGTTTTATACGTGAACTGTCACCATAAGCTTTTAACCATTCGACAGCCCTTACCGAGTCCGTATAATACTGCAAACGAGGAATGTAAGGAGGTAAGATATTAGCCTTTGAAATCCGCTCCAAATCGGCCTTGCTTTTGGGCGTCAATGAATCCAGCAAATACTGCTCCATCAAAATACGGGCAATAGGTCCAGCCCAGGTAGCTCCGTATCCGGCATTTTCCACTACTACAGCCACACAAATTTTAGGGTCATCCTTGGGAGCGAAACATACGAACATGGAGTTATCCTTCAAGGTCCATCTTTTCCCGGCTACATACCTTGAGTTTTGTGCGGTACCGGTTTTGGCACATACCTCAATACCCGGAATATTCGCCACCCTTGCAGTACCGTGTAATACCACATCGTGCATACCATTAATTACCGCGTTGTAAGCAGAGTCGGAAATATGCGTAAGCACATCATGCCTTTGTCTGTATTTATTCATGAAGACGCTATCTTCCGGAGTTTCATTCTCAATACTGTCTACAAAATGTGGCGTGTAGTAATAACCTTTATTGGCAATAATGCACATGCTATTGGCCAGTTGCAGCGGTGTAGCCGTCATTTTATCCTGTCCGATACCTAAGGTAAGATTGGTACAGGAGCTCCAAGAGCCCTTATATTCCTTATCATAGTCAGCTACTGTGGGAATATTGGCCTTATCCTCGCTAGGTAAATCAATACCCAATCTAACGCCGAGCCCGAAATTGTGCATATAATCTTCCCACACTTCAAAACCTTTTTTAGTATTTCCGATACGAGGATTATCTATCGTTTTTCTATAAATATCTACAAAATAGGAATTGCAGGAATTGGCAATAGCCCGACGAAGATTAGCAGCGTGGCCACCCCCGGCATGGGTACAAGCGGGCTTCCCGGTACCACAATTGTAATAACGGCCTCCACAAGGGAAACCGAATGAGGGGGTAATAATACCCTGATCCAAAGCAACAAGTGCCCCTAAAGGCTTAAAAGTTGAGCCCGGGGGGTATTGTCCTTTTATGGCCCTGTTAAGCAATGGCCCCTTCACATCGAGGAGTAAACGACTGTAATTTTTATTTTTTTCAGTGCCGGTAAGATCGTTAGGGTCAAACAAAGGGCCTGAGGCCATAGCCAATATCCCGCCGGTTTTGGGGTCGATGGCAACGACCGCACCCATTTTATTATCTATAAGTTTTTCCGCCAATATCTGCAGATCCACATCAATAAAAGTCTTCAGCCCACGACCTGCTATTGCAATTGTATCAAATGCACCGTTCTCATAGCTACCTACAAGCCGGTTACGATTGTCTTTAATCATATACTGCACCCCACGCTGGCCCATCAGCACCTTTTCATAAGTATATTCCAACCCGCTTTTACCCCGATAATCGCCCATACGGTAAAACCCGCCCGAGAGCTCAATATCTTTGGGCGAAACTTCTCCTACATAACCTAGAAAATGTGCTCCTACATTATAAGGGTATGTACGCACAGGACGTTCCTGCAATGCAAAGCCCGGAAATTTCCAGCTATTTTCCTCAAAACGTGCCTGAAGTTCGGGTGTTAAAAGAGACATGAAAATAGAAGGCCTTACTCTTGTATTCTTGATAATAGCCTCCACGATTTTCTGTCGGAAAGTGGCTGTATCGATCTCCATCAACCGGCAAAAGGCCATGGTATCGATATGTTTTACCTCAGCAGGTGTTACCATCAGGTCATACATGATGGTATTGTTCAGTATAGGGCGACCTTTGCGATCGTAGATAATGCCTCTCTCGGGGTAAACAATTTTCTCAAAAATGGCATTATCTCTGGCTAGTTTATGGTATTTACTACTCAGTATTTGCAAATTCACTAACTGTCCCAGTATCAGCAAGAATACTGAAAGAAAAATTGCCCGAATAATATAACTCCTGGAACGATTAAACACGGACATAGAATAAGGTATGGGAGATTTTTAAGGTTATTTGCAAATATGTTGCAAAGGTATTGTGCCCGCCCATACTTTTACAATTTTATCCCAAAATATTTACTAAAAGAAAATTAAACTGTGTTGGTTCTGTATCTGAGCTTGCGGGGGAAGATGAGCTCGGCGATAATAATCATCAAAAGACTGATAGCTGTGGTCACAAAAATTTTCATTAAGAACACTATAAAAGAACCAAACGACAGCCAGGCCAGAAAAAGCAGATAGAAATTATGACAAAATGAGAGAATTAATGCATACAGTAGATAGGAAGTCCAGCCCATAGCTTTCGGGGAAGGCTCTTTACTACTATACTCTGCAGCTTCTTTGGGTGAAAGCAAATGAATGATAAATGGTCGCAAATAAGCTATCAACACACATGCCGCTGCATGCAAACCCGGGGTAATTGAATAGTAATCGATGGATAAGCCTAGAAAAAAGCCTAAAATAAGCAACCAACCTCGCTTGATATAAAAGGGCAGCCACAAAATGTATAAGAAATACAGATAAGGTGTTATCAGTTCGTGTAATAGCGGCATTTTGTTTAAAATGTATACCTGCAAAAACACAAACAGTATAAAACGTATTGTATTTCTTACCAAATCACTCATTAATTCGCCGGTTTTTTATCTATGAGATTCCGGGTTTGCTGGTCCAGCCCCTCTTGCGTTCTCATACTCACATTTTCCACCACAAATACCTGCTGTACATTGGTCAGATTTGCTGTAGGCTTCACTTTCAGTATAAGAAAATTGCTGGATTTATCGATTAAAACTTTTGAAACCGTACCTACCAGTTGCTCCGGCGGATAACTGAGAGAATAGTTTCCGGTAACAATGGTATCACCTACCCGTACAGAATCGGTTTTGGGAATATTAGTCAAGGTAAGCTCCTGAGGCGACTTACCGTCCCAACTAAGCATGCCGGCACTGCCGGTTCTTTTCAATTGTACATTAAATTTATTGACCACATTCAGTAGGCTCATCACCTGACTGAAGTTTTCGCCGGTATTCACCACCTTTCCTACCAGTCCACCGTTTGAACTAAACACGCCCATATCATCGGCAATTCCGGAGCTGCTTCCACGGTTGATCTGGAGATAATTTTTATCACTGTTTACCGTACTGTACAATACCTGTGCACTACGCCATACATACTGCTTTTGTATAGCGGGGTTGCCCAGTAAAGAATCGGAAAGCGCTATCGTACCGGTATCTACTCTTACAAAATTCTGACGAAGCAAATTCACAAGGGAATCGTTCATCTGGTGTACACGACGGTTTTCCTCCCGCAGGGAGAAAAAATCTTCGAAATAATTATACTTCTGGTTAAAATACGAGGTAATGCTTCCTGCAATTCCCAACCCTTTGGCTCTGTGCGACCTATTATAGGTAAAAAGCAGGGAGAGGCAAAGAACTTGCAGAATTATAAACAGTATAAATACTGAAGACCGTCGGATGAACAAAAATATATTACGCATTGCCCCAACCCCCTGGGGGGATTTTTTTGAATACTTACAATGGTGGATAAAGCGTCGCTCTATTAACGCATTACAAACGGATATTTATCGTAGTTCTGTAATGCAATACCGGTGCCCCTTACTACACTTTTCAGTGGATCATCGGCAATATGTACGGGAAGCTTTATTTTTTGACTTAATCTTTTATCCAAACCACGCAGCAAGGCTCCTCCACCTGTGAGATAAAGACCTCTCCGGTAAATATCGCTAGCAAGTTCAGGGGGTGTTTGTTCCAGAGCCTTTAAAATAGCCTCTTCTATCTTAAAAATGCTTTTATCCAATGCTTCAGCTATCTCCTGATAGCTAACCATTATTTGCTTGGGAATACCGGTTACTAAATCACGACCGTTTACAGGTATATCATCCGGTGGGTTATCGAGATCTTTGGTTGCTGCACCTATCTGAATTTTAATTTGCTCGGCAGTGCGCTCCCCAATCAGCAAGCTATGATACCTTCTCAACGCTTCCATGATATCAGCAGTGAACTCATCTCCTGCGATACGGATACTTTGGTCGCATACAATTCCAGCCAAGGCAATTACCGTAATACCAGTAGTGCCTCCGCCTATATCGATAATCATGTTCCCTACCGGCTCTTCCACATCAATCCCAATACCCAACGCTGCCGCCATAGGCTCATGAATCAAATACACTTCTTTGGCACCGGCTTGCTCAGCACTATCTCTTACTGCCCGCTTCTCTACTTCGGTGATAGAAGAAGGAATACAGATCATCATTCTCCAGCTAGGTGGAAAAAGCGGCTTTTTGGGGTATACTAATTTGATGAGCTCGCGAATCATCAGCTCAGCCGCATTAAAGTCGGCAATTACTCCATCTTTCAATGGCCTTACGGTGCGGATGCTTTCATGGGTTTTTTCGTGCATCATCAATGCCCGCTTACCAACCGCGAGCACTTCTTTAGGATTGTTGCGATTAAGCGCTACAATACTTGGCTCATTTACAGCCACTTGATCATTATGTATAATAAGGGTATTTGCAGTACCCAAATCCATTGCAATTTCCTGTGTAAACCAGTTAAAAAGTCCCATTCTTATATATATTCAAAATATGTTGGCAAAGGTGGAGTAATTTCACGAAAGTAACAAAGCAAAACTATAAATACACCAGATTTTACTCACCAAAATTTTATTAACACTCTCTTGATAAATACTCGCCCTGGCACCATTTTCATACCAGATTTTATAAGTAGAAATAGTATTGTGCAATTTTTAGGAAATATTAGCTATTTTTAAACGCTCTAAAATTAGGAAAATAAAAAATGTATTTCTAACATTTAATGCAAATGCATTAAATGGATTGACTTTTTTTCATTACGTTTGCTACTAAACTTTTTACGATGGCTTTAAAAGATATTCAATCAACAGGAAGTAAAGACACAAGAAGCGGATTCGGTGATGGTATAGTAGAAGCTGCCCGCAACAATGAAAATATCGTGGCACTTACTGCTGATCTGCTGGGATCAATGAAATTAAATCAATTCGTTAAAGAATTTCCAGATAGATTTATTCAGTGCGGTATTGCCGAAGCGAACATGATGGGTATCGCAGCAGGCCTAGCCATAGGAGGAAAAATTCCTTTCACAACCACATTCGCTAACTTCAGTACCGGCCGTGTATACGACCAGATACGTCAATCTATTGCCTACAGTGGTAAAAACGTAAAAATTTGTGCTTCTCACGCCGGTGTTACGTTGGGAGAAGATGGTGCCACTCACCAGATTTTGGAAGACATAGGTCTGATGAAAATGCTGCCGGGTATGACCGTAATCGTACCTTGCGATTATACACAAACCAAAGCAGCCACCAAGGCCATAGCCGCATACGAAGGACCTGTTTACTTGCGTTTCGGACGTCCTAGCTGGCCTATTTTTACCAAAGAAGAAGATTTTGTTATCGGAAAAGCTCAGTTTTTCTCTGAGGGTACCGATGTAACCATATTTGCCTGCGGTCACATGGTTTGGAACGCCATTCAAGCCGGCGCCATTCTGGAGGAAAAAGGCATCAGCGTGGAAGTAATTAATATCCACACCATTAAGCCATTAGATGAAGAGGCTGTCATCAATTCGATCAAGAAAACCAAATGTGCTGTAACCGCCGAAGAGCACAATATTATCGGGGGTATGGGTGATGTGATTGCCCAATGTGCAGCTAAACATTTTCCAATTCCTATCGAATTTGTGGGCACTAAAGACACCTTTGGTGAGAGTGGTACTCCTAAGGAACTTCTGAAGAAATACGGATTAGACGTTCCCGATATTGTAGCTGCCGCCGAAAGAGCTATTGCAAGAAAAGGTTAATATAATTTTCTTCCGATAAAACCCTATGGCATTTGCCCATAGGGTTTTTTATATGCCACTAAAAAATGCTAGCGTCTTTGCTTTAAACCTTAGTGTCGAAAAATAGTCAATTTATAAGTTAGATGCATCAGCAAGGCCTTACAGATGAAGCCCTACTGGCTCTTTTTCGTGACGAACGCACGAAAGAGAAGGCTTTTTCCCTGATTGTATCTAAATACAAGGAAAAACTCTACTGGCATATAAGGCGACTGGTGGTGGTACACGAAGATGCAGATGATGTACTGCAAAATGTTTTTATAAAAATGTGGAAAGGCCTGGAGCATTTTCGCGAGGAAAGTAAATTATATACATGGCTATATCGCATAGCCACTAATGAAAGTATCACTTTTCTCCACAAGCAGCAAAAGGCACGCATCGTAGACCTGGGAGACACTTCAGACTTACAAAACAGTGTAAAAGCAGACCCCTATTTCGATGCTAGCAAACTGGAATGGAAATTGCAGTTAGCCATTCAAACATTACCCGAGCAGCAAAGGCTCGTATTTTGTTTGCGATATTTCGACGAAATGCCGTACAATGAAATCAGCGAAATTCTGAGAGTTTCTACCGGATCGCTAAAAGCCAGCTACCATCATGCGGCTAAAAAAATTGAGGATTATTTGTTGCACCATTAAACTTTTTTATCATCAGTTTGTCTGATTTTGCAAATGGAAGAACGGGACAACATACCGAGTATTTTGATGAAGGTCAAAAACCCTCAACTTTCAGAGCCCCCTTACAGGGTTCCCACCCATTATTTTGAGAATTTGGAAAAAACACTTCTTGATAAAATAAAAGAAGAAGAAGAAATAGAAAATGAATTAAAGACTTACCCATTACTAAAGAGTGTTTCGAGAGCAATGCCCTACGCTGTTCCAGATGGCTATTTTGGAAAAATAAAAGGCCAGCCGGACCGCCGCACCACTGTTATCCGATTACGTAGGTGGTGGGTAGCTGCTGCTGTTATTACAGCATTCATGATTATTACAGCCGTTTTCAAATTCTCCCGTAAGCATAATGAATTAGTGGCTGCATCCAGTTCTGACACCGCCATTCAGTACGTAAGCGTGGATGAGCTTACAAGTTTTATTGATGCGGATATTGATAATATGCTAAATAGCGAAGATATTTCTGAAGGCAATACCTTATTTAAAAATATCAGCAACCAGGAGCTGCTGAACTTTTTAAATGAAACCAGTACCTATGATGGAATTTTAAACTGACAAAGATGAGATTCATTTTGTCCATACTAACCATTATATATTTATCCCTATCCGTAGCTGCTCAGTCTTCCCCAACAGACTCAGTAAGGATAAATGATTTATTTTTTACTTACGTTAGCAAAAACTTAACATTAAATAAATCCCAGGCATCCAGCCTTAAACCTCATGTGAATAAATATCTGCAGGAGCGCAGGAATGTAATAAAAGCTCATAAAGACCCACTGGAGCGAGAGCGTAAAATTGCAGACTTGAAAATTAAATACCGTAAACAATTTACGCCTATTATAGGAGTAGAAAAGGCCAATGCTTTCTTTGCCCAAGAGCAAAACTTTAGAAGACAGGTTCGAGAAGAATTACGCAAAAGAAAAAATAAAAGTTTAAACATTAATTAAGTAAAATTTTAGCTCAAAAATTTTTTTTGAATAATTGTATTTCTTACTTTTGCTCTTGGTGTTTTTCATAGGTTAGCAACGGCCAGCTCTTTTTAGGGCAGGCCCTTTTTATTTGTAGCAATTAACATACAGAGAAAGACCTCCTTAAAATTCAGTGTTTACTCATTGAATTGGTGTATAGGGGTTTTGATATCATGATAAAATAAAAACTTCCACCCCCCCTCAGCTCCTTCCTTCAGCCATTTTTCGCGCAATTGCATGGCTTTTTTGCCATCGAAATCATATTTAGCTGCAAAGCGAGTGCGCATTTGAGATAGTTGCGGAGCATCATCTCCTCCGAAAAAAGCAATCTCATCCCCGTCTTCTATCCATATTACCCGATGAAACTTAGAATGCGCTCCTGTTATTTCATAACGAATGCCTTCCCCTAATGTGCCTTGCTCTGCTTCAGACAGGACCACATTATCGGCAGACTTTAATAGCTCCAGCATTTCGGTATGATACGAGACTGAACCACCCTGCAGCGCATATTCTAATTCCTGCTTCTGGATATAATGCGTAGCGTTTTCAAAAGACAACTGCCCCGTATAAGGATTGATCAGCCCGCTTGCATGGTCCTTATGCAGATGACTCATGATAACTTTGGTAATATCATCTGCATTTAGCCCATGTTCACTCAAGTTTTTAAATAATTGAAACTGCCCCTGCTCATTTTTTTGCCCCAGGCCGGTATCCAGTAGTATAATGTCATTGTCCGTAATGACCACGAAAGGTTGTATCTCCACCAACAAACTTCCGCGAGAACGGTCAGTCATCGCATCCTGTCCTACATGAAATGGCACAAATTTTTTTGTAGCGTCTACCGTAAAAGCACCTTCAGAAAGTGGAATAATTTTCATAAGCCCAAAAATAGCTGTTATTATTGAGCCTGGATTTATTAACAATGAAAAGATGCTGGGATGTCCCATCAAGTCTAGATGTTCTGTACTACATATTTCTTCTGTACTGCCCCCCCACTTCATATAGAGCGCGTGTAATTTGTCCGAGCGAGCAGTATTTCACACATTCCATCAACTCGGCAAAAACATTTCCATTATTTAAAGCAACTTTTTTTAGCCTCTGTAAAGCCGATGCGCTCCGCTCATGGTGTCGTTGCTGAAAAGCCCGCAAGTTTTCCACCTGCTGTTTTTTCTCCTCTTCAGTACTACGGGTAACCTGATGTGGCAATAGGGTTGGGCTTCCTTCTTTATTTAAAAAAGTGTTCACACCAATTATCGGAAGTTCACCTGAATTCTTCTGCGTTTCGTAATAGATGCTTTCTTCTTGAATTTTATTTCGCTGATACATTCGCTCCATGGCTCCAATAACGCCTCCTCGTTCGGTAATGCGATCAAACTCTTTCAATACAGCATCTTCTACCAAATTCGTTAATTCTTCCACAGCAAAGCTGCCTTGTAAAAAATTTTCCGATTTCACACTGCCCAACTCTTTATTGATAATCAGCTGAATGGCCATGGCACGACGTACGCTTTCTTCGGTAGGCGTGGTAATTGCCTCATCATACGCATTGGTGTGAAGCGAGTTGCAATTGTCGTAAATGGCATATAATGCTTGCAGCGTCGTTCTGATATCATTGAAATCTATCTCCTGAGCGTGCAAACTCCTGCCTGATGTTTGAATGTGATATTTCAATTTCTGAGAACGCTCATTCGCACCATACTTTTCCTTCATGGCTTTGGCCCATATGCGCCGTGCCACACGGCCGATGACGCTATACTCAGGATCCATTCCATTACTAAAAAAGAAAGACAGATTGGGAGCAAAATCATCAATATGCATGCCGCGGCTCAAATAGTACTCCACATATGTAAAGCCGTTTGCCAGAGTAAACGCCAGCTGTGTTATAGGATTTGCTCCAGCCTCCGCGATATGATAACCGCTGATGCTCACACTGTAAAAATTGCGTACCTTATTGGCGATAAAATATTCCTGTACATCGCCCATCAATTTCAGGGAAAATTCGGTAGAGAAAATGCAGGTATTCTGAGCTTGGTCCTCCTTTAAAATATCAGCCTGAACCGTTCCTCTTACTTTTAACAAGGTATCCGCTTTAATTTTCTCATACACTTCAGGGGGCAATAATGTATCTCCACTAAGCCCCAGCAGCTTTAAACCTAACCCATTGTGACCTTCTGGCAGCGTACCTCTGTATATGGGAACATTATTTTCGGTATTACCATCGATATTCCATTTGTGGCCATTATTAGTAAGCCATTTTTCACACTGCTGATCAATCGCCGTGTTAAGAAAAAATGCCAGTATGATAGGCGCTGGGCCATTAATTGTCATCGAAACTGAAGTGGCTGGATCACATAAATCAAAACCGCTGTAAAGCTTTTTCGCATCGTCAATGGTAGCCACACTCACCCCGCTATTACCAATTTTTCCATAGATATCAGCTCTGTAATCCGGATCTTCTCCGTATAGGGTTACACTGTCAAATGCCGCGCTCAATCGCTTGGCCGGTTGTTGCAAGCTCAAATAATGAAATCGCTTATTAGTTCGCTCTGGAGTTCCTTCTCCCGCAAACATACGCGTAGGCTCCTCTTCGTTCCTTTTCAGCTCAAATACGCCGGCGGTAAAAGGAAATTTTCCCGGCAAGTTTTCTTGCAATCGCCATTTTAGAATATCTCCCCAATCCTTATATGTAGGAAGCGATACTTTTTTTATGGTAAGCCCACTTAGCGAAGTGGAGATCAGAGACTGATGCACAATTTTATCTCTGACTTTATATTCTAGATAATTTTTCGCATAAACTTCTTTCACCTTCGGCCACTCTTCTATCAACTCTTTACATTGCGGATGCAACTCATGCTGTAGTTCCCGAATTTTTTCATCGATTAGTGAATCGTTTTTTATCAGTTCTTTCGCTCCATATAACTGGTACAATGCAGAGGCAATGCCGCATTGCTTCTCCACCCAGCTATCGTAATTGTGAATACACTCTACAATCTCTGATAAATAACGACTCCGCTGGGGAGGAATAATCTGCGATCTATTAAAAGTTTCTCCTTGCTGCTGCTGTGTTGCTGAGGAATAAAACGTCACACCCGTTTTTTTAGCAATAACATCCATCAACTTTTCAAAAAGTTTGTTAACACCTGCGTCATTAAACTGTGCTGCGATGGTACCTATCACAGGCAATGTCTCATCTGGAGCATCCCACAACTGATGATTTCGCTTGTACTGCTTGCGTATATCATGAAGTGCATCCATTGCTCCCAACTTATCAAACTTGTTTATGCAAACTAAATCTGCATAATCGAGCATATTGATTTTTTCCAGCTGGGTAGCTGCCCCGTATTCGGGAGTCATAACATACATACTCACATCGCAACAGTCAACTATAGAGGTATCGCTTTGCCCTACACCGGCACTTTCCAAAATAATCATATCAAAGCCCACTTCCTTGCATATCGCAATAGCATCCCGAGCCGTAGCACTTAATGCCATATGCTCGTTGCGGGTGGCGATAGAACGCATATAGGCTCGGGGATGAGAGATGCTGTTCATTCTGATACGATCGCCCAGCAATGCCCCACCAGTCTTTTTCCGAGAAGGATCGATTGAAATGACCGCAATGGTTTTATCCGTATAATTCAAAAACCTTCTTACGATTTCATCGGTAACGGAAGATTTTCCAGCTCCTCCCGTACCGGTAATCCCTAATACTACACCCTGCTGCTTTGCCCCATCATTCACAAGCTGATGCATCAAAGCCGTATAATCCACCCCACTCTCTGCAAGGGTGATAGCTCGAGCTATGCGCCGTACGTCTTTTACTCTTTCTAGCGGCGCGACACTATGCCAGTTTTCTGCAGCATTGATATAGGGAGCATTATCCAGTGCACACTTTGCCAGCACATCCTCGATCATACCCTCCAGTCCCATTTGCCGACCATCATCGGGAGAATAAATTCTGGAAATTCCATAGTTATGCAATGCATCTATTTCTTCGGGCAGAATGGTACCCCCACCTCCGCCGAAAACTTTTATATGCCCACACCCAGCATCCTCCAGCATATCTCTTATGTATTTAAAAAATTCCAAGTGTCCCCCCTGATAACTGGTAATGGCAATTGCATGAGCATCCTCCTCAATAGCACATTCCACAATTTCATAAGCACTGCGGTTATGTCCCAAATGAATTACCTCGGCGCCCTTAGCTTGCAGAATGCGACGCATGATGTTAATAGCAGCATCATGACCGTCAAATAATGAAGCAGCAGTAACAATACGAATGATGGTATGCGGATTGTTTTTCATATGGTCAAACAGATATAAACAAACTTACATGAATTTTTTCATCTATTTCCGGATACTCAAATTATGTATTATGCATCTTACTTCTCTCTAAACCGCTATCCTTTTCTTACTTTTGACCCGCTATGAATCAACGAGAACTTTTTCTAAGACATGTAGCACAAACTTCTACTGCGCCACTTGCATTGGAGATAGTGAGAGCCGAAGGCTGCTTATTGTTTGATACTACAGGAAAAACATATATCGATTTGATAGGCGGCATTAGTGTAGCGAATACCGGGCACAGGCATCCGAAGGTGATTAAAGCCATTCAGAAACAACTGGATGCCTACATGCACATTATGGTATACGGCGAATTTGTAGAAACCCCTCAGGTACAGTACGCCACACAGCTAGTACAACACCTCCCCCCCACTTTAAATTCGGTATACTTTACTAACTCCGGAGCGGAGGCTGTGGAAGGAGCTATGAAATTAGCCAAACGCGCCACTAACCGAACCAAAATTATCGCCTGCAAAAATGCTTATCATGGGTCTACACAAGGCGCACTGAGTATCATAGGCAGCGAATATTGGCGAAATGCTTTCAGGCCGCTGCTGCCTGGCGTTCTTCATCTTCCTTACAATAGCGAAGCATTGCTAGAAGCAATTGACGAAGATACTGCTTGCGTAATACTGGAAACTGTTCAGGCCGAAGCCGGGGTTATAGCCCCCGAAAAAGGCTGGATACAGGCTGTGAGAGACAAATGCACTACAACAGGCACACTGCTAATTCTCGATGAGATACAAACAGGTTTTGGCAGAACCGGCAAACTGTGGGGCTTTGAAAACTTTGATGTCATACCGGATATACTACTACTAGGCAAAGCTATCGGTGGTGGCATGCCTTTGGGCGCTTTTGTTGCAGACAAAGCCTTGATGATGCAATTAGCTGAAAATCCTGTATTGGGACATATCACCACATTTGGTGGACATCCGGTTTGCTGCGCTGCGGGGCTGGCAAGTTTTGAAATGCTGATTCAAGAGAAATTATATGAAGATGTCGCCCGTAAAGCCGGACTTTTTTTATCGGCATTACAACACGCAAAAATACAAGCGGTAAGAAATGTAGGACTGTTAATGGCTGTGGAATTTGAAAACTTTGAGACAAACAAAAAAATCATTGACGCCATTATTGCAAGGGGAGCTTTGACAGACTGGTTCTTATTTGCATCATCCTGCTTACGCATTTGTCCCCCCCTGACAATAACTGATGAAGAAATAGAAAGAGCATGCCATATCATACTAGAGGTCTTAAATGACGAAATCTGAAACGAATAAGCACTAACGACGAACTATAAAGAAAGAATATGAACCCCAACAACGAAAAACAAAGAGCGGCATTAGAAGCCGTAAAAGAAATTCAAAATGGTATGATTGTAGGACTGGGAACGGGTTCCACTGCCTACTATGCGATACAAGCCACTGGCGAGCTGGTAAAACAAGGCCTACAGATACAAGCTGTACCTACATCAGAGCACACACGCGAGATGGCCGCTTCACTGCAAATCCCTTTAGTAGATATCAATACCATTGATCACATTGATCTCACTATAGACGGAGCCGATGAGTTCACGCCCAAGCTAGAACTTATAAAAGGGGGCGGAGGAGCATTGCTACGAGAAAAAATCGTAGCCTCTATGACCAGAAGATTCATTGTCATCACCGACAGTTCCAAAAAAGTAGACAAACTGGGGAAATTCAAAGTTCCTATAGAAGTGATTCCTTTTTCGTACAATTATGTTCTCCGCGAGTTACAAAAATTAGGAGGCCAAGGAATTGTACGCAAAAAAGAAGATCAACCATATCAAACAGATCAAGGCAATTACATTATTGATGCGGATTTCGGGCTTATTGAAGATCCTACTGCATTAGAAAAACAAATCAATAATATCGTAGGAGTAGTTGAACATGGCTTATTCCTTAACCTCGCATCCAGGGTAATCATGGCGCAGGGAGATGATATAGTAATATTTGAAAAGTAATTATAATTGAGTTTGCAAATAAAAGCACGAAGCAAAATGCCTCGTGCTTTTATTAATAATCTTTATTATTCTAACAGGATGTTCACCTTTGGCTTGCAATAAGCAAGTTCAAGTCTGTGTACTTAAGATCAAAACGTTGGCTAAGATAGAAATTGGTCAGGTATCCTTTAAATAGATAAATACCATGACGTAAATGTACTTTATGCCAAGCCAATTCTTCGACACCTCCAGCCTCACCGGCCTCAATCAGTAGAGGCATTAATACATTACTAATAGCCTGAGATGCTGTGCGTGAAAAGCCCGAAGGGATATTGGGTACACAATAATGAATCACACCGTATTTTATAAAAATAGGTGCCTCATGTGAAGTCACTTCTGATGTCTCAAAACATCCGCCACGATCAATGCTTGCATCAATGATTACCGAGCCGGGACGCATACCGCTGACCATTTCTTCTGTAACGACCATAGGCGTACGGCCGTTCTGATTGGCCAGAGCACCTACAGCCACTTCGCAAGTGCGTAATTGCTTAGCCAGCAGTTTAGGTTCAATAACCGAGGTCCACAGACGTTGTCCAATAGTATTCTGCAAGCGTTTTAATCGACTAACATTATTATCAAATACTTTTACCGAGGCACCGAGTGCCAGTGCGGCTCGGGCTGCATACTCTCCTACAATTCCTGCCCCAATAATAATCACCTTGGTAGGTGCAATTCCGGAAATTCCTCCGAGCAATACCCCTTTTCCATGATTGGCAGAGCTTAAATACTGTGCTGCAATCAACATCACCGCACTACCGGCAATCTCACTCATACTACGCACTATGGGATAGGAGTCAGAATCATCTTTAAGATTTTCGAAGGAGATAGCCGTTATTTTCTTCTGCATCATCGTACACAATACCTCCTGCCTGAGCACGGATAAATGCAAAGGAGATATAATGCATTGATTCATCTGCAGCAATGGCAAATCCTCCTCCACAACCGGCGCACTCTTTACCAATATAGGGGCTTTAAAAACTTCTTCGCGGCTATAAACAATCTTAGCACCTGCATCGCTATATTCTTGGTCTCTGAAATGGGAAGCGTCTCCCGCATTATGTTCCAGAACCACGGTGTGTCCATTATTCACTAATACACTTACTGCATCCGGTGTCAACGCCACTCTGTTTTCTTGAAATGCAATTTCCTTAGGTATGCCAATCGTCATTCCTGAACCTTTCACTTTTATATCCAGTGTTTCCTCTAGTGTTTCATAGCTAAATGACGGGCTAACGATAGGCTTCTTTTTACTCATATGTACAATGGTGTGCTATAAAATTCGGGTTTATAATGGATGCCATTTTGAAAGGTTACCTTCTTCAAACTTACTGAATCTTTTCGGTTCTTATTGCGTAATTTCAATAGTACGGGTATTACCTTCATCCTGATGTAGATATACATGTATCGCATCCGGAGGTAATAAGTCTGGTATACGCTCCGGCCATTCCACAAAGCAATAATTGCCACTATATAGGCAGTCTTCCACTCCAGCCTGAATGGCTTCTTCCTCGTCTTTTAATCTATATAAATCAATATGAAATATTACATCTTGCGCTTCATTATGCGAATACATATACTCATTAATAATAGAGAAAGTAGGGCTACTTACTGCATCCTGAACACCCAGCAACTTGCATACCGCACTCACCAGTGTTGTTTTGCCTGCACCCATATTACCGTGCAGTGCAATTACTTTATGATCTTTCACCTGGTTCCAAAACCACTTTGCCACACTATCTATATCCTGTATGCTATACTCTTTCGTAATAAACGACATAGTGTAATTAAAAACGCAAATATCCGTCTTTAAGAAATATAATAATTCAATTAATCGTCTTCATTCCCTATGAAAGCAAAGCTCGATAACCAAAGGGAGTTATTTTCAAAACCCTATTCCACCACTCTAAGTTTTGCATAGTTAAGTAAGATCTTTTTCTCGCCATTATGCTCAAATCTGATCAACGCCATAGGATTATGGCTGGCCCCCTCCATTTTAATCACCTCCCCAAAACCAAATTTCTGATGCTCTACCCGTTTGCCCACCTGTATTTCCGAAACATCACTTGCAACAAAACCCGGTGTAGGGGTATGTTCTTTTACCTTAGGCTCCGGTTTGGGAGAGAGATAAGATGGTGTGGTCTTTTTAGAGGGGGGTGGTCCGTATTTTCTTTCTGCATCCAGTACGGTATCCTGCCCCCAACCTCCATTCAAGCGGTCAAAAGCGCTGCCTCCTGGAGAGAAGGATGATAACAAGCGTGTTCCTCCGCCGGCATAAGTTCTGTCCAAAAACTCTTCCGGCAGCTCTTCGATAAAGCGGCTAGGTTCGTTTTGCACCAAAGAGCCGAATTTATATCGGGTATGTGCATAAGTTATCCAGAGTTTTTTCTTAGCCCGGGTAATGACTACATAAAATAAACGACGTTCTTCTTCGAGTTCTTCTCTTGTATTAATACTCATAACATTGGGGAACAACATTTCCTCCAATCCGGCCGCAAATACACATTCGAACTCCAATCCTTTCGCCGCGTGAATGGTCATTAGTTTTACCGTATCAGCATCAGGATCTTTTTCGTCCGCATCGGTAAGCAGGGTAATCTGTTGCAGATAGGCACCCAAGGTTTTATCTACAACTTCACCTTCCTCGTTATCCGGGCTTTCGACCCATTCTTTGATGGAGTTCAGCAATTCCTGAATGTTTTCATACTTCTGAAGTCCTTCGGTACTCTTATCATTGAATAGCTCTTTTACCAGGTTCGTTTGTTTACCAACGTGGAAAGCCACTTCATAGGCATTATGCTTACCCAGCATGCTAATGAAGCTCTTAATCATGGTCACAAACTCATTGATGGCTTCCAGTGTTCCTGACCTGAACCCAAACTGAGGTGCATTTTCTAGCACCTCCCACATGGTAATATTATGCGTATTAGCTAAAAGAATAATCTTATCTACCGTAGTCTTACCAATGCCGCGGGTAGGATAATTGATAATGCGTTTTAGCGCTTCCTCATCCTTAGTATTGATGATTAATCGCAGATAGGCTAACAGGTCTTTTATTTCCTTTCGCTGATAGAAGCTAATCCCTCCATAAATAGTATAAGGAATGTTCAAACGCCTCAATGCCTCCTCAAAAGCACGGCTTTGGGCATTGGTACGATACAGAATAGCAAAATCTTTGTTGGCAAAATGATTCCGCAATTTCTGCTCCTGAATAGTGTCAGCTATAAACTTTCCCTCATCATTGTCAGACATCGTCTTGACAACTTTGATTTTTTCTCCACTAGCATTCTCGGTAAATAATACCTTGGGAATTTGCCCCTTATTTTTGCTGATGACGGAGTTGGCTGCATTGATGATGTTCTGAGTACTACGATAATTTTGTTCCAGCTTTACCACCTTCACATCATCATAATCTTTCTGAAACTGTAATATATTTTGAATAGTAGCCCCACGGAAACTGTAAATACTCTGCGCATCATCCCCTACTACGCATACATTCTCATGCATGGCTCCCAGCATTTTAATAATTGCATACTGAGCCGGGTTAGTATCCTGATACTCATCAATTAAAATAAATTTAAACTTATGCTGGTACTTACTCAGCAAGTCCGGAAAGGTTTTTAACAACTCATAAAACTTCAGCAAAAGGTCATCAAAATCCATCGCGCCGTTCTTAAAGCACCGCTTGCAATAAGCATCATAAATTTTTGCAAGTGCCGGTCGATTAGCCCGCATATCTTCTTGTTGTATGTAATAGTCGTTGGCGTAATCTAGAGGGGTAACCAATGCATTCTTGGCAGCCGAAATGCGGTTGTAAACCGTAGCCGGCTTATACAGTTTGTCATCAAGATGCATTTCATTGATTACGGTTTTCACCACGCTTTTGGCATCATCGGTGTCATAAATAGTAAAATTGTTAGGATAGCCCAGCCGGTGAGCATCGGCTCTTAAAATCCGCGCAAATACACTGTGAAAAGTACCTATATATAAATTGCGAGCTTCATTATTACCTAAGATATGTTCCACCCGCTCCTTCATTTCCTTAGCGGCCTTATTAGTGAAAGTCAATGCCAGAATATTGAAAGCATCCACCCCACTAGCCATTAAGTGTGCGATTCGCGTGGTAAGCACTTTGGTTTTTCCGCTTCCCGCTCCTGCAATAATCATGATCGGGCCATGTATATGCAATACCGCCTCCCGCTGTCTTTCATTCAATCCTTGTAAGTAATCCTGCATGGGCGCAAGTTACGAATAGGTACCTAAAGCTTTCACATAAAATTATCATTTGGGAGAATTTAGCCTATTAAACCATGCTCATTACGAAAAGTCACATTTAAGGTTTCTATAAATCTTAACAATATGATGTAAAACCTTTCAGGTACAACCTTCATCTTACTTAAAAATAGAGTACATATGGAGACACTACATTTATTAAAATCTGGTCTTTTAGCTATAGTATTGGCAAGTGCTACTTTCATTAATGCTCAGGAGGTTTCTTCTGTAAAAGAACGTCCTCGCACCTATCGCCATATCAAAAAAGACCATTTTTCGAAAGAGCTGAATCTGTCTGAGCAACAGCAAAAAGAGCTACAAACGCTCAACACAAATATGAGAGACAAGTTAAAGGCTATTGCAAAAGACAGCAGTCTTTCCAAAGAGGAAAAAAGAAAACAACTGGCCGCAGTAAGGGCTGAATTTAGTGATAAGAGAAAAAATGTACTGACGCCCCAGCAAAAAGAGCTAATTGACAAAAAACTACAGTCCTACAAAGAGTATCGTAAAAAAAGAGGATTTGCGAAATGGGCTCGCCGAGGAGCTCACGGCTGGTCAAAGGATGGCTACACCAAGAGCAGGAAGTTTTCAAAAAAAGCATCTAATGCCTATGCGGACTCCTTACGATTGACTGACAGTCAGAAACAAAAATTAAAAGCCATTATGCTGGATACTAAAAAGAAAGCATTAGATATCAGGCATAATACCGCTCTTAACGCAGATGAAAGACGTCATCAGTTTGAAGCATTGAGGAAACAGCATAGTGCTGAAGTAGATAAAATATTAACAGAGGAACAAAAAGCGATTTGGCAGCAATATAGAAAACATCGCCGCCCACACAAGCCTAGCAATGCATAACTATAAATAAAATTGCTTTATAAAAGTTTTTAACAATACATTTTAAAAAACAGAAATATGAAAAAAACAATTCTCCTAGTAGCAATCATAGGCGCTTTTAGCCTTACATCTACCTATGCACAAAATGCTCCAGCAAAAGAAGATAAAAAAGAAGCCCGTGGGGAACGTCGGGGGCCTGGAGGCGGGAATATGATGGTCATTTATAAGGACCTGAACCTGACCCAGGAACAAGAAGGTAAAATTAAAGCCATCAATGATGAGCAAAGAGAAAAAATGATGGCATTGAGAAACGATAACTCACTGACCGATGATGCCAGAAGAGAAAAAATGAGAGCATTAATGCAAGAAAGACAAGAAAAAATCAATGCCGTATTAACAAAAGAACAGCAGGAAAAACTGGCAGCAAAAATGAAAGAAAGAGGAGACTGGAACGGCCCTCAAAGAAATAAGAAGAAAGAAAATTAATCTCATTTTCATCTAATCATTACAGCCACCTCTAAAAGGTGGCTTTTTTACGCCCAATAGAAGTATCTTTGCAGCCATTCATCTACTGTTGAAAAACAGCAAAAAAATTTATAATGGCAAAAATTGACCCCCGCTTTGCAAAATTCGTTCTCAAAAAAAGCAACGCTGCAATAAAAGAAGCTATCAAGCAAGAAAAAAGAAAACAAAAACAGGAGCGCGCTGCTTTCTTTGAACAAAAGAAAAAAGAAGCGGCCCAACAAAAGGCCAAAGCTGCAGTAATAGAACGGCCCGCGATTAAGGAAAAAATGCCGCTCAATAAGTATATCGCCCATGGCGGTATCTGTAGTAGAAGAGACGCGGCCCAGCTGATAAAAGACGGATTAGTTAAAGTAAACGGGAAAGTTATCACCGAGCCGGGATACAAAGTACAGGATGGCGATGTGGTCATCGCTAACGGGAAAAAGGTGGTACCCAGCAAAACGCTAGTATATATTCTGCTTAACAAACCCAAAGATTATATTACCACTACTGAGGACCCCAAAAAACGCAAAACTGTTCTAGACCTCATAAAAGGAGTAACTACCGAAAGAGTTTACCCGGTTGGTCGCTTGGATAGAAATACTTCGGGGGTTTTGCTGATTACAAACGATGGGGAGCTGGCCCAACAACTTACACATCCCAGCAGTGAAGTGAAAAAAGTGTATGCTGTAACGCTGGACAAACCGTTGGCAAAAGCCGACTTTGATAAAATACTCAAAGGCGTGATATTGGAAGACGGACCGGCTTATGTGGATGTGTTGGCATATAGTGACCTGAAGGACAAAACACAGATAGGTATAGAAATTCATAGTGGCCGTAACCGCATTGTACGCCGCATTTTTGAAAGCTTGGGCTATAAGGTAAAAAACCTAGATAGAGTAATGTTTGCCGGGCTTACCAAGAAAAATGTTCCCCGCGGCAAGTTCCGCTTCTTAACAGAAAGAGAAGTAAGAAATCTGAAATACCTAGGTAAAAAGAATAAAAACAAACCTGCAACCGATAAATAAAAATCGGAAAGTAATAACTTTATTACCCTTTAATTGGCTTACCCTAAAACATTTGATATGTCATTAGAACAAACCATTAATGCCGATATTAAGGCCGCCATGCTGGCCAAGGATGCTGATGCTTTAAACGGATTAAGAGCTATTAAAGCAGCCATTTTACTGGCCAAAACTGCAGAAGGAGCCTCCGGAGAATTAAGTGAGGATGACGAAATTAAACTCTTACAAAGACTAGTAAAACAAAGAAAAGACTCGCTGGAGATTTATGAAAAGCAAAACCGGCCAGATCTGGCAGCGAAAGAAAAAGCTGAAATAGCTATTATCGAAAAATACCTGCCGGCACAACTTTCGCCCGAGGAACTGCGCATCGAATTACAGAAAATCATTGCCGAAGTAGGTGCTAACTCTCCTGCTGATATGGGGAAAGTAATGGGTGTTGCTACTAAGGCTTTGGCTGGAAAAGCTGATGGCAAGACTATCTCCGGCATTGTAAAAGAATTGTTGGCGTCTTAAACCAAGGTTATAGTAATCACTTAAAAGCTTTTCACTTGGTTATCGACATTATAGTCATCATCATTGGAGTTCTTGCTGCCATCAGGGGATTACGTCAGGGGTTGATTGTGGGCGTCTGCTCTTTTCTGGCGATCATCGTAGGCCTGGCGGCAGCAATGAAACTGTCTTCCGTTTTTGCGGAAAAAATTGGCTCAGCGGCTAACCTTACTGGTCGCTGGGTTCCGTTTGTTGCCTTCCTACTCGTATTTGCAGTAGTAGCACTACTGGTACGCTCATTATCGTCCATTGTGCATAATGTATCTGAAAAATTATTTTTGGGCATTTTTAACCGACTTGGCGGCATGGTGTTTTTTGTACTCATCTACCTTACTCCTGTCGCCATTCTATTATTTTACATTACACAACTCAAGTTGCTTTCTGCAAGTTATATAGAAGCGTCTTTTACCTATCCCTTTCTAAAATCTTTGGGATCCTTTACTATCGAAAGTTTGGGCAGCATTATACCGGCTTTTAAAAACATGTTTAGTGCATTAGAACAGTTTTTTGAATCAGCCGCCCATCGCATTCAGGAACACTGAGGCATAAATTATTTTTCAGCGAAGTAAGATGATGGGATGGGAGTTACTGCAATTATTATAAGCGTATTAAGGATATCTTTCACTATTACTGGTTCAGGTATTGCTTCTTTATCAATAAATAGTATGCGTCAAACTGATGATGCACAAAATAATCCTTAAACTCAGAGTCCTTTTCTTTAAAAATCTGGTGGTACTCCTCATCGGGCATTAGTACAATAGGAGTGCCTGCTCGCATATAGTTTACCGATGCCACGTACTCCGGTTCCTTAAAGTCCTTTAATTCCTTATTGATAGACTTTTTATACAAAACCTTACCTAAATAGTGGGTATACACTTCCTGCGCCTTGCGCGGCTTTCGATACAATTTGTTATACAAAGCACCTCCTACAATTCTTACCAGTAACGACTGCTTCTTCAGCAAACTCTTAGTGTGTATTAAAGGATTTAGATCGTTCATATCTTGAAGCCGTTGTATGGTATAGGGAGACTCCGGAACCCAATCGGACCGATTTACTACAGTAAAGGCCCAGCCACCCCGGTTGATAAACTCATAATCATAAGCATAAAACATGTTACCGGGTTTGGGAGCCGCACTGCAATAGGTTTTAAAAACAATATCGTTAGGTAGTGTTCCATCTTGTTGTAGATAATACAGATAAGATCGTAACAAGTAAGTAATGGCTCCACCCTGACTATGACCAGATAGATAAAAATGGCGCACTCCTTTGCCGTATAAATCTTTTATCTTGGCAACTATATCTGGAGCCATGGAAGCTAGGGCTACCGTCCACCCTACATGCACATAAGCCTGCTTATCTGCAGCCAGCTTATATGAAAAAAGAGTAGTATCGTTCAGCTGTAAGGTTCCTTGAGCTGCTATCATAGCTGCGTAAAAATTAGCCGACCAGCTTACCGGACTTGCTACCGTACCGCGCACTGTTATCGCCGCCACATTGTCCTCACGCAGATAAAGGCTCCATTGATTTTTAAGTCCTACTTCAGGCGAGGTATACAATTTAGTGTAAACATCTTTTTGCGTTTTTCTTACATTAGAGTCGGCAATACTGTTGCCATAAAAATTTAGCGACAGTAACGCCAAATATTCTTCCGCATCAAAACCCGGTTTTAGTTGGGGTTGAGCATAAACGCACAGGGTAAAAGTTATAGTAAGGATAGATACAAAAAAATAGAGGCGGTGTATTGTTGTTGCATCTGTTCTTCTTATTAGCATAAATATACAAAAAAGCTCCGGCTGTTACCGGAGCATTAGCCTAAAAAATCCTTTATAATGTTTTCAGCACATCATTCATTGTTCTTACGGCATCAGCACTCTTTTGGAATGCAGCCTTTTCTTCTTCACTAAGATCGAGCTCAACAATCTGCTCCCAACCGTTTCTTCCCAGTACTACGGGTACAACTAAGGATATATCTTGCTGCCCATACTCCCCTTCGAGATACACTCCACAGGAGATCAATTTTTTCTCATCACGTAAAATACTTTCTACCATTGCTGCAGTTCCTGCACCCGGTGCGTACCATGCCGATGTTCCGATAAGCTTTGTGAGCGTAGCACCACCTACCATAGTATCGGCTACAATTTTTTTCTGTTGTTCTTCAGATAGAAAATCCACAACAGGCTTGCTTCCCCATGTAGCATGCTTAATCAAAGGAATCATGGTTGTATCGCCATGCCCACCAATAACTACCGCATTTAAATCAGCCGGAGAGCACTTTAGCTCTTGGCTTAGATAATAACGAAAACGTGCTGAATCCAGCGCTCCTCCCATACCAATTACCTTGTTCTTGGGAAGTCCCGAGGTTTTATAAGTAAGATAATTCATGGTATCCATAGGATTGGATACAACTATAATGATGGGCTCTGCGGAATATTTGAGAATATTTTCAGTAACACTTTTAACAATACCGGCATTGACGCCAATGAGTTCCTCGCGCGTCATGCCCGGTTTGCGTGGCATACCGGAAGTGATTACTACCACGTCTGAATTGGCAGTAGCCGCATAATCGTTGGTAACCCCTTTGATCTTGGTATCAAAGCCTAACAGTGCGGCAGTCTGCATCATATCAATTGCCTTCCCTTCGGCCACACCTTCCTTAATGTCTAATAAAACAACTTCGGAGGCGAGCTCTTTGCGGGCTATATTATCGGCACAGGTGGCCCCCACTGCCCCGGCTCCTATTACGGTTACTTTCATGTGCTTTTCGGATTTAATGCGTTAATAATTATTACAAATCTAACTCATAAGGCCATAAAGAACCCAATCTTATTCCTGAAATTAAGCTTTGAAATTTTTTTTAAAAAACCTTTTGCTTGAAATATTCGAAATACTTATTTTTGCAACCCGATTGAAGATCGGAGATGGTAATGACCCATGGTGTAACGGTAGCACTACAGATTTTGGTTCTGTCTGTTAAGGTTCGAATCCTTATGGGTCAACAAAAAAGCAGGTTTCTTTCGTAGAAATCTGCTTTTTTGCTTTTAGGGCGCCTAACCTATTTTTGATTAAAAATGAATACTTTTGGCTATGCTTAAAGTTGGAGTAGTAGGAGTTGGCCATTTGGGAAAATTTCACCTGAATAACTGGCTCGAAATAAACAATGTAGAAGTTGTGGGCTTTGTAGACCCCAACGACGAAGTAGCTACCGAAGTAGCTGAAAAATACAAGTTGAAACGATTCTTCGACGTGGATGAATTCCTCCAGCTTTGTGATGCCATCGACATTGTTACTCCTACCAACTTCCACTACGAATGGTGCGAACGAGCTATCAAACTGGGCAAGCATGTTTTTGTTGAAAAACCTTTTGCCCACACGATGGACGAAGCCCGTCAACTGGTAAAACTGGCCAAAGAATCCAACATTAAGCTACAGGTAGGTCATGTGGAAAGATTTAATCCAGCTTTTTTGGCGCTGAAAGAGGTGTCACTCAACCCGATGTTTATAGAAGTACACAGATTAGCACAGTTCAATCCTCGTGGTACAGAAGTAAGCGTAATACTGGATCTGATGATTCATGACATTGACATCATTCTCAGCATCGTGAAAAGCGATGTAAAAAAGATATCAGCTAGCGGCGTGGCAGTAATGACCGAAACACCCGATATTGCTAATGTGCGGATTGAATTTGATAATGGATGTGTAGCCAACCTTACCTCTAGCCGCATCTCCATGAAGAAAATGAGAAAGATGCGCATCTTCCAAAAAGATGCTTACATTGGCATTGATTTTCTAGACAAGAAAACAGAAATCATCAAACTTAAGGAACCGCAGGATAAAGATGTATTCTCTTTCGACATTGCTACTCCTTCCGGTAATAAAACCATCGCCATCGCCAACCCTCCAGTTCCCCAAGTGAATGCTATCAAAAAAGAACTGGAAGAATTTAGAGATGCTATCCTCAACAATACCCAGCCTATCGTAAACGAGATAGACGGCCTGAAAGCGATGGATGTAGCACACCAGATTCTGGAGAAAATTGGCAACAACCGTATTTCCCGTTAAGGTTGTATAATTCGAGCTGCAATTTCTAAATCCAGTGGGTGGGTGATTTTGATATTATTTTTTTCACCTTCTACTAAAGATACTTTCATTCCGAAAGCTTCTACTACCGTAGCCTCATCGGTAAACCAATCTTTATAATCGATATTAAAAGCGGGTAATAATATTTTGCTATGAAACACCTGAGGTGTCTGAATTAGCACTACCTTCTCTCTGTTTAATGCTTCACTGTTTCCGTCTTCACCTAACAAACGCAGACTATCGCTACATTTAATAGCCGGCACTGCACTTCCTGTTTCTAATGCTGTTTCGTAACAACGTTGGATAAGCTCCTTGGAGACGGTGCAGCGTACCGCATCATGCACAAATATGATAGACTCTTCTTCTACTAAAGCTAGTCCGTTTTTCACGGAGTCGAAGCGGGTGGGCCCGCCTATAGTTATTTTGATGCGTTCATTATCAAACCAAGCATCAATGATCTCTCGCCCCATATCCACATATTCCTCACCAAGCACTAGTACTACCTGCATATCATCATATGCCGATAAAAAAGTCTGCAGGGTGTAATACAAGACAGGTTTATTATGTACCAATAAAAACTGCTTGGGTAAATCCGTTCCCATTCTTCTGCCCGATCCACCGGCAACAATAATCGCAACTTTCTTCATGCGCCAAAAGTATTTTATTTTTCATTATCTGATGATATATATAGTATTAAATATCGCGTACAGCAGCCCATCGGCAAGCTCGCAATCGATACGAAGTTTTTCATCACTCACAACATAACTCCGTTATTTTTGCTTATGAATTATCAAGAAACCATCGATTACTTATATCAGCAATTGCCCATGTTCAGCCGCATTGGCAAAGAAGCTATCAAACCCGGATTCGCCAATATTATAGCCCTTTGCGAACAATTGAACATTCCCTATCAGAAAAATAAATACATCCATATAGCCGGCACAAATGGTAAAGGTTCGGTAAGTCATATGCTGGCGTCTATATTACAAACCGGCGGATACAAAACAGGGTTATACACATCTCCACACTTAAAAGATTTTAAGGAGCGCATACGGGTAAACGGCGTCATGATGGAGGAAGACGAAGTGGTAGCTTTCGTAGCAAAAGCACAGTCATTAATAGAATCGCTGCATCCCAGTTTTTTTGAAATTACTGTAGCGATGGCCTTATATTACTTTGATAAATGCAAGACAGATATTGCTGTTATTGAGACTGGACTGGGCGGCAGACTGGATAGCACTAATATCATCACTCCTGAACTTTCCATTATTACCAACATCGGGTACGACCATATGCAGATGCTGGGTGATACTTTGGAAAAGATCGCCACAGAAAAAGCCGGAATCATCAAACCCCATATCCCCGTAGTAATGGGCGAAAAACAAGAGGAAACATCAGGCGTATTTGTCCAAAAAGCGGCAGAACAGCAAGCTCCTATAACTTTTGCTACAGAGCACTTTCAAATTGCGAACTGGCAATCCGACAACCATTTTTTAAAAGTGGAGGTGGCCATAAAAGATAAAACCGATCATCAGGCTTATTTGTTGGACTTAACCGGACAATACCAGCTTAAAAATCTTCTCACCGTATTAGAATCGTGCAGACAAATGCAACAACGCGGCTGGAATATTAGCGAGCGGCACATTGCGGAAGGTCTTAAACATGTAAAAAAACATACAGGTCTTCAAGGGCGCTGGGAAGTAGTGCACCAACACCCGCAAATCGTGTTGGATGTAGCCCATAATGTAAATGGCATACAGGAATTACTCAATCAGCTAGAAATAACCTCTTATCATCATTTACACATGGTTATAGGAATGGTAAAGGATAAAGATGTGGACCAGGTATTAAAAATGCTCCCTCCATATGCTACTTATTATTTTACTAACGCACATATACCTCGTGCATTATCTGCAGAAGCACTGAAAGCTAAAGCTGCCCATTATAATTTACAAGGGAAATGTTATTCATCGGTCGACGAAGCCATTGCCGAAGCTAAAGCACATGCACATACAAATGATTTGATTGTAGTATGCGGCAGTGTATTTCTAGTAGGAGAAGTGAGTAGAATATAACAACTTGCTTTATTCGCTTCTTAAAGATATGACCTGTCGCGATGCTTTCACAGCCGGGAACCATGAAGCCAAGAACGAAACTACTATTACAGTAAGTGCTACCAGAAAGAAATCGCCAATTCGGGGTTCTACGGGAAAATAATCAATTAAAAAAGAACCGCCTTCCAAAGGTACTAGGTGATAATTAATTTGAAGGATAATGAGTACAAGGGCAATCAGCATACCGATGATACCACCGATGAATGCCAGTAAAAAACCTTCACCTAGGAATATCTTTAAAATAAAATTTTTATCTGCACCTAATGCATTGAGTATGCTGATGTCTTTTTGTTTTTCTAATACCAGCATAGTTAAAGCACCCACCATATTGAAAGCTGCCACAATAAGAATAATACTGAGGACTGCATAAAACAACCATCGTTCCAAATTCATAATCGCATATAAGCTCTCATTCTGTTGATAACGGGTTTGCACTTTATACCCTTCGAAAACTGTGGCAATTTCTCTTGCAATGGCATCCACTTTTGCAGGATCATTCACGGCAATCTCCACTGCACTATACTCATTTTCATCCAACTGCATAGCTTTTTTCAAATAGGCCCCGTTCACCATTGCATACTTATTATCAAAATCCTGCTGAATCATAAAAGAACCCGAAGTATGAATAGTATCGCTGGAAATACTTTCGAACTCGTCAAAATGCTCCGTACGTGATTTTCTCGGAACATAGATCATGAGAGGGTTAGCATTATTACCAGCTCTGATGCCCAACGCACTTTCTATTCCCACCCCCAAAAATAATTTGGGACGCGAGGCCGTACCTATATCGTATTTTCCGGAATAAACAAACTCACTTACCGAGGTAGTGGTTTTATAGCGATCATCCACTCCTTTGAGATGTACGATAGCCTGATTCGCTTTATTTTGAATAATGGCTTTTTCTTCAATTACCAAAGAAAAATCTGCAACGCCTTTTACATTGCGCAATTGATTTAATTGTTCCTCGGATATAGTAATGATTTTGCCTGATGGTGCACCCACTCTGATATCAGGATAAAAAGAAGCGTATAGCGACTTTACCAATCCTTCAAACCCATTGAAGACACTCAATACCAAGATGAGAGAGGCTGTGCCCACCACAATAGCCACAATGCATATCCAAGAAATGATATTAATGACATTGGTGGACTTTTTCGCTTTGAAATAACGCCAGGCAAAAAGTGTGTACAATGATCAATAATTATTAATAATTACCAATGAATACCGATGCTTATTCTTTTTTATTCTTTCTCTCCTCATCAAGTTTTTTAAACAACTCTTCCATTCGAAAAACATGGTCGAGAGTTTCATCCTCAAAAAACTTCAGTACAGGAACATTGCGCAGCTGATGTCTTATAGCTGCGGCTAGTTCTTTTTTTATCTCATGGTGCCGTTCCTCGATTTGTTGCAATGCAGCGGTTTTATCCTTTACCTGAAAAAAGCTCAGATAAAAACGAGCCTCCAGCAGATCGGGAGTAACTTTTACGCCGGCTATCGAAACCATTCCCCCTTCGATCATATTTAGACCTAACCGTTGAAAGATCCTATTCATCTCTTCATTCAACAAACCCGCAACCTGCTTTTGACGTTTACTTTCCTGCATAACCTTACGTTTAAAATGTAAAAATACTCACTAATATTTACAACTGTCCATTAAAAGACATTAGAGAGCTTATATGCCCAAGCATATGGGCTTGGGTTATTGTTCGGGTCTAGTTGTGGAGCGGTAATTATCAGACTATTACCTTTTCTTGAAAAACGCACATTGCCCTCATACCCTAAAAGCTCGACCTTGTCGGCTTTTACCTGAGATAAGATAATTTGTTTTTTCCATTTCGTTACTAAAACATACAAATCCCGACCTTTTTTGGTAAAGTAGATATCTTCCAGTGTGGGAGCCGATGGCCAGGCTGTTGTGCCATAAATCGCCTCTCCATTAATACTAAGCCAGTCGCCCATATCTTTCAGTCTTTGCTGCATAATTACGGGAATAGTACCGTCTGCAGCTGGACCGATATTCAACAACAGGTTTCCTCCACGCGCCACAATGCCTATCAGCATATGAATAAGGCTTTTACTGCTTTGATACTGCTCCAGATTTTCATTACGATTATAACCAAACGACTCTCCTATGCCACGACACTCTTCCCAAGCACGGGTGAGACTGGCATTACCCTTTCCATACTCTGTGGTATTAAAACCTCCATGCTTGCGTTCGGAGCTCCATCGATCGTTTGTTACTACAGTATTTTTTACGGGAGATTCGTTATACAGCCAGCTCAAAAATTCACGGCTTTGCCATACTGTATCACTATGCTCCCATTCTCCATCAGCCCATACCACATCTGGCTCGTAACGTGTTACCAGATCCTTCAGTTGCGGTAACATATGCTCACGTACATATTTATGTACGTCTTGCCTGTACAAAGGATTATACCACTCGTACAACGAATAATAAAACCCCATATGCAATCCCGCTTTCTTTACAGCAGTAGTCAGCTCACCGGCTAAGTCGCGTCGAGGCCCCACATCATAGGCATTCCAGTTCCAAGCTTCGCGACTGGGCCATAAAGCAAACCCGTCATGATGCTTGCTGGTAAGTACAACATATTTAGCGCCAGCATTTTTGATAAGTTGTGCCCAAAACTCGGGATCAAACAACTCTGCCTTAAACTGTGTTACAAAATCCTGATATTTAAAGTTTGGACCATAGTTTTTGTTATGAAATTCCACAAACTCCTTATGAATTTTTAGCTTCTTATTATTCAGTCGTTCCCAATACCATTCGGCATAGTTACTGCCAAAACCATCAGCATTGGAGTTGGTGGCCCAGGCCGGCACACTATATAATCCCCAGTGAATGAATATGCCAAATTTAGCATCGGTATACCACTGAGGTATGGGACGGGACTCGAGCGATTCCCAAGTAGGCTGATAGGGCTGACTTAAAAGCTGACTCGACAATAGGGCAGCAAACAGGGTAGTAAAGATTTTATGCATCTTGTATATTAATATCAGTGACCAAACATACATGATTTTTTCTATCTACTACACATAATCTTTGTTATCAAAAACTGTAAAAAAAAATCAAAAAAATAGTGTGTATGCTGCTTTTTAAGGATTCTTATCGTCCCTAAGAATAAAAAGAGCACTAAAATGAAAAAGCTGTTTTTTATTCTGTCCGTATTACCCTTGGTGTATAATCCAAGACGGATAAAAATTGACCATATTTTATAATGTAACCCTATTTTAACATTGTCGACATTTGGCAGTCCTGTACTGTCACTTGTAATATTTTCAACTTCTGCCTACCTTTGTCGCTCGATGAGCCAGGAGGTGTTGCAGAATTTTTATAAAGATGACCCCCGCTGTTTACAGATAGCGACCGGGATTTCATTGCAACAACCTTCGCGCATAGCGCTTACAGGGCTTTTTGGCAGTTCGGCAGCTTTTGTACTGGCGGCCTGCGCAAGACAGCTGGAAGACTATAATCATGTTATCATCCTGAATGAGGCAGAAGAAGCCGCTTATTTCCATAATACTTTCGAAAATATTACGGGCCAGCTGGATATCTTCTACTTCCCCTCTTCCTTTAAAACGAGGAAGAATTATCGACTATTGAACGCTTCGCATGTGATGTTACGAACAGAAGCGCTCACTCAACTAGCTTCTGGAGAAAGACGCGAGGTAAGAAAAAAAGTGCTGGTGACCTATCCCGAAGCATTATTCGAAAAAGTAGTTATATCGAAAACGCTCTCGGAAAACATCATCCATCTTAAGACCGCCGACTCGATTGATTTGGGCCAGCTACTATTAAAACTCGATAGTTTTGGCTTTGAAAAAACCGACTTTGTTTACGAACCCGGTCAGTATGCCATCCGTGGCGGTATTTTTGATATTTATTCTTTTGGGAATGATAAACCTTACCGTTTTGAACTATTTGGTGATCAAATAGATTCTATTCGCATTATAGACCCGGAAACACAGTTAAGCGAAAGAAAATTGCTTTCTGTAACTATTATCCCTAATGTAGATACCCAGTTTACCAATGAAGAGCGTGTATCATTATTCGATTTTCTTCCGGAAAATACGGTGTTTTGGATCCAAGATAAAGATCTCGTCACAGAACGTTTGAAGGAGTGTGAGGAAGAGCTACAATATTTTTTGGCACACAACGCAACATCTACAGCATCTATAGAAGAGGAAGATGCTGATAAATTTTTCAAAAAAGATATTACAACCAGTGATTTCATTACTGCTGATACATTTGTAGGATCGCTTCAACACAGGTCAGTAGCGTATTTCGGGGATCAGTGCTTTGATGCAAAGGATGAATATGCCTTCCATACCAAATCACAACCGGCGTTTAACCGTCAGTTCAATTTGCTGATCGAGGATTTAAAAGATAAAGAAAATAAACAATACAGCATTTATATCTTCTCTGAGAATCCTAAGCAATTGCAACGGTTGCAGACGATTTTTGACGATCTGAACGCTGGATTAGTATTCAATCCTGTAGCCTGTTCTATACATCTGGGTTTTGTAGATGAGGATCTTAAGATTGTCTGCTATACCGATCATGAAATATTTCAACGCTATCATAAATACAAAGTAAAGCAGGCATACAATAAAAATAAGGCCATTACCCTACGTACGTTGCGTGAGCTGCAACCGGGTGATTATGTTACACATATTGACCATGGTGTGGGTGTATACAGCGGTTTGCAGAAGATTGAGGTAAATGGCAAGCAGCAGGAAGTAGTGCGCATTATCTATAAGGATAAAGATGTATTGTATGTAAACATCAACTCACTACATAAAATTGCCAAATACACCGGGAAGGACGGTAGTGTACCCAAAGTCAACAAACTAGGTAGTGATGCATGGAATCGTCTGAAAGAAAAAACCAAAACCAAGGTTAAAGAAATTGCTTTTGACTTAATCACGCTTTACGCAAAAAGAAAGGCTCAGAAGGGATTTGCACATAGTCCGGATACCTACTTACAAACCGAGCTAGAGGCATCATTCATATATGAAGATACACCTGATCAAAGTAAAGCAACAGCCGATGTTAAGAAAGATATGGAGTCTCCCTCTCCGATGGACCGCCTCGTGTGTGGGGATGTGGGTTTTGGAAAAACCGAAATTGCCATCCGTGCTGCGTTTAAAACCTGTGTAGATGGCAAACAGGCTGCCGTACTAGTACCAACTACTATTCTGGCTTTTCAACACTACAAAACATTCAGTGAACGGTTGAAAGATTTTCCGGTAACGGTTGATTATCTGAATCGCTTCAAAACAGCGAAGGAGAAAAAAGAAACCTTACAAAAATTAAAAGAAGGTAAAATAGATATCATCATCGGCACCCATGGTATTATCGGGAAGGATGTTAAGTTCAAAGACTTGGGATTACTGATTATCGACGAAGAGCAAAAATTTGGCGTTGCACATAAGGAAAAAATTAAAACCTTACGCACCACTGTTGATTGCTTAACGCTAACGGCAACCCCCATACCACGCACATTGCAGTTTTCTTTGATGGGTGCAAGAGATTTAAGTATTATTAACACTCCCCCACCCAATCGCCAGCCTATTCAAACCGAAGTGCACGTATACAATGAAGACTTTATCCGCGATGCCATCTATTTCGAAACAGAACGCGGCGGTCAAGTATTCTTCATTCATAACCGTGTAGCAGGACTGGCAGAGATGGCGGCGACCATTCAGGGACTCTGTCCGGACTTATCCGTAAGCTATGCACATGGCCAAATGGATGGGCATACACTGGAAGAAAAAATTTTAGATTTTATAGATCGTAAATATGATGTGCTGGTTTGTACCAATATTGTAGAAAGTGGAGTAGATATACCAAATGTAAATACCATTATCGTCAATAATGCACACCACTTTGGCCTTAGCGATCTACATCAGTTGCGCGGCCGTGTAGGTCGGAGCAATAAAAAAGCCTTCTGCTATCTGCTGGCGCCTCCATTAAGCACGTTGCCTAGTGACTCACGCAAGCGCTTACAAACACTGGAACAACACAGCGAACTAGGTAGTGGTTTTCAAATTGCCATGCGCGATCTTGATATACGCGGCGCAGGAAACTTACTAGGAGCCGAACAGAGCGGCTTTATGGCAGAAATAGGCTTTGAAATGTACCAGAAAATTCTGGATGAAGCTATCCGCGAACTGAAACGCACCGAATTTAAAGAGCTGTTTAAAGAAGAAATCAGCAAGCAAGACGATTATGTAAATGATTGTACCATTGATACCGATTTGGAAATATTGATTCCGGATGAATATGTTGAAAACATCACGGAGCGTTTATCGATCTACCAAAGATTAAATAATTGCGAAAAAGAAGAGGAACTGAGCACCATCCACAATGAACTGGTTGACCGCTTTGGCCCTATTCCTCAACAGGTAGTTGATTTATTTGACACAGTGAGATGTCGCAAGTTGGCTATCGATTTAGGTTTTGAGAAAATCAGTCTGAAAAACGAAACCGTACGTTTCCATTTTATCAACAAACACGACTCTCCTTATTTTGAATCTGCCGTGTTTCAAAAAATACTGGATTATGTACAGACTCAGACCAACAAAGCACGATTAAAACAAAGTGGAAAATTATTCTTATTAATTGCCCAGCCCATTACTTCCATGAAGGATTTACATGCATTCTTAGTAGATATGCACCGTTTTTGCGTAGGAGCGCAATAAACCTTTAATAAAAAAGCACCAAGCTTAGTGCGTCATACCACACTCGCCTAGTGCCTTACTACAGAATAAAAACTTATTTATCCCAGATTATATTTTGTTTTTCCCGGAACAGGAATTGGATAGGTTCCATCAGGATTAGGAACTACCGGAGGAGTAGCAGAGAAGCTGAAATCCTTAGGCATAATATCGATACCGCTGTTTAAAGCTTTCTCAAAATCGATTACTTGTCCACTATATGTAGCCATGCGGCCGATAATGCCTGTAAGTGTACTTTTTGCGCCATGTTCGGCATCGGCAAACTTGTACTCTCCCTTAGCTATAGCAGCAAATAATTCGTCATGCTCGGCCTGATAAGGATTGTTTTCTCCATTCTTATCGAAAGCAAAAAGCACATTGCCTTTATTATCTACAATCCTTGCAGCATCAGCATAAATCCTTCCTTTGGTACCAACAATTAGCTCGTCCACTTTGCCCATTGTACCAGGTATATGGCGGCATTGGCTGTTCATGATAGAGCCATCAGCATAGTGAAACTCCACATAGTGGTGATCGAAAATTTCGCCATACTTTTTATCGGTACGCACCTGACGGCCACCCATACCCTGCGCCTTTACAGGATAAGCGCCCTTGAACCAGTTTACCACATCAATATTGTGTACATGCTGTTCTACAATATGATCACCGCAAAGCCAATTAAAGTAGTACCAGTTGCGCATCTGATATTCCATCTCTGTTTGCCCCGGTTTACGATCGTATACCCACACACCCGAGCTGTTCCACCAAGCCTGCGCATACATAAAATCGCCAATCAGATCTTTGCGTTCGTATAACGCTTTATATGAGTTCTGATAACGTCTTTGCAGCCCTACCACTACATTCAGTTTTTTCTGTTTGGCTATCTCAGCTACATCCAACACTTTTTTAATACCAGCAGGATCTACAGCTACAGGTTTTTCCATGAATACATGTTTCCCTTGTTTTACCGCTTCTTCGAAATGAATGGGGCGGAAGCCGGGAGGAGTGGTAAGTATTACTACATCTGCCAGAGGGATAGCTTTCGCATAAGCATCAAAGCCTACAAATTTTCTTTCTTCCGGAACATCAAACTTACGTTTGGCATCTGTGACGCCAGCTTCGGAAAGACTATTGGCAATAGCCCTGTAACAACTGTCAATACGATCTCTGAATGCATCGGCCATTGCAACTAATTGTACATTTTGCTTTGTACTAAGCGCCTGTACTGCGGCTCCGGTACCACGGCCTCCGCATCCTATCAGAGCCACTTTTATGGTATCGTCTGATCCTGAAAAGAAATTGCCTTTACTGAAAAGAGGGGCGGCTAACAAGCCTCCGGCAAGCAAAGAAGTTTGTTGAACAAACTTTCTACGGGTTGTTTTATTATTCATCGTTCGCTGTGTTTAATATGACATTAAGACGTTAATTTTTGAAAAAACCAGCAAGGCTTGGTCATTTTGATAAAAAAATCCTGAAAGTTTATTGCATTTCCAGAAAAGTTTTGAAAAACTTTTCTACTTCCTCTGCAGAAGGTTGTTTTAATGGTCTTACTAGTCTGAAACCTACAAATGGAGCATCTGCATTCCACCATTTACTTTTGGGAATCTGCGGATCGCGACGATTCCATACTAAGTCAGAAACACCTCTACTGGCAGAACGAAGCGCATCGGCATTATCATCATAATCGCCTCCTCTTAATACCAAGGGATGTCTCGTTATAGGTATATTGACAGGATCTGCAGTTCCATCCTCCAGTTTACTGTATGCATCTGCCACATATTGATCCAATACCCATTCCTGTACATTTCCCAGCATATCATATAATCCCCAAGGATTAGGCTTTTTTAGGCCTGTTTTGTGATACTTCATACCACTGTTAGCGGCATACCAGGCATAATCTTTTAGCTGAGCACTATCATCTCCGAAAAAATACTTCGTAGTCGTTCCCGCACGGCAGGCATATTCCCATTCCGCCTCGGTAGGCAGACGATAAAAAATTCCGGTTTTATCATACAGCCATTTGCAATACATCAAAGCGCTGTATTGCTTCATGCTATTCGCCGGGTATCCTCCTTCTTTTCCCATACCTCTTGTCATATCGATATATGGAACAGAAGGGCGGGTAATGGCATCCACGTCGTTATTCTGACTATAATTTTCATCATTCAAAAAAAGTACAAATTCATCATATGTAACTTCTCGGGCACCCATCCAAAATGCACTCACTTTTATCTTGCGCGCCGGCTTTTCATCTGCCTTACCCGATTTATCATCACCCATAACAAAAGTACCTTCCTTAATGGGCACCATTTCAAATTTTACATCTGATCCCGGAATAGTCTGTTCGTATTTTTGAAAGGAATTACTCTGAGCACATACCGAATGGAATGCAATCGCTACTACAAATGACAAAACAACTGTTCTCATAATTATAAATCTAAACTAGCCCCCAAATATACAGAGCTACCACTATAAAATGCCAAACAAAATACACACGTTATAACAGAGATCTACTGACAATAAAAACATTATCAGAAGTTTGTTTAGGATGAAATCATAAGATTTATTATTTTTCCCCCAAACATATTAGCATGCAAAGAAGATCTTTCATAAAGAACGGCTTATTGACAGCCGGTTCACTAGCGCTTGCCAATAAGGGATTCAGCAAGAATGTTTCATCAAAAGGACAACCTTTTAAACTGGATTATGCACCGCATGACGGCATGTTTGCCGCTAGTGCCGGTAGAGATTTTATAGATCAGATAAAATACATGTACGATTTGGGATTCAGATCTATCGAAGATAATGGCATGCCCAATCGTCCTCCAGAAATGCAAAGCAAAATCGGAGAAACGCTGGCAAAGCTAGGAATGCGTATGGGCGTTTTTGTAGTACCTAAAGGTGGTAACGGCGCCAACACGCTTGCGGCAAGAAAAAAAGAACACCTCGATATTTTCCTCGACGGATGTCGCAAGTCGGTAGAAATTGCAAAACGCTGTAATGCTAAATGGGTTACCGTTGTACCGGGAGATTTTGATAGATCACTGCCTTTAGCCATCCAAACCGCCAATGTTATTGAAGCATTGCGCCGCGGAGCCGAAATATTCGAACCACATGGTATTGTAATGGTATTGGAACCGCTGAGTGATACTCCGGATCTCTTTTTGCGTTATTCAACTCAGACCTATGAAATATGCAAGGCTGTAAATAGTCCCAGCTGCAAGATTTTGTATGATGCTTACCATATGCAGAAAAACGAAGGCAATCTTATTAAGAATATAGAACTCTGTTGGGATGAGATTGCGTATATACAAGTAGGTGATAATCCCGGCCGAAAAGAACCAACCACAGGCGAAATCAATTATAAAAATGTATTCAAATTCCTTCACCAAAAAGGATATAAAGGAATTGTAGGTATGGAGCATGGAATGTCTCAATCCGGCAAGGAAGGTGAAGAACGCCTGGTTCAAGCTTATCGAGAAGTAGATAGTTTCTAATTGAAAACACATAAAAATGGGGCTTAACACAAAGCCCCATTTTATTTATTTTACATCCTGCATCAGTTTTCTGACCACAGGTGATATCACAATCAATATTACACCGGCAATAACCGCATAAAGTCCCAATTGTTTATAACCTTCGGTATAAGTCATCAGTTTTTCCACCAAACCTGCATTCTCATTAGCCCTTGCCATCCCTGCGCCTAATAAGCCTGCCACATATTGACCGTACGCACTAGCCAGAAACCACATTCCCATCATCACCCCTTGCAGTCTTGCTGGAGAAAGCTTAGTCATTATTGACAATCCTATCGGCGATAAACATAGTTCGCCGAAGGTTACAAAAAGATAAGCCAATGTAAACACATCCAGACTTACAATACCGGTAGCCAGCTGAAAGAAACGTGTGCCGAAAAAAGTATAGAATCCTAAACCCAAAAATAAAAAGGCTAACCCGAATTTTACAACAGTATTAGGCTCCAGTTTTCTTTTTGCCAATGCTAACCAAAGCAAACCCACTAAAGGAGCAAATATGATGACAAACAGAGAGTTTACCGAATTATTTACACCGTTAGGATCCAGTGTTATCATGCCCAATAATTTATTATCCAGATTATTGGCAGCAAACAGACTAAGCGACCCCCCACTTTGTTCAAAGAAAGCCCAAAACAAAATGGAAAAAATGATAAATACCAACGCTGCTATCAGCTTCTTTACTTCTTGCTTCGTATGACGCGTCATTTCAAAAAACAAGTACAATAAAGTAGCAGGACCAATGATGTACATGAACCAGTCTGTGTACTGTGTTTTAGACACCATAGTCATAATAATGGGAATTACTGCCAGAGAGCCGATATATACTAGATATTCATACCACTTTTTCGATTTTGTAACGGTACCGTCGACATTTTTGATTAACAAAGGCGAGAGCCCAATAGGTCCCAAATTTCTTTGTGAAAAAACAAAAGTGAGCAAGCTGATGGTCATCACAATGGCGGCCAAACCAAAGGCTACATTCCAGCTTAAATGTTCCGGTATAACGCTAGCAAACATCTGGCGCTTACCTATAGCTACACAAGTATAACCTCCTAGCAAAGCGCCTATATTAATACCTGCATAGAATAAGGAAAAACCTGCATCGCGCCGGGAATCGCCTTGTTTATACAACTGTCCCACCATCGTGGATATATTAGGCTTAAAGAAGCCCGTACCAATTACCGTAAAACTGATGCCCAGAAAGAAAAATTTATGCGGATCTGTTGCCAAAATCAAACTTCCGGCAATCATCAGCATTCCACCCCAGAATAGCGATTTTCTAAAACCGAGAATTTTGTCCGCAAATAAGCCTCCGATAAATGTAAAAGCGTACACAAAGGCCTGCGTGGCTCCGTATTGCAAATTCGCCACATCTTCTTTCATAAATAACTGGTCCACCATAAAGAAGGTGAGCATCCCTCTCATTCCGTAGAAGCAAAAACGCTCCCACATTTCCGAAAAAAACAAAGACCAGATTTGTTTAGGGTACTTTCCCTTGAAGTCTTGGATTGCTTCTAATGTTTGCATAGTATACAAATGTGTGGGAAAGATAATAAAAACTAAGCGCCTTAAAGGCAACTTTCGCCCACTTCTTTATTTTTAAGCCATTTTTTTGACTAAAATGAAGTTTGAGCATAATAAAAAACCGCCCATTGATCAAGGGCGGCTTCTATTATCACCCAAAGAAAGTTTATCGAACACCATGCATCAATTTCCTAGTCACAGGAGTAAAGATGATGGCTAAGGCTGCCACAACAAAAGATATAATTGCCAACATCCAGAAGAAATAAGCCATACCTTTTTCATCGGCTATTCTATCAATATTCTCACCAAATTTTGCCGCTAATTTCATTCCTATAGCAACTGCCAGATACCAAATACCAAACATCACGGCAATCATTCGCGCAGGGACCAATTTACTTACATAAGACAATCCCACCGGAGAGATACATAGCTCACCCATAGTATGAAACAGGTATACCAGTATCAACCATATCATACTTACCGAAGCTGTTTTAGCCCCAGGAACGATGGAACCTGCTCCTATCGCTATCCAAACCATACCTAATGCCAGAAAACTCATCCCAATCGCATATTTCATATTGGCAGAAGGATTGTATTTGCTGCTCCACCATTTGGAAAACAATGGTGCTAAACTGATAATAAATAAAGAGTTTAATGTAGCAAACCAGGATGCAGGTACTTCCAGCGTGGTTTCCGAAATCTGATTGTACAACATCCATATAGCAATACCCCACACGATTATAAAGCTGGCACTCAAGATCAGATTGGCTGCGGCATATCTTTTAAATGTCTGTTTGAATAGCTTCAAAAGCACCCAGGAAATAATAGAGAGCGGCACTATGGTAATCAAACAATTCACTACTTTAAAAATAATTCCTGCATTACCCTCCAACACACGATTGGTGTAATCACGAGCAAAAATGGTAAGTGTTCCTGGAGCCTGCTCAAATATTGCCCAAAAGAATACCGTAAGAAAGGCAAAGAATGATACGGCAATCATTTTGTCCCTAGTTATGGGGGAATAATGAACCAGCCTGTATATCAATAATACTATAAACAATACAACGGCCAGCACAATGGTAAAGTTATTCCCCGTCATACCCGCTACTGTAAAATTGAAAATGTCCACCTTCCCATCTGAAATAATCTTGGCAGGTTCAAATACAACCCATATCAGCCCTAACAATACCATAATACCTATTAAAGCAAGCTGCCACACGGGGAAAGGGTTTAGCTTGTCTTCATCTTTCACCTCTGATGTCGGCATTTCAGCATCTGCATTTTTTTTCTTTGGTTTTAAGCCAATGGTACCAAAAATATCCTGCCCCAACCAGAATTGTACTAATCCGAAAAACATAAATATCCCGGCTAAGCCAAATCCCCAGCTCCAGCCCACTTTTTCACCTAAATAACCGCATAATAAAATACCCAAAAAGGCTCCGGCATTTACACCCATATAAAAGATGGTATAGGCACCGTCTTTCCTTTCCTGGTGATTTTTGTACATTTCGGAAATAATAGAGGTCATATTGGGTTTAAAGAAGCCATTTCCAAAAACCAGTAACACTAATCCTAAATAAATGGAAAAATGTGTTTCAATAGCCATAGAAGCATGCCCCATCGTCATCAATAAAGCTCCCACCACTACAGCCCATCGATACCCAATGATTTTATCCGCAAAGTATCCCCCCAACATTGTAGAAAGATACACCAGCCCTACATAAGAGCCGAACAGCGCCATGGCCTGCTCTCTTGTCCACGCCCATCCTCCGTCTAACAAAGAAGCAGTCAGAAACATTACCAATAAAGAACGCATTCCGTAAAAGGAGAAGCGCTCCCACATTTCTGTAAAAAACAATACAAATAAACCTGCAGGATGACCGAGTACAGGATTCTTAAAAAAGTCGTTTTCGTTAGCAGACATATATAAAGTTTTTATAAACGATGTGGTAAAAATAATAAGTTGCAAGTAACATTTAATTAATAACAAAAAAATAGGCATTTTTTTTTATGTATCAAAGGCGCACCCCCTTTTCTTTTTTATTACCTTCACCCCCGAAAAATTCAATAACAGATGAAAATATTATTACTTGGTAGCGGTGGTAGAGAACATGCGCTGGCATGGAATATTACGGAACGCGAAAAAGGGAAACACGAATTATTCATCGCACCGGGCAATCCCGGAACTGCTCAATGTGGTACCAATGTTCCCATTAGCATCACCGATTTTGAGGCCTTGGGTAAGTTTTGCTTAGATAATAATATCGAAATGGTTATTGCAGGCCCCGAAGAACCCCTAGTAAAAGGCGCTTGGGATCACTTTCAGAAAGATGAACTGAAACACATTTACTTTATAGGTCCTTCACAGTTTGGAGCACAGCTGGAAGGAAGCAAATCTTTTGCTAAAGCCTTCATGCAACGTCATGATATCCCTACTGCTTCGTATCGTGAGTTTACGGAGGATCAATTTGAAGAAGGTATCGCATATCTGAAACAACACCCCCTTCCCATCGTTTTAAAAGCCGATGGATTAGCTGCAGGCAAAGGGGTGGTAATTTGCGAATCGCATGATGATGCCATTGCGGAATTTGAAAACATGCTCATGAAAGCCAAATTTGGTGAAGCAAGCAAAAAAGTGGTGGTAGAGCAATTCTTAAGCGGCATCGAAATGAGTGTATTTATCCTTACCAATGGTAAAGAATATATATTGCTCCCCGAAGCCAAAGACTACAAACGCGTGGGCGAAAAAGATACCGGACTTAATACAGGGGGCATGGGTGCTGTTAGCCCCGTACCGTTTGCGAACGAAGCTTTCATGCAGAAAGTAAAAACTAAAATCATCGAACCCACCGTTAAGGGTCTTCAAAAAGAGGATATCAATTACACAGGCTTTATTTTCATCGGATTGATAAAAGTTGATGAGGAACCTTATGTAATTGAATACAATTGCCGCATGGGTGATCCGGAAACCGAAGTAGTAATGCCCCGACTGAAAAATAATATTGCTGATTTGTGCGCAGCCGCCGTAGAACAACGCCTTAAAGAGGTTAAAGTGGAAACCGACGAAAGATGCGCCGTTACAGTGGTGGCAGTAAGTGGTGGTTATCCGGGCAGCTTCGAAAAAGGTTATAAAATTGAAGGACTAGATGCTGTTAAAGATAGTATCATCTTCCATGCAGGCACTAAAGCAAATGACGGACAAATCGTGACCAATGGGGGACGTGTTCTTTGTGCAACCTCTTTTGGTAATACGATTCAGGAAGCAGTGGATAAATCTAAGCTTACCCTATCTGGCATTAAGTTTGACGATATGTATTATAGAAAAGATATTGGATACGAATTTCTATAGCCCTTAGATTTTTATTTCACCCACATATTGCGCTATTGTCGTTATAAAAATTGTACCGGTTATGAATAAAAAGATGCTATGGAGTTTGCTGTTACTAGCAGGAACACAGATTAAAGCGCAGATCATCAATGTAGACAGCGAGACTCGGAAACAACTGGCATCACAGCCCCCTGTGACGGTGCAAACTGCAGTAGGCCCGTTGGTGTTAGAGCCACCTTTCAAATCAGAATCGGCTGTTAAAAACAGTAAAACCATCGGGTGGCCCGAAGGCACTACTCCCAAAGCCCTTGAAGGCTTTGTTGTTACTCGTTTTGCAGACAACCTGCAAAGTCCCCGATGGACCTATGTAGGCCCAAACGGTGATTATTTTGTGGCCGAAGCAGGAACCCGTAATAGTGCCAATCGCATCACCTTGTTAAGAGACAAGGATAAAGATGGGATAATAGATGAACGCCATGTATTCCTCAGTAACCTCAATCGTCCTCTGGGCATGCTGATTCTGGGCGATTATTTTTATGTAGGCAATACCGACGGGGTATATCGCTTTCCTTATAAAGTGGGCGATACCGAAATTAAAGCCAACGGCGAAAAGATTATTAGCTTGTGGGAAGGCGGTTATAACAACCACTGGACCCGAAATATTATTGCCAATAAAAAGGGAACAAAAATTTATATCTCTATAGGCTCGGCCAGCAACGTGGGCGAACGGGGTATGGACATTGAGGATGGAAAGCGAGCGCTGATTTTTGAAGCCAATCCCGATGGCAGCGATCTTCAAATTTATGCTAGCGGCTTGCGAAATCCGGTAGGAATGGATTGGAATCCCATTACAGGCGAACTATGGACCGCTGTAAACGAACGCGACGGTCTTGGAGACAATATTGTTCCGGATTATGCTACCAGTGTAAAACGTGGTGGATGGTATGGCTGGCCCTACAGTTATTTTGGAAAAATTAAAGATCCACGCTGGGCGCATGATCCTCATGAAGACCTGGTGAATAAAGCTATCATTCCTGATGTGCCTTTGGGACCTCATACTGCTTCGTTAGGACTAGCATTTTACACCCAAGACCAATTCCCTTCGAAATACAAGAATGGAGCATTTGTGGGGCAGCATGGCTCTTGGAATCGTTCTCAATTATCAGGTTATAAAATAGTTTTCATTCCTTTCAAAAACGGGAAACCACAACCCCCTGAAGATTTTCTCACAGGGTTTATTGCCGATGAAGCAAAAAGCGAAGTACACGGCAGACCAGTGGGAGTTACCGTTACTCCCGATGGCTCTTTATTAGTAAATGACGATACTGCAGGCATTATCTGGAGAGTAAGCTATAAAAAGTAAAGCCTTAATTGATATTCTTATATAAAAAAAGGAAGGAGCATTGAGCTCCTTCTTTACATGAATATACTTTTCCAGTATTATCTTACATCCTTCCACAACGACGACGCCAAGCATTTTTAAACGCTTCGCGCTCTTCTTCGGTCATTTGCTTGAACTTTTCACGCCAAACATGCGGCGGCGGCCCATGGCGTTTGGGTCCTCCCAACCCACCAAATAAGATTTTCGATAAAATAAGTATCCCTAATGCCTGCCAGTAGCTTACCCTTCCCACATTGAATACGGATGGTAGAATAGCATTCCATAACCACATCACTAGGGCGCCAATCCCTAATACGGCAACCAATCCGACAAGGACGCATATCCATACTGGGGGCTTTTTATGACTTTTTCCTCTCATACAAAATATTTTTAGTGATGAACCAATTCTTCATACAGATGGGATAAACGTTTGCGCAAATGCAATACAGCATAGCGCTTACGGCTAATGATCGTTTTTATGTTCTCTTGTTTCTGATCCGCTATTTCCTGTAAAGTCATATCCTCCAGCTCATTCAAGACAAAAACTTCTCTTTGTGCTTCGGGCAATTCTTCCAAAGCATCGAATAAAGCCTCCCAAAATAAATCTTTGAAATTTTTTAACTCCGGATCTTCCTTAATGGCCAGTAATACTTCACTGAAGCTCAGTCCTCCATCTTCATCCTCATATTGATAGTCCTCCAGCAAATCAGGTTTTTTCTTGCGATAGCGGTCGGTGATCTTGTTGCGCGCTACTTTAAAAAGCCAGCCGCTCACCTCTTCGATAGTTTGTGTAGCAGAAACATGTGTAAATTGATACCATACATCCTGTAAAATGTCTTCAGCATCGGCGTCAGTATTTACTTTTGCCCGAATAAAACTAAACAGCCGTTTACTGTAATTTTTTACAGTATTTACGATATTTTGCTTCTCATCATCCGCCATTATGACTGCAGCATTGCCCATCTTATTTAGTAAGACGAGGATAAAAGAAAAATACTTTAAAGCAATAAAATTCATTTAGCGTCTTAGCAGCCGACTTTTTCAAACTCTGGCTGGTACAATTATACACTCTATCAAAATGAGCAATGCCAACAGAAGCAATTCCTAATTAAAACTGAAGTGTACCAGCTCTCCAAAAGGCACCTGAGTTTGGTCGCCACTCGAAAGGTTCTTGATATTAACCACCCCCTGTTCTAGCTCCTTGCTGCCTAAAATGGCAACATAGGGGATTGTTTTTTTCTCCGCGTATTTAAATTGCTTGTCGAATTTGGTGTTTTCGTGATATACTTCACAAGCAATACCGTGAGCACGCAACTGCTGCGCAAGTTCCATAGCTTTCTGTACTTCTGTATCGCCAAGATTAAAGAATAACACTTTGGTACCGGCTGCCACGTCGGCAGGGAATAGATGCAGCTCGCTCATCACATCATAAATTCTATCTACACCAAAAGATATGCCCACACCCGGCACGTTAGGCACACCAAAAAGGCCTGTCAGGTCATCATATCGCCCTCCTCCACCAATACTACCTATTTGAACATTTTGGGCCTTTACCTCAAAAATGGTTCCTGTATAGTAATTCAGCCCTCGGGCCAGTGTTAAATCCAGTACCAGAGCTTTTTTAACATCAGGCTGCTGGCTGTGTGTAATCAGATACGTTAATTCCTCAATGCCTTTTATGCCTATCTCATTTTCGGCAAAGAGCGTTTTAAGTTGCTGTAGTTTTTCCTCATTCGTACCGTTGATATTCAAGAAAGACTCTATCCGGCTGATTTGCTCCTCATTCAGCCCTCTGGATTTTAGTTCTTCCTTTACCTTATCTATACCGATTTTATCTAACTTGTCAATTGCAATTGTGATATCGATCATTTTATCTGCTCCGCCACAAGTATCTGCCAGTGCCGCCAGTATTTTGCGATTGTTAATTCTAAGTTCAATATCGATTTTCAGTTGCTGAAATACGCTTATATAGATATTGATTAGATCCAGTTCGTTCAGCAATGAATAACTTCCTACCACATCCGCATCGCACTGGTAAAACTCGCGATATCTTCCCTTCTGAGGTCGGTCGGCACGCCATACAGGCTGCATCTGATACCGCTTAAAAGGCATAGGTAGCTGGTGGTGGTTCATGGCCACATAGCGTGCAAACGGAATGGTAAGATCATACCGAAGGGCGCGCTCAGTAATATCCTTACTGGTTTTGCCTTGCAGCACGTTCTCAAAGCCTGCCTTTGCTTTCTCTACTTTAGCAGCATTATCCAGCCCGTTGTTAAGAATCTTGAATATAAGCTTATCGCCTTCCTCCCCATACTTCCCCATGAGGGTATCTATATTCTCCATGGCGGGAGTTTCCAGAGGTTGAAAGCCATAGAGTTCGAATACATTGCGAATGGTATTAAAAATATAGCTACGCTTCCGCACAACATCGGCATTAAAATCGCGCGTACCCTGTGGTATTGTTGGTTTCATTGTTCTTTGGTGTAGTGATTTGAAAATACTATCATGCTCGTAACGCCATGGTTATATCCGCTTATTTATACTTACTAATAACGGCATCACATGCTTTATCGATCATATCAAATACTTCGTGATAGCCGGGTTCGGGTCCGTACCAGGGATCGGGTATATCCATGTCGCTACCCGGATATACTTCATTCATCAGCAAATCGACTTTCGAGGCATCGAATTTATTGCGAGCAATCCATTGCATTTCATCAATAACATCTGATGCCATAGCATAAATTTTATCAAACTTATCAAAGTCAGAAGGAGTAAATTTTCTGGCACGCTGTCCACTAATATCGATACCATGCATGCGGGCCACTTTCTGCGATAAGCGATGCGGCGCTTCGCCCACATGATAACCATTTGTACCTGCACTATCCACTTCCCAGTCCAACCCCATTTGCTGTATCTTCTGCTGCATAATTCCTTCTGCCAGCGGACTGCGGCAGATATTACCTAAACAAACCATCAAAATCTTCATGGGCGCAAAGATAACCGATTTATTATTGAGAGAGTTTCTGTAAAAATCAAGCAAGCACATTGAAAAAAAGAACCACAAGCTTTATTGCCTGTGGTTCTCAACACTAAAACCAACCCATCACTATCTGTCAATAGATCCCATCACCTTCTGCATAAAGCTGTTGAGTGCGTCCTTTTCAGCCATACCCGCATTTATCATTTCATGCACTTCCAGCGCACCACAGCAATTAGAAATAATCTCACCGATTGCATCCAGCTCATCATCTTTAATAGAGGGCAGTTCACTTAATCCTTCTAACACCGCAATGGTGTTCTCAATCTGCTCAGGCGTATGGTTCTGACGTATATGTCTAATTATTGGTAATTTCATGGATCAACGATTTTAGCTGCTCTTCTTTATTAGTTTGAACCTGATTTACCAAAGCACCGTTCTGAAAACCTGCAAATGTGGGCAAGTTGTTCACGGTAGCCAACTTGCGGCTTTGAGGAAACTTTTCAGCATCCACAATAACAAACACTGCATCCTCGTGATCGCCAGAAAGTCTTTTGAATTTCGGCTTCATGAGTCTACAATTACCACACCATCCTGCAGAATATTGAACGATTACTTTGGGATGTTGGCTAATGATTTCTTGTAAATTATCCTGTTCCAGCTCAATCAACATACGATTATCTTTTTTAGTTATTAGAGAAATATTCAATAACTCCTTCTGTAGAAGCCTTCATTGCCTTCTCACCTTCTTCCCAGTTCGCAGGACAAACTTCTCCGTATTTCTCTACGTGTAACTGAGCATCGAGCAGACGCAGGTATTCATCAATGTTTCTACCTAAAGGAAGATCGTTGATGGATTCATGACGGACAATCCCTTCTTTGTCGATCAGGAACGTTCCTCTGTAAGCAACAGGAGCTCCTTTGAAAGACCATAACTGCGTATCGGCATCAAATTCATATTCGCCAGCCAGTACACCATAGTTCATGGCAATAGTTTTGCTGGCATCTGCTACAATGGGATAGGTCACACCTTGAATACCACCATTGTCTTTAGGAGTGTTTAACCATGCCAAGTGTGTTTCCTCAGTGTCTGTAGAACAACCCACTACTACAGCACCTCTTTTCTCAAACTCAGCCAGCTTTTCCTGAAATGCATGCAATTCAGTAGGACAAACAAACGTAAAGTCTTTGGGATAGAAGAAGAAAATAACATGGTTTTTACCGATGTACTGATCCAAAGAAAAATCAGTTACAATTTCCTCACCGTTAATTACTGCGCCGGCTACGAAAGAGGGCGCTTTTTTTCCAACTAATGCCATTATAAACAGTTTTTAATTAATTACACAATAGTATTTACGCATTCACAATGGCAAGCTCGAAATTGGCCGCAAAACTACCGTTTCCAGCAACTCATGTCAATCGATTTTCTCAATAGTACTATAGACAAAATCTATTAAGATTTGTTTAAAATAGGCAGTATATATGACACTCAATAGCCAAATGAGAGGGTTGCCGCCCCTCCGAATGTCTTAAAAAGATGATGTTTTTAAAAACGTTTCAGGTTAACCTATCTTTGCACAATGGCTGTTGTAAAACAAAATATCAGAGACTTGTCCCTGCAGGAGTTAGAAGCATATTTTTTGTCTGTTGGAGAGAAAAAATTCCGGGCAAAGCAAGTGTACGAATGGCTTTGGCAAAAACCTGTACAAAGCTTTGAGGCGATGACCAACATCAGCAAAGCATTGAGAGAGCAACTGGCTATGCAGTTTTCGCTGCCAGCCATCGGAATAGATACTACCCAGCATTCACAAGACGGCACCATCAAAACAAGATTCCGCACTTTTGACGGCCATCTCACAGAAGGTGTACTGATTCCTACTGATGAAAGAAAAACAGCCTGCGTAAGCTCTCAAATCGGATGTAGCCTCAGCTGTAAGTTCTGTGCTACAGGTTATCTGGAGCGTAAACGCAATCTCAACTTTGATGAGATTTTCGACGAAGTTGTACTAATTAACAAACAATCGGTCGAAGCTTATGGTAAGAAGCTTACCAATATTGTTTTCATGGGCATGGGCGAGCCGCTGCTCAATTACAAAAATGTATTAATGGCCATCGAACGGATTACTTCCCCAGAGGGACTGGGAATGAGTCCGCGCCGTATTACGGTATCCACGGCGGGTGTAGCCAAAATGATCAAAAAGCTGGGAGACGATCAGGTAAGGTTTAAGCTGGCATTATCACTACACGCTGCCAACGATAAAAAAAGGCATGAAATTATGCCCATCAACGAAAGCAATAATATTAAATCGCTGGTGGAAGCATTGAATTATTTCTATAAAAAGACCAAGAACGAAATCACTCTTGAATATATTCTCTTCAATAATTTCAACGATTCTTTACAAGATGCGGATGAACTGATAAAGATTTACCGTCAGGTACCCGCCGACCTGATCAACATCATTGAGTACAATCCTATTGAATTTGCTCAGTTTACCAAACCTTCAGAAGAAAAGGTAGAGGCGTTCATGCGCTACCTTGAGCATCACAAGGTGAATGCCCGCTTGCGTCGCAGCCGCGGAAAAGACATAGATGCCGCTTGTGGACAGCTGGCCAATAAAGGCTAAACTCCTCTACCTTTTAGTAATATTAATAAGCGCGAGCAAACAGTACTCTTTGCTTAGATGGCTTTCCTGTAAGAATACAGCTTCCTTCTTCCACTCCGCTTCCATCGATAGGAATGCAGCGGATAGTGGCTTTGGTTTTTTCTTTAATCTCGTTTTCGGTTTCGGCGGTGCCATCCCAGTGAGCAAATACAAAACCACCTTTTTCATCCAGAACCTTCACAAATTCATCCCAAGTGTCTACGGGTGTGATATGCTCATCGCGGTAAGCCTTCGCCTTATTGAAAATACTATTCTGGATATCCTCCAATAATTTTTCAATATACGCATACATGCCATCGGCAGAGATCGTTTCTTTGGCTTTGGTATCTCTGCGCGCAATTTCTACCTGATTGTTAGCTAGGTCTCTTGCTCCTAGGACAATACGTACTGGTACGCCTTTCATTTCATACTCGGCAAATTTCCATCCAGGGCGTACATTATCCGAGCCGTCGTACTGAGCACGAATACCCATTTTTCGGAGTGTGGTCAGTATTTCTTCGGCCTTAGCGTCAATCATGGCTTTCTGCTCATCGCCTTTATAAATAGGTACAATTACTACCTGTAACGGAGCTATCTTAGGAGGCAACACCAATCCGTCATCATCGCTATGAGCCATCACCAGTGCTCCTACCAAACGGGTACTTACTCCCCAGCTGGTAGCCCACACATACTCCTGTTTATTTTCTTTGTTCAAGAACTGTACGTCGAAAGCTTTCGCAAAATTCTGCCCCAAGAAATGCGAAGTTCCTGCCTGCAGTGCCTTACCATCCTGCATCAATGCCTCGATACAATAGGTATCTACCGCTCCGGCAAATCTTTCTGTTTCGGTTTTTACACCTTTAATTACCGGAAGTGCCATGTACTCTTCGGCAAACTGTGCGTATACCTCCAACATTTTTTTTGCTTCTGCTTCGGCTTCTTCCTTAGTAGCATGAGCGGTATGACCTTCCTGCCACAAAAACTCTGCGGTACGCAAAAACAAACGGGTACGCATTTCCCAACGAACCACATTAGCCCATTGGTTCACTAGAATAGGTAAGTCGCGGTAAGATTGTATCCAATCTTTATAAGTATTCCAGATAATGGTTTCACTGGTAGGACGAACAATCAGTTCTTCTTCCAGCTTAGCTTCAGGATCTACAATTACGCCGTTCCCATTAGGATCGTTTTTCAATCTGTAGTGTGTAACAACTGCACACTCTTTGGCAAAACCTTCCACATGGGCCGCTTCCCTACTTAAAAAACTTTTGGGTATAAACAGTGGAAAATAAGCATTCACATGTCCTGTATCCTTAAACATTTTGTCCAAAGCATCGCGCATATTTTCCCAAAGAGAAAAACCATAAGGTTTAATCACCATACAGCCTCTTACAGCAGAGTAATCTGCCAGTCCACCTTTTAGTACCAAATCATTATACCATTGTGCATAATCCTGCGCTCGTGGTGTAATTTCCTTACTCATATTTTTGTAATACAACTTTATTTTTATTGCTAAAAGCCTTTCTCAAGCAAACAACTGCGTCCTAATTTTACAATTTTATCAACCTCACACTTCTATACAAATACAAACAATTGATAATCAATCAAAAATTAAATTATTATAAAAATATTTTTTTAACAATTCTTATTATGATTTCTCTAACAATCTTGCATCCTTTTTATAAATATTGACGTCTCATATATACGAAGGAATACCCTAATTTTACAGGCTAATCCTTCATATCTGGCAAATGTAAAATTTTAAGGATTAACAAAAACAATTAATTAACTAAATAAATATAATTGCCCAATGAAAATAAAGAATTTAAACCTCTGGTTACTGTTGGGTGTGGTAATCGCCTTGGCAAGCTGTTCTACCGCTTACCAAGCGGGACAAACTCCTGACGATGTGTACAGCTCTCCGGAGCCGCCTGCCCAGGAGTATGCTAAGGTTAAAAAAACAGACGAGAAACGCTATCGTGCTTACGACGATGAGGATGAGTACGAAGACTACGACGATCGTTATTTGCGTATGAAAGTACGCAATCGCTATCGTTGGAGTGCTTTGGATGACTGGTATTTCTACGGCGATAGATATAACTTTAGCTACTACAACAACTGGGTGTACTGGAATGATCCTTTCTTCTGGAACACACCTTGGAGTCCGGTTAGTTACTGGAACATGTGGTACAACCCCTGGTACTATAGATGGTATGCAGGGTGGGGTGGCTGGCATGGTCCCGGATGGGGTTGGTACGACCCTTGGTGGGGAGGTTGGTACGCCGGATGGTGGGGCAGCTGGTATGGTCCCGGATGGGGTTGGTATGATCCCTGGTTCTACGGCTGGTATGGTGGTTGGTACGGCTACGGGCCTGGTATTATAGTGGGCCGCAGAGCTAACTATGGTCCTAGAACTACTAACTACGGCGCTTATAATCGTACTTCAACCGGTACTACCAATTACAGAAGTACCTATGGCGTACGTTCCAATAGCAGTACGTATACCCATAGCGGCAACTCCAATGTAAATACTGCTAGAAGTTATAATTTGAACCGTGGATCGTCTAATTATTCAACCCGATCCTACAGTACAGATACCTACTCCCGTACTCCAACTACTGAAACCAGGAGCTACTCTTCTCCATCGTATAACAATAGCTCTTCGGGAGCAGGTTCTTCCCGTAGTATTGGAGGCGGCGGAGGTGCAGGCAGTCGGAGATTTTAATGTGACGAGTTTTAATTATTAATCCAAATCAAGGTAACTAATGAAAAGAGTTTTTTTAGCAGTCGCACTGTTAACTGCTGCAGGCGCAATATATGCTCAAACGCCGGAAGATGCGTTGCGCTATTCCTGGTTGCAGAATACGGGAACAGCCAGATCGCAAGGTATTGCTAATGCCAATGGAGCCATCGGGGGAGAAATTTCAACCATCTTCTCTAACCCGGCGAATATAGGATTTTATAAAACCAGCGACTTGGTGATAACCGGAGGCTTAAACCTCATGAATAATAAAACCTCTTACCTGGGGGTAACTACCAAAGACAATAAATCAAGCGGCTTCTTAGGTACTTCCGGGTTTGTAATGGGTAACCCCACTTATGGTAATGGCTCGCTGAGAAGCTCTGCCTTTGGTTTTGCCATCAACAGAGTGGCGGACTTCAACAACCGCATTACTTATACCAATAAAGGTGGTACATTAAGCCGTACTTCTATGGCCGATTATTTCATGGAAGATATTGATAAGTACGGTGATAGTAACCCTTACGGCTCGGGGCTTGCTTTTGAAACTTATTGGGTAGATACTACCTCTGGAGGAGCCCTATTTTCTTCGGCTTCTGAGTTAGCACGAGCATCAGGTTTGGAGCAAAAGCAAGAAATAATCACTAACGGAGGCATCACCGAATTTGCTTTTGCAGGTGCCGCCAATATTAATGACAAAGTATACTTAGGTGCCACTATTGGGCTTCCGGTATTGAGGTATGGTGCTACCAGACGTTATACCGAGCAGGATCCTTCAGAGTCTGCAATCAATCAGTTTAACTATGCTTACTTTGATGATGATTTAGTAACGAAAGGTGTTGGTATCAACCTTAAACTAGGTGCTGTATTCAAAGTAAACGATAATGTGAGACTCGGTGTTTATGCGCACACTCCTACCTGGTATTCTTTAAGCGATACTTACTATGCTGCTGCCGGTGCAGACGTAGAAGACTATACTACTCATGATGGTAATAATGTACACGAAGTAGCTACCAGAGACCCACTGGTGTTCGATTACAACCTTCGTACACCATTTAAAGTGGGCGCTAGCTTCTCTGTACTGTTTGGCAATGTGTACGATGTAAAAACTCAAAAAGGTTTTATATCCGGTGATGTAGAATATGTCAATCATGCAGCATCTACTTTCAAAAACACCTCATACAATCGTACTATAGGTAATGAAAATATTTACAGAGAACTGAATCGGGCTATTGACAATGCCTACCAAGGAGCAGTGAATGCCCGACTGGGTGCGGAACTTAAATTCAACCCTGTAATGGTACGTTTGGGTGGAGCTTACTATGGCAATCCCTATAAAGATATTGCGGGAGAGAAGGGAAGCATTACTCAGATTACCGGTGGTTTAGGTTACAGAAACCAAGGTTTCTTTGTAGATCTGGGTTATGTACATACTTTGGGTAAAGATGTAGTGTTCCCCTACCGCTTAACCAGCGCCTCTTATTATCCCGCAGAGGTGAAAAGCAATAATTCCAGAGTGGTATTGACTGTTGGAATTAAAATTTAAGTGCAATCAAACTTTAGTATAAAAAAAATCCCGCTCAGTTGAGCGGGATTTTTTATGATGTAGGCTCTATTTTATTTTCATCCTCGAAAGAAGATGTATCGCTAACTCTTTCGGGATCTCGGTCTTCAGGGGCCACATATTCCAGTATAAAATTATTCCTACCCTCCCCCACCATAATTTTGAGAAAATTTTGTTGCACCAGCTCCAGTACCGATAGGAATAGGAAAATTGCGTGAACCCTGTTCTCGGCTCCTTCAAAAAGCTTTTCAAATGACAAATTCTTTTCTCTCTCTGTAAGCTGCAGCACATGCTCACGGCTATTTTCCATGGTATAATTATACCTTACTACAGTATGGACAGGTTTATTTACCCTATCACTATACCGTTGTAAAACTCTTTCAAACGCTTTCATGAGCTTGAAAAGCGTAAGCGTCTGAATTTCCGTACCCTCGCTCGCCTCTTCCCCTATTTGAGCCAACTCGCGCTGAATGTTGCCGCGCTTAATCATCAGCATACGTAATGCTTCTTGCTCGGCCAGTTGTGCTGCTGCTTCTTTGTATTTTTTATACTCGAGTAGTTTATTTACAAGTTCTTCACGTGGATCAATTTCATTGCCGTTTACATCCAGCTCCTTACGCGGAATGAGCATCTTGGCCTTAATGCGCATCAGCGTAGACACAAACAGAATAAATTCGCTGGAGAGCTCTATGTTCAGCGCCTCTTGACTATGGATATAGTCCAGAAAATCGTTGGTAATTTTTGTAATGGGAATATTATAAATATCCAACTCATCCCGCTCAATAAAGAACAGCAAAAGATCAAACGGACCTTCGAACTGCGACAGTTTTATCTGATAAGTAGGTGTATTTGCCACAAGTAATTTTTTAGTAGAAAAATAATAAAGTCCTGCATAGAGCAGGACTCAAAAGTAAGAAATATTATCCCTTAAATAGTAAAATCAAAAATTAGGGTCTTTTCTTTAGCTCATCACGAATTTCGGCCAACAATTTATCTGTTGAAGATGGCTCAGCCGGAGCTGCTTCTTCTTGTTTCTTAAATTTATTAGCTAATCGAATTAATAAAAACAGCACAAAAGCAATCACAATAAATTTGAGAACTGCTGCCAAAAACTTACCATAAAGAATACCATTCCATGCCAATTTTTCGATATTCTCGGCTCCTGCAGCTTTTAAGGCCGGATTGAGGATAACAGGTGTGATTAAATCTTCAACCAAGGATGTGACAATTGCCCCAAACGCACCCCCGATAATTACTGCCACAGCGAGGTCGACGACATTTCCTCTTAATGCAAACTCTTTGAAGTCTTTGAGCATTCCCATAAATATAGATTTTAGTGTTAGAAAATATACAAAAGTGCAGTTGTTTTGTCGCATTCCTCGGAATACTCGTTACCCTCTAACAACAACCGATAAATTAAATGGCCATTATTTCCTTTTCCTTGGCAGCCAGATGCTTCTCAACCAAAGCAATATATTTATCTGTAAGCTCCTGTACAGCAGCTTCGGCATCCTTGGCAGCATCCTCGCTCAATCCGTCTTTTTGCAGCTTTTTTATAGCTTCAATAGCGTCGCGTCTTGCACTGCGCACCCCTACTTTAGAATTTTCTCCCTCTGCAAAACTTTTCTTAACCAACTCTTTTCTGCGTTCTTCAGTTAGAGGAGGCAAAAACAGACGAATGTTGACACCATCATTTTGAGGGTTAATGCCAATATTGGCAGCAATAATGGCCCTTTCTATGGGCTGCAACATATTTTTTTCCCACGGTTGAACGTTCAAAGTTCGAGCATCCAATACTGTAATATTGGCTACCTGATTTAGAGGAACAGGGGCTCCGTAATATTCTACCGTGATGCCATCTAACATTTGAGGGTTGGCCTTACCGGCTCTAATTTTAGTTAACTCAGCTTCCAGAAAGGCGATAGCCTTCTTCATGCCTTCTTCAGCGGTGCTAATAATCTTATCTACCTGATCTTGCATTCTTAACGTTTTTTAAAATGCAGCAAATCTAATAAAATCAGTGTAAAGAGTAATCATTAGAAAGAAATTACCCTTTTACTTTTTCATTTCCCAATTCTTTTTTGGTAGAAAGATCTATAACCTTTGAAGCCGGTTTCTTTTCTTGAAGGCTGGATATAATCTGTCTTTGAATAACCAATTTACGGCGGGGAAGGGTATAAAATAATGCTCCTAATATTACATAACAAATGAAAAAAAGGCCTATGACGAGGGGAGTATTTCCTAAGGAGCGGCAAAAATATACCCACACAATAAACAATATATTGGCAGCTACACAAATAGTAGTGACTCCAGAGTGATTAAAACCATGATCGAGCAATAAATGATGCACGTGATTTCTATCGGGAAAGAAGGGGGAACGTCCTTTCAAAATCCGAATTGCAAATACTCGGACAGTATCTACCAAAGGCACTAGTATTACAGCAATTCCCAAGGCTACTGATGACTCAATGGGAAAAGGAGATGTCGGATTGGCCGCCACATTAATAAACTTCAACACTAGAATACCACATATGAGTCCTACCGTTAATGAGCCGCAATCGCCCATGAAGATTTTTGCGGGATGAAAATTGAAAATAAGAAAAGCCATTAATGCTGCCGATAAGGAGAATGCCAACAACGCATAAGGCATCATACCGGCCATATAAAAGTAAGTACCCAACAATGAAGTAGAGAGTATACCCAGACTTCCCGCCAATCCATCTACCCCATCAATCAGGTTAAATGCGTTAATAATTAAGATAAGAATAATATAGCTTAATGCAAGCCCGTAAACCGGACTGATATCATAAATCCCAGCAAGCCCGTATAAGCTCTCAATTCTTATCCCCCCTAAATGAATTACTAATCCCGCAGCTATAATTTGTACTACAAACTTTTTAAAAGCTGATAAGGCAATAATATCGTCCTTTAATCCGATGAAAAACATCAGTAGCAGCGCGGCTATAAAATACTGAAATTCGGGACTTTGCTGGAAGTTGACGCTTAATAGCAGTGCAAAAGTTAGTCCGATAAAAACTCCTATTCCCCCTAACGAGGCTATAGTATGGGTATGCAATTTCCGTTCATCCGGTATATCAAATAATTTTTTCTTTTCAGCAACTAAAATAATTACCGGAATTGCTAAAAAAGCAACTATAAACGAAATTATAGCTGTTGCCAGAATTTGGAGCATTCAATAAGGTTTAATAGTTTAGCAAAAGTAAGTATTTTATGTATCTTAGGCAATTTTTAGGACTCATACTCATATTATGAGTAAAAAATAGTGCATATTTGTAACACACATAAACTTAATGACTAATGGCAACTTTGCAAGAAATAGCAACTCAAGTGAGAAGAGACATCGTACGAATGGTTCATGGCGCCCAAAGTGGTCACCCGGGAGGTTCCCTTGGCTGTGCCGACTTTTTAACTGCATTGTATTTCAAAGTGATGGAGCACAATCCGTCCTTTAATATGGAGGGAAAAAATGAAAACCTGTTTTTTCTTTCCAACGGTCATATATCACCGGTATTTTACTCCGTTCTGGCCCGCTCTGGTTATTTCGATGTTAAAGAATTAGCCACTTTCCGTAAAATAAACAGCCGCCTACAAGGACACCCCGCCACTCATGAACATTTACCCGGCGTACGTGTAGCTAGTGGCTCTTTAGGACAAGGCTTAAGTGTTGCCATTGGTGCCGCACTTTCCAAAAAATTAAACGGCGATTCCAAACTGGTATATGCACTGCTTGGTGATGGTGAGTTGAATGAAGGACAAGTATGGGAAGCCGTAATGTTTGCTGCAGCTCATAAGGTAGATAACCTTATTGCTACTGTTGACTGGAACGGCCAACAGATTGACGGTCCTACCCAGAAAGTATTGGACTTGGGCGACCTGAGAGAAAAGTTTCAGGCATTTGGATGGCATGTCTTGGAGATGAACGGTAACGATATGGACGAAGTGGTAGCCGTACTGGAACAGGCTAAAGAAGCTACCGGCAAAGGCAAACCGGTAGGTATTATGATGCGTACCGTTATGGGTAAAGGTGTAGACTTTATGGAAAATGATCACGGCTGGCATGGAATTGCGCCTAATGATGAGCAATTGGCTAAAGCCCTGGAACAATTACCCGAAACACTAGGAGATTATTAAACCATCTACATAGAAAAAAAGAGGTGTGGTTAACCACACCTCTTTTTTATTATCCAGAACCCGACTTTAAATACCGCATTCTATAAGCGTTAATGGCAGTTTCGCCCAACTTTTTTACTAGCTTGTAGTTCACAACAAATCCTACAGGAGCGCCAATTATCGGAAGCAGCTGTGCCATTTTAGCAATATCCAGATAATCTCTGTACTCTTGCTGAAACTTTCGCCAGTCAAACTGATGGATGTCTTCAGGAAGCTCTTTTGCATATTGCTCCCAGTTTTCGATTTTTAAAAACACCTCTCTACTATGCGCTTTACCCGAAAAAGCCAGTTCAAAAACATGTAGTAGATAAATGCGTTCTTTGTAGTCATTCAAGTCAAATCCGTACACGGTGGCAATTTCATAAAGTAGTTTCAATTTCAAAGCCAGAAGCATGGGAAAATCTGCTAAACCTAGGAAGATACCTCCGGCCCCGGTTACACCACCTTCAATAGCTGCTGTGCTGCGGTAAAATTTTATTTTTTCCTGTATAATCAACTCCCGCTCACGCAAAGTAGCATTTTCAGGAGGGCGCGAGGTAGTATACTTGGCACCGAACAATACGCCGCGAATCATTTGCTTAATGATGGCAGTGATGGTATTGTGCACCTTTTCGGGTATCGCAGCATTGAGTTTATCTTGGGTGCGCTTAGAAAGCTTGGCCATTAATCCCGGCTTTTTCAGCATTCTTACTTTCCAGGCGGCAAGCTCGCGGGCTATTATCTGCTCATATTGCTCCATGCTTATGATTTGTCCGTAGTAATGCTTAAATATACTCCGCTATTTCCATTTAAGCATAAAAAAACCGGCCAGGATAAAACTGACCGGTTCTATAGAAAAACAGATTATTTCTTACCAGAATCTTACATACAGTGCAGAAAGCAATAACAGAATTATTACAATCAACACGATCGTTCTAGGATCCAGCTTAAACATGCTTCTGTCGATAACAAAGGCCTTTGGATTTACTTTAGGACCTGCAAGGCTGATCAATACCATTACAATCACTGTAATCACAAAGGACCAACCCATATTGATCAAAAACGGAATTTCGGTAATGGTATGTACAACCCCGTTCTCCATTTTTTCGTAAGTGAAAGCTGTGTACATCCAGGTTTCTTTACCAAAAATATCCACGGCGTAACTATTGAAGAATATCGCTAATACGAATCCCAATATCACACCCACCAGAGCGGCAGTACCTGTAGTACGCTTCCAGAACATACCCAACAGGAACATAGCAAACACACCCGGGCTGATAAAGCCTGTATATTTCTGAATAAAGGTAAAACCACCCTCACCACTGATGCCCAGTACATCTGTCCAAGTAAATGCCAGCGCTACCAGCATAGCCACGATAATGGCCCATCTTCCGGTTCTTACCAGCTGTAGCTCTGTAGCATCTTTTTTCAGATACTTTTTATAAATATCCAGCGTATAGATTGTAGAAATACTATTTACTTTTCCGGCTAAAGAAGCTACAATGGCAGCAGTAAGCGCCGCAACTGCCAGCCCTTTTAACCCTACCGGCAAAAAGCCTAAAATAGCTGAGTAGGCACTATCCTTCACACCGTTAAACCCTGGTAATTCGCCCTTGGTGTATAAAACGTATGCAGCGATACCAGGCAGCATTACAATTACGGGCATGAACAACTTCAGGAAGCCGGCAAAAAGAATACCGGTACGGGCTGTTTTCAAATCAGCACCCAACGCACGTTGTGTAATATATTGGTTACATCCCCAATAGTTCAGGTTTACAATCCACTGACCCGCAAAGTACATTGCCAAACCGGGCAGTACCACATACTTTTGTACATCCAAATTCTCTGGCATGTTCAATGTGGTGGTGGTTACCTTGGGTTTATCCAAAATCAGCTTGAAATGTTGAGGCGCTTCATTGAGCAGGGCCTTAAATCCTGCAATAGCACTTCCGGTAGCTGCTCCGTTAACCCGTTGGTCTACAATTTGCAAAGCCATATACACCGTTGCAAATCCACCAATAATCAGCACTGCCACCTGTATCACATCGGTATAACCAATTACCTTCATACCACCCAAACCAATCAGCAATGCCATTATCAACAGGATTACCATGATTGTATGCAAATAACCTCCCCCAAGTAATGCATCTATGGCCAGAGCGCCCAGATACAGAATAGAAGTAAGGTTTACAATTACATACAAGAACAACCAGAACACAGCCATGATGAGCGAAACGGATTTGTTATACCGCGTTTCTAGGAACTGCGGCATGGTGTATATTTTGTTCTTTAGGTAAATAGGTATGAACCATATAGCAATGATGATCAATGCTACGGCAGCGATCCACTCATATGCTGCCACGGCAACACCTACGAAGAAACCTTCACCACTCATTCCAATAAATTGCTCCGCAGAAATGTTAGAAGCAATTAGAGAAGCCCCGATAGCCCACCAAGACAAAGAACCCTCTGCAAGGAAATAGTCGTGTGAAGCGGTAACTGTAGCTTTCTTTTTACGCAGATATACCCAATATCCGTAAGAGGCTACGATGATGAAATACACGAAAAAGACGATGTAATCTGCAGTTCCTAGATATTTACTCATATGGCTGAAATTGTTATCATTTTTTTAAAACCTCGCGAATATAAAAATAATAAGTTCATTAAAATGTAATATTCTCACATTTGTTTTACCGGTTTTTAAGATTTATTAAGCTGATAATATACCTCGCTCCACCTCAATTCGTTCTTGAAATGGTAGAGGTCTGTGTTTTTGCCGATAAGTGTAAACTCAATGCCGGCCATATCAGCAAAGTCTTCCAGATGCTCAGCCGTGAGGTTTTGTGAGTAACAGGTATGATGCGCGCCCCCTGCCAATATCCATGCCGCACAACCTGTATTCATATCAGGATAAGGACGCCATAATACACGGGCTACAGGCAGCTTGGGTAAATCGTGCTGGGGCTCAAGCGCTTCTACTTCATTCACCAACAATCTAAATCTGTTACCCATATCCACAATGGATGCATTTAACGCAGCCCCTCCTTTTGCATTGAATACAAGACGCACCGGATCTTCCTTGCCACCAATACCCAGAGGGTGCACTTCTACACTAGCTTTGCCACTAGCAATGGAGGGGCAGATCTCCAACATGTGCGCACCCAACACAAGAGCGTTCTGCGGATCAAAATGGTAGGTATAATCTTCCATAAAACTGTTACCTCCCGGCAGTCCTGTAGCCATTACTTTCATAGCGCGTACCAGCGCTGCCGTTTTCCAGTCACCTTCTCCCGCAAAACCATATCCGGCTGCCATCATGCGCTGGGCTCCGATGCCCGGCAGCTGACGCATACCGTGTAAGTCTTCAAAAGTATCGCTGAAGCCCTTATAGCCGCCGTCTTCCAAGAAATGCTTTAGCCCCAGTTCAATCCGAGCGGCCACCTGCAGCGATTCGTGGTGCGATTTACCTTCCTGCAACACATCCATTACCTCATAAGTGTCGAAATACTCTTTCACAAGAGCCTGCACTTCTGCATCAGACACTTCATTAATCACTTTTACCAAATCACCTATGCCGTGTGTATTTACACTATAACCAAAACGCATTTCGGCCTCCACTTTATCACCTTCGGTTACTGCTACGTAACGCATGTTATCGCCAAAGCGTACAAATCTTGCACCCTGCCAATCGTGCCAGCCGGCTGCGGCTCTAGCCCATGCAGCAATACGCTCAATAGCTTGATCATCTTTCCAGTGCCCTACTACTACCTTGCGACGCTTGCGCATACGACTTACCATGAATCCAAACTCTCTGTCGCCATGGGCAGACTGGTTGGCATTCATGAAGTCCATATCGATATCACTCCATGGTATATCGCGATTGTACTGTGTATGAAAATGGAGCAAAGGCTTATGCAAAATACGCAAGCCGTTAATCCACATTTTCGCCGGAGAAAATGTATGCATCCAAGTAATCACCCCAATACAACTTTCATTATGATTAGCTTCCGCACAAAAAGCAAAAACCTCTTCGGTAGACTTCAAGGTCCCTTTATATACAACCGTTACCGGAATGCTGCTATGGTCGTTAATATAACCTGCTATTTCTTTTGAATGCTGATCTACTTCAATTAGGGTTTGCTCCCCATAAAGGTTCTGACTACCGGTTGCAAACCACACTTCCAGTTGCTTTAAATCTGTCATTGAGTTCTTTTTTATTTTGTTACAAACTGTTTACGGTTACGCATCGCTCTTGCGTCGCACACTTGTACTACCGTACAAATGGCGGCTTTAAAGAAGATAGCACCATTATGAAACTGGCTGCCTATCCTGTGTTTTCCCACAGTTTTTAATGATAATCTGGCTGTCCGTAATAGCTGTCAGGTCCATGCTTTCGTTCATAGTGCTTTTTAATGAGGGCATCCTTCAGTCGCGGAGCGTTAGGATTGATTTGCTCTGTAAGGAAAGCCATCTTAGCAATTTGCTCCAATACAGCACTATTGTGCACGGCTTTGGTGGCATTTTTTCCCCACGTAAAAGGAGCATGATTACCCACCAAAATCATTTCAACTTCCTTGTAGTCCAGTCCTCTTTCCTTAAAACAGTTAATAATTTGAAATCCCGTTTCGTACTCGTAATTACCTTGAATCATTTCATCACTCATGGGCGGCGCACAGGGTATATCCACCGTATTATAATCGGCGTGCGTAGTACCGAAAATGGGAATATCACGCTGCGATTGCGCCCAGGCTGTAGCATAAGTAGAGTGCGTATGTACAATACCACCTATCTCTTCCCAATGCTTGTACAAAACGGCGTGCGTGAGTGTGTCCGAAGAAGGGTTCAACGACCCTTCTACTTTATTTCCGTCAAAGTCGACGATAACCATTTTTTCCGGAGAGAGCTGTTCATATGGCACTCCACTAGGCTTAATGGCAAACACACCTTTATCGCGGTCCGCCTCACTTACATTACCAAAAGTAAACAACACCAATCCCAATTTGGGTAGCTGCATATTGGCTTCGTATGCAGCTTCACGAATATATCTGTAGTTCATATGCTTATTTCATACAGGGCATCACAATACAAGAAAAAACACTTTTCTTTTGCAACCCTGATAACATCTATGCACTTAGCGATGTTTCTATAAATTTTCCAAACGCCTCATATTCCTTCATACGCTTAGCATAGTATGCTGTATGCTCTGGAATAGGACGATACTCGGCATCAAAGCCTTGCCCCATAGCATTCATAGCTTCATTCACATTCGGATACAGGCCGGCGACCGTAGCAGCAAACATGGCTGCTCCTGCAGCACAGGTTTGTTCCGACTTGTGAATTTTGATAGGCATGTTCATAACATCAGCCATCACCTGCATCACATAAGGCGATTTCTTAGCTACTCCCCCCACTCCAATCAATCCTTTCACCGGAACGCCTTCGGCATTAAATCGGTCTACAATGGCTCGTGCACCAAAACAACTTGCTTCCACGAGGGCTTTAAAAACGGCCGGAGCATTACTACCCAGATTTAAACCGGCGATAGCCCCTTTCAACTTTTGATTAGCATCGGGCGTGCGTCTTCCGTTCAGCCAATCAACAGCTAGTTCGTCTTCTTCATTCAAAGGCAGTTGGGAAGCGGCTTCAGAAAGCTCTTTTATAATGCGAGATTCGATAGATTTTCTAAGCGTATTATCCTCCACAAAACGAAGCGGCCATGCAATCAGATTCTTAAACCATGCATAAATATCACCAAAAGCGCTTTGGCCAGCTTCCAATCCCATCATTCCGGGAATGATAGATCCCGGAACCTGTCCACAAATACCACGAACAAGCTTATCTCCAAACTCATCCTGAGGTACTACCAACATATCGCAGGTAGAGGTCCCCATCACTTTACTTAAGAAATAGGGCTCTATCTGTCCTCCTACAGCACCCATATGCGCATCAAAAGCACCAATACCCACTACTACATCGGTATTCAATCCCAGCTTTTCTGCCCATTCTGCGGACAGGTTTCCCGCAGGCTTATCTGCAGTATAGGTGTCTCGAGGAAGTTTGGATGTAAACCCATCTAGCAACGGATCTAGAGAAGCAAAAAATTCATTAGGAGGAAACCCTCCAAACTCCTCGGACCAGATACCTTTATGTCCAGCAGAACATACTCCTCGCTTAATTTCTTTTACATCCTTTCCTCCGGTTAGTAAAAAAGGTATCCAATCGCAATGCTCTACCCAGCTTGCGGTTGCATTTCGCACCTTTTCATCCTCACGAAATACATGCAGCAGTTTTGCCCAGAACCACTCACTGGAGTAGATGCCTCCTACATATTTGAGATAATTGGTTTCGAATTTTTGAGCGTGCTGATTGATTTCTTCAGCCTCCCTGATGGAAGTGTGATCCTTCCATAATACAAACATCGCGTTAGGGTTTTCCTCAAAACCCGGCGTGAGGGCCAACGGTGTTCCTGTATGATCGACGGCTACAGGTGTGGAACCAGTTGTGTCTACAGAGATGCCCTTAATATATTTTGCAACATTTCCTCCGGCTTTTTCAATACAGTCCTTCACGGTATATATCAGGCCCTCAATATAATCCAGCGGATGCTGACGAAACTGATTGGCATCCGGATTACAATATAATCCGTCCTTCCAACGGGGATATTCAAATACCGATGTTGCGATTTCATTTCCATTACGGGTATCCAGAATCACCGAACGAACCGAATCTGACCCATAATCCACTCCAATTACAAAAGCATCGTGAGACATGGCAGCAAATTTTTAGCGCTAAAATAATGAAACAATTAGTATTAATTGTAAACTATACAATTATTTTAATTTCACAGGTTTTACACCTTCCCGGGTAATGACCACCGGTTTAATAAGTCCGTTTTCATCAAACTCCATCTTATCAATACATACAACACGAGAATTTCCGTGGGTTTCCGTAATAGGCCGGCGGTGATACACAATATAATATTCCTCCTTACCTGGTATCTGCAACACTGAATGGTGCCCGGCTCCGGTGGCTATGGTTGTATCCTGCTCCAAAATTTTGCCTATTCTTTTAAAAGGGCCTAAGGGCGAATCGGCTATCGCATATGCCACGCTGTAATCCGGACCCGTCCACCCTCCTTCAGACCACATAAAATAATATTTTCCGTTACGTATAAACATAAAGGGACCTTCCACGTATTTCTCTGGGGTTACCTCTTTATAAATACTTCCATCTTCAAAGGGAATAAAACCGGTAAAATCATCTTTAAGCTTGACTACATTGCAATGACGCCAACCTCCGTAGTACATGTAATACTGTCCATCACTATCTTTAAATACAAACTGATCGATAGGTTGCGCCCCGTTGTAAAATTTATCAATCAATGGCTTTCCCAGATAATCTTTGTACGGTCCTTCCGGCTTGTCTGCCACAGCAATACCTATGCCTCCTATTTCATTATCATTTTGAATATCATTAGCAGCAAAGAATAAAAAATATTTATTGTCTTTTTCTACTATCGCAGGTGCCCACATAGCACGCTTGGCCCATTTAATAGCTGCAGTATCTACTATTCGCGGATGCTTCTTCCAATGCACTAAATCGTCTGACGAAAAAGCATCCAGAAATACCTGCTTCTCATAAACATCCGAATAAGTGGGAAAAATCCAGTATTGCTTTTTAAACACCGCTACTTCAGGATCGGCATACCAGCCCGGAAAAATAGGATTTCCGGAAGTTTGTTTTTGGCCATACAAACCCATGACTGTCATAAAACCCATCAAAACGAATATTACTCTTTTCATTATGCAAGTGATTTTTATAAATGATTTAAGAAACCAGCTTGCTAAAGGTACAGAACCCAAATTGATTTCAAAAGGCCGTGTAATTTGTAAGTAGTAATGCCATCTTTCAGCGTCAGCACTTATATAAAAACTACATCTAGCTTACATTATATCCCAGCATGTTCAGCTACTTACACAATAACTAAAATAGTTCAAGTAAGACATATAGTGTAAAGCAATATTGTTTAATGGCTGTTAAATGTTTGGCGAAGCTTAAACTGTAGATCAAATATTCGTTAATAAAAACGATCTATTATTTATTCTAATAAAACTGTCGATGAATATCTTCCTTACCAATACATTCATTACGAATCCAAAATTTCCTATCAGGGAAAAGTATATTAATCCATAGCAAGGCTTTTTATCAGGCTGATAATTATACTTCTCTGAAAGAAATAGTTTTGGTGTGCTAATTATAAAGCCTCCAAATACAGTTCTCTGTTTATTCGTAAATCACCTTGCATTTTAGTACCCTTCCGATAAAATCGAAATAAAGTATCACAACAACTCGATGTTTGCAACTAATCATTCCATCTGGTAATCCTCTCGCGCATATATTTAGAAAAACAAGAGTGTTAAATGAAATATTGAATCCATTTGGGTTCTATCAAGCGATGGAATACATGCTTTAGTCTAATCCCAGCTATACCCTTATACATGCTCCATATCAAACTGCACTCATTATGCAGGATGTAATAGTCTAGTAATAAGCTTTTTAAAGAAATTTTTCTTACAAAATATAATCATTTAACTTTTTTTTACCATTTTTTATTAAACAACTGCTTATACCTTTGTCCATTAATCCGTTTTTAATCATTTTAAACAAAACCCTATGAGACACCTTAACCTATCTCTAAGGACAAGTGTGCTTGTTCTTATCGGACTCCTATTATTTAGTTTCTTGTCAGTAAAAGTTTCTGCACAATGTGTCATTGGCGCTTCGGCCAATAATACCGGGACAGCCCCCTTTCTTTCAAGTGCCGCTAGCCCCCAGCAGGCCATCGATGGCAATCACAATACAGCAGCCACATTAACCAATAATCTTGTTACTGGTTTGGCTGTGTTGAATGTGACCTTTGACAGAAACATGAATCCTGGCGATGTCGTTGAAATAGATCTTCAAGTTGATGGCGTAAATATAGTAGACTGGGGAAGTATTGGAGGTATTTATATTACCCCCTATACCGAAACTAATGCCAGCGGTTCAGCAGGAACTAGGCAGAACATCTTAGGTATTGGCTTTATCATTAACCTAGGCCAAGGCCGTGCTATTGTAAGAGTTCCTGTAACAGGAATTCCTGACATCCGCTCTATTAAAATTGAATATGTAAGTTTAGGATTCTCTCTGTTTAAAACTGCTCGCATATTCGAAGTGACTGCTAAAACCGGTAAACCTGCCTCTGTAAACGGAGAGGAAGTAACAGTATGTGCCAATACAGATGTTAACTTAACGGCTGAGTATACCGCAACCAATACACCTGTAGATATTCTGTGGTATGACTCAAATGCGGATGATGCAGCTCCAATCAAAGTGGATTTAGGCCAACAGTCCAGCACCTTGGCCGTTAATTCGGGAACCCAAAGCAAATCCTATTATGTACGCACGAGATACAGCGATTGTGTGAACTCTCTTTCGGAGCCTACTGAAATTAAAGTAAATATTGATCCATCCTGTGCACTGCCGGTTACATTTGGTCCACTCGACGCCTACATCACTAATGGTAAATTAAATGTATTATGGCAGACCGTAACCGAAGAAAACAACAAAAGATTTGAAATTCAGGCATCTACCGATGGAAAAACCTTCAAGTCTATTGGAGTTGCAGACACCAAAGCACTTAACGGAAATTCTAGCACTCCTCTGAGCTACAACTTTAGTACTGAGCTAAGCGGAATCATTGCTCTAAGTTCCGTAGCTGGATTAGGGGTATTGCTGCTGTTAGGCGGTATGTTCTACAGAAATAAGAAAAAATGGGGCGTTTTGGCTACTGTATCATTACTCATCATCAGCGTAGTAACCCTTTACTCTTGTAGTAAACAAGCAGATTATGTACCTACTAACACTCCAAAGAACGTTTGGGTGCGAATCCTCCAAATTGATATTGATGGAAAATCGAGTGCTTCTACAGTGGTAAAAGCCCGCATCGTTGAATAATTAATTGATAAATCCAGTTTATATTGAAGCTGTCTCAAAGTTTGAGACAGCTTCTTTTTTTAATGCGCAGGAAAGGCTATTATAGAGCACATAAGCTGATGTATAGAATCATTAAGAGATGGATCCCACTTATATCATATAAATAGCCAGTCTTTTTGCATTTGCGACCGCTTCATACATAATGTTTTATATAAATACCTCCCATTTGCATATATTTTAAAATATGAATCCAATTTGATGACAGAACATGATGTCCAGAATTAAATCGCAAAATCGTAATATCTTCGCAGCCTTTTAAGAAAGATATACAATGAAGTTTCACGACGAGATAATGAGAAGGCGTACATTCGCCATTATCAGCCACCCTGATGCGGGAAAAACCACCCTCACGGAAAAATTTCTGCTTTTTGGTGGCGCCATACAGGTTGCCGGGGCCGTAAAAAGCAACAAAATAAAAAAGTCTGCCACCTCCGATTTTATGGAAATCGAGCGGCAACGTGGTATTTCCGTCGCTACCTCGGTAATGACCTTTGAGTACCAAAACATTTTAATCAACCTCTTAGATACACCGGGACACAAAGACTTTGCAGAAGATACCTACCGCACCCTAACTGCTGTAGACAGTGTAATTTTAGTAGTCGACAGTGTGAATGGTGTGGAAGAGCAGACACGCCGCCTTATGGAAGTATGCCGGATGCGCGATACTCCTGTAATCGTGTTCATCAACAAACTGGACCGAGATGGTAAAAACCGATTCGACCTACTGGAGGAAATTGAAAAAGAATTGAAAATACAATTGCATCCTATGACCTGGCCCATTAACAGTGGTAAGGATTTCAAGGGTGTGTACAATATTCATGATAAAAGTCTGCGGCTTTTTGCCCCTAATACCAAGGCTGATGAGGAGGATGTTATTGCCATCACAGATATCAATGATCCTATTTTGGATGAAAAACTGGGCGATAGAGATGCGGCAATACTCCGAGAAGACGTAGAACTGGTGGATGGTGTGAACGGCCCATTGAATGTAGACGATTATTTAAAAGGAAAGGTATCTCCTGTATTCTTTGGAAGCGCCATCAACAATTTTGGAGTAAAAGAGCTATTGGACACTTTCATAACCATTGCACCGCCACCGCAAGGCCGTGATACCACAGCTCGCAGAGTGGATGCAGAAGAATCTAAGCTAAGTGGGTTTGTATTCAAAATACATGCTAATCTAGACCCCAAGCATCGCGACCGTATCGCCTTTTTTAGGGTTTGCAGTGGAAAGTTCGAGCGTAACAAATATTTTCATCATGTAAGACTGAATAAAAAGTTGCGCTTCAGCAACCCCTACTCTTTCATGGCACGTGATAAAAGTGTGATTGAAGACGCCTATGCAGGAGACGTGGTGGGTTTGTTTGATACCGGCAACTTTAAAATCGGTGACACCCTAACGGAAGGAGAAGAGTTCTACTTCACCGGTATTCCTTCGTTCTCTCCGGAAATCTTTAAGGAAGTGGTGAATAAGGACCCGCTAAAAACTAAACAGCTGGAAAGAGGGTTGCTACAACTTACGGACGAGGGTGTGGCACAGTTATTTACCCAGTTTGGAGGTACTAAGAAAATCATTGGATGTGTAGGAGAACTACAATTTGAGGTGATTCAATACCGTTTGCTGCATGAATATGGAGCTTCTGTAGAGTTCAGAGCGCTCCCCTTCTATAAAGCCTGTTGGATTACAAGTAAAGATCCTAAAAAACTGGATGACTTTACTAAGTTTAAACAAGCCAATGTTGCAGAAGATAAAGATGGAGCGTTGGTGTATCTGGCACAAAGCGAATGGTTCTTGAATACCGAAATCACCAATAATCCGGACATTGAGTTTCACTTTTCAAGTGAAATACATAAAACCGGTCCTAACTTTTAGAAAATTTCAATAATAGGAAAATACAAAATCCTGAGTACAGACATTCTAAAGCTCATTATGGCCTGTACTCAGGATATTTTATTATTTAATTATTCCAATATATTAGGAAGGATTTTGCATGAGGTTAGCCCCTCTACACGAGACCCTAAAAAGCTACATTTCAGATGCTCAACTAATACTTGGCAACTACCCCTGTGTAATTATGAGGCGTTATCTTTTTTAGCTCCTCCTTAACAGCTGCAGGTATTTTCAGCGAACTAATGAATTTGTGTAGGGCCTTTTTAGTAATGCCGTACTTACCTCTTGTCAGTTCCTTTAAAGCTTCGTAAGGATTGGGATACTGCTCCCTGCGCAAGATGGTTTGTATTGCCTCTGCCACTACCGCCCAGTTATTATTCAAGTCTTCGTTCAGTGCGGCTTCATTCAATACTAATTTGTTCAACCCGCGTTCAATGCTTTTCACAGCAATGATGGTATGTGCTATAGGCACCCCAATATTTCTCAAAACAGTACTATCTGTTAAGTCGCGTTGCAAACGACTGATAGGCAACTTGGCAGATAAATGTTCTAACAGCGAATTCGCTATACCCAAATTGCCCTCTGCATTTTCGAAATCGATAGGATTCACTTTATGAGGCATGGCGGATGAACCTACTTCACCGGCTTTGATTTTTTGTTTAAAGTACTCCATGCTGATGTAGGTCCACATGTCTCTACAAAAATCTATAAGAATATTATTAATGCGCTTAATAGCGTCGAAATGTGCCGCCAAATTATCGTAATGTTCAATCTGAGTGGTAAACTGCAATCTTTGCAGTCCCAGTATTTTTTCTACAAAATGATTTCCGAACTTAATCCAGTCGGTTTTGGGATAAGCTACATGGTGGGCATTGAAATTTCCAGTGGCACCTCCGAATTTTGCACACACGGGTATGTGAGACATTTGCAGAATCTGATTTTCCATTCTTTCTACAAAAACCATGATTTCTTTACCCAATCTGGTGGGGGAGGCCGGCTGACCATGAGTTTTAGCCAACATCGGCACATCGCGCCACTGCTTAGCCAGCTTATGTAGATGATTTTTTAGGTTAGCATAAGCCGGAAGCAATTCATATTCCATGCTGTTTTTCCAAAGCAGCGGAATGGCAGTATTATTGATGTCTTGTGAAGTAAGACCAAAATGCACCCACTCCTTGGCATCCTTGCAATCTGTTTTATCCAGTTCTTTTTTGAGGAAGTATTCAACAGCTTTTACGTCGTGATTAGTAACTTTTTCTATTTCTTTAATAGCTTCTGCATTTTCCACACTGAAGTTCTCCATCACATCCCGCAGATGCCTTTTGGCGGCAGGTGTAAGTTTCAGAAACTTCTTATCTGCCAGCAGAAAAAGATATTCTATTTCTACAATTACTCTGTATTTAATAAGGGCATACTCACTAAAATATTCCTTCAGATTCTCAATCTGCTTACTATAACGACCGTCAATCGGCGAAATGGCTGTTAATGACATCATACTTTACCGGTAATTATTTTAGGGGAACCGCATCAAAGCACCCTATACGTGCAGGATGCAATTCCTTCGAATGTACATAATATGTTCTTATGGCAAAAATAATAGGCCCCCTCTTTTTAAGGATGGAACTCCCTTTTTCTTATGAATGTTAATAGAACGTTAGCTTTTCCGCATCACTCCGTCTTAGCAGCAATTTGGCAGCCATATCCCAAAGCTATTAACAATAGTAACCTATCTTTGCCGCGCAAAAATAAGCATTCGCCGTGGAAGAAAAGATAAGAGTTGGTATTGTAAGTTATTTAAACTCCCGTCCCCTTATATATGGCTTACAACGCCTACCCATCAAAGATAAAATAACGCTGATAGAAGAATATCCAGCTTTGCTAGCCGACATGCTCCAAAAAGGGAACATAGATGTAGGTTTGGTGCCTGTGGCAATTATTCCGGAGTTGCCTCAGAGCTACATCTGCGGTAACTATTGCATTGGTTCGGTAGGAGATGTCGCTTCCGTAGCGCTGTTCAGCGAGGTGCCTGTGCAGCAGGTCGAAACTATCTATTTGGACTACCAAAGCCGCTCTTCGGTAAAATTGTTGCAATGGCTGGTACAACATTACTGGAAGATCAATCCGAAGTACGTAGAGGCCCAAAATGAAGATTATATTCAGCAAATAAGGGGTAATACAGCAGCCCTCATCATAGGCGACAGAGCGCTGAAATACCGAAGCCAGGCCCAATATATTTATGACTTGGCCGGAGAATGGAAAGCCGCAACCGGATTGCCTTTCGTTTTTGCGGCCTGGGTTAGCTCACGTCCTTTACCGGAAGCCTTTATTCAAGAGTTTGATGAAGCCAATAGTTACGGATTACTGCATATAGACGAGATTGCCCAAGCACATAATAACGGAGTATATGATTTAAAGAAATATTATTCTCAGGATTTGAGTTACGAACTGGACGCCGAAAAAAGAAAAGGTCTTGAGCTTTTTCTCAATACTATTTCTAAATAAATACGGGTTTTTCCTGATTCATCAGTACTTCTTTCCGGAAAGGCTTCTTTATTCCGCACAGCTTCCTAAATTTACAATCGGCTAATCAGCCCAATACATTCACCTAAAGTAATATGTATGAAGTGCCGCATCTGTTTACAGGAAGGAGATTTCAAACAATTGAAGCTACGAGAAATGATGTTCGGATTTAGAGATAACTTTGACTATTTCGAATGTGGCAATTGTGGTTGTATTCAAATAGCTAAGATTCCTGCTAATATTGAAAAATACTACCCCTCGAACTATTATTCCTACACTGCAGCTGATGTACCCGTAAAGCGCAGCTTCATAAGACGGATACATTTCGAATATCACAGTTTTGGTAAACATCGACTGCTGGGAGGTTTGCTGGCACTAAAATTCAAGGCTTCCAAATTTTACACATGGCTGAAGGAACTACAGCTATCGAACAAAAATGAAAGCATTTTGGATGTTGGATGTGGCAACGGCCAGCTGTTAAAACGTATTTACCGCTTGGGCTTTAATGATCTTACCGGCATCGATCCATTTATGGATAAGGATGTGATATACAATCCACAGTTGCGGTTGCTTAAGAAAGATATATTTGACATTCAAGGCCAGTTTGATGTGATTATGATGCATCACAGCCTAGAACATATGGACCATCAGAACGAAGTCATCGGCAAAGCCGCTTCCCTACTCAGCGAAAAAGGAAGACTCTTAATTAGGATTCCCATCGTAAGTAAACCTCTTATGGAAAAATACGGAATCAACGTGGTTTCGTTGGATCCTCCTCGCCACTTCTATATACACAGCCTAAAAAGCATTACGCATCTTATTCAGCAAAATAATCTTAGCATTTATAAAACTGTTTTTGACGCAGATCCGTTTTCCATATTAGGGAGCGAGCAATATTCAAGAGATATCAGTAATGTAAACGACGATAGGAGCTATATTCAAAATCCTCAAAACAGCATCTTCACCCAGGAAGACCTACAGCGTTTTCAACAAGAAATTGATCAATATAATCAGGCAGGAGAAAGCGATTCGGTGGCGTTGTATATTCGGAAAGCGCAGGTTTAATATTTACAACATCAGTTTTCCCATCTTACCTGATTTGTAATGTCGATAAGCCAGCCATATATACCGAAGCAATTTCGTTTTTTCTTTACCATACAGCAAATTGTTTTTAATCCTATTCAAAACTGTTTTGCGTCGTAAGGGAAAGGAAGCGGGCAGGTTATGCTTGTATTTCTCTGCAACATATAGTGAGTTGCGCACCATATAATAAATTCTAATAGGAGCATGCAATGTACGCACGCTCTTTTTAAAATTTTTTAAAGAACGATATGCTCCTGCTATACCTAAGGAATGATGTAAATAAACATTGCTTAATTTAACAGTTTTAAATCCTTTCGAATTTGCTCTAAAGCAATATTCCGAGTCTACTTCATCAATAAACAAAGCTTCATCGAAGCCTTCCAATTTCTTGAGCAAACCCAAATTCACCAAGCTCCCTGATGTAATCAGCATATCTGTTTCAAAGTACTCGCAATGGATTGCCTGTGGTCGCTGCTCATATTCTACGCCAAACATCGCTACTTTATCCTTCCCTTCATAAGCATCAAAACATTGCCGATAACGATTAATATTGTCTTCGTCAAAAAATGAATCCTGATCCATAGTTAGCAACCATGTTGCCCCCTCGGCTACTGCGTAACTAGCCGCCTGATTGAGACGAGCAGCAATACCCTTATTTTCTCCGTCAGCAATTATTATAACCTTATCTTCAGGAAAATCAAATGATATCTTTGCAGCAGGCTCACTATTATCAATTACCAGCAATTTTTCTATAAAAGGTAAATAGCTGGCAATGTTATCCTTTATTTGAAAATCGGGATGATACAGTATTACAACGCCAAAAATTTTTTCCATTGTGCTACAAAACAAATTAATTTGCCAATTTATAAAATCCATGCGAGAGCAATGAAAAATAAATAGATGATGATACCTTTTATTTCCATTTGCATACCCGCGTATCAACGACCTCAGTATTTACAGAGGTTATTAGACTCGATAGTAGAACAAACCTATCGGGACTATGAAGTAATTGTTACAGACGACAGTCCTGATGAAACCGTAAAGCATCTTTGTGAGCAATATAAAGACCGTATCCCACTGCACTACTATAAAAATCCCACTCCATTAGGCACTCCTGCCAATTGGAACGTTGCTATAAAGTTAGCAAAAGGAATGTGGATTAAGTTGATGCACGACGATGATTGGTTTGCCTCTCCCAATGCTTTACAGCAGTTTGCTGAAGCTGCCCAAAACAATGATGGAGCCTTTATTTTTTCTGCTTATTGCAATGTATATGAAGACACAGGCAGACAGAGCATTTGTTTTGCTGATAAAATAAGGCTCAATCAACTGAGAAAAAAGCCCGAATCCATCGTATCGAAAAATATTATTGGTCATCCGAGTACGACCCTACATCCCAATCACAGACATTTTTACGATGAACGCCTCAAATGGATGGTGGATATCGAATTTTACATCAGAGAACTACGTCACTCGCGTTTTCATTACATCAATCAGGTATTGGTAAACATAGGCATGAGCGACTCGCAAGTGACGGCCCAGGTAAAGATGCATCCCGAAGTGGAAGTGCCAGAACATTTGTACTTTCTTGAAAAAATGGGCGTTGAGCACTTGAAGAACGTTTTTGTATACGATTATTACTGGCGCTTTATCCGTAATTTTCGCATTACTACCAATGATTTTCTTACGAAATACGCACCCCATAATACACCTCACCCGATACTGACAAAGATGATAAACTTTCAACGCAAAATTCCTTATTCACTGCTCAAATTCGGCCCCATATCCAAATTTTTAATGTTATTACATTATATTTTTAATAAGAACCACATAAAGCAACAATAATGACAATAGCCGTTAACTGCTGGACACTGCGTAACAAGAACATTGATGGCATAGGCAATGTCATTATTGAAAGCATGCGACCGATGATTCAACAGCATCCAGAAACGCATTTCATGATGCTGTGTGATAAAAACTTTACGGAGGACTATTTTAGCTTCCCTAACGTATCCATTCATCGTATTTTCCCTCCTTATCGACATCCGTTACTGTATATCCTCCATATGGAATGGACACTTACTCGTTTTTTAAATAAACATCAGCCGAATGTTTTTGTGGGAATGGATGGCATGATTAGTTTAAGTTATTCTGGTAAACAAATCGCCCTTATTCACGATCTAAACTTTGAGCATTACCCTGAAACGCTCCCTCTACGCAATCGGTTATACTACCGCTATTTCTTTAAAAAATTTGCTCATAAAGCTGATAAAATAGTGGCAGTATCAAAGTACACAAAGAATGATATTATTACCACCTATAATGTAGATCGAACCAAAATCGATGTTATCACGTTAGGTGCGAAAAAAATTTTCCAACCTCTATCTACAGATAGGATTACATCCACCCGACAACAATATGCTAAAGGGCAACCTTACTTCTTCTTTGTAGGCTCGATGCATGCACGCAAAAATATTCTGCGACTCATGCAGGCATTTGATTTATTCAAACAAGCCACCGGAAGTCCATTGCAACTGATGCTGGCAGGCAATATTCTGTGGGAAGCCGATGAAATAAAACAGGTATATCAACAACTTATTTTTAAAGAGGATATTATATTTCCGGGCAGGGTAAACGACGATGAACTAGCTGCATTGTTAGGAAGCGCATATGCCTTAGCATTTGTGCCTTTGTTTGAGGGTTTTGGCCTACCCATTGTAGAGGCATTTCGAGCGGGTATTCCCGTTATATGTAGCAATACCTCCTCTATGCCCGAAGTGGCTGGAGATGCGGCCCTACTTGTAGACCCACTGGATGTACACTCCATAAAAAAGGCGATGATACAGCTTGCTACTGACAACACATTATACCAAAATCTACAGCAAAAAGGTTTGGAGCGAAGTGTCCTATTCGAATGGGAAAAAACTAGTCAAGATTTGTGGTATAGTATCACACAAATATAAACGTGCTATAACCGCTTTAGAATATCAGCAGCTTTATGCACTACGGCTCCCCAATAAAAATGTTCAAAAAAAAGAGAAGGAATATTTTCACTTTTACTTTGCAACTTATTGATTATCGCATCAACAAACTGCTCATAACCCCTATCAGCAACTACTGATAAATGATTGCCTGTTACGGCAACAGGTACACCCCAAGCTCCGGTTTCAAACGAAACACAAGGAGTATTAGCTGCCAAAGCCTCTACCAGCTTGGTTTTAATACCTCCCCCTTCGGTTATTGGGTTGATGAATACATCTGCTGCTTTAAAATACTTATGAATATCTTCTACAAATCCTTTGTAAAGGATATGCTGCTTGGCATATGTACGCAACTCATCATATTCGGCAGGCAATCCCGAGCCACAAATAATAATCTTATAAGGATCCTGAATTTTATGTTGCAATAAAGGGTTAATACGATGGAGTATAGCCTCCAATCCCGTTCTATTAGGACCGTAGCTCAGCGAGCCATTAAATAAAATCAATCGAGTGTGAGGTGGTAGTCCTAGCTCCTCACATACTGTCTGATGCATCTGAGCTTTTTCTTCTAAAGAGGGAGCCATGTTATTCTCTATTCCGTAAGTAATGACCGCTGTTTTAGATGGATTTACTTCATAATGAGCTATGGCATATTGCCGATCCTCTTCTGTAATAAAAAAACTATAATCGGCATAACCATGAGCAAACTTTTCATACTTATGTAAAATACGCCACCACCATTTACCTATGGTTTTAAAACGGATAGCTTCGATATTGTGTGAGCGTATGATCCACTTTATACCAGCAAACCGCTGCAATAAGTAACCCAACCAGGCGTAATAGGGATGTTCCATTACAACAGCATTCACTCCATGTCGCCTACAATATTTTTTCACTTTAAAATACAATGCCGGATTTACATAGCGCCATTTATTGTGTGTAGAAGTCAATATTGGAGAAATCGGCATAAAACTGTCGCGCTCCGCATTTTCCTTCACGGAGATGACATGCAGTTCGGCGTATTTGGAAAAGTATTTCCAGAAATAAAAGATCGCCTTTTCCCCACCCTTTACCGGTGGCAAAATTTTGTAGGGAATTATTGAAGCAATTTTTATCAATGCCAACGACGGACTTAAAGTGATCCAATAAATTAATTGCGATGATTATTCGCCAATGGTTACATCGGCCTTAGGATGCTTTTTATCGGTTTTCCATTGCAAGAAGCACCCACCCAGCACAATGATGATCAACAGCCAAGAACTTAGATAGGAAATATTATCCCCCTTCTTGAATGAAGTCGGCTCAAATACCAGCTTAATTTGATGTTTCCCTTGAGGTACTACCAATCCTCTTAAAACATAATTCGTACGTATAATATCAGCTGGCTTTCCATTTATATAAGCATTCCAACCGGCAGGATAATATACTTCGCTCAATACAATCAATCCTCCAGTTGCAGATTCGGCTTCGTATTCTATTTCATCATTAGTGTATTTTACAAGCTTCACTGTAGCTGTACTATCCGCTGATATTTGTAATCCTGCAGGAATATTCTTTTGCTGCACCACTGCGGTATCTTTCAGATTGGTGATGCCAATAGCCTGTAACTCTTCCACATCGTCGGAAACTGTTTTTATTGCTTTGACAAACCATGCTGCTCCATAAGCGTTTGAATTGGGAATTAATACTTCTTGTCCCTGCTGATCGCGACTAATGATATAGCGGACATCCAGAGCGTTTAAAAGCTGTTCATTAGGTGTTCCGGAGAAATATCTTTCTATCACATCTTGATATAATCTGAGCTTAGCCGGATGATAGCCTAGTGCAGAACGATGGAAATACGAAACTCTGTTACTATTCATTCCTGCTACATCATATACTCGGTAATGAGGATCTTTATCTTTTAAGATTTCCTGATCAATGGCAGTGGGCGTTACTTGAACCTGTACATCATCTTTATATACGTAATGATCATCGCTGAAATATTGCTTGTCAATTACCCACAAATCCAAAAGTGTTACTACAGCCAGTAAGGCCACCCCCACAACCGGACGCAACCAATTTTTCATACAAGCGAATATTACACCCAATACAATGGCCATAAACACCACGCTTCTTAATACCTGACCACCAAACATACTTTGTCTATCGGCCTTTAAGCCCGCCACAATAGCTCTATTGAGCCGGTCCCCACCGTTGGGATCAAGTTGCATTTGCATAATCTGCTGGTCAAAGCCCGAACCATAGCTTTGTCCGATATACAACAGTAACAATACTGCCGTAATACCACCCAAAGTATATAATATATTTTTAAACTGTAATGTTAATTGCTGTCGGGCATCTTTAGCGAAAAACAGGGTATGTACGGCCAACACGGCCATCAATGGGAGGGTAAGCTGGCAAATGACGAGTGCCATAGATGGCGCCCGAAATTTGTTATACAAAGGCAGATGATCCAGTAAAAATTGATTAAAGCCCAAAAAATATTTACCCCAGCTCATCAGTACAGACAAAATTGTTACTGCTAGAATGGTCCATTTTACAGGACCTCTTACCACCACAAACCCAATAATCGCCAGAATAAAAATAATCGCGCCAATATAAGCAGGTCCCCCCGAATAATCAGGAGGCACCATTCCTCCCCAGTAGGCAGGTAATTGCGATGCAAACTGCGCAGCCTGCATTTCAGGTACCCCAGTCTCTACCAATTTTTCTACAACTTTAGAATCTTCTTTCAATGGAGTACCGCTACTACCGCCCACGGCTTTGGGCATAAGCATAATAATAGGCTCTACTTTGCTCATGCTGTACTGCATAGCATAGTCTGTATCCAGACCTTGAGTAGAGGTAGCTTTTACTTCATTGCCCTGTATTTCCACACTCTTACCGCCGCGCATAGTATATCTTGCATACTCTGTAGTGGTTAAATAAGCCAGGGAGTAACATCCCAATGCTACAAGAGCTGCCACCGCACTAAGCGCCACAGAAATTGCAAAATGTTTAAAGTCTTTATTTTTTATCCAAATAATAATGTAACCAATGGTTACGGCTCCTGCAATCAAGAAAAAGTAATAGGCAATTTGCGGGTGATTAGCCATGAGCTCAAAAACAGCACCGAGCGTAGCTAAAGCCAAACCAATCCAGTACCTTTTATTGAAGATTAGTAGCAATCCTCCTAATAGCAAAGGCATGTAAGCGATAGCCATCATCTTGGTTTCGTGGCCGGCACTTACAATAAGTGGATTATAAGTAGAGTAGGCAAAAGCTAGCGCTCCGAATATACCTACCATCGGATTAAATCGCAGAATAACACATAAAATATAAAAACACACGCAGGCGATAAAAAAGAAATTCATCGGTTTGGGAAGCCATAACCCAATTACTTTATTCAAGTCCACAGGAATAGCACTCCGCCCCTCCATGGCTATCTGATAATTGGGCATACCACTGAACACATTTGTATTCCATAACGGGAGCTTGCCTGTTTTTTCTTTCACTTCATAGGCATTTTGTGCCGACCCCCGCCAACCGATTACTCCCGTATCGTGCTGATCAAGGGTTTTCCCATCCATTACGGGCTTGCAGAATAATGCGGATACTATTAAAAAGACAAGAATCGCTACTACGTGAGGTAAAGCATTTTTAAGCCAACTATTATTCATTATAATAATTTTATTATAAACGAAACCAGAACCTGCAAAAGCGCAAATTAAAAATAAAACTATTCTATCTCTCTTAATTTTATACTAAACAAAGTAATGTTATTTTGTACGAAATTCGCCTATGCATTGGCTATTATTTTTGTCTAGAGTAGCGTTTCTTAGCGGAATCGTAATGTTGATAGCCCTCTGCCTTAGCAGCAGTTCATGGTATGATAATCATACATCATTGGAGGTACTGACATTGGCGGGTTATGGACTTGCCGCAATTGCGTTACCCCTTATCAGTGTACTTTATCTCATCATAACACTACGGGATCGCAAACGCATGATTATCGTACCCCGATGGTTAATGCTTTGCAATATTCTTTTTTTCATCATATTTCTAATATTCACCTTCTACATCAATGATCCATACTATCATTAAAGACAAAGCCACGCGGCTATATATTCTGTTAGGCGGATTTTTTATTGCCAATGCCATTGTTGCCGAAGTCATCGGAGTGAAGATCTTTTCTCTTGAAAAAACACTGGGGATTACGCCTTTTGATATCAACATTCTGGGCACCAGTTTTTCTTTCAATCTTACAACAGGTGTATTACTCTGGCCTGTAGTGTTTATCATGACCGATATTATTAACGAGTACTACGGCATGCGGGGAGTACGGTTTCTATCGGTATTGGCAGCTGCTCTTATTGCTTACACATTTATTATGTTTCAAGGAGCAATAAGCCTGAAGCCGGCCGACTTCTGGACTGTCAACTACATGAATCAGCATATTAATGATGCCAACGATGCCTACCGTGTTATTCTGGGGCAAGGTTCCTGGATTATTATCGGTTCGCTTACGGCATTTTTGGTAGGTCAGATTCTAGACGTCTTTATTTTTCACAGCATAAAGAAAGCTACAGGAGAAAAAGCTATATGGCTGAGAGCTACTGGTAGCACGCTGGTTTCGCAGCTGATAGACAGCTTTGTGGTACTGTTTATTGCATTCTACGTAGGTCCGCGTGTTAATACGGATCAAGGAGAACCCTGGAGCTTAAGATTGGTGCTGGCTATTTGCGTGGGCAATTACATTTATAAATTCATCGTGGCAATAGTTATGACGCCGGTTATTTATCTGGCACATGGACTGATCGATAAATATTTGGGGACCGAACTTGCCGCTAAAATGAGAAAAGATGCTATGCTGAAGGATAACTCCTAAAAATTACCTACGACGACGCATATCGGTATTTTTATCATATACAGGAAGCGGAGGGTCGGGTTGTTGCTTGATCCAGATAGTTACCTGTTTGGTTTGCAAGGTATCGGACCGAAGTGTAGCAGTAACCGTCACTTTTTTTACAGCAGGCGATTCGGGCAAGATCAAATTATTACCCTCGAAAGTACCATAGTCTGATTTAAAGAGAATATCGCGAGAAGTAAGCGGACGCCAACTACCGTCAGTCATTTTAGCATCCACATTGATATAATTATGCGTTCCTTTTTTTAGGCTGTCGGTGTATAAGTGAAAATGAATACTCTCTATCTTCTGCCCTTGAACAGCTAATGAAAACAAACACAATAGTACTCCAAAAATGTATCGCATCTTATATATTATCCTCCCTTTATTTGACGATAATTAGGGCTCAAAGGTTGTGAGCACATAGGAAACGTGCAGAACCAGCTATGCCTCCTCCATCTTAGGATCCCGACACGTTTAACTGTCTTTTATAAAGCTGAATGGTATTCTCAAATCCATAATACAATGCATCACAGATTAATGCATGTCCTATGCTCACCTCATCCAACCAAGGTATTTGCTGTGCCAGATAACGAAGATTCGTAAGATCCAAATCATGGCCGGCGTTCAGTCCCAACCCTAATGCTTTAGCCTTTTTCGCCGCTTCGAGATAAGGAGCAATAGCTTTCTCGCGATTGGCAGCATAATGCCGGGCATAACCTTCTGTATACAATTCAATCCTATCGGTACCGGTTTCCGCAGCTCCTTCCACCATTCTAATGTCTGGATCTACAAAAATAGAAACCCTAATGCCCGCATCTTTAAAAATACGAATGGTATCCCTAAGATATTGTTTATGTGTAATGGTATCCCAACCATGATCGGAAGTGAGCTGATTTAACGCATCCGGTACTAGAGTAACCTGGTGAGGCTTCACCTCCAAGACTAGATCAATAAACTTCTGCTCCCGACAGTTGCCTTCGATATTAAATTCAGTAGTTAGCACTTTTTTCAGCTCCCGTACATCGGCATAACGAATATGGCGCTCATCAGGCCGAGGATGCACCGTAATCCCATCCGCTCCAAAGCGTTCAGCATCAATAGCCATTTTAACTACGTTGGGATTGTTTCCGCCGCGGGAATTTCTGAGCGTAGCGATTTTGTTTATATTTACCGAGAGTTTGGTCATTTTACTTAATATTTTTGCTGTTATTCGTATCCCAAAGCATTGTAAAAAAGATGCGTGCTTTTATAAATAACAACTATGATTAAAAAACTGTTCTTCTTATTATTGATCAGCACCGTAATGATTAAAGCTGACGCACAACAAACACCTCCTTCCGCTCAGACGGTTTTATCAGAAACATTTAGCAAAGCTAAAGCAGAAAAAAAGAATGTGTTCATAATTTTTCATGCATCTTGGTGCGGATGGTGCCGAAAAATGGATGCTTCCATGAATGATACCACCTGCAGAAAGTTTTTTCAGGATAATTATGTAATAGAACATCTGACCGTATTCGAATCACAAGACAAAAAACATCTTGAAAATCCCGGTGCAGAAGCGCTTATGCTAAAACACTCTGGTGGTAAAACAGGTATTCCCTTCTGGATTATTTATGATCCCGCCGGAAATGTACTGGCCACAGCGTTGACACCCGAGGGGAACAACACTGGCTGTCCTGCATCTGAGTCGGAAGTCAGCTACTTTATTTCGGCACTTAAAAAAAGTGCTCCCTTGGACGAAGCCATGGGAAAAGCGATCTATGAACGTTTCAGAAGAAATGAAATAAGGCGCAGAGCGCAATAATTTCTCTTCTCTTGACAAAAAGCTGTGAAAACTGTCCTCCCGAATAAGGCTGATTCTTATTGGTAGTTAATTGTGATGAATAGTTTATGATGAGCACAACGGCTCTTTATGTAATGTATTAACCGCCTCATACTTCGAAATATTACATGGCGGCCTTTAAAACACCATAGGTCCGCGGAGTATGTTTCGATAAGACTTGTTTTAATCAGGAGATATCAGCTTTGTACGTCTCAGGTTGAGATGGCTCCTGCTGCTCCCCTGCTTTTCTATAAAACTTCTTTTGAAAAACAAGTAAGGTGATGACACCGGTAGAGATCGCCACATCAGCCACATTAAATATAGGACTAAAAAATTCGAAGTGTTTGCCCCCTAGCCATGGAATCCATTCAGGATAGGTAGTACTAATAATGGGGAAATACAACATATCCACTACACTTCCACGCAGGAAGGATGAATATCCCTTACTACCCAGCGTGGCCACCCCAGAATAATACTGATCTACGTAATCCCCAATTACAGGATCGTAATGATACCCTTTATCAAATATCATCCCGTAAAACATGCTGTCGATAAGGTTTCCCAGTGCACCAGCATAAATCAACGATACACAGATCATGAAACCTCTTGAATATTTCTCTCGGGCAAACTTAACCAGTAGCCAACTACCGAAAATTACGGCAGCCAATCTAAATAGCGTTAAAGCAATTTTTCCGCCATCATGACCAAACTTCCATCCCCAAGCCATACCGCTATTTTCGATAAAATGAATGCGGGCCCAGCTCCAGCCAAAAATGCGAGTAACTTCGCCTATGGGGAAGTGGGTTTTAATGTAGATCTTAGATGCCTGATCCACAATTAGCACCAATATAATTATGAGTATACACGTACTTAACTTTCCTACCTTCATAGTCTCGCAAAGATGCCCTTAATTTTTATATTTTTCGGTTAAAATTTACGGTTTATTCGCTCCAATATACACGTTTTACCCGTTGCGAAATGCCCGTCATGATTTCATAAGGAATTGTATCCATTCTTTCTGCAAGCTCTTCAAGGGGAAGTCCATTACCGAACACAATCACATCATCCCCCTCCTTCACACCTTTGATGTGAGTAATATCAATCATGACCATATCCATACAAACGGTACCTACTACGGGAGCCTTTTTATTCTTAACCAGCATATATCCTACCCCATTACCCAAACGCCGATAATAACCATCGGCATAACCGATACGTACCGTAGCGATCACTGTATCTTTCTTAATTACACCACGTCGGTTATAACTCACCGTATCGCCTTTTTTCAGCTGTTTAACCTGAGCAATGGTAGAACGCAGTGTCAACGCAGGCTGTAATTTTTTACGGATTCTTTTATCGCCGATACCGTATAGGCCTATACCTAACCGCACCATATCCAATTGCAATTTCGGGAAACGGGCAATGGCCGATGAGTTGGCAATATGGCGTAGAAACGAGTAACCCACCCACTCCTTTATGGTCTCTGATGCAGTCATCAGCTTTTCATACTGCTGCAGCGTAAAAGCATCTTCCACTTTATCCTCGCTCGCTGCCAGATGAGAAAATACAGACTGAATATGCAAATAAGGATTATTTTTCAAACGTTGTGCCAGTAGGGGAACATCGGCCGTATCAAAACCTAAACGGTTCATGCCGGTTTCCACCTCAATATGTATCGGATAATTTTTTACACCAATTTTTTGTACATGCCTCTCGAACGCTTCCAGCATGGTAAAAGAAAAAATATCGGGCTCCAGATTATATTCGGTAATAGAGTCGAAAGCACTTTCTTCTGGGTTGAGCACCATTATCGGTAAGGTGATGCCGGCCTTACGTAGTTCAACACCTTCATCAGCATAAGCTACACCCAAATAATCGGCTTTATGGTATTGCAGTAGACTTGCTATTTCCGTACCACCACTTCCATACGCAAATGCTTTTACCATTACCATCATCTTAGTGGTGGGCTTCAATATTTCTTGATATATTCTGAAATTATGAGCAATTGCATTTAGATTTATCTCTAAAATAGTTTGATGCAATTTCTGCTCCAGTTGGGCTACAATCTCTTCAAATTCGAAGATACGCGCTCCTTTTACCAATATAGCCTCATCCTTGAAATGAAGCGTATGTATATGACGAAGAAACTCCTTCGTAGATGCGTATGTGGAAAAATCAGTTAGTGACGACTTCTTTTCACCGATAAGCCTGGGCAACCAAGTCTGCATTTGTGGACCAATGCCAATCAATCTTTTTATCTTATGCTTTTCTATCTGACTTAAAATGGTACAATAAACCTCTTCCACATTTTTGCCGGTCTGCAGAAAATCGGATAGAATAGCAATTTTATTAAATCCCCGCGATTGTTGTTGCAAAAAGTCGAGTGCTATAGAAAGAGAATCTGTATCGGCGCTATAACTATCGTTAATGATAATACAGTTGTTGATCCCCTTTTTAAACTCTAAACGCATATTTACCGGCTGTAAATGGCGCATGCCGGACTGAATATCCGCAATATCGATTTTCAAGCACAACAACACGGCACAGGCAGTAAGGGCATTTTCGATAGAAGCATTATCAGTAAAAGGAATGGTTATTTCGAAACGCTGCTTTTCGTATCGCAACCGTATGGTGGTATCAGACTTATCATTTTTTATACTTGCAATACGCAATTGACTATCGCGATGTTTTCCCCAGAAAAACGCAGGCAGTTGTTTTTTGACTATCGTATCTCTTATCAAACGATCGTCTGCATTAGCAATTATAATTTTTGCTGTCTTAAATAACTCCAGCTTTTCTTCCAATTTTTCTGCATTGCTTTCAAATCCTTCACTATGCGCTGCACCAATATTGGTAAGGACCCCTATTGTAGGCCTGATAATGCGATAAAGTCGTTCCATCTCGCCACGGCAACTGATACCAGCCTCAAAGATTGCCAAATTGTTATGTGGTTCCATCTGCCACACACTTAGCGGAACGCCTATCTGAGAGTTATAACTTTTAGGACTTCTTACAATATTATAATGATGTTGTAATAATTGATACAGCCATTCCTTTACAATGGTCTTACCATTGCTTCCTGTTACGCCGATTACCTCCCATTGAAACTGCTGCCGATGATAGGCCGCGATAGTTTGCAAGGCCTCCAGTACATTCGATACTTTTAAAAATACAGCCTTAGGAAAGTTTTTTTTAGAGAACGGCTCCGATACCACAAAGTACCGCACCCCCTTTTTATATAATTCGGGTATAAATGCATGTCCATCGCGTCGCGAACCACTTAAGGCAAAAAACAATGATGAATCGGGATGTACGAGCTTACGACTATCGGTAAGCAATGTATCAATCATCACATCCGGTATATCGTGTAGGGATAATTTTAAAAGCTTAGCTATTTGGGGTAATGCGTACATGCTTACTTAATTACTATCTCCGGTATTTTCAGGCACCTGCTTACGTTTATCATAAATGGAATAAACCATACTGCCTGTAATACACACCACAATCACCACCAGCGAAATCAGCACCTGCTCAAATTTAGTAAACCATTGAGAAATCCAGTGTTCCCCTAACATTTTCAGGCCTATAAAGACCAGCACTATAGCAATTCCCTGCTGTAGATAATCAAATCGTGTAGCAGCTCCTTTCAACAAAAAGAACAAGGCTCTTAATCCCAATACAGCAAAAATATTGGAGGTATATACTACCATTTTATGCGTAGAAATTCCCATTACAGCCGGAATAGAATCCACTGCAAAAACCAGGTCTATTATGGCAAGCATCATTACCACTACAAAAAGTAAGGTGTATTTCTTTTTACCATTCTCACGGATGATATATCGGCCTCCTCCATCATGAGGAACTAGAGGTAATGCTTTTTTCATCCATTTGTATGCAGAATGATTGTGTGGGTCCATTTCCTCCTCCTCATCCGTGATGAACATTTTAATACCTGTATAGAGTAGGAATGCCCCAAACAAATACAATATCCAATGAAAGCGACTCACCAACTCCACGCCAAGCGTTATAAAAATAATTCTGAAAATAATGGCCATCAGCACACCAAATAACAGCACCTGTCCATAATAGATCTCTTTTACCTTAAAAGAATTAAAAATGAGAATAAAGACAAAAATATTATCAATACTGAGGCTTTTCTCCATTAGATAGGCACTCAGATACTCCAAGGCAACCGTCTGATCTTCCTCATAAAGCAGAAAAACACAAAACCCCAAACCCAGTACCAACCAGAAGACAGATTGCCACAATGCTGTTCTAATAGTAATGACGGTGTTTTTTTTGCTGAATAGCCCCAGATCAAATATTAAGGCAATAATGATGACAATGAAAAAAACTAGATAAGAGATCTGATCGGGTGTCATGTATATGCAGGAAGAATAATTTGAAGATTTTATTTATACAGAAAAACTCTCTCCGCAAGCGCAGGTGCGTGTTGCATTGGGATTATGAAAATGGAAACCCTTTCCATTCAGCCCTTCAGAAAAATCCAAGGTTGTACCCAAGAGATACAACAAGCTTTTCATATCGGTAACAATTTTAATACCGTTGTCTTCAAATACGAGATCCTTGGGTTTTTCTTCGCTGTCAAAATCAAGCTTATAGCTTAGCCCGGAACAGCCCCCGCTCACTACACTGACGCGCAAAAAACGACTTTTATCCTTGTTGTCATCTACAGCAAGAATTTGCATAATGCGCGCCCTGGCGGCATCACTCACTTTGATACTATCTGAAGGCCATGTATTGTTCATAACTCAAACTTAAAACACATCTATGCGTCACGCTCCAGGTTTCCAGCAACGAAACACTGATAAATTTAGTAGCCTACAAAGTTACCATAAATATCAATAAAACAGCTAAGCGGAATTATTAATGAACGACAGTCCTCATCATCAATATATATTTAACAATGACTTATAAGTATTTACGACACAACATCCTATATTCACGGCATTATATGCTGGCAGATATATGGAATTGCTTTATATTTAACCTATTCATATACTATCCGTAAAATATTCAATTAAGACCATGAAACTACTTTTACCCATTTTCAGCCTGCTTTTGCTCTGCTGTACATCGTGCGGACTGAATGAGCAACAACAATTGCTGAAACAAAAAGAAGCCGAAATGCACCAAAAACAACAGGAGCTTTTGCTTTGGGAACAAAGGTTGCTGGAAAAAGAAAAGCTTCTGGACGAACGTGAATATAAACTGGATAGCACTAAAAAAGAACTGGATTCCGTAGCCATCCACCGGCCTTCCATCGAAGGTAGGTGGCAGGTAAAAATGCAGTGTGTAGAAACATCCTGCGACGGATCGGCCATCGGTGATGTAAAAATCGAGCAATGGGAATTTGAACGCAGCGATAATGATAACATTATTATAGTAAAAGCCTACACTGGCAAAAATCTTACCCGAATCTATAGCGGGTCTTATACCTATAGTGGCCTAAAATTGGTGGATAACGCCTCTGCAGGCGGCTCTACTGCAATTGAAGCAACACTCCGCATTCTTAAAGAAGGGAAAATGGACGGGTTGCGTGAAATTATAGCGCCAAACTGTAAAACGACTTACTCGCTATCGTTGGACCGCATTAAGACGAACGAATAACTTAATGAAGCATTCCGAACTTAAAAAAATTATATGGTAGCATTACTATCATCGCTGGATCTATCCTTACCACTGACAAACCCGGTTATCATTTTTGCCCTGGTGTTGTTTATTATCCTATTTGCACCCATTTTATTCAGCAAGATAAAAGTTCCCCATATTATTGGGCTCATTATAGCCGGTGTATTGGTGGGCCCTCACGGTCTCAATCTGCTAAGGCGTGATACCAGCATTGTATTGTTCGGAACAGTAGGGTTGCTATACATTATGTTTCTGGCGGGTTTGGAAATTGATTTGGCCGAATTCAAAAAAAATAAAAAAAAGATTCTTGTATTCGGATTAATCACCTTCCTATTGCCATTTATATTCGGCACCTTGGCATCTTATTATATATTGGGTTATAGTTTGCTATCGTCCATGCTGCTAGCCAGTATGTTTTCTTCGCACACGCTGGTGGCTTACCCTATAGCCAGTAAATATGGAGTAATCCGTAACCGCGCCGTAGCCATGGCGGTGGGAGGCACTATGGTTACAGATACCGGTGCCTTATTGATACTGGCGGCTATAACAGGAATGGCTAAGGAACAAGTATCTTCTGCATTCTGGGTACAGTTGGGGCTTTCGGCGGTGATATTTGTATGTATTGTGTTGTTTCTGTTTCCTATTATTATACGTTGGTTCTTTAAAGAATTTGAAGACAGTGTATCGCAATACATTTTTGTGTTGGGGATGGTATTTCTGGCTTCGTTTCTGGCAGAAGCGGCAGGTATTGAAGCCATCATTGGAGCGTTCTTTTCGGGGCTGGTATTGAACCGCTTTGTTCCCCATACTTCGGCCTTAATGAATCGTATCAATTTCGTAGGTAATGCCATTTTCATCCCATTCTTTTTGATCAGTGTGGGTATGCTAGTGGATGTAAAGGTGTTGGTAAAAGGCTGGGGAGCACTGAAAGTTGCCACTGTTATCATTTTTACGGCGGTCATCACCAAGCAGCTTGCTGCTTGGATTACACAAAAAATATTTAAGCTAACCCCATCGGAAGGGAAAATGCTTTTTGGACTGAGTACCTCGCATGCGGCAGCCACCCTAGCCATTATCTTGGTGGGTTATAATATCATCATCGGGGAAACCATGACGGGAGAACCGATAAGATTATTGAATGAAGATATACTGAATGCTACCATCTTGCTGATCTTGGTGAGTTGTGGTATTGGTTCATTTGTCACTGAAAAAGCGGCCAAAGATCTAGCCTTGCAAGAAGAAGCCGGCAATACAGAAACTACTAGCGATACCGGCGAAAAAATATTGGTATCGATGGCTTATCCGGAAATCATTAATGCTTTGGTTGACTTTGGCATCTTACTTAAAACCCAAAAAAGTCAAGCTCAGTTATACGGTCTTCATATAGTAGACGAAGAAGGAGAAACTAAGAACACTGCGGGGAAAGGCAAAAAAATGTTGGATCAAGCTGTGTCTTATGCCATTGCTTCCGACACGAAAATGACACCCCTCATACGTTACGACTCTAGCATCAGCAACGGAATTGTATACACGATCAAAGAACAAAGCATTACCGATATAATCATTGGCCTGCACAAAGGAGCTGATGAAAAAGTGTTCTTCGGAGACATCACCGAAAATATTCTGAAACGTGTATATGAAACGATATACATCTACAAACCTGCGCAGCCGATTAATACATTAAAGAGAATGGTAGTGGTCATACCTCCAAATGCCGAAACAGAGCCGGGATTTGTTCACTGGGTGCACAAACTTTATGAAATGGCCAAAGAAGCCGGCATGAAAATAAATTTTTACGGCACAGACGCAACCCTTTCTGCCATTGAAAACCTGATACGCCATAATAACGGTTCTTTGCAACCGGGTTATAATAAGTTTGATCAGTGGGACGATTTTCTAATATTTACCCGAGAGCTTACTGCAAATGATTTGTTTATTATCATTTCATCGCGTCGGGGCTATAGCTCCTATGTTCCACAACTCAATAAACTTCCGTATTATCTGTCCAATTATTTCAGCAAACACAGTTACCTGATTCTTTATCCCAAACAACTGGATACAGGCATTAATATGGAAGATATTCAACAAGCGGATGGCAAACTTATCGAAACCCTTAGCGAACAACTGGATGTCATCAATAAAGCCGGTAAGTTTATCCGTAGAAAACTGTGGAAGAAAAAATAAACTAGTATTTATACATACCGTATGCATTCGCCTTCCCATGGTCGGCTAAGGCTGTGCTATAATGCATTTTCTTACCACTCAACAGTATAATAATACAAACAGAAGTGTAAGCATGTATATAACTACCCCATAACAATGAATTCTTCATAGTTCGAGCTATTCACACGCCAAACTGCTGCAGATGATGATCCAGATGCTTGGAGTATAAATTATTCCATTCCTGCACCGTTAGCGGCCCAAAGGATGGCGATTCACGGCCATCAAAAAAAGCGGGCCCTAATTCCAGCGTTCTCTTTAAATTCTCGATAAGACGTTGTTTTTCTTTTTGAAAATCTCTTCTATCTGCGATTATAAAGGAAGGAGCAGTACGTGTATTACGAGGATAAGGCTTTTCTCCTACCACCAGTTTTTTCACAAAGGTCTTAAGCAGCCACCGCGTGAGACCTTTTCGCCTAGGATGTTTCTCGGGCTCGTATACCATTTCATAGGCTACATTCAGATGGGCAAGCATTTGATCCACGCTCATCTTTCCCCATAACGGTTTCGATTCGGGAGTGAGTTTTTCAATACGATCAATAAATTGCTGTACTCCCTCCTCAGAAAAAATATTAATCATATGGAAGATTTTTTGCGAATGTACACCATCAATAGATGCCAAAGAATAACAAACCGATTCTGCCCCTAAAAAATCCCCTTCGAATTCCTATGCTTTTAAAAATGAAACTTCTTATCTTGCTGACAGAAAAAACATCAAAGTATATAAAATGAAAAAGATTCTTTTCCTCATTGCGATAGCTTTATTTACGTTGACTACCGTACAGGCTCAGCGTACCATTGCGCTTTTCAACGGATATAACCTAAACGGATGGACCGTTCACGGCACCGAAAAATGGTATGTTGAAAAGGGGCAACTGGTGTGTGAAAGCGGCCCTGACAAGCAATACGGATATTTATCTACCGACACTTCCTTTAAAAACTTTGAACTCACCCTAAAATTTAAACAGGAAGCCAACGGCAATAGTGGTGTATTTTTTCGCTCTTCCATAGAAGGCGTGAAGATCAGCGGCTGGCAGGTGGAAGTAGCCCCTTTGAACCAACATACAGGTGGTATTTATGAATCTTACGGACGCGGCTGGCTGGCAAAACCTAAACCCGAAGATGAAAAATGGCTCAAACCCGGGAAATGGAATACCCTGAAGATTCGGGTGGTGGATGATAGAGTCACTACTTGGTTGAACGGGCATCAAATGGTAGATCTTACCGATTCTAAAATCGGTGCCGGCCGAGGATTTATCGCTTTGCAAATCCATGATGGCGGTGGCATTAAAGTGCGCTGGAAAGATATTTTCCTTACCGAACTGTAATCTTTTTCTAAAAGTCAGATAATAGTCAAATACGCAGCCGATTTCTACAAATCGGCTTTTATTTTGCGCTTTTGTGTACAAATGCAATGTACATTTGCGCCATGAGCGATAAAAAAGTTAGAGTACGTTTTGCCCCCTCTCCAACAGGGGGATTGCATCTTGGTGGCGTTAGAACAGTTTTGTTCAACTATCTTTTTGCCAAAAAGCATAAAGGCGACTTCATATTACGTATAGAAGATACCGACCAAACCCGGTTCGTTCCCGGAGCAGAAGAATACATATTTGAATGTTTGAAATGGACAGGCTTACAACCCGACGAAAGTGTAGTGCATGGCGGTAATTACGGCCCCTATCGGCAAAGCGAAAGAAAAGAAAAATACCGCTTATATGCTGAGCAATTGGTAGCGCAGGGATATGCTTATTATGCATTTGATACACCGGAAGAATTGGAGAAAATGCGCACACAGAACCGAACTGAGGATAATCCTTCTCCGCAATATGACCATAAGGTACGTATGAGCATGCGCAACTCACTTACCCTTTCTCAAGAAGAAGTGCAGCGCCTGATAGATAGCAATACCCCTTATGTTATCCGTATTAAAATGCCCGAAAACGAAACCGTAACTTTTACGGATATGATTCGCGGCGAGGTAAGCTTTAATACTTCTTTAGTAGATGATAAAGTGCTGTTAAAGGCCGATGGCATGCCCACCTATCATTTGGCTGTAGTAGTGGACGATTATTTGATGGAAATATCACACGCTTTTAGAGGGGAGGAATGGCTGCCCAGCGCGCCCGTGCATATTTTGCTGTGGGAATATTTATTTGGATTGGATAAAATGCCCCAGTGGGCACATTTCCCACTTATCTTAGGTCCTTCAGGTAAACTCAGTAAGCGAGACGGCGCCAAATATGGCTTCCCGGTATATGCTATGAACTGGACTGACCCTCGTAGTGGAGAACTGACGGAAGGTTTTAAGGAAAAAGGATTTTTACCCGAGGCTTTCATCAACCTACTGGCATTACTGGGATGGAACGACGGATCGGCACAAGAAATTTTTTCCTTAGAAGAGCTTATCGACAAGTTCTCTATGGATCGTATACATAGTGCTGGCGCAAAATTTGATTATGAAAAAGCCAAATGGTTCAATCATGAATGGATAAAGAAATCCGATGCATCTCATTTATTGCCCCATGTAAAACAAGTTTTGAAAAGCAAGGATATTGCTGTTGCTGACGATACATTATTGCAACAAGTTATTAACCTTGTAAAGGACCGCTGCACACTGCTTACTGACTTTTATGAGCAGGCAGCCTACTTCTTCCGTCAGCCTCAAGAATACGATCTGCAGGCCATTCTTCCTAAATGGAGTGCAGAGAAGAATTTGTTCTTTGCCGAACTGATACGTAATTACCAACTGGCACCGCTTTGGGATGCACAGGAACTGGAACGCAACTTTAAGGAAATTGCAGCAACGAATCATTTAAAACCCGGAGAAGTGATGTTGCCACTGCGTATTATGCTGGTAGGGGGAAAATTCGGACCGGGCGTTTTCGACATAGCTCAGTTTCTAGGTAAGGAAGAAACTGTCAAAAGAATCGAACACGTATTAGCGCTGATTGCATCAGCAAAATAAGACTATACATAATATATATTTCAACCATGAAAAAAGTAAAGGGTGTTTACGATTTTCATGGTTGATTTTTTATATCCTTATAAGCCCAATACGGCTTTTAGTTTGCCATAACCATTACGGCTTACATTGATTTTTGCACCGCTTTTGAGTATGGCTACATGCCCATCTTTCTCATAAGGATCAATACGGGTAATTTCTTGCACATTCACAATGTAAGAACGATGGCAGCGCACAAACATATCGGCCGGCAGGAACGACTCAAAATAAGTCATGGTTTTATTTTTCAGAAAATACCCCTCCTTGGTAAATATTTTTACAAAATCATCTGCGGCTTCGAGATACAACACTTCTTGTACCGGAATGATTTTAATTTTACTTCCGTTCTTCACCACAATCCTGCTATTGATGCCGGGCAACTGAGTATCGTTCAACAATTCTTTAGTATTTTCTACATTGGGCTTGTGCTGTGCCAGAAACTTTGCTACGGCCTTGTCAAAACGCTCCTGATCGAAAGGCTTTAGCAGATAATCTACTGCATGCGCTTCAAAAGCCTTGATGGCGTACTCGTCAAATGCTGTAGCAAATATTACAGCAGGAGGATTTTCAACTAGCTCCAACATTTCAAAACCCGTAATCTTAGGCATCTGAATGTCCAGAAAGATTAGGTCTGGCTGATGTTCCTGTATAGCTTTTAACCCTTCAAAACCATCACCACACTCTGCTACCACCTCCAATTCGGGATGCTTTTTCAGATATTCCTTAACCATACTTCTTGCCAGGAACTCATCGTCTATGATAATTACTTTACTCATTGCTTTGGGGTATTTTTACTGTAGTATCAAAGATAGTATCTTGAGCGTTAGTTACTAACAAATCATTTCTTGCAAACAACAAGTACAATCGCCGCTGTATGGAAGAAAGCCCAAAACCGGTGCCTTTCTTGGGCATGGCCGTTTCGGGATCAAAAGGATTTTTAACACTAATTACCAGATAATTCTGCTCCAACATGCAATCAATAGTAATCAGCGTCTGTCCGGTTGTATCATACAAGCCGAATTTAATAGCATTCTCCACAATTGGCTGCAACAATAATGTGGGTAAGAGCGCTTGCTTACATTCGTCTGGCACGTTTATAGCTGTTTGCAATCTATTTCCGAAACGCACTTTTTCTATTTCCAAATATAAATTCAGATACCCAATTTCTTCCTCCAGTGTTACCATCTGAGATTCTTCTTTCTTAAGTGTACCACGCAGAAAATCGGAAAGTTGTTGCACCATCTTTCGGGCTTGCTGAGGATCTAAGCCTATCAGTGCATTAATAGAATTAAGACTATTGAATAAAAAGTGAGGCTGCAACTGTTGACGCAGTTTGAAGAGTTCTGCTTCGCGCGAAAGCGCTTCTACATCTAACTTCCGCTGTTCTTCCTTCTGTCTCTCCTGCCAGCTATACCATAAAATGGATGCAGTAACTACTATGGTTAATATCACAAAGGCAAAAGCAAATCTTACGATAAGCGAATTGCGCAAAAATGATAAATAAGCCACTTCATTATTAAATACAATGCGCAGAAAGCTATTGGAGATAAACAACCATAATAGCGATAGTACCAATGAGGATACCAAAATGCCTACAAACTGATAGGCTGTAGGCATGTAATATTTTATAATATTCAATACGAGTAGGCTGCTCAGTAGTAGTAGCGTAACACTGATAAGGCTATCTCCCCAGCAGATACCTGTAGGGAACCCCAGTCTTTTTAAAATGTACACCTGAATTCCTACAAGCGCGGCCCAACCCGCCAAAAGAGATATAATGACTTTTTTTTCTGAAAGAGGAGAAGACATTAATTATCCGGATAAGTAATTAATAACCTAATAATAGCTGCATCAGGCTGCAATATTGTTTAAAAACTTTTGATATCAACTCCACCAAAAATTACGGTGCCTTTTATAATCAATGTTTTACTATTCTCAGAAGGTGCAGGTGCTAGGCGCTTGCGTTTATCCTTCACCTCTCCCATTACGGCTACGGCTTCCGATATTACATTCCAGTGCGAGGGAATGATCAACGTGGCGCCACCAAAGAATACGGTCACATCTAGCACGGCAATTCCTTGAAGATCGGCCTGAGAAAGATCGATTTCACTACCCCCGAAAATATTAGTCATATCTCCGCCCTGAAAGGTCTTGGAAAAAATTTTCTTCTTAGTACCACCAAAAACGGAGGTAATGTCCAGAAAGTCCTGACCGCTCAGTCCAGGTACAGGATTTCCGTTTTCATCCAATATAAAATATTCCTTGTTGCCTCTAGGGCGAAAAATAAAGAATAGCCCGGCACCTATAAGTACTATGGGTAAAATAAACTTCTGCAATCTGCCGAAGACAAAATATTCATCTACAAGAAAAAGTACGCCAATCATGGTAAGCACCAACCATGCAGCTCCCTCAAAATTTCTACGTGCCCCTACAAAAGCTCCCAACGCTATGAGAAACATCTGCCAGGAGAGTATGAAATCGGGTATGCGCACCCCCATCATATTCAATAATAAAATCATACCAAGGGCTACCAAAAAACCGCCAATCCATATACGGCCTTTTGATCTTCTGGGACGAAATTCCGGAGCAGGGGGCTGACCTGTCGGCTCATTATTATTATATATTTCAGTACGGTATGTATTCTCGCTCATTTTTATAAATTTTAGGTAAAAATAGCAACGTATTGCTGTTGCTACAACACATTTATTGTGTATAAACTTAATATATCGGTGAACGACATACTAATGGCGGTGAAAAGACGGTGATTTTTTCAATTTCCTCATAGCAACCGACTAAATAAAGGCGAATTTTACTCCGTCAAATAGCCCTTTATCGCTTAGTTTGAGCTCTGGAATTACCAGCAAGGCCATAAAAGAAAGCGTCATAAAGGGAGCGCTTAAGGTACTCCCCATTTCCTTGGCCATGGCATCAATAGCCGTATAAGCTTGGGCCACCTTGTAGCCATCGTCCAAACTCATCAATCCGGCCACCGGAAGAGGTAATATCATTTCCTGCACTTTTGCACCAGAAGTTACAGCGCTGACACCTCCTTTATACTGTATAATAAGATTTACTGCACGACAGATGCTTGCATCGTCGGTACCTACCGCAACAATATTATGGCTGTCATGCGCCACTGACGAAGCAATAGCACCGTTTTTTAAACCAAAACTTTTAATAAACGCTCTAGCCACCGGAGCCTCAGCATAACGGTTCACCACAGCAATTTTGAGAATATCACGATCTATATCGCTCACTGCATTGCCGTCCTGTATTTTAGGAGTTTCCTCTATACGATGCGTAATTAATTGTCCATCCAATGCCTCAATTACGTGAATTTTCTGCGAGTCGGACAAAGGGATAGCAAAATCTTCGGGAGCTTTAAAGGAACAATTAAAATTATTAAGACTGGTGGCCTGAGGAGATGTAATCAATGTTTTACCATTATTTGCCACCAGCTCTCCGTTGATATACGTTTGAAGTACTTCAAAACTTGTAAGGTCTTTAATCAAAACAAAATCAGCCGGATCTCCTTCCTTTAACAACCCCACATCGAGGTGGTAATGGCGAACGGGATTGACACAAGCTGCCTGTAAGACATGAAATACATCAATACCTTTCGCTACTGCCCGTGCACAAAGCTGATTGATATGCCCTTCAGCAAGACTATCCGGATGTTTATCATCGCTGCAAAACATGATTTTGTCGGGGTATTCATGTAGCAGATCGATCAGTGCTTCAAAATTCTTAGCGGCGCTACCTTCCCGTATCAGAATCTTCATTCCTGCAGATAGCTTATCCAGGGCTTCTTCAGCAGTAAAGCATTCATGATCGGTACTGATACCGGCGCTGATATACTTCTGAGCCGCCTCACCTCTTAATCCCGGTGCATGACCATCGATGGGCTTTCCCAAGTCTTGAGCAGCTTTTATTTTGTGCATCACTTCGGCATCTCCATTCAGCACGCCCGGAAAATTCATCATTTCACTCAAGTATCTTATTTCTTCTTTCTGAAGTAGTGCTTTTACTTCATTTACTCCCAATACGGCACCTGCGGTTTCAAAGGTAGTAGCCGGCACACAGCTAGGGGCACCAAAGTTGAATTTAAAAGGAACTGTCTTGCCATTTTCAATCATGAACTCCACTCCCTGCATTCCGCATACATTGGCTATTTCATGAGGATCGCTTACAGTAGCCACTGTACCATGTACCACTGCCAATCGCGCAAACTCGGAGGGAATGAGCATGCTGCTTTCGATATGTACATGACTGTCCACAAAACCCGGAAGTAAAAACGGAGCATGGGGCTCAGAAGCAGTAAGGGGAACAATGGCACTAATCCTGCCGTTTTCAACCTGTACTTTGGCCGGATATATTTTCCGTTGATCTATATCAACCAAATTTCCAGTTATTACAAACACATTAATGAGGTTTAGAAATAACGAATAATCATTATGGTAATATCGTTACCACTGCTTCAAACTTACTCATTATTCCTAATAAAAAGTACAGCATGAAACGTATAGTAATAAAATGGATGTTACTATTTCCTTTTGAGAATAAAGAAATAGTGTCTACTTTGTTTTCGGTAAAGGGCTTTGTTAAATTAGTTTTCTTGTAAACCGGCTTCCAGTTCTGCTACCAGTTGTTCCTTATGTTGTCCGATCCATTCAGGAAGTGGTTGATTGGAGGTTAATGACCATTCGTTATCTTCCTTACTCAGTCTGAAAAAAAGACGATTCCCTCTTTCATCAGCCGTATCTACATCAAATACATACTCTCCAGCATTATTGTTTTTCTTGTAGTTAAACTCTCTTAATCTGCCTTGTATCTTTACTAATCTGGTAAAATGTATTACTTTGACAAACGAAGTGTTCATTTTCCCTCCTTTTTAACCTAACTTAATATTGCACTTCTCATCATTATTTTAAGAAAATACAATATTGGCGAGAACGCCATTAACCCGTCTAAGGTAAAATAAAATAAGTAATCATTCTTAGTTTTTATGGCACGATGATACAATACGTAAGTTAAGAATGTAGGAATCAATAAAATAAAATTATCCACAGTTCCTTCCAGATAATAATAAGAAAGCACTATTGATAAAATGATATTAAGTATGATAATGATATCAAAAATAATTTTCAGTTTAGAAAAAGGTAGTAACGTAACCAAACTCTTAATGCCAATAGATTTATCAAATTCTTTATCTCTGATATCAAACAAAATGCATATTGGAAAAATCAATGTAAAACGATTGAGAAAAAACAAAGTATGAACTGTTTGCCACTCCCTCTCTGTGATAAGAAGCGGCAGTGCTGAGGTTACATAGGTCCACATCAATGCCAACAAAGCGGTTTTGGCTAAAATAAATTTTTTCAAAGAAGTAAAAGGACGAAAAGGAAATTTCGGTGCAGTATAAATGAGAGTGAGGACTACTGCCGGTAGGATCCATTTGATGTAACTCAACTCCTTCATCAAAAAATAAATACATCCCACTGCACTAATTATAAAAAACAATGCATGTACATTTTTATATTTTGCCAGCCATGATGTACGCGCATCCGTTACTTCAACAGTTTCATCGGTCAAATACCAGTGAATACTATAACTCGCTAATGTAGAAAAAAAGATAAAGCCTATAAAAGACAACGGCGGGAACTCATCTGTGAATAAATGCATAGTATATGCTGTCATCACCACAGCACATAAGGCTATGAATATATTGCTGAATATAATAAAATCAAAAATGCTGTTCTTATAGGGAGACGACAATTATTAGAGTATTTTTGCTGGTCAAAATTATTTAAATCTGATGTACAATCATAAAAATCTGGAAGAAAAGGTTTTTGATGGCCCTTTTGACGAAGTGGTATTGGAGGTATTCAGATTTCAATATGAAAACAATCAGATCTATCGTGCTTATGTAGATGCGCTGGGTAAAAATGTTGCCAATATCCATACAGCTGATGCCATTCCTTTTTTACCTATTCGCTTTTTCAAAACGCAGCGAGTAATAACCACACAGTTTGATGCAGAAGTAGTATTCGAAAGCAGTGGCACTACCGAAACCACCAATAGTAAACATTTCATAAAAGATAAAAGCATTTATGAAAGAAGCTTTTTAAACGGATTTCGGCAATTTTACGGTGATGTGAAAGATTGGTGCATTCTAGGCTTGCTACCTTCTTATCTGGAACGCAGCCATTCGTCGCTGGTTTATATGGTGCAGCAACTGATAGAAAAAAGCAACCATCCGAAAAGTGGATTTTATTTATATGATTTTGGACAATTGGCGTCCGTAATACGGCAACTCGAAGCAGATAAACAACGCACCTTGCTTATTGGCGTTACCTTTGCCTTATTGGATTTTGCGGAGCAATTCCCTATGCCCCTGAAATATACTACCATTATGGAAACGGGCGGCATGAAAGGTCGTAGAAAGGAGCTGATTAGAAACGAGGTACATGACTACTTACAAAAAGCTTTTGGCCCTCAGCCTATTCACTCAGAATATGGTATGACCGAGCTCCTGTCTCAAGCGTATTCTAAAGGTAATGGTATTTTTAAATCACCACCATGGATGCGCATACTGATAAGAGATGAAGATGATCCACTAACGATCAAACAATCCATTAACGGAAAAGCACGCGGCGTGATTAATATCATCGATCTGGCCAATATCTACTCCTGTAGTTTTATTGCTACAGACGATTTGGGCGTTTTATATGAAGACGGTTCGTTTGAAATTACCGGCCGTAGGGATCATAGTGATCTACGTGGATGCAGTCTTCTGACTTTATAAGATCGAGATATCATACATTAAATCTAAAGTGCATAATATCTCCGTCCTGCACTATATACTCTTTGCCTTCTATCCTCAGTTTTCCTGCTTCTCTACAAGCCGCTTCGCTCTTATACTGCATAAAATCTTCGTAAGATATTACTTCAGCTTTGATAAATCCTTTTTCAAAGTCTGAGTGTATAACACCGGCACATTGAGGCGCTTTCCAACCATTGTGAAAGGTCCAGGCTCGCACTTCTTGCACACCGGCTGTAAAATAGGTCTTCAGTCCTAACAGTTTGTAAGTAGAGCGAATCAAGCGGTTCAGTGCGGGTTCTTTCATCTGATACTCTTCCATAAACATCGCCTTATCTTCTGCATCTTCCAATTCGGCAATCTGTGCTTCAATGGAATTATTCATCACAATCATTTCCGCACCTTCATCATCGGCCACCTTTTTAAGCGCCTCAGAGAATTTGTTACCTGTATGCATAGAAGGCTCATCCACATTAGCTACATAAAGCACCGGTTTTTCAGTAAGCAGGAATAAATCGGCAATTACGGCTTTTTCCTCTTTGCTCAGATCTAATGAGCGAATGCTCTTTCCCTGCTCCAGGTGGGCTTTACAACGTTGTAGTACAGCTACCTCATCTCTAACTTTAGGATCACTTTTTGCCTGCTTCTCCTTCTTTTGAATTTGCTTTTCTACGCTTTCCAGATCCTTTAACTGCAGCTCTGTATCAATAATTTCCTTATCTCCAATCGGATTGATAGGCCCTTCCTCACGTAGGATATTTTCATCCTCAAAACAACGAATCACGTGAATAATGGCATCTACCTCTCGAATATTAGCTAGAAATTTATTTCCCAAACCTTCCCCCTTACTGGCACCTCTTACCAGTCCGGCAATATCTACGATTTCGATTTGTGTAGGCACGGTACGCAATGGTTGTACCAGCTCGGCCAGTTTATCCAGTCTCTCATCCGGTACATCTACCAACCCTACATTAGGTTCAATAGTACAGAACCTATAGTTACTAGCCTGAGCTTTGGCGCTATTGCTCACTGCATTAAACAAAGTTGATTTCCCAACATTGGGCAATCCTACTATACCTGCCTGTAATGCCATTATTTATGTACGATTTTTAGTTTTTAAATAAAGTTCGCAAAGGTACGATTTCTAACATTGATATCACAACCTATTCGGAGATAGCAGCCAGTTCAACGACACACAGTTTGTTTTTCGGTCATTTTTCTATTAATAGGCATCTCCCCCTCACAAAAGTTATTTTTGTACCTGCAGTTTTGTTATTTTTACTGCTTATGGTATTAAGCAGAATATGGAGCGCTTTTATTATCATAGCGCTGACTGTAGCCTTAGGACGTTATGTCTTCCAACCCGATCAGAAGCAGATTTTTACGCACATGGTCACGGGAAAAAGTGGCGATACAACTTATGTGAAAGATATTGACCCTTCGCAATTACCTCAACATATACATGACCAAATCGCAAACGGTCAGATTGTTAAATGGGATGGACATAATATTGTAGCTACTGAAGACGGACGCTACAAAGCATTTGATTTGCAAGCTACCAATGGTGTTTTTGAAACTACCAAGGATGCAGTCAACCTCTGCATCAATCTTATTGGTATTATGGCCCTATTTCTGGGTTTTATGAATATAGCCGAACAGGCTGGGGGTATACGATTTCTGTCGAGAATTATAGGACCTTTTTTTTCAAAAATATTTCCCGATGTACCTAAAGATCACCCCGCCATGGGGCATATGGTAATGAATTTCTCGGCTAATCTGCTAGGTCTCGACAACGCTGCCACTCCTTTTGGTATTAAATCGATGGAAAGTCTGCAGCAGTTAAATCCTAACAAAGACCGAGCTACCAATGCTCAAATCATGTTTCTTTGTTTACATGCATCAGGACTGACCCTGATTCCTACTACCATCATCGCAGACCGTGTAGCATTGAAGTCGCAGTTCCCTACAGAAATCTTTATTCCTTGTATGATTGCCACTTTTGTGGCTACTATAACTGCACTTACTGTGGTTTCGTTTAAGCAAGGTATCAAAGTATTTCAGCCTGTTATAATAGGATGGGTAATGGGTATTACTGCCCTTTTTGTAGGGTTGATTTTATACGTAAGAACTTTGGATATAAAAGGTGTACAACTATTCTCCAGCAGTCTCAGTAACGGGCTTATTCTGCTAATTTTTCTACTCATTATTGCCGGAGCCCTTTATAAGAAAGCCCCCATTTTCGATGCTTTTGTTGATGGTGCGAAGGGAGGATTTGAAACCGCAATCAAAATCATCCCTTATTTAGTAGGACTGCTAGTTGCAATTAGTCTATTACGCAACAGTGGAGCCTTTGATTTCATCATGGATGGAATCAAGGCCGGATTTACTTTCCTTGGAGGAGATGCCCGCATTGTAGATGCGCTGCCAACGGCTATTCTCAAGCCGTTTAGCGGTAGCGGCGCCAGGGCGATGATGATTGATACGCTCAAAACCCATGGAGCCGACTCTTTTACAGGCAATCTGGCATCGGTATTCAGAGGCTCTGCCGACACTACTTTCTATATTATTGCTGTATATTTTGGTGCTGTAGGTATCAAAAATACACGCTATACTGTGGGCGCTATGTTGCTGGCCGACCTGGCTGGTGTTATCACTGCTATTGCTATAAGCTATCTGTTTTTTGCGTAATTTAATGAGAGGAACCGCTAATAGTTTTTGACTGATGCGTTATTAGCAAAATTCCTTATGTATGAAAAATTTTATGTACGTTTGAAGCAGTATATCAATAGAAAAGGAGCATGTAGCCTGTAACGCTTCAGGCCTCTGTTTCGGATTATAAACTTAATGCTTGTACATGCAACAGGTAGATTTTTTAGTAATAGGCACAGGTATAGCCGGCCTTACATATGCCTATAAAATGGCATCCCGATACCCCGATAAAAAAGTCCTGATACTTACTAAGGCCGATGCCGAAGAAACGAACACTAAGTATGCACAGGGCGGGGTGGCTGTAGTGCGAGACTGGCAGAATGATAGTTTTGAAAAACACATAGAAGATACCCTGATTGCAGGCGATGGGCTGTGTAATGAGAAGGTTGTGGAAATTGTTGTAAAAGACGGTCCCGAACGCATACAGGAATTAATAGACCTAGGCGCTAATTTTGACAAGGAAGAAAGCGGCGATTACAAATTGGGTAAGGAAGGTGGGCACAGCGAATCGCGCATCATTCATCATAAAGATATTACCGGCTGGGAGATGGAACGCACCCTGCTGAATGCAGTAGCCGGCATGAGCAATATCGAAATCATCAATCACTGCTTTGTCGTAGACATTATTACCCAACACCACTTGGGCTATCTGGTCACCAAAGCCACTCCGGATATTGAATGCTACGGCGTGTACGCTTTAAATCAAAAGACAAACGACATAGAAACCATCCTTGCCAAAACCACTTACCTAGCAACAGGAGGCAACGGTCAGGTGTATAGAACCACAACCAACCCTGCCATTGCTACAGGTGATGGCGTAGCGATGGTATACCGTGCCAAAGGACGTATCGAGAATATGGAATTTATACAGTTCCATCCCACAGCCCTATACGAACCCGGCCTGAGAGGGCAGGCTTTTTTAATTACAGAAGCTGTGCGCGGCGACGGTGGTATTCTGCGTAATAAAAAAGGCGAAGCCTTCATGGCTCGCTATGATGAGAGAAAAGATTTGGCGCCTCGCGACATCGTAGCACGTGCCATCGACAATGAAATGAAAACTGAGGGAACAGAGCACGTATGGCTGGATTGTCGACACATGGACCAAGAAAAATTCATCGAACACTTTCCCAATATTTATGAAAAATGTAAGAGTATCGGTATAGACGTAAGCAAGGACATGATCCCTGTGGCTCCTGCAGCGCATTATAGCTGTGGAGGTATTAAAGTAGATGAGTGGGGACAGACCTCCATCAAAAACCTTTATGCCGTGGGCGAATGCAGCAGCACCGGACTGCACGGTGCTAACCGCTTAGCAAGCAACTCCCTACTCGAAGCTATGGTATTTGCGCACAGATGTTTTCTACATGTATCGCATAAAGTAGATAATAATCTACTTTCGGAACACCCCACTCGCAAGCTGAACATACCGGCGTGGAATGCCATGGGGACCAGCACGCCTAAAGAGCTGATACTTATTACCCAAAGCCTTAAAGAGTTGCAGCAAGTAATGAGCGATTATGTAGGTATTGTACGTAACAACATCAGACTGGAACGCGCCATCAAAAGAATCGATTTGCTCTGGGAAGAAACAGAGCAATTGTATAAAACCAGTACACTTTCACCCAATATCCTGGAACTACGCAATCTGATTACAGTGGGCTATCTGATTGTGAAAGGAGCTATCTTCCGTAAAGAAAGTCGCGGACTGAATTATAATACCGATTATCCTTATAAAAGCAAGCTGATACAGAACATCGTATTATAATTACTGAAGAGCATGTACTTCAGTGATACGATTTAGGCATTATACCCATGTACTATATTGTTTATACTTTTTTTTATTTAATGTCATTACTCCCACTTAGGGTGCTTTATTTCATTTCCGATGGCATATACGGCATTCTTTACTATATAGTCCGCTATCGCCGGGAAGTGGTAATGAACAATCTGCTTATTGCTTTCCCTGAAAAAAGCGAAGAGGAAAGAACTGCTATTGCAAAAAGCTTTTATCATAAATTAATCGATTCGATGATAGAATCGTTAAAACTGCTTTCAGCATCCGACGCTTTTTTTGAGAAAAGATTTAGAGGGAATTGGGAGGTAGTAGAGCAATTCTATCAAAACGGACGTTCGGTGCAGCTACATCTAGGACATAATTTCAACTGGGACTGGGGCAATATGATGATAGCCCGCAAAACCTCTTTCCAGTTTATTGGTGTATACATGCCTATCCACAATAAAGCATTTGAAAAACTATTCAAGAAAATACGTAGTCGCGGTGGTGCTCATCTCATCAATGCTACCAAGATGGCACGCGAATTTCTGCCTTTCCGTCGTTCGTTGTATTGTCTGGGTTTGATTGCAGATCAAAGCCCAGGTCGCATAGACAAAGCCAAATGGTTTTATTTCTTTAACAGAAAAACCGCTTTTACCATAGGCCCTGCTAAAAGCGCCATTACCAATGATGCAGTTATAGTATTCGCATTTATCAAATGTGTAAAGCGCGGCTACTATGAAGTAGAGTTTACCGTAAACACCCAACATCCGCGCGAGCAAAACGCAGATCAGCTCACTTTACAATTTGTTAAGTTTTTGGAAAATAACATTAGGCAATATCCGGATATGTGGTTGTGGAGCCATCGTAGATGGAAACATGAGTGGAAAGAAGGTGATACTGTAGTCACATAAATAAAACTGCCCCATAAAACCTTTGGCAGGTTGCCCCCGATACACTATTTTTGCGGCGCAGGTCTCATACGGCCAGCTCCTGATAAACCTCCCCAGGGCCGGAAGGCAGCAAGGATAGTCGGTTGTAGCGGCGCGATGTGAGTAGCCTGCATTTTTTATTTTAAATATTTCAGCCCGGATTTATTGATTATTGCCAATCTTTTCTAAACTTTGATAAGGGCAAGCTTGTTAGTTTATTAAACCTTTATACATCCGATTGCTGACACAAGGACCCACAAGCCCTGATGTTATGCTATTTATAAAAAAGGTGAAAAAAGTTCTTATAACAATTTAAACGTTTACGCTTTATGAAATTCTTTATTGATACGGCTAACCTCGATCAAATCAAAGAGGCCAACGACTTAGGTATCTTAGATGGTGTGACCACTAACCCCTCCTTAATGGCCAAAGAAGGGATTAAGGGACAGGAGGCCATTATGAAGCACTACCTCGACATCTGCGAAATCGTAAATGGCGACGTAAGTGCCGAAGTGGTAAGCACCGATTATGAAGGCATTATTGAAGAAGGGAAAAAGCTAGCAGCCCTTCATCCTAATATTGTGGTAAAAGTACCGATGATTAAAGACGGTATTAAAGCCATCAAATGGTTTACCGACAATGGTATTAAAACCAACTGTACACTAGTATTCAGTGCCGGACAGGCTATATTGGCTGCAAAAGCCGGAGCTACTTATGTTTCGCCATTTATCGGCCGTATTGACGATAGCGGCTGGGATGGTGTTCAGCTAATCGAGCAAATCGCTCATATCTACAATGTGCAAGGCTTTAAAACCCAAGTATTGGCAGCCTCCATTCGCAACACAAATCATATCATTCGCTGTGCCGAAGCCGGAGCTGATGTATGTACCTGTCCGCTGGAACCCATTTTGGGCTTATTAAAACATCCGCTTACTGATATAGGTCTGGCTAAGTTCTTGGAAGATGCCAAGAAATGGCAGTAATTTTTGGTTATTTGTTTATGAGTTGAGAGGTTAGCAGCATAACAGATCATTTATTTATCATTCAACTTTTAAACTAAGCAGACCATAGGACTATCATCGTTTATAGCGAATCGGATAGCATTTAATCAAAACCGATCATTTTCGAAATTTATTATAAGGCTGTCCATAGCCGCTACCACCATCAGCGTAGCGGCTATGATTATTACTTTGGCTTTTGCCAACGGCTTCCAGCAAAAAGTTAGTGAAAAGATTTTCAGTTTCTCCGGACACATAAGGGTGCAGTATGTAACCCCTTTTGCATCCTTAACTTCAGAGGAAATTGCCATTAATGCCGACAGTAGCACCATGCTGAAAATCAAAGCCGACCCTGACGTACAAACTATTCATCCCTATGCCACACGTTATGCCATTCTAAAAACACCTGAAGACCTACAAGGGGTACTCGTGAAAGGTATAGATAAGCATTTCGATTTCACCAGGCTGGAGGAGTTTATGGTTAAAGGCCGTTTTCTGTCATTTAACGACAGTTCTTATAGCCGGGACATTGTTATTTCCCAAAAAACTGCATCTGAATTAAAACTCGATGTAGGCGACCGAGTGCTCATCTATTTTATCCGACCCGACGGTTCTAAAAGACCTGATCGCCTCACTGTGAAAGGGATATTTAAAACCGGTATTAGCGACTTTGATAACACATTTGCACTGGGCGATTTAAAACTCATTCGCAGACTTAACGGCTGGGAAGAAGACGAAATAGGCGGATATGAAATTTTCCTGAAGGATTACAGAAAAGTCGATGAAGTAATCCAACACCTCGAAACGCTGCCCGACCTTCCCGCCACATGGAGTGTACGTAATATCAAAGAGCTGGCGCCCAATATTTTCGATTGGCTTAATATGCAAAATGTAACACGCAATGTGCTCATCGGTATCATGATTATTGTAGCTATTATTAATCTCATTACCTGCCTCATCATATTAGTACTCGAACGCATGCGTATGGTAGGTATTTTGAAAGCCGTTGGTGCTACAGATTGGATGGTACAGAAGATATTTTTGCAACACAGCACATTCATTGCCCTCACCGGTATTCTGGCAGGAGCTGCAATTGGCCTAGGTTTATTGTATGCCCAGATAAAAACAGGTTTTATCAAGCTTAACGAAGAAGCATATTATCTCCATACCGCAGCCGTTAAAATATCGGCCTGGGAAGTGGCACTTATCTGTTTCAGCACCTTTATCATTTGTTTTTTGGTACTGATGATTCCCTCTTACATCGTAAGAAAAGTGCAGCCGGTAAAGGCCATCCATTTCAGATAATATTAAGTGAGGTGAGAAAGAATAATGCCTGTAGCCACTGCCGCATTTAGAGATTCGGCAGCTCCGATTTTAGGAATTGTAATTTTCTCATGAAGCAGCGGCAGCACATTTTCCCTAATTCCGCGAGATTCGTTACCAATAACTAGCAATCCTTGGTGTAGAGTTTCGAAGGTTTGCAAGGGTTTTCCGTTTAAAGAAGCACCGTAAATCTTTACGCCAGACGGTTGCTGTAGCCAAGCAGCCAAATCGGTATATAACAATTCAATCCTAAAAATGCTACCCATAGTAGCTTGTACTACTTTAGAGCCATACGCATCGGCACAGTCTGTACTGCAAATAATCTGTCTAATCCCAAACCAGTCAGCAGTGCGTATAATAGTACCCATATTGCCGGGGTCCTGAATACCATCCAGTACCAGAGCTAAATGGTCTTTCTTAAATTCAAATTTTTGGTGGAAAGGTTTTTCTATCAATGCCAATACCTGATTGGGAGTAGTGAGTTGGGATATTTTTTTTAATTCGATATCGGTTACTAGCTGAAATTCTCGCCCAGATATGGCGGTTTTGTTCTGTAATAACCATTCTTCCGTAGCATAAATCTTGCGGATACGGATATTTTGTGCAGCAAATGCTTCACTTACTATCTTGGGGCCTTCCACAACAAAAAGGCTTTCGGCATCCCTTTGTTTTTTTTGGCTTAAAGTTTGAATATATTTGGCCTCAGATTTAGTAAGCATTTACATTAATTCAGACAATTGCTTAACAAAGTATCAGTATACAAAAATACAGGACTTTATCTCTTACCAATAGTATTGGTACTGTTTTTTTCATCCTGTACCATCTTCACTGTCGTAAAGAATGAGCCGGCAGGCAAACCCTATATTTTCGAAACCAACATTAAAGTAGATGACGCCCGGCTTACGAAAAGCGAAAAGCTCCGACTGGAAGGAGGATTGTATCAGCAACTTGATGACAGCATTGCCGCACGCAAATTAGATAAGGTATTCTGGAAAGTTTTGAAGAATCCGCAGGTATTAGATAGCAGTCTTATTACAAAATCCATGGAGCATATGAATTACTACCTCAATGGCGAGGGGTATTTTCATGATTCCATATCATTCACCACAGCAATAGAGAATGCCGGAGCGCATCAGAAAGCACGTATCACCTTCCATGTAAAACCCGGCCCTGTTACACGCATCGACTCTCTAGCATATACGCTTTTGAATGACAGTATTAAAAACCTTGTTGAAAAGAATACCGATGCTGCGTTTGTCAAAGAAGGCGATCCCTTTGCCCAAGCACCTTTGTCTGCCGAACTGGACAGACTCGTAGAACTCCATCGCAATAATGGATATCTTTTGTTTTCTAGAAACCAGCTTTACGTATTATGGGATACGATGGACCTGGAATTGCTGGTACCGGAGTTCGATCCTTTTGAGCAGGCCATGCATTTGCAGAAACTCAAGGAACGGGTAGATAATCCCATCGCCAACATTGAAATTAGGCAAAGACCCGATAGTACTTTTAAAAAATATTATGTAGGCAATGTTACGGTATATCCCGATACCCGAACCGACACCTTGAGGAGTGCAGGAAAAATAACTACCCTAGATAATGTAACTGTTATACAGCGCTCCAATAAATTTAGACCTCATATATTTCCTCAATACATTTATCTGAAAAGAGGTGAGCTATACAGGCAAAATCGTTATATGCGTACGCTGAACCGCTTTAATGCATTAGGCACATGGCGACTGGTAGATATTGCGCAGATTCCGCGAGATAATACCGATACTGTGGATTTTGAAATACAACTCAATCCTGCTCCCAAATACAATTTTACTACCAATTTGGAAAGCAGTTTCAGCGAAAGTGCCATCAGCGGTCGCTTTGTAGGTATAGGCGTCAATGTAGGGTTGCAAAACCGAAATTTTCTCCGGAGTGCCAGTCAGTTTAACACCAATGTTCGCTATGGTGTCGAACTGGGAGGGATTATCAATTCCGGAGAATTTATACAAGCACAGCAGGTAAGCCTGAGCAACTCTCTTGTTTTCCCACGCTTTGTATTTCCTGGTATGCACAAATTGAAACGCGACTTTAGAGGAAATATCCAGTCAGTTCTTACACTGAATGCAGCGAATACCGAAAGAAGATACTTATTCAATCTTACCAGCTTTAATACGGCCTGGGGATATGACTTCACTTGGCGTGCCCGTCCCGAAAAATATGCAGTAAATAATCGCACCTATTCCATAGGCATTAAAATTCCCAATATTGAATACTCTTATATCAAGAAAAGAGATCGGTTGCTCACGCTTATAGATAGCAATCCTTCTATCAAAAATCTATTCTCAGATGGTTTAATTACCTCGGTTATTGCCAATTTTTCCATGCCTTGGAACAGCAGCAACAAACGTAGTATTAATGTGCTGAAATTAAACCTGGAAGCATCGGGATTGCTTACGGGCATGGTGCATAGTAAGTTTATCGATGAACAATTGTATCGCTTTATAAAAGCAGATGCAGAATATGCGAAGTTGCTTAAGCTGGGCAGCCAATCCGGATTGGTATTACGTGGTTTCGCAGGGATAGGATATGAACTAGAGTCCACACCCAATCCAGAAAAGCGTACACAATTACCATTCTTCAAACAATACTTTAGTGGAGGTCCCAACAGTATGCGTGCATGGCAATTGCGACGACTGGGTCCTGGCTCTACCATTAAAAAATTTGATGGGCCTTATAGTGTGCCCGACCGATTTGGAGATGTTCAGCTGGAAGCTAATATTGAGTACCGGATGCCATTGTTCAATATCTCAGGCATTCCTATCAATGGGGCATTGTTTACCGATATCGGAAACGTGTGGCTGCTGAAAAAAGACGCCGGGCTGGAGAATGAGACCTTCAAATTATCGCGTTTGGGAACCGACTTGGCTATCGGAGCCGGAGCCGGTATCAGAGCCGATTTCGGCTTCTTTGTCATACGCTTGGATTATGCCTATAAAGTGAAGGACCCCAGCCCCGACTTAGAGAATGCGGCATATCAAAACAAATTCTTTGCTTATCCTTTCTTCAAAGGAAGTCAGTTGCAGGTGGGCATCGGCTATCCTTTCATTTTCTAAGCAGACTCATCGCAATCCTCTCTTTGCTAACTTTTCTCAAATAACCAAGGAATACGTTTTCTTCTTTTGATTTTATAGTTAGAGGTAATATACTTGCGAATATGTTCCATTGCCTCATCAATATCATCTGTAAGCAATACCAGCTCCAAGTCTTCGGGGGATATCGTTCCTTTTTCGGCCATATCCTCAATGGCTGTCATTAGATCGGCATAAAATTCTTTTCCGAACAACACGATAGGAAACTCGGTCACGGTTTTGGTTTGCACCAATGTCAGGATTTCAAAAAACTCATCCATGGTACCAAAACCACCGGGCATAATGATAAAAGCATAACTATACTTAATGAGCAACGTCTTACGGGTAAAAAAATGCTCAAAGGTTACCGCTTTGGTGAGATATTGGTTGTAGTGTTGTTCAAAAGGAAGTTTAATATTACATCCTACCGATTTGCCTCCTGCTTCAAAAGCACCGCGGTTAGCAGCTTCCATAATACCGGGACCACCACCAGTCATGGTAGTAAACCCCATCTCGGCAATACGACGACCAAACTCTCTGGCCTTTTTATAATAAATGTGATCTTCCGAAAAACGGGCCGAGCCAAATACGGTAATACAAGGCCCTACGAAGTGCAAACTTCGCAAGCCTCTAAAAAGCTCCCATGCTACTTTACACAAAAACACAAATTCGTATCCGCGACTTTTGGGACCTTCCAGGTACACGGCTTCTTTAGCAGGTATAATGGGTTCGGCAATTTTTCTAGCTTTCCTTTTTTTCGCAAACTCGTGTGTAGATTCTTTTGTAGATTCCATAAACAGCAAAAACAATTTTACAATACGAATGTTTCATCCGGCAAACTACCATCTTCAAGAAAGGTACTTTCCTTCAGCGAATATAAAGGATAAAAAATTGTAGTGAAATATTAAGCATCCAAATAAAATCCTCATAATAGCTAATTAATAAGTTCAAACTATATCCATAACTACTAAATACTATTAATAGCAAGATAAACTTATTTTTGTTCCTCACCGATCAACTCACTATCATGCGTATCATCAGCTACAATGTAAACGGCATACGTGCCGCTATTAAGAAAGGGTTTATAGATTGGCTACAGTCCGATCCGGGAGATATCATCTGTCTTCAAGAAACCAAAGCCGAAAAGAGCAACATTGACTGCTCCGTTTTAAATGAAATGGGCTACCATGATTACTGGTTCTCGGCCCAAAAGAAGGGATATAGTGGAGTAGCCGTATTTACCAAAATAAAGCCAGATAATGTGGTTTATGGAACCGGCCATCAAGTAAGTGATGAGGAAGGACGTGTTATACAGCTAGATTTTGGCGACGTTCGTCTTATCAATGCCTATTTCCCTTCAGGAACCAGCGGGGAAGTAAGACAAGCCTTTAAATACGCATGGCTAGACGAGTTTTTCGACTACGTCAATGAGCTTAAGAAGAAGCATCAAAAGCTGATTATATGTGGCGATTACAATATCGCACACAAAGAAATAGACATTCACGACCCAAAGGGCAATAAAAATTCTTCAGGATTTTTGCCCGAAGAACGCGCTTGGATGGATAAATTGCTAAGCCATGGCTTTCACGACACCTTTCGCATTGTGCACCCTAATGAAGCGCACCGTTACAGCTGGTGGAGCCAACGCTTTCCTAGCGTACGTCTGAATAACAAAGGCTGGCGTATTGACTATATTACAGTTACGGACGCTTTGAAAAACAAAGTAGAAGATGCTGAAATTTATCCCGATGTAAAGCACAGTGATCATTGCCCTGTGTATTTAAAACTGAAAGTATAATGCAACCCCGTATTGTATATAATGTTACCAGCAAAGTAAGCCATCAGATTCACGAAGCTTGGCTACAGTGGATGCGAGAGCATCATATTCCCGCTATGTTGGCAACAGGTTGCTTTATAAAAGCAACCATCTTAAAACTAAAAGAAATCGACGAGAGCGAAGGACCTACCTATGCTATTCAGTATTTTGCCGCCTCTGAAGCGGATTATCGACGCTATCTTTCACAATATTCAGATGCCTTAAGACAGGAAACCTTGGACAAATGGGGTGATCAATACATCGCATTTCGCACTGTAATGGAGATTGTGAATTGAATGTGCATAAGATTTTTGAGAGTGTTCGTTTATTCAAAAAAAAATGTATATTCCTCTATAAGCCTCTACAGTAGCGTATTTGAAGCAACTCCTTCCAAAATCCTTGTCTGTAGCGGATTTCAGCCGATTCGCTCATTTCATACCAACCTATTAGCCTCTCCCGTCTTTTGCGCAAATCCTTACTCCGTCTAGCTTTGACAGCAATTTTCTGAGGAGATTTATAACAAAATATTTTGTTAGTATGAGATAAAACCCTCTAAATTTGTTGTACTTAAAAGTAAACACACTAAAAATTAAATTATGAACAAGTCTGAATTGATTGAAAAGCTTGCTAAAGATGCCGGCATTACTAAAACACAAGCTAATGCTGCCTTAGATTCATTCATTGATGCTGTTACTAAAACCTTGAAAAAAGGAGATAAAGTAACTCTGGTAGGTTTTGGTACTTTCTCTGTATCTAAAAGAGCTGCACGTAACGGACGCAACCCACAAACCGGTGCAGTTATCAAAATCAAAGCTAAAAAAGTGGCTCGCTTTAAAGCTGGTAAAGAGCTTGCTTCTAAGCTCTAACCGCGTAGTCGCACAAAGTATTGAATGCCCTGCCTTAGTCAGGGCATTTTTCGTGAATTTTATGTAGGTTTGCGGCAAAATTGAAACAACTATTATATTATGGGTAAAGGCGACAAAAAAACCGTAAAAGGTAAACGTTTTAAAGGTTCATTTGGAAAATGCCGCCCGCGTAAAAAGAAAAAACTGGCGGCGAAAAAAGTTGCTGAAACTGAAGCGGCTAAGTAATTTCAACTTACGAAAAAACAAATTGCTAAACAGGAGCTCTAAGCTCCTTTTTTTATTATCTGTCTTCTCTATCCGAACAATCCTAGCAATTCCTGCACCTTTATTTCATTATCCGCCTCCTCGAGCATTCCGTAAAGTCTGGAAAGCTCGTTGGGTGTAAGCAACAGATTCACATCACTCGCAGATGTAGGAATGATAATAATTTTGGCGTCTCTATTGATATAAGCGTAGTTATGAGCTGCCTTATTTCGAACATGACTGCAGAAAACAGTAAAGTTTGCTTCATCCACTGTAATCAGAGTTGAAATGAAAGCAATCTGATAGTGCCTGCATTGTTTACAGCGCACTATATACCCTTCATCACAATAACAAAGGAATTGAAAATCGCAGGACATAAGCTGTTTTCCTGCAAAAGTTCTTCATCTCCCCAATTTTATAGCTTCGCATTCGGGAAAAGATTTTACCATATGCGGAAAAATAATCGATGACTAAGGAGCCAGGCGCTGAATGAGCCAATCACCCTTATCCTGCAAAGTGTATAGAATTCTATCATGTAGCCTGTTTGGTCTTCCTTGCCAAAATTCGAGGCTCTCCGGCTTCAAAATATAACCACCCCAGTAGTCGGGTTTTTCAATCTTATGTCCTTTTTTAACAGCTTCTTCTAAAGCTTGTACTCTCGATTCTAACTCCTGTCTATCGGCAATTACACGGCTTTGTGGCGATGCGCAGGCCCCAATTTGACTGCCTTCAGGTCGGGAGAAAAAGTATGCTTCACTTTCTTCCTTAGACACTTTTGACACTACCCCTCTAATGCGCACTTGACGCTCCAGTTCCTTCCAAAAGAAAACTAGGCATGCACGAGGATTTTGCGCTAACTGTTGGCCTTTCTGACTTTCATAATTGGTAAAGAAAGTAAAGCCCTCTTGAGATACTCCCTTGAGTAGTACAATACGAGCGTCAGGAACTCCATCTAGCGATGCTGTTGCAAGGGTCATTGCATTAGGCTCTGTAATCTGCGAATGAATGACCTCATCCCACCATTTTTCGAACTGCGCTATAGCGTCTGGCAATACATCTGCTTCAGAAAGGCTTTTCTGGGAATATTGGGTTCTGATATCAGCGATGTTCATATGATGCTATTAAACAGCTGTGGACCATTAACTGATGAGTGTACCTACATCTTCTCCAGCCACTACTTTTGCCAAATTGCCTGGTTTATTCATATCAAATACAATAATCGGTAATTTATTTTCCATACACAAGGTAAAGGCAGTCATATCCATAATGCGTAGATTATTGGTAAGACACTCCTGATAGCTTACGGTTTTATATCGGGTTGCGGTGGGGTCTTTTTCTGGGTCGGCGGTATATACGCCATCTACGCGGGTACCTTTTAAAATTACATCAGCATTAATCTCTATTGCTCTCAGTGAACCTGCCGTATCAGTAGTAAAATAGGGGTTTCCGGTTCCGGCTCCAAAGATGACCACTCTTTCCTTCTCCAAATGCCTAATGGCTCTGCGACGAATATAGGGCTCTGCAATCTGTTCCATTACAATAGCGCTTTGCAGGCGTGTAAACACTCCGGCCTTTTCCAGGCCTGCCTGAAGAGCCATACCGTTAATCACCGTTGCCAACATTCCCATATAATCGCCATGCGCGCGCTCAATTCCCGTCTGAGCTTCATTCATTCCTCTGTAAATATTACCACCACCGATTACTATAGCAACCTGAACACCCATGTCCACTACAGCCTTGATTTCCTGTGCGTATTGGGTAATAATATCGGGGTCCATTCCATAATTTCTATTACCCATTAAAGACTCTCCTGAAAGTTTTAACAATATCCGCTTGTATTTAGGTTGCATTTCAACTTATTTTTATTAGGATAATTGGTTTTTTACAAGGCGAAGATAGGGAACAGTTAAAAAGTTTGCAGACTTAAAGCTTGAAAAGTTTTCATCAACTGATGGAAGAGGACACTAAAGCTGCCATATTATTAAGCTATCTTTACAATATCTTTCATTCACATTGAAAAAAATGATACCATGAAGAGAAAATTAGGTACTACAGATGTTGAAGTAACCCCCATTACCATGGGCGCCTGGGCTATAGGCGGTTTCATGTGGGGAGGAAACGACGAGAAAGATTCTATCGAAGCTATACAGGCGTATATTGACAATGGTGTTACATCCATTGATACTGCTCCTATTTACGGATTTGGCTACAGCGAGGAGCTGGTAGGTAAAGCCATAAAAAAATACGACCGCAGTAGAGTGCAAATACTTACCAAATTTGGTATGGTATGGGATATGGAAAAAGGTGACTATGCCTTTGATGGCACGGATAATCAGGGGAACCTGAAAAAAATATACAAGTATGGCGGTTATGAAAAGGCTTTGCGTGATGTGGAAGAAAGCCTGAAAAGATTACAGACAGATTACATCGACCTTATACAACTTCACTGGCCCGACTCTACCACCCCCATCGAAGAAACCATGCGCGCCATGGAAAAAATGCTGCAGGATGGAAAAGTAAGAGCTATTGGAGTATGTAACTATAATGCAGCACAGCTCAAAGAAGCTGAGCAGACGGTAAAACTAGCCAGCAACCAAGTACCCTACAGTATGCTGAAACGTGATATTGAAAAAGAAGTTGTTCCCTACTGTTTGGAAAATAATCTTTCCGTTATCGCATACAGCCCCATGGAACGCGGATTGCTAACGGGCAAATATGCTACCATGCAAACCTTGGCAGAAGGTGATCATCGCAATCACTATTTCAAGCGTTTTGATTTTGCTGCAGTAAAAAGGCTCACCGATAATCTTGCTGATTTAGCTGCAAAATACAATGCCACCACAGCCCAATTGGTACTGGCGTGGACCTTCCATCAGCCTGCCGTAGCTGCTGCACTTGCCGGTGCACGGAATGCAAAACAGGCCGAGGAAAATGCAAAAGCCATGTCCATTTCTATTACCGAGGATGACTTGAAATTGATCGAGGGCTGGCTAAACGATAAATTTTTGCTTTAATTCATCCAAAGGAGGGTGTATGGAGGGGATACATTTCTGCATCCTCCTTTCTTTATTTGTTAAAAGAAGCTATATGAATGCTATCTGTTTTGGCGAAATTCTCTGGGACATATTACCAACCGGAAAAGTACCCGGAGGTGCCCCTATGAATGTGTGTTATCACCTAAACAGGCTGGGACAACAGGCAGCTTTGATTTCGAAAATAGGCGACGATGAAAACGGGAAGGAGCTGATTCGTTTTCTGCAAGACCATCAAGTAGTCACATCTCATATTCAAACAGATGCTGAAAAGCCCACCGGAACGGTAATTGCCACTCAAATTGGTAATGAGATGGAATACGACATCGTACAGCCAGTAGCATGGGATTATATCGATATTACTCCTTCGCTATTGCAGATGGTAAAAGAAGCAGATTATTTCATATGTGGTAGTCTGCTAGCCCGTAGTGAACACTCACGAACAACTTTATTTGAATTATTAAAAAGTGCAAAAAACAAGATTGTAGATATCAATTTACGTCCACCCCATTATACCAAAGACACTGTAACGGCGTTATTACAACAGGCAGATATTTTAAAATTGAATGACCACGAACTTACTCTTATCGCTTCTTGGTATACCGATACAGATACTTTTGAAAAGCAAGTACATATATTAAGCTCAACATTTACCATTCCCACTATACTGGTTACCAAGGGAGCACATGGTGCAACACTATTTTATCAAGAACAGTTTTATAATCATAACGGCTATAAAGTACAAGTGGCAGATACTATAGGAAGTGGGGATGCCTTTCTTGCCGGTTTTTTATCCCAACATGTATCGGGAACTTTGCCAGATGCATCTCTGGACTTTGCCTGCCGCATAGGTGCATTTGTGGCATCAAAAAAAGGAGCTTGTCCAGATTATACTCTTCAAGACATTTTGAATGTTATCCAATAATTGTAACATCTAATAAAAGAGGCCGCTTTACAGCGGCCTCTTCATTTTAGTATTTTATTACCTGTACTGTTTTACTGTACTCATATTGATTATCCAAATCTATCTGTTTGATGCGGATAAACAGCTTGTCTGCATCTTTTGTAAATGCTTGATCGCTCTTCTTACAAGAGTAAAAGCCAAATGAAGAAACCATTGCAAAAAGCAAGGACAATGCCCATAATTTATTCTTGCGGTTAAAGGCAAATAACATCAACACTACTGCAGCTAGCACAGGAATAAATAACAAACTTGCCGATATTTTCTTCTGGAAACTATACTGTAGTTCTGAAGAAGAATTTCCCCCTTCTGCTTGGCTCGCTACTTCGCCTATTTTGAAGAAGTTTTTACCATCGTAAGAAGCTTCTATTTCAAATCTGGAATTACCAACCTCTGACAGCGTGCTCCACAATACAAACAGCTCATTATTTTTTATGTACGCTTGAATAGAACCGAAAGTTACAGGAAGCGAGTGTTCATCAAGAACACCAAAGTTCACTTCTGTAATATCATCACTATTACCATCAATGGCGCCTATATTGATAATACCACTTTTATTCGATACATCAGGCACTCCTCCCACATTCACTCCTGTATATCCATATCCATCGGGCCTTTCAGAATGTGTCAATACATCACCTTCGTAATATTCACGGGTTGTAAGAATTACTTTGTACCCACCGTCCACCAAACTGTTATCAGGAGTATACAAGGTATAACTTCCATCATTTTTGGTTTGTACGGAGCTTACTACTTTCCCGTTGGGGTCTACAAGGTTTACCCATATACCGGCATCAATGCCGTTCTCTCCGTTATTAATAATGGCATCTATACTCTCATCTTTCCATATTTTACCTTTTACCAAAATAGCGCGAGTAAAAAAGCCACCTCCAGCCATTAAATCAAGGCCATGGCTATAACCGCCGCTATTGTCCTTGGTGTTGGTAGGATATTTACTAATGTTGAGCAAGTCTGCTCCAGAAAGATTGACATCTGCCGCAAATAAACTCAAACCGTATATTGTTTCTCCCGCTGAAACATTCAACGCTGACAGAGGGATAAACACGCCACTCAACATTTGAGTAGAAATGTTTTGACTGGGTTTGAGAGCATTAGGCTCACCTTGTAGTACTATTGAGGGGATTTGTACACCCGTAGCACCCCAGTCCGATTTTTTTACAAGACTTGGAGTGGCCAATTTAGTAATATTGTCGCCACTAAGACCGGTAATGGCTGCAACTTTAAAGTCATCATTACCACCACGCTCCATCAGCAAAAAACCCGAGGTATTCTTAGTAACAGCATGTACTGATACCGGATTTTCCAATATCAGATCTACTCGCTCAATATTAGTGGTAGTAGCTGCATCATTAACGAAAACATTGTCGGTTCCTCGATTGATGGTGTAACTGTTAATTAGGTTTTCCATAGTTCCTACATAATCGGGAACCATGTACACCTTATAGTTATTGGGGAAAACGTTGGTAGGTAACTCATTAGGGATTTCAAAAAGTGCTGTTGTTTTTGTAGAACCTGAGCTACGTCTTATAATTACTTTTTTAAAAGGTTTTTCGCCAGGCACCCCTTTAGTTACGCTGTAAGACTCTCCCTGAATATCAAAAAGCTTTACAACCCTGTTGAAGCCAGGAGTATTAGCATTCTTCTGCCCGAAAATTAACTCGTAATTGCGATTGGTTGCATAGGTTCCGCCATAGCCCTTAATAGTGTACTTATAGGCTGGACTTTGGGTCGGAGTGTTTCCAATAACAAAATTGATAGGCTTTTTAGGCTGTGCATTAGCCATCAAGGAAGAAAAAACTAAAAATACGGGTAAGGACACAATTAGTTTTGTCAATCTACTCATGATAAGATTAAGTTTGTGGGTTATAGGATTAAATAAATAGGGTAAATCTTATATATACGGATACATATAAGGGTAACGGTTAAATCCGGCGCAAGTTAATTCAAAATTGAATTTTGAAAAACTACTTTCCGACAAATACTGTAAAAGGGTTATATAATATATGCTTTATACCCTTTTTAAGTTATTTTTATTATCTTTAAAATTTATACATTATGTGTACAAGTGCCTTAAGATAATATCCGATACCCAACATATAACGAAGAGGCCGCTGTAAAGCGGCCTCTTCATTTTAGTATTTTATTACTTGTACTGTTTTACTGTACTCATATTGATTATCCCAATCTATCTGTTTGATGCGGATAAACAGCTTGTCTGCATCTTTTGTAAATGCCTGGTCGCTCTTCTTGCAAGAGTAAAAACCAAATGAAGAAACCATTGCAAAAAGCAAGGACAATGCCCATAATTTATTCTTGCGGTTAAAGGCAAATAACATCAACACTACTGCAGCTAGCACAGGAATAAATAACAAACTTGCCGATATTTTCTTCTGGAAACTATACTGTAGCTCTGAAGAAGAATTACCCCCTTCTGCCTGGCTCGCTACTTCGCCTATTTTGAAGAAGTTTTTACCATCGTAAGAAGCTTCTATTTCAAATCTGGAATTGCCAACCTCTGACAGCGTGCTCCACAATACAAACAGCTCATTATTTTTTATGTACGCTTGAATAGAACCGAAAGTTACAGGAAGCTGGGCTTCATCAAGAATACCAAAGTTGACATCGGTAATATCGCCGTTGCCATCAATTTCTCCTATATCAATAATTCCACTTTTGTTAGAAGTGTTGGGTGTACCGCCTACATTCACCCCTGTGAAGCCGTATCCATCAGGTCTTTCTGAAGCTGTAAGCACATTTCCCTCGTAATATTCCTTAGTAGTAAGGATTACTTTGTAGTTACCGCTCACGATACCATTATCAGGTACAAATAAAGTGTAACTTCCATCATCCGCAACCTTCACAGAGCTTACAACTTTATCATCAGGATCCACAAGGTTTACCCATATACCGGCATCAATGCCGTTCTCTCCGTTATTAATAATGGCATCTAGACTCTCATCTTTCCATATTTTACCTTTTACCAAAATGGCTTTGGTAAAGAATCCACCACCCGCCATCAAATCAAGACCATTATCCTGACTACCAATAGCTTCAGGAGTATTAGTAGGATATTTATCAATATCTAACAGATCTTCAGGAGATAAATTGACATCGTTCGCAAAAACACTGATACCGTACAAGGTAGCACCATCAGGCAAATTATTAAAAATAGACAGAGGTACAAATACCCCACTCAGTGACTGCAATGAGATAGTCTGGCTGGGATAAAGCTCTTCAGGTTGTCCTTGCAATACAACGGAAATAATATTAACCCCTGTTTGTCCCCAATAACTTTTACTTACGGTAGCTGCTGTTGTTAATTGAGTCACTTCATCGGTTACATCATTGAAACCAATGATCGCTGCCACTTTAAAATTATCATTACCACCACGATCCATTAGTAAGAACCCCGATGTTTGCTTATTAAGAGAAGCTACACTCATAGGGCTATCCAAGATCATATCCACTCGCTCAATATTGGTAGTAGTGGAGCCCACGTTTACGAAAACATTATCAGTACCGCGGTTGATGGTGTAAGTATTAATCAGGTCTTCCATATTACCTGAGTAATCAGGAAGTATATACACACTACTTCTATCAGCTACCGGATTATCTAGTGCACTAGGTATTTCAAACAGAGCTGTGGTTTTTTGGTCATTAGAACTACGTCTAATGATTACCTTTTTAAAAGGCTTCTCTCCAGGTACTGCCTTTGTAACACTATAAGATTCCCCCTCAATATCGAATAATTTTACAACCCTGTTCCATCCTGGAGTAGTAGCATCCTTTTTCCCAAAATATAAATAGTAAGTAAAATTACTCCTAAATTGAGATGTTGGTAAATAACCAGAACGGGTAAAATATTCAGGAGACTGGGGCTGGGCAGGATATTCTCCAAGAACGAAATTGATAGGTTTCTTAGCCTGCTGTGCGTTGGCTAATAATACCGAAAAAATTAGCACTAAAAATAGTGGCGTTTTGATTGCGATTTTCATAATAGTAAAATTTGCTATATTTAAATATATAATAAATAATTATAACATGTATAAAATAGCAGGTAGAGGGAACAGGTGGCGAAATTATTCTTGAAAAATTATAGAGGTGTAAAACTATTTAACAAATACTCTAAATAGGTTATATAAAAAATATTGAATACCCTTTTTAAGTTATATGAAACTTTTTTAAGTTTACAATAGTAATTATGCCTAGCACATCATAAATATCTTATCTTTAATCGATTAATAAATCAAAACCGCAAGATGTGAAATGAGACTTTCATTAAATGAAAATGGTCCTCTCGCTATTTTACTGGATGATCATAAGTTGTTTACGGACACTTTTGCACGTACGCTAGAAACCACCCGATTATTCAGTCATGTCTTTTCATTCTATGATGAAAGGGAAGTTCTAGAATTTGTCTTTAAGGAAAAACTAACCAATGAGATAGTATTCTTCATGGAATATTATATCAATAATGAAACTACTTTAAATCTACTTAAAGATATCAGACGTATAAAACCTAAATCTAGGGCTATTATCATCTCTTCTATAACAAACCCTTTATTGATAAAAGACCTGATGCGATATAAACCTCACGGGGTTATCAGTAAATACTCGTCTTTCGACGAGATTATAAAATGCCTGTACTTCGCCGGCAAAACTAAGCCTTATCTCTGCCCCGTTATACAGAAATTGCTCAATGACCCCTCTGCTGACCAAGCACTCTCTCTTACTTCTCGGGAAATCGATATTATCAGAAGATTTGCCACAGGAGAATCTGCAGCTGAAGTGGCCCAATCGCTTTCTCTTAGCCCACACACTATTGCCACACACAGAAAGAATATCTTTAAAAAGATGAGATGTAATAGTATTACAGAGCTATTGGCTATTGCAAGGAACATGGGAATTATATAGAAAGCAGATTCGTCCAATTTTTACATTCAGCCCGTATTTATTATTATTAATTAGCACAAGCTGATTGACACATCTTAGCATACCCCCTCAAGTCCCACTAAAATAGCAAAGAGACATACCACGTACATACCCATAAGATTTTACTATTTTTATAGCATGATACCTCAGTCATTTAAAGATTCTTTATCTCACTCCGCTCCACCCTCAGCATACAATGCTCTACAAAGCGCCCTCTGGCATGCTGCAAAAGGTAATTGGAATAAAGCACATCAAATAGCACAACAACACGAAGGCGCAAAAGAGTTCGATCGCCTGCATGCCTTTCTACACCGACAAGAAGGTGATGATTGGAATGCTAACTATTGGTATCGGCGGGTGGGTATACCCATGCCTTCGGTAAGTCTGGAGGAAGAACTGAGCATGCTGATACAACAATGGATACCCTCTTAAAAAATTAAAGCGCCCCACTCGGGAGCGCTTTAAAGCTATGTTAGTATCCTGATAGGTTTAACCTAATGCTACGCGTTTAAATTCTAATACTTTCACATCACCATTCTCCTTCAGGTAGTCTCCTACGGATTTACTAGAATCTTTTACGAATGCCTGAGCTACCAGTGTACTTTCTTTAAAGAAAGCGTTCAGTTTACCATCTGCAATTTTTGCCAGCATATCTTCAGACTTACCGGCCATTTTCGGATCAGCCTTGATCATCTCCATGATAACTGATTTCTCACGCTCCAGAATGTCAGCCGGAACACTGTTAGCATCCACAGCTACAGGGCTTAATGCAGCTACTTGCATGGCCACATCTTTACCTACCTGAGCAGCTTCTTTATCGAGTCCTACCAGCACACCAATACGGTATGCACCGTGAATGTAAGCAGCTACATAAGGAGCTGTTACTTTTTCAAACTTGGTGATACCAATTTTCTCACCGATAGAGGCCAGTTTATCATTTACCAGTTCAGATACTTTAACACCGTTTACCACCACTTCGTTCAACTCATCAATTGAGTTTACGTTATTATTGAGAGCTGCGTCTGCAATAGTTTTCACGAATGCTACGAAATCCTCATTTTTAGAAACGAAGTCGGTTTCGCAACTTACGCACACTACAATACCGGTTTTGTTATCGGCAGTGGTTTGCGCGATCACCACACCTTCTTTAGCTTCACGGTCGCTACGCTTTGCAGCGATTTTCTGACCTTGTTTTCTTAACCAGTCGATGGCTGCTTCAAAATCACCATTAGTTTCAGTAAGTGCTTTGCGGCAATCCATCATACCTGCTCCAGTAGCTTGGCGCAGTTTATTGATATCCTGTACTGTTATAGTTGTGCTCATTCTTATATAAATTTCAAAGTTTCAGACCAACAGGCTGTTGTAGCAACAGCCCGCTTGCCTAACTTAGTTTTTGAATAGAATTATCTGATATATCCCTAAAAGGGAAATGTGCATGCTTATCTTTTAGCTGCTCCACTTCTGGCACCGCTTCCGGAACTTCTTCTACGGCCACCACCCTGAGATCTAGCACCGCGGTTGCCTTCAGCTTCTGCTTCGGCTAGCAATTTAGCAGCCTGTTTTTCTTTTTCGTCAGCAAAGTTGTCTTCTACTTCCTCATCTTTAGCGGCCTGTCTTTCAGTCAATCCTTCCTGAATAGCGGCGGTGATATAGTTTACGATGATAGCGATAGACTTTGTTGCATCATCGTTAGCAGGAATGGGGAAGTCTACTTTATTAGGATCGCAGTTGGTATCTACTACGCCAAAAGTAGTAATACCCAAGCGTTTTGCTTCTGAAAGAGCAATATGTTCGTGTCCGATATCAACAATAAACAACGCTGCAGGAACACGGCCCAGCTGAGCAATACCACCCAATACTTTTTCCATTTTCTCCTTATCGCGGGTTAAGGTAAGACGCTCTTTCTTGGTAATGCTGTCCAGAGAGCCATCGTTCAGCATTTTTTCAATGCTCTGCATTTTCTTAACACTCTTGCGCACGGTATTGAAGTTGGTAAGCATACCACCCAACCAACGTTCAGTTACGTAAGGCATACCCACTCTTTGTGCGCACTCGGTAACGATATCTTTGGCTTGTTTCTTAGTACCTACGAATAATATTTTTTTACCGCTACGGGCAATTTGTTTCATAGCTGCTGCAGCCTCCTGCAGGCATTCTACCGTTTTGTTCAGGTCGATAATATGAATGCCTTTTTTCTCAGCAAAAATGTAAGGCAACATTTTGGGGTTCCATTTCTTCTTCAGGTGACCGAAATGAACACCCGCCTCCAGAAGCTGCTGTTGTAATGATGTATTGTTATTTTCCATCGTATAAATTTGAAAAGGATTTTAAATGCTTTCATGACCAATAGCAGGGGGTTGTAACAACCCTCCAACCACAAGCCATTATCTTTTAGAGAACTGATAGCTCTTTCTCGCTTTTTTGCGACCGAATTTCTTACGCTCAACTGAACGAGGATCACGTTTCAGCAATCCTGCAGCTTTTAACGCAGGACGATACTCAGGATTCAAGTCTACCAATGCACGAGCAATGCCCAGCATGATAGCCTCGGCTTGTCCTTTAATACCACCTCCGGTAGCATTTACCTTAATATCATACTTATCGGTTGCCTCAATAGCTTTTAACGGACGTTCTACCTGATTTTGTAAGTACACCAAGGAGAAATAGGTTTTATAATCTTTACCGTTTACAGTAATATTACCGGTGCCCTTGCTGATAAAAACACGAGCAACAGCTTCCTTACGGCGACCTACTGCATTTTTTTGTTTTTCCATCTATTTTATACGCTTAAGGCTTAAAGCAAATTGCTTAAAGCAGGTTTTAAAATTTTAATTCTTTAGGTTGTTGTGCTCCATGAGGGTGATTGGGCCCTGCATACACAAATAACTTTTTAAACATCTTACGTCCCAAACGGTTTTTAGGAAGCATTCCTTTTACCGCTCTTTCAATAATTACTTCAGGACGACGTTTTAAAAGGTCTTTCGCCAGCTCTTCTTTACGACCACCGGGATAACCGCTGAAAGTATCGTACACTTTTTGTTCCAGCTTGTTACCGCTTAACTGTACTTTCTCACAGTTTACTACAATCACATAATCACCGGTATCAACGTGTGGTGTATAATATGCTTTGTGCTTACCGCGTAAAATAGCGGCTATTTTTGAACACATACGACCTACGGTTTGATTAGTACCGTCTACAACGTACCAGTTGCGCTGTACGGTAGCCTCGTTCGCATGTTTCGTGGTGAAATGTTGCTTACTCATTTTTATATTTTCAATTTATGACTAAAAAACCGGGCTAACCCCCGATTTCCCTTCCATATTGGTTGGGGGTGCAAAGGTAGATTAGTATTTGATAAAAACAATGAAAAAGACAATATTTTTTAAAGACACCCTCACAATTAATTGATTATCAGTAAAATTTTTGACACAAAATTTTACTGCTTATCTTATTTTACAATTTTTCTGCGGGTTGTAGGTTTATAATAAAGGTAGCATTGCTGCTACCTTTATTATAATTATACCTGAATAATAAAAATAATCGGCTCCTTATTCAATCGTATAAGTGTATTTCAGCGGACTGCTTAAATCCAGCCAAACGGTTTTAGTAGCTGCTGAAACCGGGATATCCCCTCCTCCATAACTCAGATATGCTCCTCCATTACCTAAATTGATATCCCAGCCATTGTTCGCCCGAAATTTAAAATACCCCTCTGTAAAAGTTACCGTAACTTTCCATTTGCCCACTATCGGGTCGTAAACCATAGGTGTAGAATTATCCCACCCACCGGGAGTGGCATTCCCAATCAATCCCCACTCGGTTTTGGTAATTGTCCATTCCATTGTATGAACATTGGCCTTTAGTAAGTAGTAGGCACCAGTTTCAGGAAACCTCAGATTATCGCCATTAGAAACTAAGGTGCCTCCGGTTGCAGTAGAAGTGCCTCCGTAGTTGAGCGAAGACCAGTTGGGCTCGGTAGTGATTTTAAACTCACCGTTACCACCTGCAGGTATCCAGATGTATCCTTCGTAGTGAATACCGTCGGATGAAGCGATGCGCGAAGCCGTTTCAGGATTCCATCCTTGATAATCACCGGGCACATACATATATAATGTCATCTCAACAGGTGTTACACGTAAAGTTTGGACAGAAGAATAGGAAGTTTGTCCTGTCTTATTAATAATGGCTTTCACACGCACTTCAATATCATCGGTAGTATTTAGCGGTATATCCACTGTATTAGCCATCTGAAATATTTCAAATCCTGTTAGAGATTTGGAGAGGGAATCAGCAGCTATTACAATAATACCCGGATTACTAAAATTCGTTCCAGCTTTAGCATATTCCAATTCGTAATGCAAAGTGGCATTACCATATGAAGGAACCGTCCACGAAAGGGTGGTAAAAATATCGTCCTTTGTTTGCGGTGTAGGAGAAAAAGTTCCGGTTGCAGTAGCCGACAAACTAAAAGGTATCGCATAAGGCGTAACTTTCAAGTCAACAGCCGGAGAGATTTTCATATCATTGTTATTGGCATAAGAAGTTTTTAACCTCGCTTCCAAATCTACCACCTCCCCAAACGATTTTCCCCAAGCGACCAGAGCATTATTCAAATCTGAACCTTTTACCGACAAACTGTTATGCTTACCTACAACAACAAAAGCTACTGCATTAGTAAAATCAGCACCTTTAGGTGCTAGCTCTACCACATATTTATACTGAGCCTCACTAGTGGCAAACTCCGGATTGGTCCAGCTAAATGTAATTACCTCCTGCTCTGCATTCTCGTGTGATAGAGTAACGGTAGTGGTAGATAATGTTAATGCCGACTCCTTGCCAGTATTGTAATAAGGCAGCGGATCCACTTTTTCACAGGAAGCCAAACACAACAGGGCTCCCATGACACCTATGAAGAAATTGAAATTATTTTTCATAACCAGGATTTAAAGTGTTGATTATTGTCTTACCACAGCGTACCTTCCTGTCTGAAAGTTTATTGTAATCTTATAAGTACCGGCTGTAGGTGCACCCGGGAAACCGGGATCTGCATCTCGCTTTTCAAATGCGCCACCTTCCCAAGTTCCACCATCCAAAGCGTGATACTGTGCGCTCCAATCACCCTGTTTTTGAATAATCTTATACGCGCCGCCTCCTGCCATCTCTACCACTAGTTCATAATGCATAATATCGATTCTTGTAAACCGCTGTGTTACATCATAAGGCGAAGGCAACGGATTGCTCCATCCCGAAGCAAAGGCATCCCCTACCACCCACAGCTCACCATCCTCATAATTGTTGTCGGGTGTTCCTGGTGGTTCTACTGCAAAGTCCAGATAAGGATTCACTTTCAACGTAAGCGTATTGGAATAAGTAGGCACGGTACCATTGAGTAGGGTGGCTTTGATGCGTATATCTATGGACTGCTCTACACCGGGAGTAAACTCCATTTTTGATAGAAAAACATTCAGCTCTTGCACACTAAGGCTAACGCTTAAATCACTAGCGATAGACATTTCCTGCAACTTCGGACTGGTAAAATTTTTACCGGCAGTGTCGATCTGCACGATATAATAAACATTTTGCGAGCTAACGCCCGTATTAAACATATAATTGGGATTGGTCCACGATAGTACTAGTGCCACTTCTTCTTTCTTATCCTTTTCCAGTACAATCGTTCCCGATGCCGTACTGGTTAATACTGGAGGAGTGCTTCCCTCGAAGAACACCTTGTTTTCTTTCTTTGTACAAGCAAGAAAAACAACAGACAACAGCGATAGCTTTAAAAATATATTTAGTGCTTTCATTATTGCTCAGATTTATATTCAGGATGTTGAGTAAGATTGGGATTAGAGTTTAAGTTTTCAGCGGGTATGGGATAAATATTATACCGACTATTTACTGCCGTTCCCGATGCAACGCCACCTTTCCAAGGCCATAAGTAAGTACCGGTAGTAAGCTGATTGTATCTTACCAAGTCTGTTCTGCGATGTCCTTCCCAGTACAGTTCTCTGCCACGCTCATCCAACACAAATTGCAAATTGAAATCAATAGGACTTATAGGGGCGGCACCCGATCTGGCACGTAATGCATTGATATAACTCAAAGCTGTGGTGGCATTACCTCCAGAAGCTCCACGTAATACTGCCTCCGCATAAATAAGATACATCTCTGCTAGACGGAAAACAGGAAAATCAATGTCTGCAAACTCCTTATTCAAATCACTTACGGCACCACCATCTGATCTGATATTTCTCCATTTTATTACATGAAGTCCGTTATCAAACACGCCGATGTCGTTAATTACAATCTGCTCTGGCGATGTACCATACCGACTGGTGGTAAACATAGCACGCTTATCCGTATTTCCGGTTAAATCGGGGAACAAGTCTGCCAATCCTTTGGTAGCCCTATAACCAGCCCATCCGCTGTTAACACCGAAGTCCTCATTATCCGCACCGGCAGCAGCATGCACTATAAATGTAGTATTTCCAAAAGCCTTGGTTCTGGCACCATCACAAGTGATGACAAAGATGAATTCATTACGACCCTTTACATCATTATCTGCCATGAACAGCTCACGATAATTGCTATGCAGTGTGTATCCCGCATCTATCACTTTCTGAGCATAAGTGAGCGCTTCTGTATAGCGAGGCGTACCAGTGTATACATTAGCATTCAAATACATTCTGGCTAGTAGCGCCCATGCGGCACCTTGATCTACGCGTCCATATTCGGCAGTTTTGGCTGGAGGCAATTCCGCTTCGATGGCTTTCAGTTCCGTTTCGATATAAGTGAATAAATCCTCACGACTAATTTCCGGTGGCATAAAGGATCCTACCCCATCTTCTTCGGTAATGAAAGTGGACTTACCAAACAAATCCATCATCACCCAATAGTTAAAAGCACGCATAAAACGAGCTTCTGCACGGGATTTACGAATTGCATCGGCATCTGCACCCGTAATATTTCTTTCTGCAAGTTTAGCATCTGCCGACTCTCTGATATATTCATTAATTAATGTGATGTTGTAAATAGGACGCGCATACATTCCTTTTAAGAAAGGATCGGAGCTGGTCCATTGCAATGCATGAAAGTCCTTAATCGTCTGATCGTTCCAGGCTACTACCGCTTCATCTGTAGGCAGTTCCTGCAGATTAAAAAATCCTCTAATGAAGGCCACCTGCGACCCCTCATCCAGCCCACCTCCAATATCCGGATCACCTGCCGGACCATTATTACCTGTAATAGACAAGGTAGCATAAATTTTAGCCAATACGGCTTTGTAACCTTCGGGCGTACTATATACCTTTTCAGGAGTAAGGTCGTTTTTGGGAAATATATCCAGTTTCTTAGCACAGGAAGCCAGAAATATTGCAAGGGCAAGCGCGTGGATAAATGTTGTCAATAATTTTTTGTTCATATTTGACAGAATTAGAATCGTTAGAAATCGATACTGGCACCTAATGAGTAAATTCTTGGTCGCGGATAAATATTATTATCTACACCGGTGCTGCTGGCATTTTCAGGATCTGCACCTCGATACTTCGTAATCACAAAAATGTTCTGCACATTGCCGGTAAGCCTCAAGGATGCCTTACCTTTTAATACCTTACCCAAATCATATCCGAGGTTAATATTATCCAATCTAAAGAAGCTAGCATTCTCGATGTAATAATCAGATAGGTACATGTTATTGCTGAACTCCGTCTCCAGATAATTCACTGATGCATTACCAATATGCTTAACCGGGTTGAGAATATTTCTCAATGTTGCCGAACCCGATAGATAGTTGTTGTACAAATAATTGCCGATCATCCCATGACCTGCAAGTCCTGCAGAAAATTTGCCCAGTGTAACATTGGTGCTTAAACCGTAGATTACATCAGCTGCTGGCTTCATATAGTAATACCGATCGTCATCGGTAATTTGGCCGTCTCTGTTAATGTCCTCGTACAAACCTTCGATAGGACGGCCGGTTGTAGGATCATATACTTGTTTGTACGGATAGAAAACATAAGGAGCATATCCTACAGCAATTTTTCCAATATTGTTTCCGGTACCACCTGATACGCCACTAGTCGAAATACCCTTGTAGTTGGGATCAATAAAATCAATTAGCTTAGTAACTTCTGTTTTGTTATATGCCATATTAAAGCTCACATCCCAGGTCGTTCGGGCATTACGCACCGGCACAACATTGAGTAAGAACTCCACTCCTTTATTATTCAGATTTCCTACATTCTTTAAAAGCTCCACATTAAAGTTGGATCCCGGAGGTACAGGAACAACACTTAACAGGTCTTTGGTCTTCTTACTGTAAATATCAATGGAACCAGAAATTCTGTTTTGCAAGAATCCGTAATCCAAACCTATATTGGTGGTTTGTGTGGTTTCCCATTTCACATCAGGATAATACGCTGTTGGCCTTAGAAAGCGAATAAACTGATCGCCAAACTGATACTGAGCACTACCTGAACCATAGGTATATCGTGGCATATAAGAGTAGTAAGCAATGCCATCCTGTTGTCCGGTTACCCCCCATCCAATGCGCAACTTCAATTCATTGATATTATTCCCTGCGTCCGGAAAAAATTCATCCTTCAATTTCCACGCGAATGCTACAGCAGGGAAATAACCTACTCTGTTATCGCGTGAGAATTTGGAGCTAGCATCTCTTCTTAATGAAGCTGTGAGCAAATATTTATCCGACAGAGTGAAATTTACTCTTCCCAGATAAGACTCGATAGCAAATCCATTTCGGTCGTCAGGGAAGTCGGGTTTATTAGCAATGACGGTATCGATAGAACCGTCATAAAATTTTGAATAGAAGAATACATCATCGGTATAAAAATCCTGATATCCATGTCCCAGTAATACATCGATGCGAGTTTTTTCTGTAATATCTTTCTGATAGAATAGCTGAATATCGGCCAGCTTACTTGCTTTGGTTTGCTGATACTCCGAAATTCTACCCCTACTGTTAAACCCTAGGACGGAAGCAGCCATTTCGGGACGGAACTTATCTTTTCCTGAACCGGCCGAGCGATCCATGCCAACATTCAACAACAAGTGCAGATCGGGAAAGAAATGCAATTTGTAATCAGCCTGAACATTTCCAATAAATCTGTTTACAGTAGAAGTGTTATTACGTAACATCAGCATGGCTACCGGATTGCGAGTTGCAAGTGCATTCAATACACCATTGGATTGCTCCCACTCGAAAAAGCCACCATATTTATCATCGTTACGATATATAGGCTGGGTGGGATCGAAATTAACGGCAGATCCTATCGCGCCTTCATCGGCAAATCGATTATTAGTACGTGCGTATTTAGCATTAATATTTAAGGTCAAATAGTCATTAAACAATTTGGGATTAAGATTGGCCGATGCCGTATAACGATCAAATTTATTAGTAAGCAATACTCCCTCTTGTGTATAGTATCCTCCTGATAAACGATAGGGCAGCTTTATGCTTTTACCGATATCGGCACGACCCGATACGCTTAAGTTATTATCGCTACCAAAGGCTTTCTGATAAATCGCATCCTGCCAATCCGTGTTGGCGTTTCCTAGAAACCCTTTGAACTCATCTGTGCCTTTTTCGTTTACAATCCTTCTTATCTCATCAGCCGACAATACATCTACTTTATTAGCCACATGACTTAATGAAGCTCTAGTATTAAAATTGAACTTCAGTTTTCCAGAAGCGCCTTTTTTAGTAGTAATAATAATTACACCATTTGTTGCTCTTGAACCGTATAAAGCTGCAGCAGAAGCGTCTTTTAAAACGCTGATACTTTCAATATCATTGGGATTAATGGTATTGAGTAGATTTGCAGAACCCGATACTCCATTGCTTTCAACGGGTACTCCATCAATCACAATCAACGGATCATTGCTAGCATTTAACGATGCGGATCCTCTAATACGAATTTTACTTCCGCCACCGGCAGCTCCCCCACCGGGTGTGATTTCCAACCCCGGCACCTTACCCTGCAGCAATTGCTCGGAAGATGCAATATTTCCTTTCTGGAAATCTTTTTCCGAAACGGCTACCACCGAACCGGTAAGATCTGTTTTCTTACGGGTACCATAAGCGATAACCACTACGTTTTCAAGAGAGGAGGTTATGCTGGTAAGTACAATGTGCATTTCATCGCCGGTAATATTGATATCCTTAGCAGCATATCCGACATGTGATACTACTAATACATTTGTACCGGAAGGCACATTCAGTTTAAAAACACCTGTACTATCGGTGATGGTAGCATAGTGGGTGCCTTTTATTTCAACAGTAGCGCCAAATACAGGCTGGCCTGTAACTTCATCTATCACTGTACCTTTTATTTCCCTGGTTTGTGCCAATAGCGTGTTGGAGCAAATGAGTAGGGATAGCAATAGGGTAAAGAGGAATGGCAAGATGTTTTTAAATAGCATAGACAAACAATGTTATTTTCTCATTAAATATGTGTACCCAATACACAATAAAAATGGAACACAAATACAAAGATAGGGTGCAGAATGTGTATTTGATACACAAAAAGAAAAAATTTTTTCTTACCCTATTTTAGAAAGAAGGGATTTAATCACTTTGGGCTTGAATTTGTGTAACTTACCTGGCCGATGCGATACATCGTCTTCTAGCTCATCTAGTTCCTGTAACCAGTTTTTCAATGCAATTTTTTTACGGAAATTGCGTCGATCCAGCGATACACCTAATATGGCTTCATATACTTCTTGCAATGCGCGGAGGGAAAATTTTTCAGGCAATAGATTATACACTACTGGATAATCCATCACTTGGCTACGCAATAATTTTAAACAGGTATCCAAAATTTCTTTGTGGTCAAATGCAAGTTTTTTAATACTGTTGACCGAATGCCAGTGCAGGTTGCTATCGTCTATGCTAAGTTTGTGATTGTTAATATTAATCAGAGAATAATAGGCTGTACTTACTACTCTTCCCGAAGGATGGCGGTTTACCCTGCCGAATGTGTGTACCTGTTGCAGAAATACATCGTCCAACCCCGTGCGCTCTTTTAATACCCGATAGGAAGCAGCGTCTAAATCTTCATCGGGCCGCACCAAATCTCCCAGTAACGAATACAGTCCCGAAAATTCTTTTAAATCAGATTCGATCAGAAGTACTTTTAACTCCTTATTCTCATATCCGAAGATTACGCAGTCTACGGATACAGCTATATTGAAGTATTCAAGATGGCTGATTTTCTCAACTTCGGCAGTTTTCAAAACATTACTGGGCATAGCAATAACTCTTCTTTAACGTACACGTACAAAAGTAAGCATTGAAACAGCCCAACGCAAACTTTTTAAATGCTTCTTAAAACGTTTGAATTGGATAAAATTAAAATACGAGATTTTTTAATATCGATTATATACTTATATTTGTGTATCAAGTACACATTATGAAACGATTTATCTTGCCATTTTTGCTACTGTCTCTTTGCTGGGCATGCAAAAAAAATAACCTTACAGAAACACCACCACCGAATCCGGAGCCCCCTGTGCAAATACCAGCACAACAAGGTATGATTACCACAGATAAGAATTTCTATACTAGCTCCGATGCAATCACTATTACATATAATCCGGCCAAAGGCAATGCAGCCTTAAATGGATTTACAGGAGATGTATATGTACATTGGGGGGTCATTACCAATGCTAGTGCAGGTGCTGCGGATTGGAAATATGTCAAGAGCAACTCTTTTACTACTCCTGATGCAGCCTCAAAAATGACCCGCAACGCCAACGGAACGTACAGCATTACCATCACTCCGCAAAGTTTTTTCGGAGTACCTTCGGGCGAGCAAATTCGCAAAATAGCCATGGTGTTTCGCAATGCCGACGGCTCCATTGTAGGTAGGAATTACGATGGCAGTGATATTTATTTGCCCGTATATAGCAATGGGGTGAACGTACGCTTTATCCGACCGGAATTACATCCCACCTATACACTTACTCCCGTTCAACAAACTTACGCAATCGGTCAACAGATAGAAGTAACCGGTATCGCTTCTACATCTGCCAATTTAAGACTTACATTAAATGATAAAGAATTCGCTACAGCCAACAGCAGCACAATAATAACGGGCAAAGCCACTATAACAGATATAGGAACACAAACCATTAAACTCATTGCCAACGGTACCGTACAGGAGTCTTTCAGTTTTACAGCCAATGGCACGGTTGTTACAGAGTCATTGCCCGCAGGAGCTAAACCCAATGGCGTTACTTTTATCAATAATGGAACTTCGGCCATCTTTGCTCTGTATGCACCCCAAAAAAATTATGTATACGTTTTGGGAGATTTTAATAACTGGACTGCTACAGCATCGGGTTATATGAAACGCACGCCGGATGGCAATACGTGGTGGATACAAATTGACGGGCTCAATCCAAACGTCGAATATGCCTATCAGTATTGGGTGGACGGCGCCATACGAATTGCAGATCCTTATACTGAAAAGGTACTGGATCCTGAACATGATCCTTACATACCTGCTGCCAATTATCCTAACCCAGGCATTTATCCCATAGGCAAAACAACAGGTATTGTAAGTACTATCAAAGCACAACAAGAAAAGCACAGCTGGAGCTATCCATCTATCACCAAACCATCCAAAAACAATCTGGTGATTTATGAACTGTTGTTAAGAGATTTTCTTGGTGCCAATAATTATCAAACACTCAGAGATACGCTAAACTACCTAAGCAATCTAGGTGTCAACGCTATTGAACTGTTACCTATCAACGAATTTGAAGGTAACAGCAGTTGGGGCTATAATCCTTCATTCTATTTTGCGCCGGACAAATACTACGGCAGTAAAAAATCATTACAAGCATTTATCGATGCCTGTCATGAAAAAGGTATTGCCGTAATTTTAGATATCGTACTCAACCACGCTGAAGGACAGTCGCCCATGGTGCAATTGTATTGGGATGCGACCAACAATCGCCCTGCTTTCAATAATCCATGGTTCAACCCAACAGCGCCACATAGTGCACTTAGTTTCGGATACGATTTCAATCATGAAAGTTCTGCTACACGTGCCTTTGTAAAAGACGTATTAAAGTTTTGGTTGGATGAATATAAAGTAGATGGATTTCGCTTTGATTTTACAAAAGGCTTTACGCAAAAACCCTCAAACAGCATAGACGCTATGAGTGCCTATGATGCAAGCCGCATCATCATTTTAAAAGAGTACAACAATTTCATAAAATCTATTGATCCCAATGCTTATGTAATTCTGGAGCATTTGTGTGCCGATGAAGAAGAAAAAGAATTGGCTGCCGAAGGCATGATGTTGTGGAATAATCTCAATTATGTGTTCAACGAGGCCAGTATGGGTTGGCTGAGCAACTCCAATTTCTCCAGAGCGGATTACAGAACACATGGCTTTACACAGCCTGATGGCTTAATCACCTACATGGAAAGTCATGACGAAGAACGCATGATGTTTAAAAACATCACTTACGGCAATGCTTCCGAAAATTATAACATTAAGCATCTCGAAACCGCATTAAAGCGCCAGGAATTATGTGCAGCTTTTCTATTTGCCATTCCGGGTCCTAAAATGATTTGGCAGTTCGGCGAACTCGGGTACGACATTTCCATCAATGAAAATGGTCGCACCGGTGAAAAACCTATTCTATGGCAGTATAACACACAACCTGCACGAGTGGCACTAAAAAATGCATTTACATTATTTATCAATTTGAAAAAGAAGAACAGCATTTTTTCAACAACCGACTTCACTCATAATTTGGCTGGGGCCATTAAGTTTATAAAACTAAGAAATGGCAACAATACCGTAGTTGTTGTAGGTAATTTCGATGTTGTTCCCCAAGTAGCCTCTATCGATATGGGCAGCAGTGGCACCTGGTATGATGTAGCTCGTAATAACCAAGCATTGACGATTTTGGATGGGACTTATTCGGCTACATTAGCACCTGGTGAATATCATATATTTTCCAACTTTATACTGAATCCGTAAGTATATACTCTGAAAGCCTCCTCCTGTTTGTTGGTACGAATAGGCGGCATTATACCCCTACAGGAAACAAAAACTGTCATGGGTAAATTTTTTCTGTACTCCAAAATTTTTACTTTTAATTGCAGTTTTTTACCATCATGTACAGTAAGGAAAATACCATAGCATTACAGGACAGCACGCAATCATTTTTGAAAAATATTCCGGATGTCCTCACGAGTAAAGAAGAGACAGAAAAACTAAGAGATGCTTTACGGTTTCACGAATACCGATACTATATCTTAAACGATCCCTTCATATCTGATGGAGAGTATGACCAGCTTTTTAAGCTACTCGAAAGAACCGAAAAACAACATCCCGACTGGATTACAAAAGACTCTCCTACTCAAAGAGTGGCCAAAGAGTTGACCGGCAACTTCCTTACCGTACAACATCTGGTACCCATGTTATCGCTAGACAACTCTTACAATGAGGAAGATTTGCGAGACTTCGACCGTAGAGCCAGACAACTAACAGGGTTAGACAGTATCGTGTATTCGGTAGAACCGAAATTCGATGGAGGCAGTATCTCATTAGTCTACGAAAATGATTTATTAGTGCGTGGTGCTACCCGAGGTAATGGTGTGCAAGGCGATGATGTGACCACCAATATCAAACAAATACGCACAATTCCGCTCTCTGCACGTTTCAGTGATTATGGTCTGCAGCAAGTAGAGATAAGAGGAGAAGTGCTGATGAATAAAGAAAACTTCAAAAAGTACAACGAGGCTCTTATCGAAAAAGGTCTCGCCCCGCTGGCCAATCCGCGTAATGCGGCAGCAGGTACTTTGCGCATTAAAGATCCATCAGAAGTAAGAAGAAGAAATCTTGAGGTATTTGTTTACCACATTAGTGATTATACCTTGCTACCAGGAAAAGACACTCCTAAGGCATTACTATCGCACGACGCATCCTTACAACTACTATGGGAACTGGGTTTTCGAAGCCCAGTACATGAGATGCATGTATTTCGTAGTATTGATGAAGTGATTGCTTATTGTCGGGAATTTGAAGAAAAAAGAGATAGCCTTCCTTATGAGATAGACGGAATGGTGATTAAAGTAAACGACATACAGCTGCAAGAAGTACTGGGCATGACCTCTCACCACCCACGCTGGGCCATAGCCTTTAAATTCAAAGCCCGACAAGGCACCAGCAAGCTGCTGAATGTAGAGTTTCAAGTAGGCCGTACAGGATCCATTACACCTGTGGCAAAAATTGACCCCGTATATATCGGAGGTGTCACTGTAAGCTCTATATCGCTGTTCAATGAAGATGTGATTCGAGAAAAAGATGTAAGGATTGGTGATACTGTATTAGTTGAGCGTGCCGGCGATGTAATTCCGTATATCGTAAAACCATTAACCGAACTACGCAGTGGAACCGAACGACCTATCACGTTCCCCAGTCACTGCCCTGCTTGTAACAGTACCTTATTTAAGGAAGAAGGAGAAGCCGCCTGGCGTTGTGTAAATATTGAATGCCCCGCACAAGTAGTAGAGCGTATGATTCACTACGTAAGCAAGGATGCATTAGATATAAGAGGGCTAGGCGAAGCCAACATTAAGAAGTTCTATGAACTAGGGCTTTTAAAAGATATTCCAGGCATTTACAAGCTGAACTTTGCAGCCATATCCCAACTTGAAGGTTTTGGGGCAAAATCGGTTGAAAAATTGAAAGAAGCTATTGAGCAAAGTAAAAAACAACCGTTGCACCGACTCATTTTTGCCCTAGGCATCCGCTATGTAGGTGAAACAACCGCCAAAGTACTAGCACAAAAAGTCAACCATTTGTTGGAGTTGAAAGATTTGTCTCAGGAAGCATTACAAACGCTGGAAGACATAGGGCCTAAAGTAGCGGGAAGCATTGTACACTTCTTTAGTAATGAGGATAACCTGAAAATGCTTCAAGAGTTAGAAGCACTGGGTGTGGAAATGAACAATGTACAGAAACAAACCCATGGCAGCGGAGAACTGGAAGGTGTTACCTTTTTATTTACAGGAACACTTCCCACCCTCAAACGCAGCGAAGCTGAGGCCATGGCCGAAGCTAAAGGAGGTAAAATCCTAAGCGGTGTAAGTGCCAAATTAAATTACCTAGTAGTGGGCAAAGATGCCGGAAGTAAACTGGACAAAGCACAGAAACTGGGTACTGTAAAAATCATTACAGAGGAAGAATTTCTCAAAATGATTAATACCTAAGCTTTTGTACTTACAAAAGCTTAATCCAGTATTTTCACATTACGGGAAAAGCTTTCCTCTAGCGAGATGATGGTTTCGGTACGTTCTATCCCCTTTATTTTTTGCAACTTTTCATGCAGCACATCTCTTAGTTCTGATATATCTTTGCACACAACTTCGGCAAACATGCTATAGTTTCCGGTCGTATAATTCAACCGTACTATTTCTTTTATTTTATAGAGCTCTTTGGCAACTGTATCGTAGAGAGAACTTTCTCGCAGATAAATTCCGATAAAAGCAATAACGTCATAACCGAGCAGCTTCAAATCGGGATGTAACCGGGTACCCTTAATGACTCCATCCTTCTGTAGCTTCTTAATTCGCACATGAATTGTGCCTCCCGAAACGAAAAGCTTCTTACCCAAATCGGCATAAGAGATTTCCGCATCACTCATCATATGCTCAATGATTTGCAGATCCAGTTTGTCAAGATTTAATTTTGCACTCATTTTTAGCAGTTTTAATTTAATTTATTTCAACAAAAATACGGTTTTATTAAACAAAAACTATATTTTTAAAAAAAACATTAAAACATTTGGAACAAATAAGACATTCTCTTTATTTTTGTTCTATAAATCTCAAATATCTGAGAAAAACAAGTTCTTCTATATTGTGGGGTGATGAAACTTTGGCAGACATGCCCTCTTGTCTCGAGGGTGAGGAGCACGGGATAAACGCAACATAGAGCCGACCGTCAGGCCGACCAGGGTTGACCACTAACTTTGTGTTGTAGCTAACCGCCTCGTGGAGGTTCGATTCCTCCCCCTACAGCATTTCACCTTCACTGTGTTACAGTGGAGGTTTTTTTGTGTCCTCTCATGTAAAACATCACTCCGAAATAAGCACTCACATAGTGACAATATCAGATATTTAGCGCTTTTTTCGGAAAAGCAGTGTTATTGCGCTCTGCCTTCACACCCTAAATTACAACCCAGCCGCTAAAGCAGAAAATTTATCTTTCACTTGCTTGAAATACTACAATAAGCAAATCGAATATAAGAAAGCATCTCCGTATAACACAAAAAAAATTTACAAAAGCTTAACATTCAACCTTATATTTGCCAAAACTTCATACTATGAAAAAATTGCTGTTTTTAGTTTTTGCATTAGGCTCCTCTTGCTTTTTATTTGCTCAGGATGAAACCGTTCAAGCGCTCAAAAAAGATGCTGAACGTACCATTCAGAAAGATCCCAATGACACTACCTCCAAAACCTGGAAAACCGGAGGATTTGTAGGTATCAACGCCGCTCAAGGCTCTCTTAGCAATTGGGCAGCAGGGGGAGATAAATTTTCTCTGGCAGTAAACGGCAATTTAAGTCTGTATGCTTTTCATAAAAAGAATAAACATACTTGGGATAATACCTTGGATATCAATCTAGGCTATATTAATACCACATCATTAGGAAGTCGTAAAAATGATGACCGTATTGATCTGTTATCGAAGTACGGATACGCCATCGGCCCTAAATGGAATGTAGGCGCCTTATTCAATTTCCGTTCGCAGTTGTTCAAAGGATATGCGTACGATGATGATGGCAATCGCACTTTTAACTCTAATTTCTTCTCGCCCGCATATGTGCTGCTGAGCCCCGGCGTGGAATGGAAACCCAATAACGAGTTCTCCGCTTTCATATCTCCGGCAACTGTAAGATGGACTATCGTTAAAAACGATTCGCTCGCAGCGGTAGGTGCTTATGGTGTGGATCCGGGCAAACACTCCCGTACAGAGTTTGGAGCTTTTGCATCATTGAATTACATGAAAGAAATCAACAAGATGTTTTCTTATAAAAGCCGTATGGACCTGTACTCCAACTATCTGAAAAATCCTAAAAACATTGATGTGTACTGGACCAATATGATAAACATGAAACTTACTAAGTTCCTTACTCTTACCTATAGCTTAGATTTAATTTACGATGATGATGTGAAACTCTTCGGAGAGAATAACGACTCTCCGGCAACACAAATCAAATCTATGCTGGGATTAGGATTCTTGGTGAAATTCTAATAGTACATTATTTACTCTGATTTTGCTCGCACTGCAGCAAGAAGGCGTCCATTGCATTTTGCAACAAACCTGGTTGTAATGCAATACCTCCCGAATAAGGAAATTCAGCCGCTTGCTGCAGTATTTTTTTTAGGTCAAACATATCCTGACTGCAGCAGAAAGCAAATTGCTCCTGCATCAGATACTGCCCCAGATATTCTTGCTCTGTTTGCCCCGGCGTAGGAATTAATATAGATTTAGCACCAATACTATTAATATCCATTATCGAGCTGTAACCACTTCGACAGATAACATAAGAAGCAGCTGCCAGTTCTTTTTCCAATGCATCCTTTGGTAAATGATTAAACACGCGGGCATTAGCACATTCGGGAGCACTTCCACCATTGGGCACACCCCTCACTATGGTAACTTTAGCTTCGTATTGTTTTAGCTGAGAAAAAACGATTTGCTCCAATACACTTCTTTGCGGTTCAGGACCTGAAATCAAAAATAGCAGCCCCTTCTGTTCTGCTCCAGTAGGAACTGCACTAAAACGTGATAAAGCCCCCACATAAAAACAGGGAATACTAGGCATTTTATTTGGATGCGATAAATCGCCTGCCAAATTAGGTTGTTGGGGAAAATCGGGAATCCAACAGTAAGTGTACTTATTAATAAATCGATAGTTCAACTGCTGAAGCATGTTGTCGGCCAATGCGCTTAATCCCGTTTTAATTTGCAATTGATGGGTCATAAACACACAAGGTACAGCATCGGTACAAAGTCCATATCGGTTATCGCTAATCACCCCATCTATCTGATATTCCTTCACAATTTTCTGCAACCAACTGTGCTCCTGCTTTATCCGATATAATATACGAGGTACTTGAGCCAGCATTTTCACAGCCAGCCCTTTTCCTTTGTGGTGATAGCGCACATTGTATCCTTCCAAAGGCAAAAACGAACATTGGGGGAACTCCTTCTTTAGAATAGCTTGTTGCGTATCATTGCCTGCCAGCCACACCTCCACCTCTCTGTTTAGCAATTCGCTGATTACAGGTATACACCGGGTGGTATGCCCCAAACCCCAGTCCAACGGGGCTACCAATATTCTCAATTTCCGGTTGGGATGATTCATATTTCTAGGCAACGAATGCAAAAATGTGCTTAAAGTAAAAACTTTACGGCGACTTATTTGTAAAATACAGTAAATTTATTACCGGAAACACGATTTCCGGGAGAGAAAACATGAGCACGTACAGATATCAACGCGATATTATTCTGATTATTAATGATGAAACTGTGCGCCCAGAAGCTATCGATGACAGCAGGGTGGATGCTATAAATAGTATCATCTCTTACGTCGACAATATAGATAGTTTTTGCAGGGCTCATGAACTGGTGTGCCGTAATAAAATCACTTCCAAAAGATCGAAAATATTAGATGCAATAGAGCACGAACAGCTGAAACCTTTTAGATTTTTGATTAATAAAAATTAAAAGCCCCGATTAAAATCGGGGCTTTAGCATTATAATTTAATCTCTTCATCCATTTCGTTAAAGAAATGGTACTCGGTAAGATGATAGGAGGAGTCTTTTTCCAAACGGGTTTTTTGCCCGAATTTTCTGTTCCATTTAGCAATCTTGGTATTCCACCAAAGTCCCTTAGTTAAGTAAGCGTGCATAATAGGATGCACCACAAGTTTTAGATTCTTATGCTTATGTGTAATCAGGTATTGAAGATTTCTTTCGATCTCATCTTCCAATACCAAAGTGGAAGAAATTTTTCCGCTACCGTTACAGCTGGGACACACCTCCTGTGTGTTAATGGTTACTTCAGGGCGCATACGCTGACGCGTGATCTGCATCAGGCCAAATTTGGAAATAGGTAGCACGGAGTGTTTGGCTCTATCAGCCTTCATCACCTCCTCCATCCGCTCATAGAGTTTCTTTTTGTTTTCGGGAAGCTTCATATCGATGAAGTCCACCACGATAATCCCCCCTATATCCCTCAATCGTAGCTGTCTGGCTATTTCAGCTGCAGCTTCCAAATTCGTTTCCAGCGCGTTCTGCTCCTGATTGTTGCTTACATTTTTATACCCACTGTTTACATCAATTACATGCAGGGCTTCAGTATGCTCTATAATGAGATAGGCGCCACTATTCAGCGTTACCGTTTTTCCGAAGGAGCCTTTAACCTGTTTGGTTATACCCATGGAATCGAATACATTTCCATGAGCCTGATTTACGATTTCGACTTTTTCCGGGGCTATACGCTGTATATAGTTTCTAGTTTCAGCGTAGATATTTTTATCGTTGGTTACGATACGGTTGTAATCTGCACTCAGTAAATCGCGTAGTATACTATGCGTTTTGTTTTGCTCGCTGTAGATTTTGGTGGGTGCTGTAGCGCCTCTTAAATTTTGCTGTACGGTGTTCCAGATATTCACTAGATGTTCGAGATCCTCGTAGAGCTCTGCGGTATTTTTACCCTCGGCAGCGGTTCTTACAATTACTCCGAAATTTTTAGGCTTTACAGCCTCAATAATTTTTTGTAAGCGTTTCCTTTCTTCGGAAGAATGAATTTTTTTGGAAACAGCCACAATGTTATTAAACGGTGTGATCACAACAAACCGACCCGGGATGGAAAGCTCACAGCTTAAGCGAGGTCCTTTTGCAGCAATCGGTTCTTTGAGGATTTGTACCAAGATATTGGGTTTTCCCCCCAGAACCTCACTAATTTTTCCGGTTTTTACGATTTCCGGTTCTACTTCAAATTTTGAAAAATCTAAAGGATTTTCATTGGTGGCGTTCATAGCCATTTGAGTAAACTTGAGCAATGAGCGCGCATAGGGACTTAAATCGGTGTAATGCAAAAATGCATCCTTCTCAAAGCCCACGTCTACGAATGCTGCATTGAGACCCGGCATTAGGCGTTTTACCTTTCCCAGGTATAGGTCGCCCACAGCAAACCGGGCGTCACTTTTTTCACTATGCAGCTCAACTAATTTTTTGTCTTCCAGCAAGGCTATTTCCACACCGGTAGGAGCTGCATTAATTACAATTTCTTTGTTCATTACATTCTGCACATAATGCTATGCCTTAAATAAAGTAAAATACACCTACTTTATGCGTTATACAATGCAAGAAGAAAGAGTTATATGGCATTATAGAGACGGGACAAAATGCATATAACGCTAAAGTAGCCGAAAAGAAAACATTGCATAAACCCCGCACAAGAAAGTTACGGGGTGTATGCAAATAACTTATCTAAAAAGAAATACTGATTATTTCTTTTTATGGCGGTTTTTTCTAAGTCTTTTTTTACGCTTATGTGTTGCGATCTTATGACGTTTTCTTTTTTTACCACAAGGCATAACTAATAATTTAATCTGTTTACTAATATATTTTTTACCAACAATTTTTACTTAAGGTCCTGAATTCTCTTCCCCAACTCTGCTTTCATTTCGGGATACTGATCGGCCAGAGGTAAGGCTTTTTGATACCATGCTATTGCTTTCTCTTTGTTTCCCTGTCTCTCATAAATATCTGCCAGCAATAAGACGGCCTGAAGGTTTTCAGCATCGATACGTGCCACAGTTTCCAGCCTTTCCCGGGCCTTTTCTGTTTGCCCGCTCATGAGCGATCCCATAGCGAGCGTCATTTGGGCATATACATTGCTGCTGTCCTTATCCACTACTTCCCTAATCTTTGCTATTCCCTGCATAGGAGCATTGGAAATACCACCAAAAATATAGGTAGCTCCTAATCCTACTTTTGCAGAGTCGTTATCGGGATTTACCTGCAGTGTTCTTTCGAACAAGTCTTTTGCCTGTAAAGCCATCCACTTTCTCAATTCATTATCCCCGGCTTCCTGCAGGTTATTAAGGAACAAATGGCCTGCAAAATTGAGGTTTTTTTCTGAATTTTCCAACCTAGCCCCTTCTGCGGTATACCAGGCAAAGGGAATAAAAGCCCTCCCGGTATCTTTCCAGAACTGGGAAAGTTGATGATACACATGCGTTTTTTCTTGGCTGTCGGTAACCGATTGAAGAATACGATTCAGCTCTTCAACCCGTTTTTGATAGCCCTCAGATAACCTTTGTTGCGAGGCAAGTAAATTACTATCTATTGAAAATGAGGTACTTAACAATTCGGCATTGAGGTCTGATACCTCATGCTGATGTCCTTCATGGGTATGAGCCGATTGATGTTTCCGAGGTTTTGTACTTCCAAATGCCCATAAAAGGCATAGGCCCAAAAAGGCAAATATAATTGTCAGATATTGAGGTTTCTTCACAATCAAATTATTTAAATGGATTGCAAAGTTAACCCCCAACAGGCACAAATTGTTTAAAAACTATGCAATAAGGTTACCAACAATGTCAAATTTTTACTCTCAGCATGGTCAGTATAAACTAATCATCTGCATCTTCGCCCGGGCCACTATCCTTCTTAGGCTCTTTTAATTTTTTCACTTCCATGCTAAACTCCTTGGCCGGCTTGAATGCAGGGATATAATGTTCCGGTATATGTACCGCTACATTTTTCTTAATATTGCGACCTATTTTAGCAGCACGTTTTTTGGTGATGAAACTACCAAATCCTCTAATGTAGATGTTTTCACCGGAAGCCAGTGTATCTTTAACTTCCTTAAACATGGTTTCGAGTGTTACTAACACATCTACTTTCGGAATTCCGGTTTTGTCGGATATTCGGTTAACTAAGTCAGCTTTTCGCATAGTAAACTAAGTATTAATTTTTAATAATGTTTTAAACAGGTATATAAAGCTTGCGAACATTACATAATCAATTATTAATCCAAACTTTACGCTAAGTAAAAAAATTTTTTACATATTCATCAACATAACACATAATAAATTGATAATCAATACATTTTCAAAAACACTTTTAAAATGGAATAAATCGCAAAATTCTCGCTCAATGCCTTGGAAGGGAGAAAAAGACCCCTACAGGATTTGGCTGAGTGAGATTATCTTACAACAAACTAGGGTTGAACAAGGTTGGGAATACTATACCCGCTTTATTACCACATTCCCCAGTGTTAAAGAGCTAGCTTTGGCTTCCGACAAAGAGGTTTTTAAATTATGGGAAGGGTTGGGTTATTATTCCCGCTGCCGTAACCTGATAGCCACTGCACGACACATCTACCAAGAAAGAAATAGTGTTTTTCCTCAAACTTACGAAGAAATTCTTAAGCTTAAAGGTGTTGGGCCTTACACTGCTGCCGCCATTGCTTCTTTCAGCTATAACCTCCCTTATGCCGTAGTAGATGGCAACGTACAACGAGTACTGGCGCGGATATTCGGGATCGAAGACCCTATTGATAGTACATCCGGCAAAAAGAGATTTCATGCGCTGGCTCAAGAACTTCTGGATAAAAAAAATCCGGCTATATACAATCAGGCTATCATGGACTTTGGTGCCACCGTATGCAAACCCCTCCAGCCATTATGTTCCCAATGCCCTTTTGCATCGGACTGTGTGGCATTCAAAGAAAATAAAATTGCCCAATTTCCCGTGAAAAGCAAAAAACTTATTATCAAAAACCGATATTTCTATTTCTTTTTTATTCGCTGCCGTAACAAAATTGCCATCCGGGAAAGACTAACAAAAGATATATGGCAGCATCTGCACGAATTTCCCTTGATGGAACTGGAAAAGGAAGGGAGTTTAAATACAGCATTAGATGCCGCCCGCCAGGCAGGATGGTTCCATGCCAAAGATTTCATAAGTTCCATCAGTAATACCTATAAGCAAAAACTTACCCATCAGCACATACATGCCGTATTCATTACTGTTCAGGTAGGCAGAATACCCTCTACTCTTAAAAATTATGACTGGGTGGAGGCTGATAAGCTCGCACAATATTCCTTTCCGAAGGTGATTAATGATTTTCTGAAAACAGCCTTATAACCCCCTATTTTTAATAACTCCCTGATATAAAATGATTGATTTTTTCAAATAGCTAAAAAAAATTAATTTTAATGTGCATTTGGATATATACATACTACTTAAGAATTAAATGATACTTACATGAGAGGTGTTAATAGGGTAATGCTAATCGGGAATTTAGGAAAAGATCCTGAAGTACAGGTTCTGGAAGGGAATATCGCTGTAGCCAAATTTCCGCTCGCCACAACAGAGACTTTTAAAGATCGTACAGGCAAGTTAGTATCTCAAACAGAATGGCACACCGTCGTACTATGGAGAGGGTTAGCAGAGCTTGCCCAGAAGTATCTTCACAAATCCAGTCTGGTATATATCGAAGGCAGATTACGTACCCGAAGCTGGGAAGATAAAGATGGTGTAAAAAAATACATCACTGAGGTGGTAGGCGAAAATCTGATAATGCTGGATAAAAAAAGCGAAACTGCCTCTCACGAACAGGACGAAGCCAATTCCAGTACCAGCGGTCCTACTGATGCTCCCGGTGAAAACACCCCAGAACAGCCAGGCTTTTAAATTTTCATTAATAGTAATAATATTGCATCTGGATTAAGTAATAGGCATTTTTGTTTTCAGTTCATCAACAGTTAAAGTTTTGTATACCCTATTTTACGCTACTCTATATAATAGCCTGGGACAGCTACAATTAGAGGCTAGTACGCAAAGCAGCACCTTATTGGTAATAGGTCTGTTGGTGCTTGTTTTTTTATCCTTTTCCGTATCCGGATCTCAGGCAGCCATCTTTTCGCTAAGCGAAAAAGATATTGATGTTTTAAAAACCAAACAACAACAACCTGCCGCACGCAGGATTATTGATTTACTGGATGAGCCTAAGGAGATATATACTTCCATGCTCATCTCCAAAACGATTTTGAATATCTGCCTTATTATTTTAACCAATTATCTTATCAATCTATACTCACCACCTGAGTATTTTCATAACATTTACTTTATCATTCTCAAATGGCTTTTAATTGCCTTTCTGATTATTTTTCCGTTGGAAATTTTTCCGCGTGTATGGGCGCGGCAAAATAGTCTTCGATTTGCTTATGAGTGGCCAATTCTGCTCTTCACAGTAGAAGTAATGCATCTGTTATTAAGACGCATCAGTAAAAGCATTGTATTAGTAGCCGACAGCATTGGGAAAACTATAGGAACCGATAACGCCGAGCAAAATAGTTTGCAAGAATTTGACGAAGCCATTGATGTACAGACTGATGAAGAGGCCTCTCCCGAAGAGAAGAACATCATGAAAAGCATCGTGAAGTTTGGCAAAATTTCGGTGAAGAAAATCATGCGCAGCAGGCTGTACGTAAGTGGTGTTGAATATAATACTCCATTCCCCGAACTGGTTAAAAAAATTCAGGAATTACAATACTCTCGCCTTCCGGTGTACAAGGAAAACTTGGATGAAATAGAGGGTATTATCAATACCAAAGACCTGATCCCACATCTCTATGAGGAAGATTTCGACTGGCATTCCGTTATCAGGCCCCCATACTTTGTGCCCGACTCAAAACTCATCGAAGATTTGCTGCTAGAGTTTCAGAAAAAACGCCTGCACTTTGCAATAGTAGTGGATGAGTTTGGCGGTACCAGCGGTATTGTGACACTGGAAGATATTTTGGAAGAAGTTATTGGCGATATTAAAGATGAGTTTGACGAAGTAGAAGACGATAACAAAAAAGTGGATGATAACACTTATATCTTGGAAGGCAGTACCATGCTGCACGATGTATGTAAAACATTGTCAATTCCTACCAATACATTTGATAAAGTAAGAGGAGATAACGAATCGTTGGGCGGTCTTATTAACGAAATCGCCGGCGATTTGCCACAGGCAAACTCGATAGTTACTTGCGGGGATTTTGAATTCACCGTTCTGGAAACAGAAAGAAACCGTGTGAAAAAAGTAAAAGTCGTTATAAAACCCCGCGAATAGGTCTGCAAAGCATATTAAAGAATTACCTTCGCACCAAAAAGACAATGATAATTATAGACAACAAGATCATAAGTGATGATATTGTGGAGGCTCAGTTTGTCTGCGATCTTACCAAATGCAAAGGAGGCTGCTGTGAAGAAGGAGATGCGGGCGCCCCACTTACAGAGGAGGAACTAAAAGAGGTTGAAAATAATTACGACGCTATAAAACCTTATCTGACTCAGGAAGCCATTAATCATGTAGAGAAACATGGTAAGTACTACCATGATCAGGAATTTGGATGGGTGACACCTGTCCTGCCACAGGATAATGAGATATGCGCTTACGCTTTCCGCGAAAAAAACGGATTAATAAAATGCGCATTTGAACAGGCTTATAATGAAGGTAAGATCAAATGGAAAAAACCCATCAGCTGTCATCTCTATCCTATAATAGCCTATCGTGGCAAATACGGCGATTACGAACGGCTGAATTATGAGCCGCGTAAAACCCTGTGCAGTCCTGCCTGCAAACTGGGTAAACAATTGAAGGTTCCCGTATATCAATTTTTAAAAGAACCTCTGATACGTAAGTACGGCGAAGAGTTTTATTCTATATTGGAAAAAGTTGTAGCGTCGCAGGAAAAAGAAATGTAACGCTTATTTATTCACTAATAAGCTCAAAAACATGTCACAAACATCCGACATCTTTCATAAAAAAAGTAAAGAATTAGCAGCCGACCGGGCTCACCGAGAAGTAATCAATTTTAATATCGGTAAGTACAATGCAGCAGTTCCCGGAGGGAAAAAACAATATATCAACCTAGACCTAGCTCGCGAGCGCGCCAAGAACATCAAGTGGAAGGCCATTGAGACTCTGGACCAACAACTGGAGAACTTTGAGTATCACATTACCCAAAGAGGTGCCAAAGTAATCTGGTGCGAAAACGCTCAGCAGGCTGCAGAAGCAGTAGTAGCCATTTGTAAAGAAAAAAATTGCAAAACGCTCGTTAAGAGCAAAAGCATGGTAACCGAGGAAATCCACCTCAATCAGCATCTTGAAGAAAACGGTATTGAGAGTGTGGAAACCGACCTCGGAGAATATATTCAACAATTAGCAGGCGAGCCGCCCTATCATATCGTAACACCGGCAATGCATAAAAGCAAAGAAGATATTGCCAGATTGTTTGCCGAAAAACTGGGAACAGATCCTACACTGAACCCGCAACAGCTGACATTGGTAGCCCGCGAAAAACTCAGACAAAAATATGCCGAAGCCGAAGTAGGTGTGACCGGCGCCAATTTCATTATTGCAGATATAGGAGGAGTTGCCGTTACCGAAAACGAAGGCAATGCAAGGCTAAGCTGTTCCATGCCTAAAACCCATATTGTTATCGCCGGAATTGAAAAAGTAATTCCTTCGTTCAGTGATTTAGCTTTATTCTGGCCGCTACTAGCTACATATGGTACCGGTCAGCGTATTACATCGTATAACACTATCATTACGGGACCACGTCAGCCGGGAGAAGCAGATGGCCCGGAAGAAATGTATGTGATCCTGCTGGATAACGGTCGTACAAATATTCTGGCCAATGAAAAAACCAGAGAAGCCCTATACTGCATTCGTTGTGGTGCCTGTCTGAACGCTTGCCCGGTTTATAAAAATATTGGAGGACACACTTATGCCACCACGTACAGCGGCCCTATCGGTTCGGTAATTACACCCCATTTGAAACCGATGAAAGAATGGAAGCATTTAAGCCATGCGTCATCGCTTTGTGGTAATTGTACCGAAGTTTGTGCAGTAAAAATCAACCTGCACGAATTGCTCCTCGAAAACCGTCATGAAGCACAACAGCAAGGCCACACATCGTTCTCCGAAAGAATGGTGTGGAAAGTATGGAAAACCGCCATGCTGAAACGCAAGCTGATGAACAAGGGCAACGGCGGGCTGAAAAGTACACTAATAAACACTTTTGCAGGGGCTTGGACCAAAGACCGCAGCCCCCTCCGCTTTCCCCCAAAATCGTTCAATGAACTGTGGGAAGAACGACGCAAACACAATATATAATACTATCTCGCTCCGGGCGGACAGTGCTGTTTCAGATAATTAGTGTACAAGGTTGATAAATGCTCCCAAGTACCCTGTCCTTCCGATATGCTGTGCGAACGATTGGGATAACTCATCAGTTGAAACTGCTTATTATGTTTGATTAATTCATTGATGAGCATTTCGGCGTTATTGTAATGTACATTATCGTCGCCGGTACCGTGTATGTACAGCAAGTTACCTTTTAGATTTTTTGCGTGTGTAAGCGGTGATCCTTCTATATACGGACGTTCATCCATTTGAGGCACACCTGAATAACGCTCCTGATAAATATTGTCGTAGGTACGCTGGTTTACTACTGCCGCTACGGCGATACCTGTTTTATAAATTTCGGGATATTGGAATAACAGATTTAAAGTAGTAGAACCTCCTCCACTCCATCCCCAAACTGCGACACGGCTGGTATCGATATAAGGCTTCATACGAAATAAAGCCTGAGCAGCCATTGCTTGATCACGAATATTCAAAATTCCAATGTTTTTATACAGCGCCTTACGCCATGCACGGCCTTTAGGTACAGGAGTCCCCCTACTATCTATAGACACGTATATGTAACCATCGGCAGCCATATTTCCTTTGTAAAGAAAATTATACCCGGCACCAAATTTATCCTGCACAGTTTGACCTGCCGGCTCGGTGTAGACGTAAAATACAATGGGATATTTTTTAGTGCTATCAAAATTCTGAGGCTTCAGCATCCAGGCATCCATTTCCACGCCTTCCTCCGTAGTAATCCTCAAAAACTCTAGGTTTGGTTTGTTGGCTGCACTACGGGCAATAGCTTGGCTCACCTCATTGGCTCCTTTCAAACTTTTATGTGACGGAAGCTCAATCCACGCGGATATAGGGCGCACATAATAATTGGTAAACTGATGCAACGCATATTTTGCATTGGGCGAAATGTGGTAATTATTAGTCCCCGACATGTCGGCCGGCGTAATTCTCTCCGGCTTACCTTTTCCGTTCAGCAACGTACGATAAAGATATTTCTGTGTAGCATTTTCGGGCGAGGCCATAAAATAAATGTACCCTCCTTTTTCATCGATTGCGCAAATATCCATTACGTCATATGTGCCGGGTGTAATAAGGGTTTCTTTTTTGCCATCGCGACTAATACGATACAAATGACGCCAACCATCTTTTTCTGAAGCCCATAAAAATTCCTTCCCGTCGTTTAGCCAATCCCAACCTTTGTTGGCATAATCATGATCCCAAAAAGGCATAATGTCAATCCATGCTTCATCCTGCTCTTTGTATATTTCTTTGGACACCCCACTCTGCACATTACACAGCATCAGTCGGCTCTCGTTTTGCTGGCGGTTCAGCTGCTGAATGATAAGCTCGGTATTATTGGCTGCCCAGTCCATACGAGGTAGATAGGTGCCCCATGTAGGATCATCAGGAATGGACATCCATTTGGTACTAGCCGACTCAATATCTACCACACCGATTTTATATAAAGAAGGTTTTTCTCCCACTACGGGATACTCGATAGGTATCAGCTTAGGATAAATTGAATCGGTGTTGTTGACCATGTGATATACTTTGGTATCGCCTGTAATAATTTGCCAGTAAGCAATTTTTTTACTATCGGGCGACCAACGAAAACCATCGCGACAATAAAACTCTTCTTCATAAGCCCAATCAAAAGTACCGTTGATGTGCTTCCGATCTCCACCTATAGTCATCGGTTTAATGACTCCTGTGGCCAAATCTTCTACGTAGATATTATATTCCGACACATAAGCTACTTTGGTATTATCAGGAGAAAACTTGGCAAACATTAAAGATGAGGCAGGTAGTGTGCGGCCCAACCGATGCAATTTCTTATCGCTGATATGATAGACCCAGTAATCGCCGCGGGTATCATCGCGCCATACGCGTTGAGTATTGGTATATATCATTATTTTTTGCTCATCAGAGCTTACGGTGAAGCTTCTTATTGCAAGTGGCTTTGATGCCCCTGCTGGAATGAGTTTTTCCTTAGCCACAAGCACCGTAGATGTTTGCTGCGGCAACACATATTTTACAATATTTCCCTCTTCTGCTTGATAATAAGCATTGCCATCTGGAGCCCACACAATATCTTGAGCTTGGCTAAGATGTATGCTGCTTACGATAAGGATACAGATGTAAAGTATTTTTCTAAACATGGAATATAATTTTTAAAATGTCTTTGGTGTTTAGCCGCTAAGATATTTATTATTGACGTACTGTTATACTGCATGATAGTGTGGCTCTTTTAACCCATTTATCTAAAAGCAAAAGAGGAATGCATTTTTGGCTACATTCCTCTTTTCGCATTATTCGGCAGATAAATTATTTCACCACCAAAACACCGTCGGCCAAAAATCTTACCTGCTTTTCGGGCTTAGTAATAGCATCTATTTCAGCCTGACTTTTTTTGGCATCCTGTGCATAATGTTTCAGTTCAGCCACAGAAACTTCTTTTTGTGTAGCGATACCATCCAGTACTACCGTTTTTCCTACAATATCAGTAGGTACAAAAAATGCATAATCCTTGAAGCGAACAAAAACAGTACTCTTATCATCCAGCTCTACATTCATCCAGCATCCCTTTTTCGGACAGGAAGACAATACTTTACCAACTACTTTGGCATCAATAGTATCTTTTTGGGAAAGTAACTTATTAAAGTCCACGGCTTTTAAAGTTCGCTCCGCTGTAACTTTCTTTCCATAGGTATCTCCCGGATTGGCAGGACCTGCAGGAGGTTGTGCCTGAACGAGCAAGCCACACAACACTAAAACAACAGTCGTAACTATATTTTTCATAACAGATGTTTAATTATATTGTAAATTTATAAAACTATTTACTTTTGTAGCCATACAAATAAAATTCCGGCTCATGAACAAGATAAGCATGCGCACTCGTATTATCGTTGTAATGATAGTTTTAGCGGCATTAAGCAGACTACTGCCGCATCCCTATAATTTCTCACCATTAGTAGCTATGGCGCTGTTCGGTGGAGCTATGTTTCAAAACAAATGGCAGGCCTATTTAGTGCCCATTGCCGCTTATCTGGTTTCTGATATAGCCTTGCAGATGACTGGAAAAATGGGGATATATAGTTTCTCACAACCTTTTGTACTTATTTCTCAGGCTTTTGTATACGTTAGCATGCTGCTGGTTACTTTATTGGGCACCAGCCTACATCAGCCTAAAACTGTAAAAATATTAGGTTACTCACTTACTGGTTCTACAATATTTTGGGTGCTTTCTAATTTTGGAGTGTGGTTCGGAAATCATTTTGCAGCCGGTACTATTTTGTATGAACCCGGGCTTACTTTGGGTACAACCTACCTGAGAGCGCTGCCTTTTTATAATACCATGAGTAGCGAGCTGTTCCTGAACGCTTATCTAGGCGATTTATTCTACGCTGCACTGCTATTTGGTGTATTTGCCTTAATTCAGAAAAAATACCCGCAACTCAGCTATTCTCGCATTTAATAAGTCCATTGAAGACAAATATTATTGAATGTTGTAAAAAGTAGTGGATATCGACTGCTTTTACGCAACCCTATTATGTCTTCAACCATCTTTTAACTTTTTACGTTTATATATCGGGTTACCTTTGTCATTACGATTAATATTAGCATTATGAGTGGAAAGGCACTGTTGAATATATTTATTTCGTTAGGTATTGCTTCCGGAGTTTTTGCACAGGGTTCCAACGAACCTAAAATCAACATTCCCATCAACCGGCAGTTGTTTCATGATAATATTGTGAAGGAAAAACAATTGTTGCTAGGTAGCGATGGTAAGATGGATAATGAATTTACCATCGAAAGCAATCTCGATATAGCCCAACTAGCTACACAAGCCATTAATCATCAGGTAGATGCAATCAGGTTCATGATAGAAACCGATTCTAAAATTGATGCCCGTCTCAAATCGGGCTATCTGGTAGGCCTAGCTAATATTTTGCGTCACATGCGGCAGGGCTGGCTAAAAAGACAAGTAAATCCCTCACATTTTGCACAAATCTTTTCGGTTTACAAAAAGCTCATTGAAGTAAATACCGAAAAAAAATCAATCATCCCTTATGTTGAGCATTTCCCTTACGATATAGCCTATACGGCTACTTTACCGCGGATTTTTGAGGAAAACCCCAGCTATAATGAACTTAAAGACCTACTACTTGTAAAATTTGCAGCACAATATCCCGATAAAACATTTCAGGAACTTTCCAAATATCCCGACTCCAAACATGCCGATAGCCTTATAAAAGCAATCGGCAGGCAGTATCCTGAACAACTTTATTCGTATGCACAGGCAGGTAATGCTCTGAGCCGAAGAATCAAGAGTATTAAAGAGGATACCTTCGTAAAAACGGTAGTAGAATTATCAGAAATGAAAAGCGGGCAAATCTATTTTCCATTCCTAGACAACCTAGTGAAGGGTAAAATTACTATTGCCGAACTGGATGCTGCCAAAGATGATAGGCTGAAATATTATCGTCTGCTTGTAAAAACACAGATGGATTACGCACGCCGTGCCTTGAACGGGGATATCGCCATTGGTTTTAAAGAGTTGACAGCACGTCTGCAAAGAAAGGGTAATGATGAGTTCGTAAATGAAATTAATGCATTACACGAATCGCCCAACGCCATTCGCTTCAAATGTTTGCAACCTTTAACTGCTCAAGAACTATATTATCTGGCTGTATTTTCTGACGGATTGATTTATACCAGTAGCTATACGCAGGGGGTATTTCCGCTCATGATGAGCAAAATCAACAATAGAGGAGACTCTCTGCTGATGAGCGTATCATTCGATCATTACAGGAAGTTTATCCGCCAGGCTGCAGGATATAATACATTAAAAACCTTCTTTTCAACATTTCCTAATAAGAAAGATGCTAGTGATTTAATGACCGCCTTTGTAAACGGCTTGGAAAAAACCAAAGGACTGGAAGACGGCGTAGATGTAGCCGACTCTTATGCCAGCCTTTACGAAACCATGCCCGAGTTGGCTAATCAGATGCTAAAAAACGTAAAGGCTAATTACGAACGCAATCTGAAAGCCAACAACCGAAGAGGTATTGCTATTTATAATATTCTGTACAAGCTCTTCCTCTCTGCCGATCCTAAACAAAACATCGATTTGACCAAAGAGTTGGGTATCCCTCCGGTATACAATATCCCATTCCAGAGTTTCACCAACGAAAAAGGGGAAGTCATTACTCAAATGTTCTTTTATGGTGATGAGGATGGTATGATGGACTTTGACATTTTTGTGCGCACCTTTGCCAATGACCCCAAATGGAAGCTGGATCAGAGCAATAGTAAATTTGTGGTAGCTAAAACTACCAGTGGAGCACCTGTATACGTATTCGCCAATAGACCTTTACCTAATACAGAAGACCAGGATTATGTAGCGCAGAACGCTATGCAGGAATATTTGGAAAAAAATAACCTTGCACCTACCGTTACTTTCCACAGAGGGCACAGCTATCACGCGCCTACCAGTGTAAGTTATATTACACCTACATCACGCGTAGTATTCATGGGATCCTGCGGAGGCTTTTTCCTGATTGATTCTATCTTGAAAAAATCTCCCGATGCTCATATTATATCTTCCAAACAAACCGGCTATCGGGACATTAATCTTCCGTTCATCCGCATATTCTTAGAAAATCTGCGTCAGCGTAAGGATATTGATTGGATACCTTTCTGGAAAGAGTTCCGTGCCGCAGCACATATTACAGGTATGGAAGACTACATTCCTCCTTATAAAAATCTGGGAGCATTGTTTATCAAAGCGTATAAAAGGGCCACCGGAGAAGAAGAAATGTAGTAACTTGTAAACTAAACCGGCGATAGCGGTACATTTTAATGCAGAATAAAAAATCATTTTTTGATCTCAGCAAACTGCGGCGCATTTTTCAATATGCGGCACCGTACAAAGCAAGGTTTTATTGGTCGGTAGTGCTGGCAATTGTACTGGCCCTTATTACCCCCGTAAGACCCATGCTCATTCAGCTTACGGTAGATAAATACATAGCGCAGTCCTTAAAGGAAATGGTCGTATACATTACGATCATTCAGATAGGGATTATACTTATCGAAACCGTAATGCGCTTTGCGTTTACTTTTACAACAGCCTGGCTGGGGCAAGCCGTAGTAAAAGATATGCGTTTAGCAGTATACAAAAAAATTCTGGGGCTTAACCTGAGACAATTTGATAGAACACCTATTGGCACCCTTACCACACGCACGATCAACGATATTGAATCTATTAACGAAATTTTTTCCGACGGGTTGATCCCTATCATTGCCGATTTACTATCCATTGTTTGCGTGCTTACCTACATGTTTTGGGTGGATTGGAAACTCACGCTCATTGCGTTAATTCCCTTCCCCATCATGATTATTGCTACGTACTACTTTAAGGAAAGCATCAACAAATCATTCTTTAAAGTAAGAAATGCTGTAGCAAGATTAAATGCCTACGCACAAGAGCATCTCTCCGGAATGGGTGTGGTACAGGCTTTCACCGCAGAAAAGAATGAGTTTGAAAAATTCAGGGCAATTAACAAACAGCATCGTAATGCCAATATCAATGCCATATTTGCGTATTCGGTATTTTTTCCGGTAATTGAAATTGTATTGGCCCTTTCTATAGGATTAGTTGTCTGGTACACTGCTCAAGAAGCATTGCATTTGCAAAAAAGCCAGCAAGGTGTTATTGTTTCGTTTATCCTTTGTCTGAATTTATTGTTCAGACCATTAAGGATGATTGCAGATAAGTTCAACATTGTTCAGATGGGTGTGATCGCTAGTGACCGCATTTTCACAGTGTTGGATAACGATGATGAAGAAAAAGTTCCGCAAGGCGGCTACTTACAGCCGCCCACTCGTATGCAGGGAAAAATCAGCTTTCAAAACGTAAGCTTTGCTTATATAGATGAGCATTGGGTATTGAAAGATGTGAGCTTTGAAATTAAACCTGGAGAAACCGTTGCCATTGTAGGACATACCGGCAGTGGCAAGACTACCATCATCAGCCTATTGACTCGTTTCTACAATATCCAAAAAGGTCGGATAGAGATTGATGGATATGACATTAATAGGCTCTCACCGGAATATCTTCGTGAAAACATCAGTGTGGTGCTGCAGGATGTGTTTTTATTCTCAGGGTCTATCATGGACAATATCACATTGCGTAATCCCAATATCACTAGGGAACAGGTGATCGCCGCTGCAAAAATGATCGATCTGCACGATTTCATTATGCAACTACCCGGCAATTACGATTATAATGTAAAAGAACGTGGAGCTACACTGTCTTTGGGGCAAAGACAACTGCTATCGTTTATTCGTGCCATATTGTACAATCCATCCATTTTAATACTAGATGAAGCTACCTCATCCATCGATACGGAGTGTGAAATACTGATACAGAGGGCCACAGAAAAACTAATTCATGGCCGCACTTCTATTGTCATTGCACACCGTCTGAGTACGATTCGCAAAGCAGATAAAATACTGGTATTGGACAAAGGCGTATTAAAAGAAATGGGCACCCACGAAGAATTATTGGCCAAAGGCGGTTACTACGCCCGTTTACACAAAATGCAGTTTGAAAAAGAAGCAGTATAAAAATTTACGCCTTATCCTTGGCGTCGTATCGGCGTTTCCATTTAATCAATTGAAGTTTTACACTGTCGTAATATAATCCCGCCAGCAGTATTAGCGCCGGTATTACCAACGCATAAATCCTCATATACGAATAGAGTATGCCACCCGCTATGCCACCGATAAAGAAAAATAAAATGATGCGCCATCTCAAGCGGATTACCGAAAACAGCCGCTCTTTTTGTTCTTTCTTTTTATAGAAGAATAACTGCGACATTTCAATTCCCAGATCGGTAAAAAGTCCGGTGAGGTGAGTGGTTCTTACTAATGCACCGGAAATTCGCGTCACCAGTGCATTCTGCAAGCCCATTGCAAAAAGCAGCCAACAGGCAATAAAATTAGGATGCTGCATCGTAAAGGTGGGACCACATAGGGCAACCATTAACAAAATAGCACTTTCACATAAACCGGGTAACACATAAATATAACGATCGCCGCGCTTCATCATGCTTTCCATCATAAAGCTGGAAACAAAGGCACCCAGAAAAAAACAAAATACATAAAAAAAATAAACAAAGCCTTTTGAAAACTCAAGCCTAAATACTTCATCAACAAAAAAGGCAAAATGACCTGTAACATTGGTAGTAAGACGTTGTACAGATAAAAATCCAGTAACGTTTACCACACCTGCAACAAAAGATAGCAGGGAAGCTATCTTTTTGTTATGACTGATTGTTCTGCTTTTTCCCCGATGTCTGAACATGTGTTACTCAAAGGCCCTCGCGTTTTACAGGCATCGCAAAGTTACAAGTTAAGAGGGTTTCATCTTTTGTAAGCAGCAATAAAAAACCCGGCTTAAGGCCGGGTTGTTAAATGTTTTAGGCTTCGCAACTTGTACAACTTACCAAACTTGTAACCAACTCTTTCGAAACGCTTTGGCTACGCTGATAATAAAGCGTTTTGATTCCCAATTTCCAGGCTTCAATAATCAGCATATTCACGTCCTTAACCGGAAGGTTACTAGGAATGTTAAGATTCAAGCTTTGTCCCTGATCTATATATTTCTGGCGAATAGCAGCCTGTTGAATAATCTCTAACTGACTAATCTCTCTGAAGGTTTTAAACACGGCTTTCTCTTCAGTAGTCAGTTGGGGCAGATGCTGCACACTTCCGTGATTCAGCATAATACTGCGCCATGTATCTTCATTATCGATTCCTTTTTCGGCCAGCAGTTTTTTCAAATATTTATTCTGACGCATAAAGTTACCTTTAGCGAGACCAGCCTTGTAATAGTTACTGTTGAAGGGTTCGATACCGGGTGAGGTCTGTCCTAAAATAGCCGAAGAAGAAGTAGTAGGAGCTATAGCCAGCAAGGTAGTGTTACGGCGCCCATAACCCTTCAGTAATTCGGGTTCTCCGTAAATGCGTGCCAGATCAGCCGTAGCCTTTTCAGCCTTTTCTCTAATATCAGAAAAAATCTGTGCCGTAAGCTGTTTCGCACGCATACCTTCAAAGGGAATCATGTTGCGCTGTAAATAGGAATGCCACCCTAACACACCTAATCCTAAGGCTCTGTGGCGTTTTGCAAATCTATTGGCGCTGGCCAGATAATAATTATTTTCGGTTTTGTTGATAAACTCCTGCAGCACGGCATCGAGGAAGAAGATGGCCAAACGCACAGCATCGGTATCTTTCCACTCGTCGTAGAGTTCCAGGTTTAATGAAGATAAGCAGCATATAAAGGACTCATCAACTGTTGAAGGCAGCATAATCTCGGAGCAAAGATTGCTGGCCTTAATGATGTAATTCTGATCTTTATATACCTGCGGCTTATTACGGTTAACGTTATCAGTAAAGAATATATAAGGCAGCCCTTTCTCCTGACGGCTTTCCAGTACTTTAGCCCAAATGGTTCTTTTTTGTCTGTCGCCGTCGATCATATCTTGCATCCAATAATCAGGTACGCACACACCAAAGAAAAGATTCTGAATTGGATGGCCGATACTTTTAATCTGCAGAAACTCTTCAATATCCGGATGATCGATATCCAGATATGCGGCAAAAGCCCCGCGGCGTACACCTCCCTGAGAGATGGTGTCCATCGCCGTATCAAACAATCGCATAAAGCTTACCGCTCCACTACTCTTGCCATTATCAGTAACAGAGCTACCACGGCCACGCAGCTCACCAAAATAGGCTGATGTACCGCCCCCGATTTTGGTCTGCATGATTACTTCACCCAATTTATGTGTAATGCCTTCGATATTATCAGGCACATGCACGTTGAAGCAGGATATGGGTAGCCCACGCTCGGTACCCATATTGGCCCAAATCGGAGAGCTCAGGCTCATCCAACCACGCTCCACCATTTCCATGAATGCCTCTTTCAGCTCGGGCTTATACAAACGTTGCGCTGCAGCCGTACATACACGTTCAATAGCTCCTTCTACGGTTTCACCCTTCAGCAGATATCCACGGTTCAGAATCTGTTCACTTTCTTCATTTTTCCACCACATCTTCTCTGTAACCGGTGCATTCTGTATTATTGGTTCCAATACTTCCATTTTCTTAAGATTTTAACACGTTTGTATAATGAGTTTATATGGCAAGCAGCTCTTTCAGTATTCATCTCTCCCATCCGATAAATTACCGGCATTTCCACCTTTCTGAATACAATGGCATTAGAACAGATCGTCTGCTGTAATGCTTTTATCGTGCTTCGTATAATCCACGGGACGTTTTGCAAAGAAATCGTCCAGACTATTGGCAAATACTTCCTCCTCGAACCAACGCATCGGGCGATACTGCTCAGGGCTGATAAAGTAGATGGAGGACATGCCTATTTTATTCAAACTATCATCTACACGATATTTGATAAAATTGATGAGATCTTTCTTATTGAGAATATCCACGTCACCTTCTTCAAAGATCCATTCTATAATTTCTTCCTCAATTTCGATAGACTCTTTTACCATGTCGGTAATGCGAGACAGCGTTTCGTCGTTCAGTACTTCAGGATATTCTTCTTTTATTTTATTAATAAGATAAATACCCGCATTAGCATGAATTTGTTCATCCACCGAAGTCCATGCAATAATGTTGCTTACATTCTTCATCCAGCCTTTGAATCGGGTAAAGGAAAGTATAATAGCAAACTGGCTGAACAAGGATACGTTTTCTATCAAAATGGTAAACAAAATCAGAGCGAGGCTGTACTCCTGCTTATCGTTGGATTTGGTGTTTCGCAACACGTTCGACAAATAGTCGATACGACGTTTGATACTCGGAACCTTAATGAGTTCTTCAAATTCATCGTTATACCCCAGCACTTCCAGCAGACGAGAATACGCCTCACTATGACGAAACTCACACTCGGCAAAGGTGCTACCCAGTCCATTCAGTTCCGGTTTGGGAAAATGATTGTACAGATTGCCCCAGAATGTTTTTACGGCTACTTCTATTTGGGCGATAGCCAGCAAAGCCCGTTTTACCGCATTGCGCTCCGGATAGGTAAGGTGACTGTGGAAATCCTGCGTATCGGCAGTAAAATCCACCTCGGAATGTACCCAGAACGACTTATTAATTGCCTCGGTAAATTGCAGTACTTCCGGGTATTCAAAAGGCTTGTAATTAACACGTTTATCAAACAGTCCCATATCTAAATCATTTATGCCTTTCGGCAGTTTTTTAAAATATATTAGGGCGACGAAGTACCTTAAGCCTTACAGGCTTTCAAAAAAAAACCAAGCTTTACAGCCGATCCCTTCTTATTAGATTCTTATTTTTTACAGTAAGATTTGTACTCTCTTTCTCATCGGCATCCACCCTTGTGCACCGCATATTACAGCATCGGAGAACCAATTGCACTCGGGTAGCAAATCCCTAATGTGTATACAAATTAATCGCATAAAAAAGAGAAATTCTAAAGTTGTTATACACATGATGTGAGAAACTTTGGTTGTTTTTTTGCAATCTTGGCATGCATGCGGATTACAGCCCATACATATAATTTTTTTATAAATTCTGCTGCATTTACTGTCATACATGCGTTATAGATTGGTAATAAAAACATAACCTTCTAAACTTTTAAATTGTTATACTGATAAGATGATAATCAGAAAGATCAAAGAATCTGACAACCCTATACTCGCCCAAATAATACGTGACACATTTGACGAGTATAATGCTCCTCGACCAGGTACCGTTTATACAGATCCAAGAACAGACAACCTGTATGATTTGTTTAAAACCCCTCGCTCCGTATTATGGGTTGCGGAAGTAGATAATGAGGTTGTAGGAAGTTGCGGCATTTTCCCTACCGAAGGCTTACCGGCAGACTGTGCAGAACTAGTAAAGTTCTATCTGAAAAAAGAAGCCCGAGGTGTGGGTGTAGGAAGAGCACTTATGGAAAAAAGTGTTCAATCCGCCATCGAGATGGGATACAAACAGCTTTATCTGGAAAGCCTTCCTCAATTTTCGGGGGCCGTTAAAATGTATGAAAAGCTTGGGTTTACGCATCTCGACCACCCTATGGGGCAATCGGGACATGTGACCTGCAATATATGGATGATAAAAAATTTAGCCCCTATCTCCTAAGAAAAAGGGGCTATTTATTTTCAATGAGATTATCAGTAACGATTTAATGCTTGAAATGTCTCATACCGGTAAGTACCATGGCTAGGTTATTTTCCTTACAATAATCGATTGAGTCCTTATCGCGGATGGAACCGCCCGGTTGAATGAAAGCTGTTACTCCTGCCTTGTGCGCAATCTGCACACTATCATTAAAGGGGAAGAATGCATCACTAGCCAGTACAGCGCCGTTCAGATCAAATCCGAATTGCTTTGCTTTTTCAATGGCATGACGCACGGCATCTACCCTGCTCGTTTGTCCGGCACCTTTACCTACTAGCTGTTTATTTTTTACTAATGCAATAGCATTCGACTTCAGATGCTTACAAATGATGTTGGCAAACTCCAGATCAGCTTTTTCCTGCTCAGTAGTAGCTCTGCCTCCCTCCTCTTTCCAATCGGTATAATTACCTTGGTCGGTTGCCTGTACCAGTACTCCGTTAAGTACTGATTTGAACTGTTCTTTGGATTGAGGCAATTGCTTTAATTGAAGTAATATTCTGTTTTTCTTTGACTTTAGAATATTAAGAGCAGCCTCTTCAAAGCCTGGAGCTATCAGCACTTCAAAAAAGATTTCATTAATGGCATTAGCCGTATGCTCATCCACAACACCGTTGGTCACCAACACGCCGCCAAATGCGCTTTCCGGGTCGCCCAGTAAAGCGGTACTCCAAGCGTCGGCAGTAGTTTTGCGAGCAGCAACCCCACATACATTGGTATGTTTAATGATGGCAAATACCACATCTCCACCCTGCGGGAACTCAGCAATTAACTGCACGGCAGCATCTACATCCACCAAGTTATTATACGAGAGTTCCTTTCCGTTCAGCTGAGTAAACAATTGTTCCAAATCGCCGTAAAACACGCCAGGCTGGTGCGGATTTTCGCCATAGCGCATGGTTTTAGGCTTAGGCTCTGAATGGAGGAAATATTCCGCTTCCAGATTATTAGTATTAAAATATTTAGAAATAGCTACATCATAGTGGGCTACTATCTCAAATGCTTTTGCAGCAAAGGCTTTACGTTGTTCTAAGGTAGTTTCGCCGTTTTGGGTTTGCAGCAGTTCGGTTACAGCGGCATAATCTTTTTTAGCAGCCACTACCAACACATCTTTAAAGTTTTTCGCAGCCGCACGAATCATGGATGGTCCACCTATATCTATCTTTTCGATGATTTGCTTCTCATCATTTGTAGAAGCTACCGTTTCTTCGAAAGGATACAAATCCACAATCACTAGGTCAATCTCAGGAATTTTGTATTGAGCCATTTCCTGCACATCGGTTTCCACATCACGTCTGCCTAAAATACCTCCGAACACAGAGGGATGTAAGGTTTTTACACGGCCGCCCAGAATGGAAGGATAGGTGGTAAGACTTTCCACCGGCACCACCTGAACTCCCAAATCTTCAATAAACTTTTGCGTTCCTCCGGTGGAGTAGATGGTAATTCCCAGACGGGCTAACTCTTTTACAATAGGCTCCAGACCGTCTTTATAAAATACTGAAATGAGTGCTGATTGAATTTTTTTATTCATGATTTTGAGAAATGAGCCGCAAAAGTACGCTATTAAAAATTCATGACAAAAGCCCCATCCGCAACTGTATAATGAAAAGGCACCTGTAATGAATCGCAAACGCGCTTCCAATAGCGTGCTTTCCCCGCCGGCACAGAGCCATCGGCTACAATATGCTTTGGAGTTAGCTGGTTAAAAAATTTATCAGTTGTTATGCGAGTATTGCCCGAAAACACTACAATATCAACTGGTATAGTGCCACTTAGATTGGTTTCATTAAGTGCTTCATTTATCCATAAAACCTTCTTGCCCTGAAAAATGATGGCATTTCCATGGCGAGAAAATCCTGCCATCACCTCCGAACGACGCACGCGCTGAAAAGTGCGGGCCGGATGCAGGGTAAATGTTTGCACCGCAAAATCCTGAAAGGCTGCATTATCACCGACTGCATAAAAATTTCTTCCACCAATAAAGTCCATCACACCATAGCGGGGAATATGATATACTACTATTTTACGTTGCCTGTCTACCTCATAAATAGCCCAGGCTCTTATGGCCCAAAAAAGAAATATGGCGGCTAGCGCTGTCCATAAGCCCGCCTTATTTTTTTCTCTCAGCCAAAAAAACATTGCTGCTATAACAATATATAATAATACTGTTTGCCCGACACCTATCTGTATTCCCGACCATACGGCCAAAGGAAAGGTGCCCATTATTTCAATAAATGAATTCAGCCACCATATTAATCCTTCAAGAATCTTACCCATCTCTACTGCCAACAGCCGAACGGGTGCTATTACTGTGAGCAACAGTGTGCCCACGAGTACCATGCTGGATGCCGGCACCACTACCAGATTGGCCAGTAAAAAATAAATGGGGAACTGATGAAAGTTGTAAAGCGCCAGAGGCGTAGTAAGTATTTGTGCAGCCATACTTACTGATGCTAGTTGCCATACTTTATTTAAAATTTCGTTTCGTACATACAGTAAATTATAAATCGGTTTATAAAACACTACAATACTCAACACCGCCATATAGGAAAGCTGAAAGCCTGCATTCCACAGCCAGTAAGGATTATAACAAAGCTGAAAAAAGGCCGCAGCTGCAAGGATATTATAAATAGAGGTATTGCGATTAATTTGTCTGCCTATCGTAATAAAGGTAAACATTACAGCTGCTCGTACCACAGAAGCCGCTCCCCCAGCTACAAACGCAAAACTCCACAAAATGAGCAGTACAAGTAGGGTGTGCAGCCATCGGGTAGTACTTTTTCTTAATAAAGGCTGCAATACGATATTGATAACCCAATACAGCATCGCTAGGTGCATCCCTGATACAGCAATTACATGCACCACGCCGGTATTGGTATAAGCCTGCAATAGTTCCTTATCTAAATCTTCTCTGTATCCAATAAGCATCGCTTCGGCCAAACCTTGCTCCTTCGGATCTTTGATATATTGGCGGATGGTCTGCAGCACATAGCTTCTCATCTTGAAAATCAGCTTCTTCCAAGCCGAAATATTGTTTTCGGAGAGCTTTACATATTCCGTATCTGTCAGATAAATGGTATGGGTAATTTCATTGAAAAGTGCATACCTTTTATAATCAAATGCTCCGGGGTTACCTGTATTACGAATTTCCTGCAACGACTTTTGAAAAAGTAGTTGGTCGCCTGCCTTTAAATGAGCATTGCAGCTGTCTTTGCTGAAATAAATAATAATACGCCCTCTTACTTTTTGTTTACTATCCTCCACAATACAGTATTGCACTTGAGCTTCAGCTTTATAAGAGCGTTCCTTCTCTACAGGAAACTCCTGTAAGACGGCCACAATAGCCTGCTCTGCGCTGTAGTGATGCCCCATCCATAAAGGGTGATTGCGGACATCTTTGATATATGCCAATAACATCCCTACTGCGAGCATAGCAGCACCTAGTCCGGCACCGCTCAGCCAACTATACTTCCATCTCGCAAACCCTTTTAATAAAGAAAAAAAGCTATAAAGTGTTCCCCCAATTAATAGAATCAAGACTCCTATCTTGCCCGGCGGCTGCAGGTACCACTGAATGAGAATGCCCGATGCAAAAGGAATGAGCAGCTTTACAAATGGATTTTGCCTCAAAAACATTTCATCCCTCCATTTTTGATGGTATTTTCCTTAGGTTAAAAATCAGGCTCCACTTGGCAAATCTCCCATCGCTCCGAAATTTTTCATAAACCTACTAAAAATGAGCAACTTATCATATTAAATAAAAAAATACTTTCATCCCGCTTGAATGCCTGTACATTTTTTTGTTATAAACTTCCGATTGCCTACTTTTGCAGCCTGAAAAAACGCTGTATTGCAGCAACCACAATAAATTTTTAAAACAAGAATATATATGCCTGAAATTAAACCCGACGAAATTAGTGCCATACTAAGGGAGCAGTTAAGCAATTTTAATGCTCATGCCGATTTAGAAGAAATAGGAACTGTACTTCAAGTGGGCGATGGCATAGCCCGTGTATATGGACTTGGAAACGTTCGCTATGGTGAGCTAGTTGAATTTGAAAATGGGGTACGCGCCATTGCGTTAAACCTTGAAGAGGATAACGTAGGTGTGGTACTGATGGGTGAAGGCAAGGATATTAAAGAAGGTTCCAAAGTACGTCGTACCGGTCAAATCGCTTCTATCAAAGTAGGCGAAGGCATGGTAGGACGTGTAGTAAATACGCTGGGACAGCCCATCGATGGTAAAGGCCCTATTACCGGAGAACTATATGAAATGCCATTGGAACGTAAAGCCCCTGGCGTAATCTTCCGTGAACCGGTAAAAGAACCGCTGCAAACCGGTATCAAAGCTATCGATGCCATGATTCCTATTGGTCGCGGACAGCGTGAGCTCATCATCGGTGACCGCCAAACCGGTAAAACAGCTATTGCAATAGATACAATTATCAATCAAAAAGAATTTTATCAGGCAGGCAAACCTGTATACTGTATATACGTAGCCATTGGGCAGAAAGCATCTACCATTGCCGGAGTAATGAAAACACTCCAAGACCATGGCGCCATGGATTATACCATTATCGTAGCTGCTTCTGCTTCTGACCCTGCTCCATTGCAGTTCTACGCACCTTTTGCCGGTGCTGCTATAGGAGAATATTTCCGCGATACCGGACGTCCTGCTCTTATCGTTTACGACGACCTTTCTAAACAAGCGGTAGCATACCGTGAGGTGTCTCTGCTGTTACGTCGTCCTCCAGGACGTGAGGCATATCCTGGTGATGTATTCTACCTGCATAGCCGTCTGCTGGAAAGAGCTGCGAAAATTATCAACAACGACGAAATCGTTAAAAACATGAACGACCTGCCGGATTCTATCAAACATCTGGTGAAAGGAGGCGGTTCCTTGACTGCTCTTCCCATCATCGAAACTCAGGCAGGTGACGTTTCTGCATACATTCCTACAAACGTAATCTCCATTACCGATGGTCAGATATTCCTAGAATCAGGCTTGTTCCTATCCGGTATCCGCCCTGCGATCAACGTAGGTATCTCCGTAAGCCGTGTAGGTGGTAATGCGCAGATTAAATCGATGAAAAAAGTGGCCGGTACACTGAAACTTGACCAAGCGCTTTATCGCGAGTTGGAAGCTTTTGCTAAATTCGGTGGAGACCTCGATGCAGCAACCAAGAACGTAATTGACAAAGGTGCTCGCAACGTGGAAATTCTGAAACAGGCACAGTATTCTCCGTTCCCAGTAGAAAAGCAAATTGCTATCATTTACTTGGGTACACAAGGACTGCTGAAAGAAGTTCCGGTAAACAAAGTGAAAGAGTTTGAAGAACACTTCTTAATGGAAATGGAAAACAAACTCCCAGATGTACTGACTGAATTCAAGAAAGGCAATCTTCCTGAAGAGGGTATCCAAAAAATGGTAGAACTTGCCAACACATTGATACCTCAGTACAAAGCAAAGTAATTTAGCTTCAACAATACTTTTGACATATTACGAAAGGTCCTGTAAATATACAGGGCCTTTTAATTTTATATTGTAACCACGAATACTTAAATTAGCAGAAAAAGCGATGGAGCAACGCCCTTTAAATTGTCTTATTATCGATGACAATCAGGTGGCAAGGGTCCTACTTAAACAAATTCTATCCAAAATCGAAGGCATTCATATTTTGGCGGAATTTGACAATGGCCTAAGCGCGAAGAGTTATATCGAAAGCAACCTCGTCGATATATTATTTCTAGATATTGAAATGCCCGATATCAGTGGGTTGGAGCTATTGAGAATGCTGAACGAAAGACCCCTCACAATCCTCACTACTGCCAAACAAGGCTACGCTGTCGAAGCTTTCGAGCTAAATGTAGTCGACTACATTGTAAAACCATTCTCCTTAGCTAGAGTGATGTTGTCCATTGAAAGGGCGAAGGAGCTTCTCAGTCATAAAAATGTTGAGATTAGCAAAGAAACCTCTAGCGATTTCATTTTCGTAAAAGACAATAAGATCATTCGTAAGATAGATATGAACGATATCCTTTGGGTTGAAGCCAAAGGAGATTACATCAAAATTTATGTGCCAGAGAAGAGCTATGTAGTACATGGAAGCCTAAAGTCTATCGAAGATAAATTCCCTTCAAACAAATTTATTCGCACCCACAGGAGTTATATCATAGCTTTAAATAAGATCGATTACATAGAAGACAGGGTCGTGTACATACATGATCATCCCATTCCTATTTCTGAATCCTACCGCGATGCTCTACTGAAGACCCTACAGTTATTATAAGTATGGCAAAAAATAAGGAATATTCTTTCTTTTCGATTGTTGTCTTGGCGCTTGCCTTAATAGCCCTCTTTGTAGTTACACAATTTTTTACAAACAAATCCACAAAAGCGCTGAATGAAGGAAACAAACAAGCTGTTGCAACTTTTCTCATTAACAATAGTATACAGGAACTTGTAAACCTGTCTTTCGACCTACAGAGCAAATTCAAAGATCGCAATTTAAAGGTAAATAGTACCAGAATAAGCCAGCTGAAAGACTCGCTCACTATGCTGGGTTATAATACCGATATTATTACATCTTACACTTCATCTAATAGTCATGAGATTTCAAATATCATTAGAAATATTATTGAAGAACAATTGAATATTTCAGAGTCTATTTTAAATACACATATTAGTGGCAATGTGCAGGAAAAAAATAAGCTAATCGATTCTTTATACAAAGTAAGTCCTGGAGATAAGGTATACGCCAATTGTCTTACACTACAGGCTTTTCTAAGAAAGAATCTTCAAGAAACGCTCACGCGAAACTCGGAGCAAGCCGGTCAGCTTTCACTCTATAATAAGATTCTTGCATTGTTTGCCATTATTACCATACTGGTAATGTCCACCATCATTATTAAAAGACAATCCCAACAATTAAAACTGATTGCGGAACTACAAGCTGCAGAACAAGCAGCTCTAAAAAGTAAGAATGCTAAAGATGAGTTTCTGGCCAATATGAGCCATGAATTAAGGACCCCTCTGAATGCCCTTATCGGTTTCGGGAATCTTTTAAAAGATACCCCTTTAAATAAACAGCAGAGAGAATATGTAGACATGGTACGGTCCGGAGCACAAAACTTACTCAACATTGTAAACGACGTACTGGATCTATCAAAAATTGAGGCAGGCAAACTTAAAATGGTACATAAGCCTTTCAATCTGTATCATTTGTTTAACAGGCTGGAGAGAATGTTTTCAAATGCCATTAATGAAAAAGAGCTGCATTATTCCTCTTACATCGAATCCAAAGTACCGGAGCATGTCATTGGCGATAGCGAAAGATTACAGCAAATCTTCGTGAATCTAATTGGGAATGCCATAAAATTCACCAATGAAGGAGAGATAAAAGTCACCGCCAATGTGGTATGGATAGATGAAGATGATAAATATTATAAACTAGGATTTACGGTAAAAGATACCGGTATCGGCATTCCTAAAGATAAAGTAGCTGCCATTTTTGAGCGCTTTGAACAACTGGAACAAGGTGTGCAAAGACAATACGGAGGAACAGGCCTCGGACTTACGATTGCCAAAAATCTGGTGGAAAGAATGGGTGGCACTATCTCGATTTTTAGTGAAGTAAATGAAGGCTCCGAATTTAATTTCACTTGTATTCTGGAGAAAAATACCAATCCCGTATCAGAAGAACAATCCTTCATAACAATCGATAAATTACCTGAAGGAAAGGTGCTGATTGTTGAGGACAATAAAGCCAATCAGATTCTGTTAAAACATATGTTTGGCAAATACGGATTAAAACCGAAAATCATTGACAATGGCCTGGAAGCAGTAAATCTGTTGGAAAAAGAAACATTCGATTTAATTTTTATGGATATACAAATGCCAGAAATGGATGGATATACTGCCATTGGCATTCTCCGTAACGAAAAACAGATCTCTACTCCTATAATTGCAATGACAGCATATGTATCGGAAACCGAAATTATAAAATGCAAAAATGCCGGGTTTACCGATTATATTTCAAAACCAGTTGATGAGCAATTGCTTATTAAAACCACAGCAAGCTATTTGGAGAATATTCAGAATAACAACCACCATACTCTTAACTATTTGTATGAATTAGTAGGCAATGACCCTGATACTGTTGGAGAAGTAGTACAGGCAATGAAAAACCAGTGGGAACTGGATAAGGCAGAACTTATAGAGGCTTTCTCGCAGCAGGATATTGGAAAAGTTAAAAAGATATTACACAGATTAAAATCAACTTTTTCGCCTTTAGGCGCAGAACACCCTGTTTATAAAGCTATAGGGAAGTGCAATTTCACCACTATGGAAAATAAAACACTCGACTTACAGCAATGCACTTCATTTATAGATGACATAGAAAAAGAGATTAATGTATAAAAATTGCCATTAAAATAATTATCCTTTCATCTCACTCTTAGCCATTCCAATTTTATCTTATGAAAAGAATAATTACGTATCAGCAGACTAGTAAAATATCACTTATCATATTATGGACAGGAGGAATATTACTTTGCTTCGCTATGTTATATGCGTGGCATCAACAAGATAGAAATAGTTCGAAAAAATACACTAACTTCGTACAAAACACTGATATACATGTATACGAATTATTACTTACGTATAAAGATTTTCAATTAGATGAAAATGTCAATCTTATTAATATAAATCTTAATGCAGACCCTTCTGCAATAGTTCCAGAAAATATTAATGACTCTACTACATCAGTTAGTACTACTAACACCAGAAAGCTGATTTATTCCAAAATACTCGAACAAAAAATTAAGAAAATATCATCTCGGGAAACAGACTCGCCGGGATTTACAATTAAACCATTACCACAATAAATTCTCGAATTAAAAAATTATGAAGAAATATCATTTAGGTATATTATTTATCTTAATAACCTTTCTTATAAGTTGCGGAGTTAGTAAAAAAGCAGCTCTTACACATGAAAAAATTAGCTTAGCCCGACGAACCATTAGCCAGGACTCTGTATTACTGGACTCTCTGGAGTCAAAAATGGAACGACAGGTTGCTAATAGAAGTATGGACTCGTCTGTAGCAAACAACATTCAAACGATTATTGAAAAGCTGCAAAACGATCTCAAGAATATTGAAGAAATCGTTAATGCAGCCGACCTTATTGCTCAAAATAAAGCCAACCTGAGAGGGAAGAAATATTACCACTATGCCAACAACTATCTGAGCAAAATCGACTCTTTTCACTTAAAAGAAAGCTACAGGGAGCGTGTATATGAGCTATTGAACGAAGCAGTAAGTGTGGATGCCTTTCGTAAATATCAGATGGGGGCATTTTTTAAACCGGGTGCATACAAAATCCCCTATTCAGCTTCAAAAGTGGTAGAAGAGCACTTCAAGCCGGTAATTGATTCCATCATCAATCGATCCAACAAATACGCGGATATTACGCGTAGAGTTCACATTGTATTAGTAGGTTATGCTGATGCACTATCCTTCAGTCCCAACACACCCCTTTATGCACTACTAAAGTCCTATACACGCGAAGAAAATCCAGAAAAAGGTCTACTTAATCTTGTTCTTTCCAATTTAAGAGCTAACGAACTACTCTACCATATCAAGATGTTGGTAAAAGAAAATGCTACCCGATTTAATTCGTATAACAACCTCAATATAGGATATGTGGCTTATGGCCGTGGGGAAGCACTCCCCTTTCCTAATATAACCGATTATCAGGTCGATGATGAACGACGCAGAGTCGTGGTTTTTTACTGGTCAGTATTACCCGATTTGGGATAACGCCAATTAGCTTCCATCGAAAAAATTCGGTAATTTATCTCCATAAATTACCTAGTTCATCGAAAATATCTTCACACGATATTGATATCGCTGTACCTTCACGGCGGTTTAGAGGGCTTAGAGTGGGCAACGGCGTCTTTCTAGACAATACGTATGCCCCTCTTTCTTTTTTAAACCCTAAGCCTCTATAAACTATAAAATAAAAAAGATGGAACTTTCTGTACCAGTAGATGAAAGACTTATTGAGTTGGCACTTTATTCAATAGGTCAACCAATCCACAAAAGCCAAATAGAACTTGCCATCAATAATATCGTCAAAACTACCCTATCCGAGCTAAACAATCGGTGTAAAAATCCTGAAAAGTCAGTAGAATTTATTCGTATAGCCAGAGAGTGTGCTTCCTTATCAGGCCCCATAAAACTATCATCCTATCAGGATATTCTGGCTAAAGGGCGCAGTTTGAATTCTGAAATCTTTGGTATTGAGCTGATAAATATTATCGATCAAATAGCAGAAGAAACGCAACTAAAAAGAAAAATGATAAACACCCTTATGGCCATTACGACACCCCTCACCTTATACAAGGTGTACGATAGTAGCAAGAGTGTCGCCGAAAACAATATTGTTCAGGAATTCTATAATTACCTTTCCCAAATAGTCAGCAGCAACATTAATCTGACTGCTCCTCCAATTCTTCGTCAGGCAATTTAGCGGTTACTTCAGGCATCACTTTCTTTATAGGGTTAGCCCGCTGTTGCTGGTATTCCAACCGTTGTTTGATAATATCTATACAATAATAGATGGCACTTGAAAAAGACTGATGATCCGCTACACCCTTACCGGCAATATCAAAAGCCACTCCGTGATCAGGTGAAGTACGCACTATATTCAATCCTGCGGTATAATTTACCCCCGCCCCTATAGCTAGTGATTTGAAAGGAATCAATCCCTGATCATGATACATAGCCAGCACGGCATCGAATTTCTCATACTGCCCTCGGGCAAAAAATGCATCGGCACTATAAGGACCGAATGCAAGGATATTCTCATTTTTAGCTTCCCTGATGGCAGGCTTGATAATAGCTTGCTCTTCATTGCCAATCAACCCCTCGTCTCCTGCGTGCGGGTTAAGGCCGAGTACAGCTATTCTGGGACGACTGATACCGAAATCCTTTTGCAATGAATCGTTCACGATTCTAAGCTTTTTAAGAATAATATCGGTATTCAAATGAGCCGCTATATCCTTTACCGGCACATGCTCGGTAACCAAAGCCACCCGCATATTTTCGGCACACATAATCATTACCACTTCCTCTGCTTCAAAGGCACTCTTTAAATAAGGGGTGTGCCCTGTATAATTAAACGCCTCTGACTGAATATTACTTTTATGAATTGGGGCCGTAACCAGTCCCTGTATATGTCCTTCCTTCAACGCTTGAACGGCCGTCTGAAGAGATATTAAAGCATATTTTCCACCTACTTCGTTCAGCACCCCAGGTGTTATGTTAACGTCCTCTTCCCAACAACTAAAAACATTTATTTGCTTATGATTAATCCTCGAAAAATCTCTTAAGGAGCTAAAGTTGAAATTATTTTCCGATAAGGTTTTGCGGTAAAAGCTAATGGTTTTATTATTAGCAAATATCACCGGAGTACAGATATCCATTATGCGATTATCGGAAAGAGACTTTATAATCAGTTCAATTCCAATTCCATTTAAATCTCCACAAGAAATTCCAATAACGGGTTTATTACTACTCATAATTTATTAATAATCAAATTACTCCTGAATTTCAAAGTTTTCCTCACAGGAGGCACAGCATCAAAAGTCATTCGGCACTTCTATGGAAAATTCGTATGCAGGGTTGTAAAAATAAAGAAATTCTTTTTAGGCACTGTTTTATTCAATTTTAAGTTACACATTTACCTTTGCACCCATGTATTCACTAAAAAAATCCTTAGGGCAACATTTTCTGAAAGACGAAAATATATGCCGTAAGATAGTGAATGCGCTGGAACAGGAACCATTGACCCATTTATTAGAAGTGGGACCCGGTGGTGGCGCACTCACTAAATATTTAATACAACTCCCCGGAGTTGATTTTAAAGCCATAGAGGTAGACGAAGAGAAGGTTGTATTCCTCAAAAATACCTATCCGCAACTTCAGGATAAGATTGTACACCTAAGCTTTTTGGATGCCACACCTCCTTTTACTGACGAGTTTACCATTGTTGGCAATTTCCCCTACAACATTTCCACCCAGATACTTTTTAAAATTCTAGAATGGAAAGAACAGGTGCCGGTGGTTGTGGGCATGTTTCAAAAAGAAGTAGCGCAGCGCGTTGCAGCTCCTGCTGGCAACAAGGTTTACGGCATTCTCAGTGTACTGATACAGGCTTTTTATGATGTGAAATACCTTTTCGATGTGCACGAAAACTGCTTTATGCCTCCACCTAAAGTAAAAAGCGGAGTAATTAAGCTATACAGAAAAAAAGAAACAGCACTTATGCGCAGCGAACGCGATTTTTTTACATTGGTCAAAACGGCATTCAACCAGCGTAGAAAAACCATGCGCAATGCCACTAGGGCATTATTCGATGATACCATTCTGGTGGATGACCAGTTCAATAAACGCGCCGAACAACTCACAGTAAACGATTTTGCTGCACTTACATTTAAAATGAAATAATGTTTATTTTCTATTAACATATATGAAGAAGAAAAAAGCAATCATTACCGGAAACGCACATCCTTATTTACAACAAAGACTGTCAGAAAAGGGTTACGAAGTGTTATACGAACCCAAAATCACCTACGAAGAACTGAAGGCTAAAGGCGAAGATGTGACAGGTCTCATTCTCACCACACGCATTAAGGTGGATAAAGAACTGCTGGATGCCATGCCCAATCTAGAATGGATCGGAAGACTGGGAAGCGGCATGGAGCTCATAGATGTAGCATATGCAGAAAGCAAAGGAATACTTTGCGTTAGCAGTCCCGAAGGCAACCGCAATGCGGTGGCCGAACATTCCTTAGGTATGCTGCTAATGCTCATGAATAAAATGAATGTGGCCATCCCTCAGGTAAAACAGGGCATATGGCTGCGCAATGAAAACCGGGGTATCGAGCTGAGCGGAAAAACGGTAGGAATTATCGGCTATGGTAATACCGGGAGTAGCTTTGCGCGCTTATTACAACCCTTCGACGTTACGGTATTAGCTTACGATAAATATAAAAGCGGGTTTGCTAGCGGCTTTATTAAAGAGGCCTCGCTGGAACAAGTATGTCGCTATGCCAACGTTATCAGCTTCAACGTGCCCCTAACCTCCGAAACACATTATATGCTTAATGAGGAATTGATAGGACTCATGAAGCAAAAGCCCATTATATTAAGTGCCTGTCGGGGAAAAGTAATCAATACAGCTGCTTTGATTAATGGACTGAAGCAGGAGCAAATTTCAGGCGCCTGCCTTGATGTGCTGGAAAACGAAAAGCTGGATACCTATACCGAAGCCGAAAAACAGCAATTGAATGAACTATTATCATTTGATAATGTGATAGTTACACCACATATTGCCGGTTATAGTCACGAGGCTTTCCTGAAAATGGTAACAGTAACGCTTCAGAAATTGGGACTTGACTAGTCTTTAACATTTCATTATTTGGTTTAAGACAAACGATTTATTATATTTGCTTAAATAGCAACGCTCTGGAATATTATGTGCCGGAGCGTTGTTATTTTTTTGTTGAATGTAAAATGAAAAAATTATGAATGCGATTCAGTATGTTACCAAGGAAACGCTGGAGCAAATGAAGGAAGAATTGCAGCGCTTAAAGAGTGTGGAACGTCCTGCTGCCAGCAAGGCCATTGCAGAGGCCCGTGAAAAAGGAGATTTAAGAGAAAATGCGGAGTACGATGCAGCCAAAGAGGCCCAGGGCTTACTGGAAGCAAAAATTGCTGCCTTAGAAACCGCTTTGGCTAATGCCAGGGTAGTGGACGAAAGCACTATTGACACCAGTAAGGTATCTATTCTGACAAAAGTAAAATTGACTAATCTTAAAACTAATAAACAAGTTACATATCAGCTGGTTAGCGAACAAGAAGCAGATCTGAAGGCTGGAAAAATATCCGTTAACTCCCCCATCGGAAAAGGTATTCTTGGTAAATCGGTAGGTGAAATAGCTGATGTGCAAGCTCCAGCGGGCTTGTTAAAGTTTAGAGTTGACGAAATCTTTATTTAGAAAAATTATCATCTTATCCAGAAACCGGCATACGCCGGTTTTTTTATTATAATTGCGAAAAAATAGCTGCCATGACCATATTCTCCAAAATAATTTCAGGTGAACTGCCTTCTTATAAGATTGCTGAAAATGATAAGTTTATAGCATTTCTCGATATCATGCCGCTGCGCAAAGGGCATGTGCTGGTAGTGCCTAAGGTGGAAATTGATAAGGTTTTCGACCTCCCTGATGAGTATCTCTCCGAAATTCTCGTTTTCGCCAAACCCATTGCAAAAGCTATTGAAAAATCTTTTGACTGTAACCGTTGCGGTATCAGCGTAGTAGGTATTGAAGTACCGCACGCACATGTACATCTAATCCCCATTAACGAAGCCAACGATCTCAATTTTACTCAGGGCAAACTAAAGCTAAGTGAGGCGGAAATGAAGGAAATTCAACAATTGATTATCAGCAACTTATAAATATGCTGTACTTCTTCTAAAAGCTGGTGACATGCTTAACGCAATGCCCAGCTTTTAGATTTTATGCCATATCGAAACATAAAAGTTACAGTAAGTAGCAGACCCATCATAGCCATTAGAGCCCCCACAAAAGCCGGGTACTGGAATCCCAGCCCCCACGTAATGGGCAATCCGCCCAAATAGGCTCCTATAGAATTGGCAATGTTAAACGCCGCCTGCATAAAAGCGGCCCCCATCATAGCCGACCGATCGGCTGATTTAATCATTAAAATATTGATAGGCGACCCTACCGCCATGGCCAATAAACCACAAATAAAGGTAAGAATTACCGAAATTACCTGATTTTCAGAGAACAAAAACACAGCCGATAAAGCCACTGTTAACAACAAGAATAATATTATAGCAGCTTTTTCGGGAGCCATTTTATCGGCCATAACACCTCCCAACAAATTGCCGGCAACCATACCCGCTCCAGCTACCAACATCAGGTAGGACACCGCTTTTAGTGAAAAGCCCGAAACATGCGTCATCAAAGGAGATATATAGCTAATCCATGCAAACAGTCCTCCAAACCCGATGGAAGTAATCAGCAAAATCAACCAAGCTTTACCAGTAGTAAAAAACTGAAGTTCTTCTCTTACATTAGTTTTTTCTATCCGAATGTCGGGTAGCCACATTTTTAAAAACACAATGGTCAGTATCCCAATGAGAGCTACAATTACAAAAGCATATCTCCAGCTTGTTACATGTCCTAAATACGTAACCAGCGGCACCATTACTAGATTGGCTATGGTGAGCCCGGCAAACATCATCGATATCGCCTGGGCTTGCTTGCCCTCCTGTGCCATTCTTGAAGCCACCACGGCTCCTATTCCAAAGAAAGCACCATGGGGCAAACCCGACATAAATCGGGCCACCAACAAAGTATAATAACCGGGGGCGGCAGCCGATAAACCATTAAAGATGGTAAACAAAACCATCAGCACCATGAGCACTTTCTTGGGATTGTGCTTTACCGATGCGGCTACCAGCAACGGGGCCCCTACAATAACGCCCAACGCATATGCCGAGATCAGATATCCTGCCGTAGGAATACTAATTTGTAATGAAGTAGCCACATCCTGCATAAGTCCCATAATCACAAACTCCGTAGTACCGATGCCCAATCCTCCTAACGCAAGTGGAAATAGATTCCTATTCATAAACAACTGTCTTTCAATATAATATACAAAAAATAGTCGTGTAAAAAATACACAAAGGTAGGAAGTTCTCCGCACCCTTTTCTACAAACTTTGTAATTTTGCGCTCTTCCTTTAACACCTAAATTCAAAAAAAGATGAAAACAATAGCGGTAGATATGGATGGTGTGCTGGCAAATTGTATACAACAGTTCATCAATTATGAGTTTGCAGAAACGGGAATAAAAAGGCCTATAGCCGAAACCATTGGCAAGCGCGAATCAGAAGCATTTCCTAACGGAAGAGCTTACCTATACCAGCCGGGATTTTTCAGAACCATGCCTGTAATAGAAGATAGCCGAGAAGCTTTATATAAACTGTGTCAAGAATATGAGGTGCTTATTGTAAGTGCCGCCACTGAGTTCCCGCAGTCACTTAGCGAGAAACAAGAATGGTTGAATGAGCATTTTCCTTTTATCAGCTGGAAGCAAATGGTCTTCTGTGGTACTAAAACTATGATTAAAGCTGATATCATGATTGATGACCATTTTAAAAATTTAGACCCTTTTAAAGGTCGCACCATATTGTTTACTCAACCCCATAATCAGCTGGCCGATGCAGGAAGACATACACGTGTGCATTCGTGGAAAGAAATCGAAAGATTGTTATTACGTAAATCGCAGCTGGAAGCTATTTGGGATATGGAGCGGGCTTCCGCTCCAGTAACACCAGTCATCAGCCAATACGCCTAATATCGAAAGATAGTAGTAATTAAATCTTGTATTTATTACGAAGGTCCGTTTAATCAGCACGCACAAAAGGATTGTGTTGTTTTTCAAAGCCGATACTGGTGCCGCCACCGTGCCCGGGGTATACTTTTACGGTATCGGGTAGGGTATATAATTGTGTTTTAATAGCATGCTCTAAAGTAGCAAAATCTCCCCCGGGTAAATCGGTTCTTCCTATGCTTCCTGCAAATAGTGCGTCTCCACTGATCACAAAACCATCTTCTTCGTTATAAAAACTAATACTACCCGGAGAATGGCCGGGAGTAAATAATACTTTAAGCTCGCTGCCGGCAATAGTGATAATATCACCCGGCTCTAAAAATTTCTTTTCACCGGTATAGTTTTCAAAAGGCAATCCGTACATCAACCCTGTTTGGGGTGCAACACTCAGCACCACTTGCTCGTCTTCATGCATATATAGTGGAAGTTCCCAGGTTTCACTTACATATTTATTCCCAAACACATGATCTAAATGACAATGGGTATTAAGCAAATAAACCGGATTCAGATTATTGGAAACTATAAACTCTTTCAAGGTTTTTCTCTCTTCTTCAAAATAACACCCCGGGTCAATAATGCAACAATCGCCATTGTCCGCAAATAAAATATAGGTATTTTCTTCAAGAGGATTAAACGTAAATTTTTGTATATGCAGCATGTTTATATTTGAAGTTTTATTAAGCAAATGTAATCAGTATCCTAAAGGAAAGGGGTAATTAAAATTACTGATGCCCCATTTTAGGGGCAATATTAACAAATGAGGATTTAGAAACAACCTTACTTTTGCAGCCGATGAACCCTATCTGGAAAATTGTATTTCTTTTTTTCCTGGCATTAAATTGTACCCCGCTTTTCTCTCAGAAGACAATACGCGGACAAGTAAAAGATGCACATAGCGAAGAAAGAATACCTTTTGCAACTATAACATTTAAAGGCACGCACACGGGAATCATTACCGATTCGGCCGGGAGCTTTGCTTTTCAAATGCACCACTGGCCATCCGATACGCTGGAAATTACATATGTGGGTTACGTGCCTTATTATTTACCCCTCCCTATTGATCAAAATGAAATGGAAGTACTAATACCGCTGGAGCGTGCCACGACGGATACCGTAGTAGTAAAAGCCAAGATTGATAAAGGTATATGGCTCTGGAAAAAAATTGTTGCGCATAAACCCCAAAACAACCGCTATAAATTCGACAATTTTTCCTACCAGCTCTACAATAAATTGGAAATTGATTTAAAAAACTTCAATAGCCTGGAGAAACTCACTCGACTCAAGCCATTACGACCTATCAACGAACTAATTGCCAAAAACACTGACACATCAGAAGGCATCAAAATATTGCCAACCTATCTTACCGAAGCGCTTTCACATTATTACTATCAAAAAAAACCCTTGCGTCGCCGTGAGGAAATTATTGCAGCCAATACCAATGGCATCAAAAACGAGAGTATGGTGAAGTATCTGGGGGGGATGGATCAGGTATTTAATATTTACAACAACTTTATCAATGTATTCAACAAAAGCTTCGTAAGTCCCCTTAGCGATAATGGTGATTTTTATTATAAATATTCCGTAACCGATACCCAGTATATAGGCAATGAACGATTTTACAGACTAGTGTTTCAGCCACGACGTAAAGGCACGAATACTTTTGAAGGAGATTGCTGGGTACACTTCGGCACTTATGCCATTCAAAAAATCAATCTTGCCCTGGACAAAAATGCTGACATCAACTTTTTGGAACGGTTTAGTTATGTGCAGGAGTTTACAAAACTTGCAGATAGCAACTGGTTTATTAGTCGAGAAAAAATGATTGTAGATTTTGCGCCTATGGGCAACAAAACAGTAGGGCTTATAGGACGTAAAACCACTACTTATAGAAACATTGTTGTTAACGACAGCTCTGTTGTTGCCAAACTGAGGGAAAACAAAGTTCAAGAAGAAATAATCACACTTCCGGGGGCACAGGATAAACACAGAAGTTATTGGGATACCACCCGACACGAAGCCCTCACCAAAACCGAACAGGGTATTATCAATATGATTGATACCATATTAAATACCCCTGTTTATCAACGGTTCACCAAACAGGTGATATTCCTTGGTTCCGGTTATTTTGATGTAGGTAATGTGCGTTTGGGCTCTGCCTATAACTGGTTTTCTGCTAACCAACATGAAGGTTTCAGAATGCGTTTTGATGTAGCCAGCAACAAACATTTTAATACTAAATTCATGTACCATACCTATTTGGCTTACGGATTCAGAGACAAAAAGCTAAAGGGAATGGGGGAATTGTTTTATTTACCTCGAAAGCATCCGCGCCAATACTGGTCTTTAGCTTACAAAAATGATCTGGATTTCGGACAGAAATATTATGGGGAAATCTCTTCAGATAATATTTTTTCATTTGCTGTACGCAAGCCTAATATTCCGGTTAAGTTCATTAACCTAGAAGAAGGCAGTTTTGAATTCTTCAACGAATTCCCCAGTGGTTTGTCTGTGAGAGCCACGGCGGCCAATAAAGCCTATACGCCCTTGTCTAATCTGTTACCGGCAGATTCGTTTGGTGTATCGAAGCGTCTGGTCAGCACCGAATTTTCCATAAGACTGCGTTATGCCTTCGCCGAAAAATTCATCGAAACTACTTTTTACCGCGCCAGCCTAGGTAGTCCCTATCCCATTGTGGAAGCTAGTTTCACAAAAGGAGTTTCAGGAATATTAAGAAGTGGTTATAATTATAGCAAGCTCTTATTCTCCGTATCAGATTATATGAAGGTTCCGCCGGTGGGTACTATTAATTATCAGGTATATGCCGGAAGAACCTTTGGAACGGTTCCTTATACTTTTCTGGATGTAGCACCAGGCAATGAGCTGTATTATTATAACAAGTATGCATTTAATACTATGATACGGTATCAGTATATCCACGACCGCTTTGCCGGACTTAATTATGAATATAATATTGGCAATGGCATATTTAAACTGATACCTAAGCTAAAATTTAGGCAGTTTTATACTGTAAAAGCATTATGGGGTTCACTGTCTGATGCAAATAAAGCTCTTAACTTTAAAGACAATGCTAACTTTCAGTCACTCGACGGAAAAACCTATTTGGAGCTCGGAACAGGCGTAGACAATATCTTACGTGTACTTCGAGTAGATTTTATATGGCGCGTACTTCCTAAAGATCAGACGACACTGCCGGGTAGTAAATTTGGTGTTTTCGGAAGTGTGCGCATCGATTTCTAGCTATCTCCCGTACTTGAGTTTCAGAAAGATCATCGTAAGCGATAATACCAGTATTGTAGCGTTAGTAAAAATAATAGCATTATCACGTTGCAATACGTCATAAAAAATCCACAAAATCTGATTAGTGGCAGCTATTAAAAACATAGCCAGTGATACATCTTTTGCTGATTTCTCTTTAAGAGTTTTGATTACCTGCGGCAGAAAGGTAAGCGTGGTAAGTGTGCCGGCGGTATATCCTAATATTTCTACACCACTCATAACAATTGATTTAATGAGGTGATTGGATACACAAACCTACGTGAAATAGTTGTTGTAACAAGAAGTCTTAAGATTAATTACTTTTGATAAATGCCTTGTATACGTAAAAAAATAAGTTATCTCTTATTCGTTGTCTTACTGTTAGGAACAGCTTGCAGCCAAAAAGTAACAGAAGCGGGTAAGGCATCTTATTATGCGGATAAATTTGCAGGACGCAAAACCGCTAACGGCGAAACTTTCAGCCAACGTAAACTTACCGCCGCGCATAAAACACTCTCTTTTGGTACCAAAGTAAAAGTGAAAAATCTTTCCAATGGTAAAAAAGTAAAAGTACGTATTAATGACCGTGGCCCCTTCGTTGAAGGCCGCATTATTGACCTCAGCAAAAGAGCAGCTAAACGGCTCGACATGATTAATGCCGGCGTAGTGAATGTTGAAATAAAATATAGAAAAAAGAAATAAACTTTTTTATTCCAGTACCGGCCTTAACCATTTTTCGGCTTCTTCAAGGCTCATACCTTTGCGTGCTGCATAATCTTCAAGCTGATCCCTATTGATTTTTCCTACACCAAAATAATGGCTTTTCGGATGTGCAAAATACCATCCGCATACAGATGCGGGAGGATCCATTGCCAAACTTTCCGTGAGTTGAATGCCTATGTTTTCCGTCACATTCAACAGATCAAAAAGTTTAATTTTCTCAGTATGATCGGGACAAGCTGGATAACCGGGGGCAGGACGAATGCCCTGATATTTTTCTTTAATTAATTCTTCATTTGACAGATTTTCATTTTTAGCATACCCCCAATATTCCTTACGTGTTTTTGCATGTAAGCATTCGGCAAAAGCCTCCACAAATCTATCGCCTAGTACTTGTACCAAGATTTTATTGTAATCATCCAGCTCAGTGGCAAATTGGGCAACCTTATCTGTTACGTCATGAATAGTAACTGCGAATGCGCCCATATAATCCGTACCCTCTCCTACTTCTGAAGGCTTTACAAAATCTGCCAATGAGAAGTTATAATATCCTTGTGCCTTTTTGGATTGTTGACGTAGAAACTCCAGCCTTACCTCACCCTTGTTTGTTGCAAGTGTTACAGTATCTGCATTATTACTTAGTGCCGGCCAGAAACCTACCACACCGTTGGCCGTAAACCATTTTTCTTTTACAATACGATCGACCATCCTAAGGGCATCATTATACAGTTTAGTCGCCTCGCTCCCAAAATTTTTATCTGATAATACTTCCGGGAAACGACCTGGCATCTCCCAGGCGATGAAAAAAGGTCCCCAATCGATGTACTCAGCAATTTCAGCCAAGTCGTAATCTTTCAACACCAACACATCATTGATGGCAGGTCGTACCGGCTGATAATCGTTCCAGTTTAGTACTTCTCTATTTGCCAGCGCCTCACTGTATGTAACCAGCTCTTTCTGATGCTTATTAGCAAACTGCTGACGTAGCGCTTCGTATTCCTGCCGGGTTTTCTCTAGCAATTCCTCTTTTTCTTTGCTTAGCAAAGCGCTTACGACTGTGACACTTCTGGATGCATCCAGTACATGTAGTACACCGTTATCGTATTGAGGAGCTATTTTTACGGCAGTATGCATGCGCGATGTAGTAGCACCACCTATCAGTAAAGGTTGCTTCATATTACGGCGCTTCATTTCCTGTGCCACGTGCACCATTTCATCGAGAGAGGGTGTAATCAGTCCGCTCAGTCCTATAACATCGGCATTCACTTTTTCAGCCGTATCCAGAATTTTATCAGCCGGAACCATCACCCCTAAATCAATCACTTCATAACCATTGCATCCTAACACCACACCCACAATATTTTTTCCAATATCATGCACGTCTCCTTTTACAGTAGCCATTACAATCTTACCTGCATTGCCCGATGTGGCTGCCGGATTATCCAGCTTTTCTTGTTCAATAAATGGCAGCAACCATGCAACCGCTTTTTTCATAACTCGGGCGCTTTTTACAACCTGAGGAAGAAACATTTTTCCGGCGCCAAATAAATCACCCACCACGTTCATACCGTCCATTAACGGCCCTTCAATTACTTCAAGCGGACGTGCATATTTGAGGCGTGCTTCTTCCGTATCCTGATCTATATACTCGGTGATGCCATTTATTAAAGCATACTTCAATCTCTCTTCCACTGTGGTTTGTCGCCAGGCATCATCTTTCTTTTCTGATTTTCCTTTGGCTTTTACAGTTTCTGCAAAGGCCAATAGCTTTTCGGTAGCTTCGTTGTTTTCGTTATTTCTATTCAATATCACATCTTCACAAAGCTGACGAAGCTGCGGATCAATTTCATCATACACCACCAATTGTCCTGCATTTACAATGCCCATGTTCATGCCGGCCTTAATGGCATGATACAAGAACACAGAATGCATAGCTTCACGAACCGTATCATTACCTCTGAAGGAGAAAGACAGATTACTTACACCACCACTTACAGCTACCAAAGGCATCAGTTGTTTAATACGTCGGGTAGCATTGATAAAGTCTACCGCATAACTATTATGCTCCTCCAATCCTGTAGCAATGGCAAAAATGTTAGGATCGAATATGATATCCTGCGGTTTAAATCCTACTTTTTCTGTGAGTATTTTATAAGCCCTATGGCATATTTCTACTTTACGATCTTCGGTATCGGCCTGTCCTTTTTCATCAAAAGCCATTACCACTACGGCGGCTCCATAGTTCTGACAGATAATTGCTTGTTCAATAAATTTTTCTTCTCCTTCCTTTAAGGAAATAGAGTTGACAATACATTTTCCCTGTACACATTTCAGCCCGGCTTCAATAATTTCAAATTTGGAGGAATCGATCATCAACGGTACGCGACAGATATCTGGCTCGCTTTGTAGCAAATTAATAAAGGTCGTCATAGCCTTAACACCATCCAGCAGCGCATCATCCATATTGATATCGATGATCTGCGCACCATTTTCCACCTGTTGGCGGGCTACACTTAATGCTTCTTCAAATTTGTTTTCTCTGATAAGTCTTGCAAACTTCTTCGACCCGGTTACATTGGTACGCTCTCCTATATTGATAAAATTCGTTTCTGGTCTTACCACCAGCGGCTCTAAACCCGAAAGACGCAGATATGGTTGTATTTTGGTCAACTTATAAAAGTTTTAATTAAATGTTTACTTATTCTCTAATTATCCTACAAAGAATTTGTCCATCACCGTACGCTTTACGCTATATCTTCCAGTACGGGCAAAGGTCTTGGTCGAATACCCTTTACGGCTTGAGCAATTTCCCGAATATGGTCGGGAGTCGTGCCACAACAGCCACCCACTATATTAACAAATCCCTTCTCGGCCCATTCTTTCAGAAAAGCTGCCGTTTCTGCAGGCTGTTCATCATACTCGCCCATGGCATTAGGCAGACCTGCATTGGGATAGGCCGAAACATAGCAGGCTGCTATTTGAGAGAGCTCTTCGATATGCGCACGCATATCTTTCGCACCCAAAGCACAGTTTAGCCCTACACTCAACGGCTCGGCATGCGCGATGGAAATATAAAAAGCTTCAACAGTCTGTCCGCTTAATGTACGACCCGAAGCATCGGTAATCGTGCCACTAATCATTATTTCACGCTTAGCATCAGGATGTTTACGGAAGTAGTTCTTCGCAGCGAAAATAGCCGCTTTGGCATTGAGCGTATCGAAGATAGTTTCAATGAGCAGAAAATCTGCCCCTGCATCAATTAGTCCTCTGATTTGCTCTGTATAAGCTTCTACCACCTCGTCAAAAGTAATGGCCCGATAACCCGGATTGTTTACATCGGGAGAAAGACTCAGGGTTTTATTCAAGGGACCTATAGCGCCTGCTACGAACAGTGGCCCACGGTCCTTGCCTTCGGGAGTAGTCTGAAACACCTCAATAGCTTCGCGTGCACATTTCACGGAAGCCACGTTAAGCTCATAGGCCAACGACTGCATATCGTAATCGGCCTGAGCGATGCTGGTGCTACTGAATGTATTGGTTTCAATAATATCTGCACCGGCCTTCAGATACTCAGTATGAATAGCCTTTATAATATCCGGGCGGGTAATGCTTAATAAATCGTTATTACCTTTTACATCGGTATGCCAATCTTTAAAGCGGTCCCCCCGGTAATCTTTTTCGGTTAGCTTATACTTTTGAATCATTGTACCCATGGCGCCATCCAGCACTAAAATGCGCTGATTTAATAAATCTCTAATACAGCTCATACTAAAATTGTAAGCTTTAAAAAATAAATACCGGAGATTGAACTATATGTAAACGCGGGAACTTGGGGGGAAGGGTTCATAACGTTTATTAGTTCAATTTTTTTATACAGGCTGAACAATAAACAAATCCGCCTGATTGCACGCAAATATAAGCAGAAAAGCTCAAATAGATAGAGAACGAACTTCATGCCGATTGCAAAAACAGTTATCTGTTGATTTTCAGCCAAATATCAAAACAAGTAGCCTACTTCAATGGTGTGCTTTTAGTAGGTGCCATCATACTCTTTTCTATATCTCTTTCTTCACTATTTAACACACATCTATTAAGTCTCCTGAGCATTTTCTTTTCATAAAATATCTGCTTTCTGTATTACATATTTTTTGACCAAAAGCTAATAAACATACAATATCGCCTTTGATTGTTTTTGCTTATGGAGCGAAACTCACATCTTATAGCTGATATATCCTAAAATGAAAAGGTCAGCAATGCCGACCTTTTCACATACTATTTAAAAGCGAAATTAATTCTCAACAATCACCTTCACCACCTTACTGTATTTGTAGCTACCATCCTTATCTACTTGCTTGATGCGAACATATATATCCTTACCTTCCGCTAAGGGCACGCTATCTTTTTTGCTACAAGATACCGATACTCCTCCCAATAACAAACATGCCCACAACAGCATAGCTCCCAATTTGCGGCGACCTGCTACAAAACTACCTACCGCTAAGGCCAATGCAGCTACACCCAGCAACAAGGCATTTTTAGAAACAGCTTTACTAAAGGTATACTCCAATGGTTGATCAGAATTACCATCTTTGGCCAGACTGGATACTTTTCCTATCGAAGTAAAGATTTTACCGTCAGTGGATACTTCTACCTCAAAATAATCATTGTTGAACTCTGTAAGGGTAGCCCAGTTAACTATCAAACTACCTCCTTTTAATATTGCCTTCACATCTCCAAAGACAACAGGAAGGGCTGCATTACACTCCTCATCATACTATCATTCAGAATTGTCCATCCATTGGCTATCAACAGCGCACGTACGGAATCTGCAGCAGGACCATAGGTAAGACCGCTGGCACTCACCCTAGCAGGGCTACTACCGTTTGTAGCCCAACCTAACAAGGAATAATGATAATTCTGACAACTTATACCGGAATTGCCTAGACCAAGATTTAGTGTCAATGCATTATCTAGATGTAACTCCCAGCTCCCCAGATTCTGATCGAAAGAACTTGCATTACTAAACATTACCACCATAGCCTGCACATTATGCACCTTCCATTGATCCAAGGGTTGATTAAAAGAAGACGCATAATAAAACATCCATTCCATATCAGTCACATTACTCACATCCCAATCATTCAAAGGCTGGTTAAAAAGTAATGCGGCTTGAAACATCGCTCGCATATTAGTAACATTACTCACATCCCTGTCATTAATATTATTAGGACCGGTTAACTTTTCACACTGGGAAAACATAAAGCTCATGTCGGTTACCTGCGCCAAATTAGGAATATCCGTTGCTGTTATATCCATTTCAGGTGAGCCTTCAAATGCGGAAGCCATCGATGACCACACTACATCGCCCCATTGCGATACTTCTTGAAGATTAGGGCCAAACATATTAACCGCATTCAAGTTCTGCGGCCCTAAACGCAATTCGACATCACCCCCTACAGGAAGACCGTATATAGATACATAGTTCGGCGACGGCATATTAATAAGTCCCATAATACTATCCTCACCACTACCCGTACTAAACTTTGCCGTATAGGTGACATCTCCAGCAGTTTGGGCTTTAAATGAAATCTGACCAAATATATTAGCTTACCATTTAGTAATAAAAGGACGGTCTTGAGATAAAGAGAGCTGGGGTAAATAAAAGGGCTACGAACAGTCCTAAAGTAAGCTTTCTCATTTTTTAGGAGTAGTTGCTTAATTAAACAATAGATATTATTAAAATAAATGTCTTATACTAGTACAAATGTATATATACATATATTATGTAAATAAAATTCGAAACAATAAATCCATCTTCATACTTTACCCCCTCTTCACTGCATCTATACACAAAGCAAAGGCTATACAGTGATTCTATATTAATTATACATTGAATAATGTTTTAACATTTAAATTTTATTTTCCCTGCACATTGCATTAATAATTATTCATTTTATCCACTTGCTCGATGCAACTACGACATACAGATATATTTATTTCATCACATCCTCAAGCAACAAACAATTTCCCACCTTGCCGCTCGATTCCAATTTAGCATGTTTTGTATCCCCTTAAAGCAACTGCTACAAACGTTGAAGTCTTTAAACTCTTAATATAAAACCGTAGATTGCTTCCCCGATCAATTTCGATATTACCCTAATCTAAAATTTGAGTACAATATCATCAGGAACATGTACTCTATTAGGATCATCTTTTAGTTTCAATCGCTACGAAACAAAGCAAGTGCTTGCTTAATCTTATAGACATTGGGCTGCTTTAGTTAGTTAGTTTTAGTTATTAAACAGGTATTTGCTCATTACCGCCGTTATTCACTAACATAGCACTACGTCATTTTCCCTCATCGCATGAGCATTAAAAAGTAAAAGACATTTCTTAGATAAAAAACCTCCTTAATATCTCATCTAAAGAAAGCAAGTCGAGGCGTAATAAAAATGAATATATTATTTACAATGTCAGTACAAAAAATAAACGCGATAAAAACACCATCTCAAGAGTTCTTAAAAATCTTTCTTAACGCCTTCTAATATTGCTACTACGCGAAGGCTCTGGTCTTCTCATCTCCGGCCTGCGTTCACGCAATTCACTTCCTCCTTCCACACGCACACCACGGCTTCTGCCACCTCCAAAGCGGCGAGGATAATAAGAAAGCGTAACCATGAAAAACTGCCTTAAACCGTTAGAAACAGTAGTACTTAGGTTGTTGACCCCTGCCGTTGTTACAATGTTTTTATTCTGTTTTAGAATATCCATGGCAGAGAATTTTACTTCGGCTTGTTTGGTTGACAAAAAGCGGTAGGTAACAAAGGCATTCCAGAGTGTAGAAGATTGTCCTGTAGTACTATTCTTTACATAGTCAATCGAGTTACTTATGGTAAGATCTTTAATAGGATTGAGGTTAATATTAGCATTGGTAATATAGTTAACGGCTTTCAGAGAGCGCAGGTTATTACCTGTTTGTACACTACTGTTGGTACTGATAGTTTGAGACAGGTCAATTGTACCATAGTCCCCCAATGTATAGAATACACCAATATTATTACGAATATTATTTGCCTTACTAACGGTATAAATAGCATCTACATAGTTAGGAGAAGTAGTATTGGAAATGTTGAAAGCATAACTAAACTGTAGTACTTTGTTATTCTTCAGTTTAATAGAAGTTCTAGCATTCAATCCCCCACTATATACACGACGGCCGCTCATATTAATAAGATAAGTAGTTCTGCGACCGCTATTGTCGTAATAACTACTATCCGTAATAGCATTATCAATACTATTCATACCGGCGTTGACTGTTAAGTGATAATCGGCCTTGCGAGCAGACTGTTCGCGGCGATAGTTGAAAGTGAAGTCCAGCGCATTCGTTTGGTATGGTCTTAAGTTAGGATTACCGAGATTGATGGCATAAGTATTGACACTACTATCGATAATAGGGCGCAACTGATCAATGGAAGGAATACCGGAAGATCTATTTCCCGACAAATTCATCTCAACAGTATATCGGTTAAATCTCTGATAGTTGTACGAAACGGAAGCCGATGGTGTAAAGAAGCGGAAAGAACGGTCCAAGTTTCGATAAATAATATCTGACTCCGTTTTTTCAGAAAGGAACTGTCCCTGAATATTTGCAGCCAGATTGATATACCGCTGAAAACGATCGGACAATCGCTTAGTAAAATTCTTAGATAAACGCAGAGCCGGCCTATCAACCACCCTAACTACCTGCAGATAGTTAGTCAAAGAATCATTTGTAATATATGTCGAGGATAAGGAATCATAGTCGCTTACATTTTTAGAGTCGTTGGAGCGAGAGAAACTAATATTATTAGTCACAACCATATTAATACCCCACAGGTTAAAGTTTCCAAACAGCAAACGTTTCAGGGCGTTGTAATTAGCTCCAAGACTGGTGGTAAAGCTTGAAGAATTATTAAGGTTAAGCCTGTTGAAATATCTATTCTGGGAAGGATCTTCGAAAGACACAAAGTCAGTAATCGTATTACTTTCTCCTTTTGATTCGCTGTAGGATAAGTTATAATTCAGACCGAAGCTACGCAGATTTCGGTCATCATCATCCTTATTACGAAACGAAGTTGAAAAGTTGAGGCTGTTGCTGCTACTATTTGCCTGAGTAGCCGAAGCACTACGGCTCACCAAACCTGCATCCTCTTCCGATTTGGAAGATAGGCTTCTGGAGGTTCGGTCATTCTCAGAAGCATTAAAACTCGCACTGATGTTCAAATCCTTCTCTGCATCACGTTTATTATATCCCACATTCGCTCTATGACTAGAACCGCGTGAGTTACTTTCCTGCTCAGATTCCTGCAAAAACACTCTCGAGCTAGCGCTATTTCTGGAATCTGTATTAGAAGTAACAAAATTGTTATTAGTTCTGAAATTATAGCTGGCCGTCAAAAGATTACTAAACCTGCTATTGGCATCATCCATAAAGTTGTATTGCATGTTCCCACCCAGCGTTAGCACTTTGTTGATACCGGCACTTCCGAAATTTGCCACATAACGGTTGTTCGGATTATAATTTCTATAAGTGCTCTGTCGGAACATTTCCTGCATCTCTGCGGTCTTATTAATATTATTGATACTCCCTGCCAATCCCCCACGCAGCTTATTGGTATACCCTAATACCGATGCATCAGCCTCATACCTTCTGTCCGTACCGATACCCGCTCCGGCTTTCCCAAAATAGCCTTTTCGTTTATCTGCGCGCAGTTTAATATTCATTGTAAGGAGAGAGTCTGCCGGGTTATCATCAAAATTATCCTTCGAGTAATCTTCTTCACGGTATACCTGTATTTTGTCAATGGCGTTTTTAGGTAGATTTTGTGTAGCTAAGGCCGGATCATTACCAAAAAATGGTTTACCGTCTACATATACATTATTCACCACTTTTCCATTTACGGTAATCGTACCGTCGCCCCACATAGTAATACCGGGCACACGCCGCAACATATCTTCCACTACTGCATTGGAATCGAGCTTAAAAGCACCCGGATTAATCTCTAAGGTATCCCCATTCATGGTAATAGGAATGACGGCTTTAACTACCACTTCTTCCATTTCGCCTTGACGTCGGGACAACAGCACATTTTTTAAGTCGTAATTTTTATTAGCACTGTCCAACGTAATCTTCTTAGAAAGCGTATTATAACCGGTAAAAGAAAAATTCAGATACAAAGGTGTTAATAATGGCAGATCAGTGAAATGAAATGCTCCATCATCGCCAGTAATCTTATAATTCAGCAGCGTTGAGTCAGGTGCTTTGTACAAAGTAATGGTTACCGCCTGTAATGCATAATCATCTGCCGAATCCTTCACAATACCCATAATAGAACCTATCTGCGTAGTGTCCTTTTGCGCATGCAACCATGTAGGTATTATCACAAACATGAAAGCTACCAGTAGTACTCGCATCATCCAATTTTATTTTTAAGTTTTAACTGAATGATGACAGGGTTATCCGTACGATCACCTTTGTCAAAATATTCTTTTATCTCGGGAGTGTATTGGGGAGAGCGACGCTGAGTATTGTCCCTCGTTTGAAACATAGTGGATGAGGAGATACTGGTGTATAAATACTCGTTATCACAGTACTGAATACCATTTTGTAATAAAGGCAGATAGGCAGTGCTACTGTCAGTACTTACGCGCCCCATATTGTAAAAGCGCTTTGTACCCTCATCATACATGAAATGCTTTTCTCTGTAGCTCTTGTTATAATCGAGCGAAAAGAACAAATAATTCCCCATTTTATATACGTTTCGTAACTCCCAGACCAAGCTTCCGTTTTTGTATTTATACTCATCGAAATCATTCTTAGAACGAAAAGGCATTTCAAAAAATGATTTGGGCAATGAGTTTTCTAACGGTAATATGAACTTATACAGAAGACTCACAGAGTCCTTTGTCAGTGTATAGATGCAGTAATCATACGGACGCGTAAACAACAACATCTCGTTGTCTTCTACAGGAAAAAAAGAAATCTTTCCTGGGTTATAATAGATGGCTCCGCTTTTTTTATTGTAAGGGAAATATTGTTTAATAGTTTTAGTGCCATCATATATTTTCAATTCATAATCAGTATCCTCGTTCCACCGTCTGTTGGCATAAATAAAGCTGTAAGCCCACCAGTTATCAAAAATGGTTGGGGTTACGAGAGCCAAACTAAAATCTTTAATAACCTCTACTTTTTCTTTATGGATATCACTCAAATCATAGTAACCCGACCAGGTATAACGTGCAAAGGATTTATTCGTGGGATCGGACATCATTTTTTCCACCTCGGCCCGGGAAAAATTGAAATGCTTATTAAAGCCGGAGATGAAAAGTGCATTCCGCTTTCTATCAAGCTGAATGGTTTTGATGATACATTTATGAGGACGAAATTTTTTTACAAATTTTCCATTTTTATCAAAAAAATAGATAGAGTTAGTGTCGGTGTCCCATATAATAAAATACGCATCCGAGACGATCAGTTCGCGTATACGACCAAAAAGACTTTTTTTGGTAGTCTGCAGTGGAATATATTTTACTTCCTCAAACATTTTTGAAGCCGAAGCTCCTTGTGCAAATGAGGGCTGAAAATATAATTCCTTACCGTTCTGGCTGGCAGCTGAAATATATAAAAACAGGCAAAAAATCGCTATCCATTTTCCCATATCCTTGCTTTGACGTTCAAAAATTAGGTTTTTTGTTGAAAAAACCTATAAAAAATCAGTATACTCCCTCTTACTAAAAATAAATATGGCCTGCTGTAAAAACAGCAGGCCTTTAATTGACTGCCAGAATAGGAAAAAGTTTAATGCTTACCGTTAAAAGAATAGCTTAAGGTAAGTCCGTAAGTGCGTGGATCTCCCAACACACCAGCATAATGTCCGGCGTTTCCTCCTGCGGGCAACAACTGCTCGAAGTAATCTTTGTTCAGCAGATTGCGTGCCCATACAAAGGCCGACAGTCCGCGTGTGGCTTTAAAGCCCAGCCGTGCATTTACGATGGCGTAACCCGGAACATTTAAAAACGCTGATGGAGAAGGACTAGAAGAAAAAGAGGAACGAGCAAAGACATCAGCGCCTATAAAGAACCTATTGGGGCGCCCAAACAATGCTGAGGGTGTAGAATATTCACCGCCGGCTGAGCCAGCCCATTTTGAAATACCAGGTAGCGGACCACCTGAAACATCTTTGAATGCCACTTGAACACCTTCTTCATTGGTGGCTCCAGTCTCCTCAAGTGGTAAAGGAGCATTGATAAATTTCACATATTTCCCTTCGGAATAGGTAAGGGCTCCGTAAAAATTAAAATGATGATTGAGCCTATAAGAAGCATCAGCCTCAATACCTCTTATACGTACTTTATTTGCATTTGCAATATAGCCTCTATTAACACCTAATTCAGGCGACTGTACATTGGTCTGATAATCTTTAATATTAGAGTTATATGCAGATATATTGAACGTTAGATCTGCTGTAGGCTGTGTTTTAATACCTATTTCAAAATGCTTAGTGTACTCTGGCTTAATGACAGCTAAATCGGTTGCTGGCTGACCGTTGATAGTAGGTAATCCTGCCACGTTTACCCCCACCGGCTTATAAGCTGTAGCAAAGGTTCCGTAGGCATTGATTTTAGTAGAAGGACGATATGCAAGCGTAACATTGTAAGTAACGTTGCGTTCATAGGCGTCCGATTCATAGTACTGACTGGTATACACACTATTCTTTAAAGCGAGCAGCGCAGGATCGTCTGTCTGCAAACCTCCATAAGCTTTACGATCATATACTACCACTTTTTCATCGTAGTTAAGGCGGATACCGGGTTGCAAATGCAGGTGCTTAATAAGCTCCCAATCTACGTTGGCAAATACCGCCGCACTTTTGGAGCGAATGGAAGAATTGGTGTTTATACCATAGCCATCAAACAAGCCAGGAGTCTTCCATAAATCGCTATTAGAACTTTGAGAGAATCGCCATTGATCTCTACCCGACTCTTCTGTACCGGTTATTTTTACCTGTTGTCCTAGATAAAATAAACCAATCACACCACTCAAGCGATCTGATAATTCCCCAGCATATCTTATTTCCTGCGAGATATTTTTATGCTTGGCTGGGTTTTGCGATTTAGCCAATGCTTGAAGGCCCGTAAAGTCGCGGTCGTTGGAGGGTTCCCAAATCCAGTATCTCCACGCGGTAGTGGCTGTAAGTGTTCCGGGGCCAATTTTACTATCGATATTCAATGATGCGCCACCAATTTCATTTCCGGAGTTCCATGGAGTATCATGATCAATTACGCGCATAAAGGCATCGATCTTACCGTTCTTATTTATATTGGGTAATGTATAACCCAAATCGGCAATTATGGCATCAAATTGTCTATATGTCGGACGTTTTGTAGTTACTACACCGGCAACAACCTGAGCGTAGCCATCAGGCCTTTGCTTGTTGTACTCTCCGGCCAGCGTAACCGATGTATTGTCCGAAACATTATATAGGAATTGCGTTCTTAAACCCAGGTTATTGATGTCATTAGTGTATTTATCTGTGGCAATGTTATGAATGGTTCCATCTCGCTGGGTACCTGAGAACGAAACGCGTGCAGCAAGATTTCGAGTGAGAGGTCCAGTTACAGAAGCTTTGGCTTGTATAAAACCATAGTTACCATAACTTACTTCCAGGGTACCTCCAGGTACAAAGCTGGGCTTGCGAGAAGTAATGTTAATGGCACCCGAAGCTGTGTTTTTTCCAAATAGTGTTCCCTGTGGACCTCTCAAGACTTCAATTCGCTCGATATCTATCAAATCTAGGGTAGCAACGGCCGGTCTTGCATAATACACCCCATCGACATAGTAACCCACACCGGGATCTAAACCATCATTGGTAAGCCCGAAGGGAGAACCTATGCCGCGGATGTTAATACCCGTGTTTCTGGGATTGGAGGTATACATCTGCAAGGAAGGAACCATTTCTTTAACGCGTGTGATGTTGAAAGCTCCAGCTTCATCAATTTGTTTACCACTTACTACCGAAACTGCAATCGGTACTTCCTGCAGTAATTCGCGTCTTCTTCGAGAAGTGATTACCAAAGTATCTACTTGATACAAAATCTGAAGCCTTACAGTGAGGGTATCTTCCAGCTCTCTAACTGATATATTTCTTGTAGTATAATTTACAGAAGATACGGTTATCGTAAAGGGAATTTTAGGAACAGACGATAAGGTAAATACGCCATTCGCATCGGTTTGTGTACCTTGAGTGGTTCCTTTGATCACTACACTGGCTCCTTCAATAGGATTATTGTTTTCATTAATTACTTTGCCTGTCAATTGAGCATGCAATACTCCGTACAAAAAACTTCCTAGCAGTAAAAACAGACTCTTCAAATGTTTAATTCGCATTGTTATATAGTTATTGATGATTCTTATTTTTTGGATCGTTTTATGACAAAGAAGCCCTGTACCGACCTCTTTCATCCGGTAAAATCTACAAAATCAGTAGACTAATAAACTAAATAAAAAGCTTAGTTATTCAGGAACACATACAACATCGCCATTCGTGTTTCCTATTCATAGGATAAAGCCTATTGCTTGCATGTTGAAATGAAGACATGATATTGAAATTTTGAAGGACAAAAATAAAGAAATATTATTAGTCTACAAAATTAGTAGGATAATAATTTAAAAAATTTTTATAGGAATAAGGCTCGATAAATAGTAATAATACTCATAATGATCACCACTATGCCCACAACAAAAAACATTTTTCTTGCTGGCAGCTTGGAGGTAAGCATCGCAGAAAAAGGAGCCGTAATGATTCCTCCTATCAGCAGTCCTGCAACAATATTCCAGTGCTGAACACCGATGGTAAATATAAAAGTGATAGCACTCGTAACGGTAAGAATAAACTTGGCCACCGTAGAGCTTCCTACTACATATCGAGGGGTTCTTCCATTTTTCATTAAGGTACCGGTAACCAAAGGCCCCCAACCACCTCCTCCAAATGAATCAATAAAACCTCCTACAAAACCCAGCAACGAAACTTTTGAGGTTTTGTTCTTTTTGATTACTTCTTTTTTAGGTTTTAAAACATTCATGAGAATACGCACACCCAGATACAAAGTATAGGCCGCAATAAATGGTTTGATAATTACAGCATATTTTTCTCCCAGGTAAGTGAGCAATATGGCACCAATAACGGCACCAATAACCGCGGGAATAGCCAAAGCCTTAACCAATTTCTTATTGACGTTACCCAATTTGATATGACTGATACTTCCTGCTGCGGTAGTAAAAGACTCTGCAGAATGAATACTGGCGCTAACAACAGGCGGTGGAACATTCAGCATCAGCAATATAGTAGTGCATATGACTCCATAACCCATACCCATGGATCCTGCAACAATTTCGGCCAAAAAGCCGGTTAGCAGCATCCAGTAAAACATATGGTTATCCTTATTCAATGCTTGCAGAATGGGTAGCATCAAATCAAAAGAATACAAGGCATAGACGCTTAAAGCAATTAATAAGGCCACACCCATTATAATCAGGTACCAGTTGGTACTCTTTTGCGCTTTAGCCACAATTGCTGTAGAACTTACCACATCGGTAGCTACATTGTCATCCGATTCCAAGGCGTCCAATGCTTCCTGAGGCTTTGATACTAAAGAACGGGTTACATTATTTAAGACTTTCACCTTATGGTTAAGATCGCCAGATAATCGATTGCGTAGCTGCTGCATATTATCCAACACCTCGTCAATCTCTTCGGGAATTGCCTCATTTAGGGTTTCTTTCAGCCGCTTTGCAATTGTAGGAGATTTCCCGTTGGTGGATATGGCGATTTTCAAATTACCTTTCTTTACGATGGAGCCTAGATAAAAATCACAGAGCTCGGGCTTATCAGCAATGTTTATCAGCTTTCCGCAATCAGCCGCATCTTCTCGAATTTGAGCCGCAACATCCAGATCGTTTACAGCTGCAATTACCAAATCTGTTTGTTGTATATCCTCTTTAAGGTAAGGTCGCTGCTCTAGAACTATATTAGGGAATGATGCAGCAAACTCGCGTACCATAGGAGCAATATCGATAGCTACTAGTCTTATGCGCGTTGCGGGAGCATTTTGAAGAACTGCCTGTAACTTTTCAAGCGCTACATTTCCTCCACCGATAATTAGCAGATTTAATGTTTCCAGTTTTAAAAACACGGGAAAAAGGGTATTCTGCGAAGCACGATGCTCCGCTTGTTCTGCTTGTGCAGCAGGGGTATTTTCTTTTTCCCTATTCAATTATCAGCTGCGCTTTTTAGCTGTTTTTAGAATTTTATTTACCGAATCCTTATGTGAAAAATCTACCTTATTGGTAACTTCACTTTGGTTGTATACTAAAGAATTTGGAGGAACTGAAAATGTTATCCAGGCATTTCCACCGATAACACTGTCATGCCCGATAATTGTATCACCTCCCAAAATAGTAGCACCCGAGTAAATGATAACATTATCTTCGATGGTGGGATGACGTTTTACTTTCTTTTTACTCTTGGCTGAGTTAAGGGCTCCAATGGTAACACCTTGATAGATTTTTACATCATTACCAATAATAGTAGTTTCACCAATTACCACACCGGTGCCGTGATCGATAAAGAAATTCTCACCTATAGTAGCTCCGGGATGAATATCCACGCCGGTACGACTATGTGCATACTCCGTAAAAATTCTGGGCAATGCTCTTATACCCTGTTTCCATAGCTGATGAGAGATACGGTACACCGCTATGGCATAAAAGCCCGGATAGGCTTGAAATACCTCACTTATATCTAAGGCTGCAGGATCGTTGGCGATAAATGCGGCTGCATCTTTTTGTAAGGCTGCATAAATATCTGGCAGTGCATCGAAAAAGCAATCAGCCGCTGCCTGCGATTTAGCACCATCATTTACTACATCGTAAATCAAGGTAGCCAAATGGCTTTTCAATGCATATAGACCTTTTTGCAAATCCTTTTCCTTTTGATTTACCCCAGTTTTGGGGATAAAAAGAAAAGCAAAAATGTCATCCACAAACTGGTGGGCCAGATCCTTATCGGGCAGATTGCCGATTCTGGTATTATTCTGTAATAAAAGCTTTATAAAAGTCTTATTGCTCATTTTATCAAGGTTTTTCATGTATTGCTAATTGGTGTTTTTCTACAAATCTAAGCAATACATGAGTCCAATTAAAGAATCCATTTACGATAAGAAAAATCGCCGAAGTTTTCATTTTCCTTCTTCTCTTTTTGGTACACTGCAAACAGCTCATCTAAAGTTTCGAGTATTTGCGCTTCATCCAGATTCTCTTTGAACTTAGTATTCAGCCTCAATCCTTCGCGATCTCCACCAATATGCAGGTTGTATTTACCATATGCAGTGCCCACAAAACCAATCTCAGCATTGGGCGAACGACCACAACCATTAGGACAACCAGTCATTCGCAGAATAATATCCTCACTCTTCATGTTGTGCTTTTCGAGCAACGGCTCAATCTTTGAAAGAAGAGTGGGCAGATAACGTTGTGCTTCGGCCAATGCAAGACCACACGTATTCAGTGCTACGCAAGCGATAGCGTTTTTTCGTATAGCACTGGCGTTCTCCGTGTGCTCAATAATTTTATATTTCTTCAGAAGTTTTTCTATTGCGGCCTTGTCTTTGGGGGCAATATCAGAAAGAATAACATTCTGATTAGTTGTAAAATGAAAGTTACATTTTCCAAGCTCTGCAATTTCGTACAGTCCCTCTTTGAGTTTTATTTTTTCATCATCCAGTACCCTTCCATTTTCCACAAAAACTGTGTAGTGCCATTTACCCTTATAGTCCTGCACCCATCCGTATCGGTCTTGGCGCATGGTAAACTGATAAGGTCTTGCAGGCTCCAATTTAAAACCACAACGTTTCTCTACTTCTTCCCGATATCTGTCTACCCCCAGCTTATCGATCGTATATTTTAAGCGTGCCTGTTTTCTATCGCTTCGATTTCCAAAGTCGCGTTGCACAGTAATAATCTCATATACCACTTTTAGGATTTTCTCCTCATCATTTTCAACAAATCCTAATATAGAAGCCAGACGTGCATACGTATTCGGATTGCCATGAGTAGTACCCAATCCGCCACCTGCACCTACATTAAAACCTACCAGCTTATCATTCTCAATAATGGCAATTAATACCACATCATTAATAAATACATCCACATCATTATTCGGAGGAATTGCAATACCCACTTTTAGTTTTCTAGGTAGATATTTATCCTTATACAAAGGATCTTCCTCTGTTTTTTCTGTCAGTCTTTCTTCATCCAGCCAAATCTCGTACCAGGCACGGGTTTTAGGTTTAGCCATCTCGCTAATCTTAGCGGCATACTGGAATACTTCATCATACACAGGCGATTCAGACGGGTTGGCCGTGCAGCACACATTACGGTTCACGTCGCCACAAGTAGCAATAGAATCCAGTCCGGCAAGATTAAATGCCTTCATGGTGGGTTTGATATGCGATTTCAGAATGCCGTGTAGCTGAATGGTTTGACGAGTTGTAATTTTTATAACCCCGGTGGAGTGTTTCCCCGCTACATCGTTAATGGCTATCCATTGCTCTGGCTTTAATAAACCTCCGGGTATACGCAACCGCACCATGAAAGAATACAGCCACTCCAGTTTTTTCATGCTGCGTTCTTCCCTACGATCACGGTCATCCTGCTGATACATGCCGTGAAACTTGGTAATATTGGTATCGTCTTCGCGTACTGCACCTGTATAATCATCAGACAGGCTTTCCTTTAATGTGCCGCGAAGGCCATCACTGGCAATTTTAATTTTTTCTACCGCCGACAAATTTTGCTCGCTCATTTATACTCCTGTGTTGAATGTGTTATAATTTGATGATTGAAGATTGCGTTTTATAATACTCTATTGATTAATAAACGTCTTTTTCCCATCTACCTTCTTCTGCCAGCTGATGCAGATATTTCTCAGCTTCTTCCTGTGTCTTATTTCCATGCTCCATAAATATCTCCACTAGTGCACGTTCTACATCTTTACTGGTTGGCTCGCGCTTACCGCTGATATACATATATGCACCATTCTGTAACCACTCATACAGCTCTGCACCTTTTTGCTTCATACGGTGCTGTACATAAATTTTCTCTTCCTGATCGCGGGAGAATGCAAGATCCAGACGGGATAAAGTGCCGGTTTGCAGGTAGGCTTGCCATTCTACCTGATACAAAAAGTCGGTTAAGAAATGTTGTTCGCCAAAGAACAACCAGTTCCGTCCGCTTGCGCCAATAGCATCTCTTTCGGCTATAAAGGAACGGAAAGGTGCGATACCTGTACCCGGACCAATCATAATAACGTCTTTATCCGGATCAGGTAGGCGGAAATGTTTCTGTTTCTGAATAAAAAACTCTATTTCGGCACCTACAGGTACGGTTGAAAAGAATTCACTGCATACTCCGGTACGTTTTTCATCTCCCACATAATATTCATCCTTGCTCACAGTAATATGCACTTCGGTTAAGCCATGACTTGAAGGAGAAGATGAAATAGAATACATACGAGGCGCCTGAGAAGTTAATATTTTAATTACTTCCTCAAACATGGCCGCATCCTTTACCGGATAAATTTTCAATAAATCCAGCAAGCCAATTCTTGCCTCCTGCGGTACATCATGACCTGTAATTTCAGCATATTGCTTGATGGTACTTTTAAGTGGGTACATGATATTGAGATGCTTCTTTAAAAGCTCTCTTACCGAAGCTGTAACTTTTGCGGTCGCTATTTCTTTGTTCTCATCAATACCGGTAAGTTGAATAATTTCATCCACTACTTTGTCGTTGTTGGGAGGTATAATACCCAATGCATCACCAGGCACATAATCGATATCTTCTTCAGTACTGATTTCTATATGATAAGTTTCTTTGTTGCTACCCCGATCATTGAGATTGATATTCGTAACAACAGTTCCTTTATAACTTTTCTTACCGGCAGGTTTCTTATCTTCTACAGCCGGGCGTGCTATTACAGGCACGCTGCCTACATTTGTTTGTAGGGCGGCTATTACATTCTCAATCCAGTGTAATGCATCCTCTTCATAATCCACATCACATTTCTTAAGCGGTAGGATGCGATGCCCCCCTAATGCCTCCAATCTGGCATCAACATCTTCTCCTGTTTTACAGAATTGCGCATAGGAAGAGTCGCCCAATGCCAGCACTCCGAATTTCATTTTTTTCAGATCCAGTAGGGCTTCATGAATATGATCATAGAATTTCTTTGCCAATAGAGGAGGCTCTCCTTCTCCCTGGGTACTAATTACCACAAAGAAATATTCTTCTTTTGTAAGATCACTCAATCTGTATTGATCCAGTCCGGCTAGTTTAACTGTAACGCCTTTCTTTTTGGCAATTCCGGCCAATTGGGTGGCCAGCTTTTTAGCGTTACCGGTTTCGGTACCGTATACTAAAGTAATTTTTTTATTAAGAGGGGCTGGGGCAGCAGCAATAGCTCCCTGCAAAGCACCTGCCTGTCCGGCAATATAACCGTTCAACCATATAAGTTCTTCTCGTGAAAGTGTTGCTGTAAATTCCTTAATCTTCTGCAGCTTGTCTTCAGATAACATGCTTTATTGGTTTATTAATTTCATTGATGTTTTGAATACCCTCTCCTACCGATGCAAAATATTGTTCTGTATAATCACTGTTTTGCAGCCACCTGAACTGCTGATGCAGTGCTACTACTTTGCCTATTATTACCAACGAAGGCGAGGTAAAAGCCTTATTGCTCAGTTTTTGCTCATACTCGTAAATATTGCATTCATAGACCCGCTGGTAACAGGTGGTTGCCTGTTCGGCTATTGCAACATGCACATCTTTACTAATGCCATACTGAATCAGCTTTTCTACCACTTTCGGCAATGTCGAAGAAGACATATAAAACACAAGCGTATCGTTAGTTTTAGCAAGCTCGTTCCAGTAATCTTCCGTCACTACATCCGATTTATAGTAGGTAAGAAAGCGTACCGAGGTGGCGTAACCTCTTGCCGTCAGTGGAATGCCCGCATAAGCAGCGGCTCCCAACGCAGCCGTAACACCCGGTATAATCTCGTAAGGGATTTGATGCTCAATCAAAGAGTGTAATTCATCCAGAATATTAGAAAACACCGAAACGTCACCACCCTTTAAACGCACTACTTTTTTACCTTGAAGGGCATACTTCACCAACAGCTCATTAATTACCTGCTGCGGGGTGGAAACATTATTCCTGCACTCTTTTCCCACACGAATGATTTCGGCACCCGGAGCCACATAACGATGTAATATTACTTCACTAACCAGCCGATCTATCAATACTACATCTGCTTCTTTTAAAGCATTAGCAGCTTTTATGGTAATCAGGTCGGGATCGCCAGGACCGGCAGCCGCCAATACCACAGTACCTACCTCGGCTGGCCGACTGTAGGAAAAATTCTTAGTATGGTGAGGAATAATCATTTCATATGTTCTAACTCTCCATGGGAGGAGAATATATCAAAGTATTAATTGAGCAATACCGCAGCCACCGTACTGTTGCTGGTTTCATCCACCAAGATGGCATTCCCGTAATCACTTATTTTATCAAATGGATCGTATACCAAAGGTTGGGCTGTTTTTATCTTTGCCTTCACTACCTCATTCAGTTTTACGTTATCCGTTACTTCTGTTCGCTCCAGCGTATTTACATCTACTTTATATTCTATTTCTCTTACAATCGTTCTAAGCAGTCTTCCTCTATGTTGTAAAAGATATTTATTGCCCTGAACAAGCGGCTTATTATCCAACCAGCACAACACTACCTCTATTTCGCTTTCTACTTTAGGTAAATTATCGCTTCGCACAAAAGTATCGCCGCGGCTGATGTCAATATCATCTGCCAAGTGCAATACTGCGGCCTGTGGCGCAAAAGCCTCTTCCACCTCTTCACCCGCAATCTCAATTTTGGTGAGCGTGGTTTCGATACCTGCAGGCAACACAGTTATTTTATCGCCTTTTTTATATACGCCACTGATGATTTGACCGGCATAACCGCGATAGTCATGCAATTCCTTTGTTTGAGGACGAATTACATATTGTACTTGGAAGCGAGGGTCGGTATGATTGATGTCCTCATACACTTCAACCTCTTCCAGAAATTGCAATAAAGGCTTACCCTGATACCAGGGCATATTGGCTGAAGCCTCTACAATATTATCCCCATGTAAAGCAGCGATAGGAATATAGGTTACCTGAGGCAATCCTAATTGTGCAGCTACTTTTTCATAGTCTGCCTTTATTTCATTAAAACGCTGTTCGGAGAAATCCACCAAATCCATCTTATTAATAGCCACCACTACGTGAGGCATTCTCAGCAGTGAAGCAATAATGGAGTGACGGCGGGTTTGTTCTATGACACCGTTACGCGCATCAATGAGAATGATAATCAAACTAGAGTTGGACGCACCCGTAATCATGTTGCGTGTATACTGCACATGCCCCGGCGCATCGGCGATGATGAACTTGCGTTTGGGTGTATTAAAGTAACGATAGGCTACGTCAATGGTGATCCCCTGTTCACGTTCTGCACGCAAACCGTCTGTCAATAATGCCAGATCGATACCGTCGACATTTTTATTTTTAGATTGCTTTTCCAGTGCTTCTAACTGATCCACTAGAATGCTTTTACTGTCGTACAGTAACCGGCCTATTAAAGTGCTTTTACCATCATCAACACTGCCTGCAGTTATAAAACGTAGAATATCCATTTATTAAAATCTGATAATTTTTTAAAGTCTGTTATAAACTATAAAAGTCCGGGAACCGGAAAGAACAAATTGTTGTAGATACCGCGTGCTCTTCCCGACTTCCAGACTAACAACCTGTCTTTATTAAAAATATCCGTTCTTCTTTCGGTCTTCCATGGCCGCCTCGGTCACTCTATCATCAATGCGAGTTTCGCCTCTTTCGGAAATACGGGTAGACATAATTTCATTTACCACTTCGTCCAACGTTGTGGCGTTTGACTCTACCGCGGCGGTACAGGTCATATCGCCTACAGTACGATAGCGCACACGTTTTCTTTCAATTACATCACCCTCTTCAATAGTGATAAAATCAGAAACGGCTATCAGTTGTCCCTCATGTACCAATACATCACGTTCATGCGCGAAGTATATAGAAGGTAATTGAATATTTTCCTTCTTGATATAATTCCACACGTCTAACTCTGTCCAGTTACTAATGGGGAACACACGCACGTTTTCTCCTTTATGAATGCGCCCGTTGTAAATGTTCCACAACTCGGGCCGTTGCAACTTAGGTTCCCACTGTCCAAATTCATCACGTACTGAGAAGATTCTTTCCTTGGCTCTGGCTTTTTCCTCATCTCTGCGTGCCCCGCCAATACATGCGTCGAATTGAAACTCTTCGATAGTATCCAGCAGGGTATAAGTTTGCAGCCAGTTGCGGCTGGCGAACTTGCCTTTAGGTTCGGTCAGATTTCTGGCTTTAATGGTATCTTCTACTTTACGCACGATCAGCTCAACTCCTAATTCCTTAGCGAGATTATCGCGATAGGCCAACGCCTCTGGGAAGTTATGACCGGTATCGATGTGTACTAAAGGAAAAGGAATCTTTGCTGGAGCAAAAGCCTTTTTAGCCAGCTGTACTAATGTTATGGAATCTTTTCCTCCGCTAAATAGCAGAGCAGGCCTTTCGAATTGCGCCGCCACTTCGCGCATAATAAAAATACTCTCAGCCTCTAATTGCTCTAAATAGTCTAATTCGTATCTTTTCATTGTATATCTCAAATGCTAAACGCACAAAGCTGAATAATTACACTATGCTTAGTTAACATGAAGTCCGCATTCTTTATGCGATACTTCCCACCACCAACGGCCGGCACGGGCATCTTCCCCGGGCTCGATAGCCCTGGTACAGGGTGCACAGCCAATACTGATGAATCCCTTGTCGTGTAAGGGGTTGTAGGGGATGTTGTTTGCCTTTATATAATCAATCATTTGATCGTAGGACCAATGTATGAGTGGATTGAATTTGTATAACTGGCGGGCATCGTCCCATTCTAGCATTTTCATTCCTTTGCGATTTTCAGACTGCTCTGCACGCAGACCTGTAATCCAAACTTTAGCGCCTTGAAGAGCGCGATTCAGTGGTTTTACTTTCCTGATAAAGCAACACTCTTTACGATTATCTACAGATTCGTAAAAAGCATTAACCCCTTTTTCATTTACGTATTTTTCCACATCGGCAGTCTCGGGAAAATAAACCTGAATATTGGTTCTGTAACGGGCGTTGGTTTTTTCGAGTAACTCGTAGTGTTCGTTAAACAGTCGGCCCGTATCGAGCGTAAATATTTTTACAGGAAGTTGATTTCTGGCTATAGCGTGAGTAATCACCTGATCTTCCTGCCCCAGAGAGGTGGAGAACACCACTCCTTCAGGAAACAGTTGCGTTATTAAAGTAAGAGCTTCATTCAGTGAAGCGTTTTCTATATCCTGTATTTGTTGTTCTGTCAGCATTTCATTTTAACAATAGTTCATGGTTCATAGTTCACAAAAAATCATGAACTATGAACCCTTGCTGAACTATAAATTGGGTTGAGGAGTATAACGTAAGTAAGGTTTGATTTCTTTTACTCCTTTAGGGAATTTTTTAATAGCATCTTCAGTGCTGATAGAAGGCAACACAATTACATCCTGACCATGCTGCCAGTCTGCTGGTGTAGCCACGCTTTCGTATGCTGTTAACTGCAGTGAATCCAACACACGAAGTATTTCATTAAAGTTTCTACCAGTAGAAGCAGGATAAGTGATGATCAATTTAATTTTCTTATCCGGCCCAATGATGAACAAGGAACGTACTGTTGCCTTTTCAGAAGCATTGGGATGAATCATATCATACAAAGTAGCGATTTCCCTGTTCGGATCAGCCAGAATCGGGAAGTCTACACTACAGTTTTGAGTTTCGTTGATATCATTTTTCCAGCCATGGTGGCTTTCCAGCGGGTCTACACTCACAGCGAGAACTTTGGTATTACGCTTCGCAAATTCTTCTTTCAATTGAGCAGTTCTACCTAACTCTGTAGTACATACAGGAGTATAGTCCGCAGGGTGAGAGAAAAGAATACCCCAGCCATCTCCTAGGTATTCATGAAATTTAATTTCCCCCTCTGTAGATTGTGCGGTAAAGTCAGGGGCAATGTCGCCTAATCTTAATGCCATAGTAGTATAATTTTAAAAGTGGACTGCAAATATAATTCATTTTTCAAAACCCACCAAGTTAGTAGAGTATTATGGCAAAAAGACGGCTCGTTTGGACATATTTTTTAACCTTCTTTACATAATTATTTGAAAAACAGATCCTTTTTCGATGCCTGATTGATAATGTACTCTACAATTAATAGCCTTGGCTAGATCACGAATAAGATGTAAACCGAGTCCGTGGCGTGTGCTTACTACAGCATTCTCGTTATATAAGGCCTCCAATTGTTCCTCGTGCACGCCCGGACCATTGTCGGTAATACTTAATTCTACTTTATTGCCATTTGTATGGCTTTTCCAAACAATTTGTGGATTCTTGGTATTGGCCAATGCCTTTACTGCGTTGGAAGTTAGATTGTACATAATGGTTTTGAGATAATCTTCATCCGAACGTACCACTAACTGACCGGGGTTATGAAATTGAAAATTTATGTTCGGCTGGTGAAATTGTTTTTGAAGAAATTCAAATAAATCCTGCACGGGAATAGTCTTTTGTTGAGGGGCAAACCGCTCCATTTGGCTCTTACTCCACAAAAGCATTGCTTCCATCGTTTCCAATAAATTTTCTGCGGATTCGGTTAATTGTTTTTGGTGATGCGCTTCACGTTCTTTGTCAAAAATATCCGGCATTTCTTTTTGCAGATGCAAAAAGTTAATCAGGTTCACGATAGGACCACGGAGATCGTGGCTAAGGATGCCAAAAAATTTGGTCTTAATTTTATTGGCTTCATCCAATTCGTTATTCAAGGTTAACAAAGTAGTATTTGTTTTACGGCGTACTTGATTCTGGTGAAAAAGAAGGCCTCCTACAACTGCGATGAGTAACAATCCGGCCAAAGAAAGATTTCGCAGGTTCTTTTCAGATTGTATTTTTATTTTATTAGCGGCTTCCTGCTTTTGTTGATGGGCTAATAGCTGCGCCTGTTCCTGCTCGCTTCTTAATTGAGCCATTTTAAACTCTGTCGCTATTGCTTGTCGTTTTAAAGTTTCTTCCTGCTGCAATTTCTGCCGCTCGGCTTCTGATTTTGCCCTTGCTTGTTTTGTTTCATACTCATGACGCAACGATGCCAATTGCATTTCTTTTTGCAAAGCCAATTGCTGCTGCTGATGAACGAATTTCACGGAATCGGCCTTCCGCTCATTAATATATTGCAATTCTAAAGTAGCTGCCTTTTTGATGTTTTTTTCATTAAAGACTTTCTCTTTATATACTATGTGTTGTTTATAATTATAGAGAGCCCTCTCATAATTACCGGCCAAACTATCAGCCACTGATAGATTTTGATACACGTCGGCATACACTACATCCGAATTGAGCTCTTTTGCTATAGCCAATGCCTTCTCCAACCAGGGACGAGCCTTCGATGGCTGCTGTAGCTTGTTGTACATACTGGCGATATACTGGTAGTTTCCCACCTTTAGCCACGGTAAGGTAGCGTTGCTATTCATCATTTCATCCGCCGCAAGATAAGTTGCTAAAGCCTTTTCATCATCTCCTTCTTCCTCATATATACGTCCAAGGTTCATCTGCGCAGCTTGTAAAGAGGAATAATCTTTCAGCTCCTCAAAAATGGGAATTGCCAATGCCAACTGCCTCCTAGCTTCAGTAAATTTATGTTGACTTTTAAGCACCAACGACATGTTAAGGTGAGAGATTGCCATAGCTGGTTTATCTCCTATCTCCCCAGAAATGCTCAATGATTTTCTCAAATTCTCCAGCGCACGATCCAGTTCATTTATGTGTAAATTAGCTGCACTTAAATTCAAATAGTTATAAGCCATCATTTTTTTGTTTCCCAATGCTTCGGCCATCTTTAATGATGCTAAATAATTTTCTATGGCCATCGGATAATTTCCATCGCGAGAATCATTGGTGCCTAGGTTCAAATAAGCGGTGAGTAGGGCGTTCTTATCATCTAAGTTGGTAAAAGTATGAATAGCTTGTCGAAGTATATCGCGAGATGCAGCGTGATTCCCTTGATCCATATAAATAGCACCTAACGATGTTTGCACTACAGCAATTTCTTTAGCAGCTCCCAGCTGTTTCCAAATCTTAATAGCTTCTTCCAATGCAGACAGCGCAGCATTATATTGCTTCTGGTAATAAAATGCATCCCCTATTCCTTTTAAAGTTGTGGCAATATTTCGTTTATCATCCGCCTTTCTATACTCATGGAGGACTTTTTCATAGTAATATAAAGCAGAGTCGTAACGGAAGGCCGCAAAATATTGCTGGGCTGTGCTCAACAATGAGTCGGTGATAGCTTTTTTTACAGACTGTGTCCAAGAAAACAGGCACGTAAAAAGCAGTCCCACTGTAATAAAGTACCTCATCATGCCGATTGGTTTAAAATATACGCTATCTCCTTATTGTCCCGGTATAAAGTTATAAACAGAGAAAGTGTATAAGAGCTGGAGAGAAAAAAATCTCCATTTTTTACAATACGACTTACAGGCCTATATTACCTTATTAATATCATTTACTTGACTAATAAAATCCTGCGGTGTTATGGCCAGATAACGAGTAAAATCTTTGTATAAATGTGAAGCATCGTAATAACTATACTGCGCAATTTTCTTATCCAGCACCTTGGGGTTAAGGATGTAGTCCTTAACTAAACTGTTAAATCGTACCATAGAAGCTAGTTGTTTTGGTGAAGCTCCTACATATTGTCGAAAGCTGTCTAACAAATTGCGCTGGCTCGTGCAAGACTCTCGCGCTAGGGCTTCAATACTGATCACCCCTGATGTTCTTCTGATAAGGTTTATGGCTCTTTGTACATAAGAAAAATTATAAGGTATCTTCTTTAAAAGTTTGTTAGTAAGAAAAAGATGGATATGCTGCCATTTTTCCTCTATAGTACGGGCTTCCTGTATCCTTTCATTTAAAATACGAAATGACTGACCGTTGTAGCTGATATTACCCGCTCTATTAAAAAAATGAACAGCGTCTTCCTGCCAAAAAACACCTGTAGCCTGCGGATAGAGTAATACAAGTATAACATCCATTTTGGCCGGTATCGTAAACAAACTGGGTAATATGCCTTCCCCACCAAAATATATATTACAGGGTTGAAATATTAATTCAATTCCAGCAAATTGGTTGGTTATATTGAGTGTGTTTTCTAGCGAAAAAATAAAAGCAGGATGAAAACGTGGAAGTATTTTAAAGCTAAAACTTTCCTGAGCATTGCGCTTGAGCCATAAAGCGCTTTTTATATAGGGACTTAAGTGCAACGGTATGGGCAGCGAACGAGCTTGCATCAGCAGGCTGAATTTTTAATTGTGATATAAAAGTTATTATCAATCTTCAGATGCATTGAAATATAATTGTTGCAGCCCTTCCTTATAACTTCTCCCTACCGGTATTTTTACATCATTAACCCATACATGCTGGGGTGTTATTCTATCAATAAAATGCTTTTGCACTGCGTAACTTCTGTGTACTCGCACAAAACTTTTAAAAGAAGGGTTTGTAAGTAAGTTTCCTAAAGATATCAATACACAATGCTTCTTTCTTCTCGTTACAATACGGGTATAATCCTTCAATGCCTCCAAGTAAAGAATCTCATGTAACTTTATCTTGATATGGTTATGACCGTCTTTAACAAAGATTGTATCGCCATTTAGACTATAATCGAACAACTCTGATTTATACTTTAACTCCAGGTACGCTTGCAATCTCATCATGGCTCTGTCAAACCTTTCTGCCTTCAATGGCTTCACTAAAAAGTCGAGTGCAGCCACTTCGAAACTTTCAATAGCATAATCGGGGTAGGAACTAATAAATATACAGGCATCTATACTCATAAGTTGCCGACGCAGCTGAAGACCACTTTTTTCTCCCATATCAATGTCCAACAGTAGAACCTGTGGTTTGAGTTGATTCACTTCCGCCAACGCTGCTTCTGCATTTTCATAAACACCCACAATATTTAGAAACGCATATTTTTTTGCAAAGGCCAACGTGGTCAATCTATCTATTTCATGATCATCGGCAATAATGCAGTCGTATATATTGTTAAAAGCCACATAACAAATTTAAACTATTTCTGCTGTTCATCGATTCAAAATGTAGTTGGTCGATTAGCTTTTTTATACCCTTCATCTGGAGCGTAATTTTACCATGCATCAAGGAACACACACAGAAATAACATAAAAATATGTTTACCAAATTTTAAAAAACAAACGAACTATCATTAATCGCATTGACAATTTACTAAACGTTAAAGCTATAATTATGAAAAAAACAATTCTTATTCCAATGTTACTACTAGCCTTAGCTGCTTGTAAAAAAGACGGTGCTGATACATCGAAAGAACCTGACACGCCCAAACAACCATATATAGTTTTAAAAACGGAAAAAAATGCGAACACCGCAACAATAACATTACTCACCGATGCCGAACCCTCTGATCGTGCAGATGTATGGATAGACTTAAATAATAACAAGATAAAAGATCCTGGAGAAGAAGTAACCAAATTTGACAACTTTAATGAATATGCAACATATGAATTAAAGGGTAGCCAAACCATTACCTTGTACGGAAAGGTTACGGTATTTGGTTGCGGTAAACAAGAAATCAGTAGCTTGGACGTATCAAAAAACCCGGCTTTAGTGACACTTTATTGTGAAGATAACAAGCTCAGCAGTTTAGACTTATCGAAAAACACAGCCCTACTTAATTTGCTGTGCATTAATAATCAAATAGCAGGCAATCATATGAAGCAACTCATCAATAGCCTGCCTGCTAATAACGAAGAGAAAATGGCTTTGATAAAGGAAAATGGTGATGGCAATAGTCTACCTGCACAAGCCGAACTACAAGCAGCTAAAGCTAAAAACTGGAAGTTGTACCAATTGACGGGTATCTATGTAGAGTTACTAAACTAACTATCACAAATTTCGGAGCTAATCTGTTAATATCATTATAGGCAATCTTTTATATAATGAATGAGTAGACTCAGAATTAGCAAAAGAAGAAGAAAGATAATGATACTCATGTTACCTCTTAAAACATACTTTCTCCGCAATTCCTCCTAAAGGAAGATATCCTGTAAAGGAATATTTATGATATATCTCCCTGACGGTAGACATGGCGTGAAATAAAAATCAAACACCATGAATTATAATAAACAAATAACCCGCTATTACTGGAGCATTAACCCCATATTCCGTATGTATTCCACCATCTTCTTATATGGGCCCATAAATGGGAGTGAACTTATTGGTCGCTTATACTTTGAAGACGACAATGCGCCTACCCTTACACCTCACCGCTTTGAAAACAATTGTCTTGTTCTTTTTTTCAGATGGAGAGATATGCCATATATTATTGATATGCTACGCAATGAGTCGCCACTATGGCTATGGGCTTATATCAATGGCGATAAAATTGAAAACGCCACCATTTCCACCGATGCAGAGCCTGTGGGTGAAGGAGAATTATTAAAATACGAACAATAATATAGACCCTTTACAGGGCAATTTTATCCAATTATAAAAAGCATCAAAAATCTCTCCGCATCAAGGTTGCCCAAGTTTGCTCTTGCTTAGAATAAATTCCCAATCCACAACAATTCTCTCACTTATCATTCTTAATCATGAAAAATCAAACACCACACATCGAGGCCAGTATGCTTCAAAAGAAGATTACCGAAATTTACCAGCGTTTCAAGCCCGCACCCGATAATGACGATGAAGCTTCATCGCCCTGGTCATTAATTATGCAGATGGCGCTAGAACGCACCACGCATCATCTCTCAAGACTGGAAATACTGGGACGATTCAACCCCTACATATGGGAAGTGATTGGAGATCGTATGCATCGCATCAATACCGACTTTGGGTATCTCAATCCCCAACCCATACCGCCCCGTCAGCTCTTAGCACGTGTGTTGGCACAAGTTGTTGTAGAACGCACCCAACTAATATCAGATATTTCGGAAGGGCTGCAAGAAGGAAGTGCCGAAAAAACTGCAGGCAATTTTATGGCTCAGTTCGTCGATGAAATTTGTGGCACCCGACCCAAGATAAAAATACCTCCGGGTTGGCCTTGGATCTGGCCCCAACCCGAACCCGAGCCCGATCCTCGTTGGCAAATTTTAGAATTGACCACAATTGCTGAGGTACTTATTGCCGCATCCTTGCATAGCAACCTAAAAGACACCTATCAAAAGGCTGCTTCAAAAATTATTGATACCGCATTAAGCAAAACGTAACGAGATATACTATAAAAAAGCTTGTCTCTATGGACGATTTCCACATCAAAAGATGTCCTATTGCTGAGAATGGTGGAGATCTTAGAAGTATCGAACAATACAGGAATTGTAATTATTTCAAATTATAAACTGGAGTTATGTTCTAGTAAATACAAAAGGATATTTGAGTAAAAATTGCTTACATCTTATACTAGAAGCTTCTAACACTTATAGCTTCAAAAAAACATTGCATACTAATGAAACAAGTAGGGATTTAAAAAGCTAGTCAGCTATACAAGGTAATATATTAGGTATCTAGACATTCTTACTCCTTCGCGTTTTAATAATATTTCCAACCATCAATAAAATAAATATGAAACAAAAAACAATAATAATCATAACAGGCATACTGTTATCAGTAACCTGTTGCGCACAGAACCAGTATTTTCAACGATATGACGATAGCATATTACTGAAAAAAGATAACGACGCGCTGATTGATGATTTTGAAGTCATGATAAAACAAGTATCTCCGACTTTTAGTTTTAATGGCCTCTCAACAGAAATACCTGACAGATTTATGCCCGGCATGTATTTACATAGAACTAATAAAATATATCACATTACATGGCAAACAGGATGGCCGCCAATGCAAAACTTTTTGACTAAAATAACCGGCACTACCGACAGCGCGCAATTAATGGGAATGTTGTTTTTTCACGGTTTTTATTTTCCACACGAAGTAGGGCATGCTTTGCAGTACCACACCCAAATGGTTCCTGACAATAAATATGATGAAGAGTATGAAGCTAACGTTATGGCAGTCTTATACTGGCGCAGCAAAGGCAGATATCAAGAGTTGCAACAATGTCTTACTCTGGCCCGGAACGTGTTGGCACATTTGAAGAATCCGGTTCCTGAAAATGAAGATCAGAAAACTTATATAACCCAACATTACGACGAGTTGCTTAAGGATCCTTTTCAATATGGATATATACAATTCTCTCAAATAGCTCAAATATTGGAAGACACAACATTACCAGATTTCAAAACCTATGTAAAAAGATATTTTGACAAATAGAGTGCGGTAGATGTAGCATACCTATTATCATATTATCAGGTAATATGGGTTTACAACTTTTGCAAACCTAACCTGAGTTTTAACTGAAGCATTTAATCTTCCCTTTTCAACAATGAATCTATTAAAAACTATACAACTGATATTGTCTTTAGTCATTGTTTTACATATCTCAGGACAAGTAGCGGTTAAAAAACGTGGGCCGGTAACGGGTTTATACAGGATAACAGAAGTAGCAGATACAAATTTTCATTTGCTTAAAGTAGGTGATATAATAGAGATTTCCTCAACCAAAGGGTTTGTTCACCATAGAAAAGGGAAGCTGCTTCACCATTACAAAATGAAACCCATAACAATAATCACCAAACGTGTAGCGCCTTGTATTCTTCCTCCCTGTCCAGAGTTTAAAGATACCATACCGGCTTTTTATGTTGAAGCCATGAAGCGCATTATAATGATTAGCGACCTCTCATCCAAAAGTTATTTAAATATAACGGAAGCAAGACATGATGTACATACAGCGCAAATACCCCAAGCTGTCCCCATACATCTCGGGTGTGTGATGAAAAAAATTAAAATAAAAAAGAATCCAACAAATACTCATTAGCTACTTCATGCGAGCAGTAGCAAGTGTAAAAGAGCATAGTGGATGTAGTTTATGAATTTAAAATATCGTTGAGATAGGAATAGTTTTCACAATGTCACCACGTTTTTAGTTTTATTCTAAATATAAATTTTCTTAAATCTCCAAAAAATGAAATCGTCTATTCAACTTATCAACCTCTTGTTTATCATTTGCATATTTCAGCAGCAAATGCATGGCCAATCATCATCTAATAAAGTGCGTAAAGATGTCCTAGATCGCCATAATGCCATCAATGAAAACTTTAAATTGCTAAACCCTGCAGAAAAAACCGATATCAGCAAACCTTTCAAAATTTCCGGTTACGGCCTACCCGGTGCCACAGTTGAAGTTCAGGTGCGGCCGATATCAAAGGGCGGAGATAGTGGCCCTGTTCTCGTTTCAGGTGGTGTAAATACTAGAGAACCTCAATATTTTACGGCAACTGTAGATGCCAATGGTGCCTGGTCCTTACCAAAGGCGGTAAGTGTATCATTTAAAAAAAATGCAACCGATCGCCGCATTCATGTAATAGCCGGACAATACAAAGGTGCCTTGAAAATGCAACAACCTGTGGTGCGGGAAATAAAATTGGACAATGCCTTTAAAGTAGTTACCGGTACTATCAACACTCCTTTAAAAATCACATCGCATAAAGATGGCGACCGAGCTGTGGGACCTATCCAAATATTAGGTACTGGTCAACCGGGATTAAAAATACAAGTTAGCCTCTATGCCTATGCATCCGTTACGAGAAAAAAATCAGACTGGGAAAAATTCCATAACCTAATTATTACACCTAGTACACTGGAAAAAGCTCAAATTAAACAACGCCACTATCAAACCTATCATGTTACTATAGATCAAAATGGCAAATGGTATATTCCCGTGTTTCAGCATTTTGGTCATACGGACTGGATGAAAAACGCCTTTATCCCCTTTGCATGGTTGGTAATTGCACAATCGGAAGACCCCAATTATCGCAACGGGCACTCTATCTCTATTAAACTAAGAAGTGAATAAACACTAGTTATGGCAAATCATAAAAGAAAAAAAGTAAATAAAAAAACAGCCAAGCCAAAGCCTGTGATTACTATTTTGAAAGCATTGCCACAGCCTGTAAAATCAACACAACGGAAAAGCAAAAAATAAAACTCATCAAAACACAATGCCTTTAATGCCCTTTTGGTTTTTATTATACCTAGTAAACCGCAAAAAACGACGCCTGTTTTGTTCGGCATTATAAGCGTCCAAAGATGAGGCAGGAGCTGGCAGTGCTAATAAGTAACGATTGCGAATTCCATGATTGCAAAAATGAAAACGCAATATTAAATAGTATTATTTCATTCTACCGCACATCAAAATTGCTTGCGAATAGATTTAATCTTTCAAATCGGCTAATGTTCTATTTTCAAGAATGGCTAAAGTAGCATCACGCACCTGCTTCATAATATCATGCAACCCGCAATGCTTTTCATCGCAATTTTTACATCGCTCATAAAAGTTGAGACTAACACAAGGTAGCATTGCAATAGGACCATCAATCAAACGAATGATCCTCGTCATCTTAACTGAGGCGGGATCTACTTTAAAAAAATATCCCCCTCCTTTCCCTTTTTTACTATCGAGAATATCCGCTCTTTTTAACTCCAGCAGGATGTTTTCTAGAAACTTTAACGGTATTTTCTTCTTTTCAGCAATTTCCGAAATCAAAACAGGCCCTTTCTGTTGCCTTTCAGCAAGATAAGTAAGTGCCTTGAATGCATATTGAGATTTTTTGGTAAGCATATTTTCAACACTACGAATTTACTACACTTTTAACTATAATGCTTTTTATTATTCAGCACATTGTCCAGTGTCCACGCCACCTTTTTCTCAAAAGGTTGTTTGCGTACTGGGCAGTCTTTTTTCAGGCATATAGGACACTGCACCCCTTCTACACAACCATCTGAATGTACAAAAAGTTCTACAGATGCCCCATATGCTTCTTTTATAATGTTCGAAAAAATATCTATCTCCTCATGTGCCTCCCGCACGTTAAAGTACCAGGGTACTGTTAAATGGGCATCTATATGAAAAATACTCCCGTACTTGATAATGCGTAAGTTATGTAAATCAATCCAATTTTCCCTACGATATCCGTTGATATACTGAATCATTTCTTCCTGCAGTACCTTATCTGCCTCATCCATTATTCCTGCTATGGAGCGCCGAATGATATTATATGAAGTATAAAGAATAAATCCCGCCAATATTACGGCCACCATTGCATCTATCCAGTAAATACGGATAAAATAGATGACAATTAACCCTGCAATTACAGCCAGCGTGGAATAAGTATCGGTTTGTAGATGTCTGCCGCTAGCCTCTAGCGCCAGAGACCGGTTCTTTTTCCCCTTTTGGATGCATACAGCACCTAGCGCGTAATTGATAATTGCGGTGATGGCAATAAGTATAATGCCTAAATCGACTCTTTCGACAGGTACAGGATTGATAAGCTTCCGAATCGCTTCATATAATATAAAAATTCCTGTCGCCCCGATTAAGATACCCTCCACAGCCGCCGACAGAAACTCGGCCTTGCCATGACCATAAGGGTGATTGCGATCGCGAGGCTGTGCAGCTATGAACAAACTGTAAACCCCCACAAAACCCGCTACTACATTTACGATGCTTTCCATGGCATCGGTAAGAATGGCCACCGAAGCCGTAAAGTAGTATGCTGCAAACTTCAGAACTACCAGTACAAGCGATACCGATGCAACCCATTTTTGCATTCTTAAGTTTTGCAATGGAACAGAAGGTTGCATCATGTGCTACAATTTGATGTAAAACGAATAATCCCTAATGCTTTTATTATGAACGCTGCCTTTTTATCAGTTGTACCAGGCTGCGCTTCAGTCGTAAATAAAACTCCTTATTAAACAGATTGGAATCATGCATTGCCTTATAAATCAAAAATACACCTATTGGCACTAATACAAAAGTAGCCAACCACATACCTGTAAAGGCGCTCATCTCCAGCTCTTTCGCCAGCTTTTCCCCTCGGGTAGACACAAAGTAAAAAATCATAAAAAAGATAATGGCAAAAATCATGGGCGTACCCAATCCTCCCTTACGGATAATAGAACCCAGTGGCGCTCCAATCATAAACAACACAATGCAGGCCAACGCTAGGGATACTTTGCGATGCCATTCGATTTTATACTTCTGTAACGTTTTTTGTTGATCTTCTATGATGCTAGTATTGAGTTCTATATTGCTCTTTAAATTACGAATAACCGTCATAGCTCTGGTGCTCACATCATCGCGGGCACTGTCTGGAAGCAAAGCATCAAAACTATTGGGATCTTTCTTCACCGCTGCAGTAGCAGTATGTATACTATCCTTGTGCTTATCAGCTGTATCAGTAGCCTCTTTGGCCACCACAGCATTACTATCAGGGGATGTAATACTGTCTTTCCGTACAGAATCTGCACGGTTCTGTACCATATTCTTTTCTTTTTCGTTGTTTTCGCGGTCCCTTATATCAAGAGCTTTGGGAATTGTAGGGCGCCCTTCTTTGATATTATTTTTCCGCTTGGCAATGGCAGTTGCTGCGGTAGATGTATCATGGGTTTTGCTTCGTGCCGTGTCTTTTATAGCACTACTCGTATCCTTGCTGGGTGTAGCGGCTTTACCACTCAAGTAGGCTTTGATGTTGGCATCGAAATTCAGAATAGAATCGGGAATCTTGGTGTCCTTCAACACACTATCCTTATAAATAAGGACCTGTAGCCCCATATACAAATTATCCTTAAAATTTTTTAAGGTGATAGAGTTGTGTTTGTTCATAGAGTCGATGGCCACATCCAGCTGACGCATGTTATACATCCGCTCGTTGATGTTTGTGCTATCCTCGCTTTTTTTAAAGCTGAAAGCACTGATATCCATCTGCATTTTATATTCCTTAAATCCCAGTCTGATGTATTCGGTAACAGAGTCGTTTTTATTGCCTCGCTCCTGATAACGCCACCCGTTTTTAAATACAATATCCAGAAAACGCTTATCGGGCGAGGGTTTCATTACTCCGTCATTAGCAACAAGAAAATTATCCTGCAATCCGTAATCATCATCCTGAAATACGATGACATCTCGAATGATACTATCGTTGGGTTCTTTTTTCCCAATTTTAATCGCAAACCTGTCAATGCCGTCAAAAAATACCCCCTCTTTAATGGCAAACGCGGGTTTAGCTAACACGATATCAGCAAGCAGGGTTCGCGACTTCAGATTGGCTACTGGAATGACATAGTTTGAGAACAAAAAAGCACCTGCACTGATCATACCGGCCACCACAAATAACGGCATCATAAAACGCAGCAATGAAATTCCAGCCGATTTAATCGCCACCAGCTCGAAACTTTCACCCAGATTTCCGAAAGTCATCAGAGAGGATAACAGAATGGAGAGGGGTAACGCTAAAGGAATTAATACCGCGCTTTGGTACCAGATGAATTGAAGAATGGTTTGTGCATCCAGCCCCTTCCCTACAAAATCGTCAATCCACAGCCAGAAGAACTGCATAATCAGCACAAACAGCGTAATGAAAAAAGTGGCCACAAACGGGCCAATAAACGCTTTTATTATAAGTTTATCGAGTTTCTTCACCTTTGCAATTAATATCTTTACAAATGCAGTTAGCAAAAATACACCTTTCCTCCCAGCAGATGAAGCTTGTTAGCAATCCTGAATGGATTTTAACAAAGAACGCCATCCTACAACATATCCAATCAGCATTTGGGGACCTTTTTGCGGAGCAGCAACAATGTATTTCAACAGTCGTTTTACCGGAGGCTATTCGAAAGACCGGGGGAAAAATATCCAAAGGAGAAAACTACCTAGGTTTGCCGTGGATTGTACTGGATCATCCTCGCTTTTTCACCCGAACAGACATTTTTGCCATACGTACTATGTTTTGGTGGGGAAAATGCTTTAGTACGACGCTGCATCTTTCGGGGCAATGGCAGCAACACTTTTCCGAAAAACTCCTAGCGGCTTTTGAAATACTTCAAAAGCACGATTTCCGGATAGCATACCAAGGCCATGAATGGGTGCACGATGTTAATGATAGCAGCTATCTTTCATTACAGCAAATAAAGCAGGAAGAATTCGGACGCATTTTGAAGCAAGCCTCTTTTGTAAAAATTGCTGCCTGTACTGCCATCACCAATGCGAACACGGCAACAAGAATACTTATGAATCAGTTCGACATACTGGTTAGCGCAATAAAATAGATGAACATGTCGTATCAGCATGCTTATTAATTACCCAGTCGGTGAAACAGATCCTTAACCTGATAATCCCACAATTGCGATTGATCCTTAATATCTTTCTTTTCAGCGAAATCGGTAATAACTAAAATGGTCTGATTGGTAATTTCCGATTTATCAATCCTGAACTCAAAATACTCGTCTTTTGGAGCTCCTACCCACCTGAAGCGTATAAAGCTCTCCTCCTCCTTTTCGAGCACTTCGGCTTCCTCTACACTACCATTCCAACCGAAGTAAAATTTACCGTCGCGTTCATCAACAGTCTCGGCAAACCACTCTCCCAGCCCGTTAGAAGTAGCCAAAAACTCGTATAAAATTGTGGGGGAGCAACGCACAGGATACTCCAGTGTGAACTTCTGTTTACTCATCTTCACATAAATTAGTACTCAATAAGTCGCAATTATATAAAATTTATGATACCAACAAAATTTATTTTTAATACCTCCAGAATACCTCATTCTTTACAGGATATCAGTACATTTTATATTAAAGGACTTACTTATAAACGTTTCTCGTTTTAAAGATGCCTCTTCACGCTATGCGAACTAATAGCTATCTTTGCACCCCATTTATATCAGGAAATTATGTTTAGTAACCTTCAGGATAAATTAGAAAGTGCCTTTAAAAACCTTAAAGGGCAAGCTAGAATTACCGAACTTAACATTGCATCCACGGTAAAGGAAATTCGTCGTGCATTGGTGGATGCTGATGTAAACTATAAAATAGCAAAAGAGTTTACGGACAAAATAAAGGAAAAGGCCATTGGGGAGAAAGTAATCAACTCCATCAGCCCCGGACAGCTCATGGTAAAAATCGTAAAAGATGAGTTGGCCGAGCTGATGGGTGGCGAGGAAGTCCCTTTGAATGCCAAAGGCAATCCGGCTGTTATTCTTATTGCAGGATTACAAGGTAGCGGTAAAACTACTTTCAGCGGTAAACTGGCTCATTACCTGAAGACCAAAAAGGGGCTCAACCCTTTACTGGTTGCAGCCGATATTTATCGTCCGGCAGCTATTGAACAATTGCGCGTGTTGGGAGAGCAGATTGGTGTAGAAGTGCATATGGAACCTGAAAACAAGGATGCCGTAAGCATTGCTCGCGCTGCTGTAGCCGGTGCCAAAAGCAAAAACAAAAATGTAGTTATTATAGATACTGCCGGTCGTTTGGCTATTGACGAGGAAATGATGACCGAGGTGGCTAACATTAAACATGCTGTAAACCCACAGGAAATTCTTTTTGTGGTGGACAGTATGACCGGTCAGGATGCCGTAAATACGGCCAAAGCGTTTAACGAACGCTTGGATTTTACCGGTGTGGTACTTACCAAATTAGATGGTGATACCCGCGGGGGGGCGGCCCTTTCTATCAAATACACAGTAAACAAACCCATTAAGTTTATCAGCAATGGTGAAAAAATGGACGCCTTGGATGTGTTCTACCCCGAAAGGATGGCACAACGTATCCTAGGTATGGGCGATATCACCTCGCTGGTAGAACGCGCCCAACAGCAGTTCGATGAAGAACAGGCCAAAAAAATCGAAAGCAAAATCAGAAAAAATAAATTCGATTTTGCCGATTTCAAAGCTCAGCTGGAAATGATTAAGAAAATGGGCAACATGAAAGATCTTTTGAGTATGATCCCCGGTGTAGGCAAGCATGTAAAAGATCTGGACATCAGCGATGATAGTTTTAAAGGCATTGAAGCGATCATCGATTCCATGACGCCGGAAGAACGCTCTAATCCCGATATCATCAATGGCAGCCGCCGCAAGCGCATTGCTTTAGGTGCCGGAAAAGATATTGCCGAGGTGAATGCTTTCATGAAGCAGTTCGAACAAATGCGCGAGATGATGAAAAATATGAATAAAATGGGTGCCTTTGGACGTATGATGCCGGGAGGTTTCGGCGGACTTAAAAGAAGATAATTTCCGGATTTTTCGAAAATATATACATTAAAAAAATAAAACCGTGTTTCTCACGGATTTATTAATCTTTTTTCGTTTTTATTTGTTATTACTACAGTAATTATTATTCCGACTGTAAAAAAGCTTTATAGTACCTCATCTTACCGACGAGGTCTTATAAGCTATTATTCTCATACATATGAGAAATCGATATGAAACGATTGGATTTCATATGATTACCAGCATGTTTTTATACGCAGAGACCCTAACTGTATAGACAGGGGTTGCAGTTTTAATTTTTTTACCGAACTCTAAGGTTGTTGCACAACAGGGCGTCATACTTGAAATATAAAAGTGCTGACGAAAGGAACCCTGCCCAAAAATCGTTATATTGTTTACTATGAAAATCAACAAACCCGTTGATATTGTTATGAAAATGCGTGAATACTTTAGCTCAGGACAAAGTCATGACTTTAAAGATGAAGCGCCTTTCAGACTCGATTTACTGAGTAATGCTCAGATGAGGTCATTAGGCGAACGCATCGCATTAGAACATACAATATTAAAAAACCAACAATCCGATAAAGTCCTTAGAAGACTTAATGAAAACGAAGAGGTTATTATAAAAGTACAACAACTACTAACAGAGGCTGTAAAAGACAAGTATACAATAGCGCCAGCAAGTGAATGGTTTCTGGATAACCTCTATCTGATAAAAGAACAAATTAGCATTGCCAAAAAACACCTACCAAAAGGGTATAGCAAAACCCTTCCTATTCTAGCTTCAGGGAAATCGGCAGGAATGCCGCGCGTATACGATATAGCGTTGGAGATTATTTCGCATAGTGACGGAAGAATCGATATCGCAAACCTTACCGCTTTCATCGAAGGATATCAAAGCAATAATATACTTACTATCGGGGAGCTGTGGGCCATTCCCATTATGCTGCGATTTGCAATTATCGAAAACATTCGGCGCATAGCATCCCGCATAGCCATAGATAGACTTGATAAAAACGAAGCCATTTATTGGGCAGAAAAGTTTATTACGATTGCTCAAAAAGAACCTAAAAAAATTATCATTGCTACCGCCGACATGGCCAAAAGCAATGTATTGCTGAGTAGTGCATTTGTAGCCGAATTTACTAGGAGATTACAAAGCAAAGGACAGGGTTTGTCGATGCCACTTTCCTGGCTGGAAGAACAACTGACAGACTCCGGACATTCCATTGCCGAAATGGTAAACCTGCACAGCCAGAATCAAGCTGCAGATCAGGTTTCCATGCGCAATAGCATCGAAAGTATTCGCTTGCTTAAAACAACCGAATGGAAAAAATTTGTAGAGAACGTTAGCATTGTTGACAAAATACTCAGTGAAGATATTACGGGTATCTATCCTAAAATGGATTTTGAAACCCGCGACTATTATAGACATGAAATTGAATGGCTGAGTAAAAAAGCGCAAAAACCCGAGCACGAAATTGCCACCACTGCTATTGCTTTAGCTAAAGCAAAACAAGCTGCTGGCAAACCCTTACGTCAGCAACACGTAGGATATTTTTTTATAGATAAAGGGCGTGATGAACTTATTAGCGCTTGTGGTGCTAAACTTTCTTTTATAGAGCAGTTAACCCGGATACTGGACAAAAAGCGATTCTTCTTATACGCAGGATCCATTTTACTGCTCGCACTGCTAATAGGCGCCTTCATTGGTTCTGTAATTTATAAATACGGTCACCCCATATGGTTGGCAATATTTACAGGAGTACTAGGATGTATCCTCGGTGGCAACTTTGCTACTGTATTTGTAAACTGGATAGCCACCTCCCTCGTAAAACCCAAGTTTTTACCAAAGCTGGATTTCTCCAAAGCCATTCCGGCCGAGTACAGCGCGATAGTAGCAGTACCTTGCCTTATTACCAGTAAGGATAGTATTGCAGAACTCGTAAGCGATTTGGAAGTAAGATATCTTTCCAATCCACAACGCAATCTTTTTTACTGCCTGCTTACAGATTTTGCCGATGCTCCTGAGGAGCACATGCCTAACGATGAAGAACTCCTGAACTATGCAGTTGAAGAAATTGAGCTATTAAATCTTAAATACAGAAAGGAGAATGAGCCTGATCGCTTTTTTCTGATGCATCGACCTCGCAAGTGGAATCCACGGGAAAAAGTATGGATGGGCTACGAACGCAAACGCGGTAAATTGGGCGAACTCAATAGTCTGTTAAGAAACACAGGTCACCACGATTTTTCGAAGATCGTAGGCGATATTCAGCACCTCTCCAATATAAAATATGTAATCACCTTGGATGCTGATACCGTATTACCCCGTGAGTCGGCATGGAAGATGATCGCCACTATGGCGCATCCACTCAATCAGCCAGTGGTGGATCCCCAAAAACGTAGAGTGGTAGAAGGATATGGCATATTGCAACCGCGTACAGCAGTTAATATGCCCGGCAACACCGCTTCTCTATATGCTAGAATGCATAGCAATGATTCTGGCATTGACCCCTACACCATGCTGGTATCAGATGTATATCAAGATCTTTTTGGTGAAGGCTCTTTCATCGGAAAAGGAATTTATGATATTGACGTTTTCGAAGAAATATTAGGTCACGCTTTCCCTGAAAACCGCATACTGAGCCACGACCTTCTCGAAGGTTGCTATGTACGCTCGGGATTACTTACCGATGTACAAGTTTTTGAAGACTATCCCGAAACCTATTGGACAGATGCCAGCAGGCGTCATAGATGGATTCGTGGCGACTGGCAGATTGCATCTTGGGGAATGCCTTTCGCACCCGATGCCAATAATAAACTTAAAAGAAATTACATCTCTGCTTTATCCAAATGGAAAATATGGGATAATATAAAGCGTAGTCTGGTAACACCGGCCTTATTAGTGCTCATTGCGCTTATATGGCTTATATTTCCTCATCCTGCATTATGGATGATAGGCGTATTGGTATTCTGGTTTTTCATGCCGGTATTTACAACGCTAATACAGCTGGCTCGCAAACCCAAAGATCTGGATATAAGATATCATATAGCCGATACGGCAACCACTTTCAAGTACAACTTATATCAGGTGCTTTTTAACATAGCCTGCATTCCTTTCGAAGCGTATCACAATGCCGATGCCATAATTCGCGCTAACTGGCGAATATTGATCTCAAAACGCAAGTTACTTCAATGGACGCCTTTCGCTGCACAGCGCACAAAATCAAAGAAAACTATAGCAGAAGCATATGCTTACATGTGGCCTGCTGTTTTTATTACTATAGGCCTTACAGCACTCATCATTCTCTACAACGCATCTGTACTTCCCTTTGCCTTACCGCTGTTATTATTATGGTTGTTAGCTCCGGTAATTGCTTGGCGAGTAAGCAAACCTAAAACCAGAAAAGCTTTTAGTCTTTCAGCAACCGACCGAGATTTCCTGCATATCATCAGTCGCAAAACTTGGGCTTACTTTGAAGACTTTGTGGGTGAAGAAGATCACTATCTAGCGCCGGATAATTATCAGGAAAAACCTATCGCCGTAATCGCACATCGTACTTCACCAACAAATATTGGTCTTGCTTGTTTAGCGAGCCTTTCGGCTTATGACTTTGGTTATATATCATTGTGTAAACTGGTTGAGCGTATTCAAAACACATTTTACTCGCTCAATCAGCTAGAACGATACAGAGGTCACTTTTACAATTGGTACGAAACAACTACGCTACAACCGCTATATCCCAAGTACGTATCCATGGTAGACAGCGGAAATTTTGTAGCAAACATGATGGTATTACGGCAAGGGTTATTTGAAATACTCCATGACAAGTTAATCTCTAATAAATTTTATCAAGGATTATACGATACACTCCTTACTGCTAAAAGTACCATTAGCGAAAAAGCACAGCTAGCAGCATTTGCTACAGTGGAGAATTATTTACTGCAATTGTGTAAGTCGCCGGTAACCAGACTGGATATCCAACACACTTATTTCGACAAACTGCACCAGCAAGTACAAGAGCTTCAGGAACAAGTTGGCATCAAGGAAAACGAAGAGTGTGTGATGTGGTTGCAGAAATTTGAACAGCAAATACAGGACATGAGGAACACATTAGCCCTCTTAGTACCATGGAGAGGGCTACTGCCTATACCACAGGAGCTAGAAGAGCTGAAGGTTCTGGAACAGATACCTTCTCTAATAGATATTCATCAATATAAACAATCCGTATTGCCGATTATTGAGCAATACCTCAATGATCCCTCAAAAGCAGCATATAAGGAACAACTGATACAACTATCTCAAACGTTACAAGAGGCACTAAGCAACGTATTACAAAAGTTCAGTAAGATTGAAAAACTGGCTAATGAGTGCTCCGGATTTGCTGATGTAGATTTTGAATTTTTGTACGACAAATCCAAACATTTATTCCATATAGGTTATAATGTTAGCGAAGATGTAAAAGATAAGAGTTATTACGACATGCTTGCCTCTGAAGCAAGATTAGGTATCTACACAGCTATCGCACAAGGAAAGGTACCTCAAGATACATGGTTTTCATTAGGCCGCTTGATTACCAACGAAGGCATCTCTCCCGTGTTACTTTCTTGGAGTGGCTCCATGTTTGAATATCTTATGCCTGATTTGCTCATGCCTTCTTATGAAAATACCTTATTGGAAAAAACTGCAAGAGGGGTAGTGCAAAATCAGATTGATTATGCAAAACGCAAAAATATTCCTTGGGGTATTTCCGAATCAGGATTTAATTTGGTTGATGCACATCTGAACTATCAATATCAGGCTTTTGGTGTACCAGGGCTGGGATTGAAAAGAGGATTAGGACAAGATCTGGTCATAGCACCATATGCAACTATGATGGCTTTAATGGTAGAACCCCAGAAAGCATTAGACAATCTGAAACTAATGGCTAAAAACGGTTTTGTGGGAAGATACGGATTTTATGAGGCCATAGATTATACACCGTCTAGAATGCCGCGAGGAGAGTCGCATGCTATAGTACGCTCTTTCATGGTGCATCATCAGGGTATGGGCTTCCTAGCACTAGCGCAATTATTGCTGGGCGAAAAGATGCACCAACGTTTCGAAAGAGACCCGCAATTCCAGTCTGCACTATTGTTGTTAAAAGAACGTCCGCCCAAAACTTCTACATACTTTACACAGGAAGAAAGTACGGATAATATGATTGTAAGCAGTTACGAATCGCATATCCGTATTATTAAAACACCGGATACACCGGTACCTGAAGTACAACTACTTTCAAACGGACGTTATCATATGGCCATCAGTAATGCTGGTGGTGGTTACAGCAGATGGCACAAGCTATCGGTAACAAGATGGCGTGAAGATGTCACCAAAGATAATTGGGGAACCTTCTGCTATATCAAAGACCTTGCAACAGGTGAAATCTGGTCCAATACTTATCAGCCTACGCTGAAAAAATTAAAGGTAGATGAAACCATTTTCTCACAAGGACATGTAGAGTTTAGGCGCATGAATGATGCCTTTGAAACAAAAACGGATATTGTAGTATCACCTGAAGATGACATTGAAATTCGACGAATAAAAATCACCAACCGCACCAATAATGTAAAAACCTTAGAGGTAACGGGTTATACCGAAGTAGTAATAGCACCTCAGGCTGCTGATGAAGCGCATCCGGCATTTAGCAATTTATTTGTACAAACAAAAATTATGGACGAAGCCGGTGCAATAATGTGCACACGACGTGCCAGATCCAGAAACGAACAACAGCCCTGGATGTTCTTCATGATGCATGTATCCCAAGCAGAAAAAGAAGAAGTTTCTTATGAATGCGACCGCATGAAATTCATCGGTAGAACGCGTACGCTGGAAGCTCCTGCAAGTGTTGTAACTGATGGTATGCTGAGTGGCTCCAGCGGATCGGTATTAGACCCCGTTGCTGCCATAAAACATAAAATCACACTTAAACCTCGACAAACCGCCGTTGTTGAAATTATTATCGGTATCTCCGAAACTGAAGAAAGAAGCAAAGAGCTAATTTATAAATATCACGATGTACACATCAAAAATAGGGCGTTTGAACTGGCATGGACACACAGTCAGGTATTGCTGCGGCAGATCAACGCTAGCGAATCAGAAGCGCAATTGTTCAACGCCATGGCGGGTCATATCTTGTATGCCAATGCTACACACAGAGCCGATGCATCCATTATTGCCAGCAATAAAAAAGGACAATCAGGTCTTTGGGGATATGCTATTTCGGGAGATTTACCGATTGTATTGCTACGAGTGCAGGACAGCGAAAATATCACACTTGTAAAACAACTGATAAAAGCGCATTCCTATTGGCGCCTGAAAGGGCTGGCCGTAGACTTGGTAATTTGGAACGACGACTTTGGCACTTACCGTCAATTGTTACACGATCAAATTGTAGACTTTGTAGCAGCAATTGGAGGCTCGGTAATGGACCAGCCCGGAGGTATTTTTGTTCGACAAGGCGATCAGTTCACAACCGAAGACAGAGTGCTGCTTCAAACCACAGCCAGACTTATCTTTTATGACAACGGTGGTACGCTGCAAGAACAAATGAGCAGACAAAAACCGCTTAAGAAACTGCCGCCGTTACTAAATATTGCAGGCACCGAAGAAAAATATTCTAATATCGTGCTGGAACTGCCACCAGATTTAATCTTTAACAATGGCATTGGTGGATTTACCAAGGATGGTAAGGAATACTTCATTCTCACAGATGCGCTTCATACCTCACCTGCCCCTTGGGTAAATATTATAGCCAACGAGCAGTTTGGCACTATGATTACTGAAAGCGGATCATCCTACACCTGGGCCGAAAATGCACACTCCTACAGGCTTTCACCTTGGAAGAATGATCCGGTATCCGATACTACCGGCGAAGCTTATTACATACGCGACGAACAAAGCGGCCGATATTGGTCGCCTTCGCCTCTCCCTGCAAAAAGCGGAGAACGATATATTACGCGCAATGGGTTTGGATATACGGTTTATCAGCATGCCACCAATGGTATTTATTCCGAAATGTGGGTGTATGTGGATGTAGACGATCCTATAAAGTTTGTAGTAATTAAACTCAGAAATCTGAGTCCCAAACCAAGAAAACTCTCTGTAACCGGTTATGTGGAATGGATTTTGGGCGATACTGCTACCAACACACGCATGCATGTGGTTACGGAGAAAGATCTGGAAACCGGCGTACTCTTTGCAAGAAATGCATATAACAGTGTTTTTGCCGAAAGAGTTTCTTTCTTCGATGCAGACGGTCCTAACAAATCTTACACCTGCGACCGAACCGAATTCATTGGAAGAAACGGACTGCTTTCTCATCCAGAAGCACTCCGTCGCGAGCGCTTGTCGAATCGCTATGGAGCTGCACTCGATCCGTGTACAGCCATTCAGATTAGCGTAGAATTACAACCTGAAGAGGAAAAAGAAGTCATCTTTAAACTAGGTAGCGGCAAAAACGAACAGGAAGCCCGCAACCTTGTTGTAAAATATAAATCATCCGAGAAAGTGCATGAAGCTCAATCCAAGGTCCATGATAAATGGAACCATATTCTAGGAGCGGTTTATGTAAAGACTCCGGATGAAGCCTTTAATGTATTGGTAAATGGATGGCTGGTGTATCAAGTATTGGCCTGTCGTGTATGGGGACGCAGTGGCTTCTATCAGTCAGGTGGTGCTTTTGGTTTCCGCGATCAGCTGCAAGATGTACTGGCATTGATGCACACCCGTCCTGATATCACCCGTGCTCAAATTCTGCTGGCAGCTTCCCGACAATTTAAAGAGGGTGATGTGCAACACTGGTGGCATCCACCAACAGGACGGGGTGTACGCACTACATGCTCCGACGATTATCTGTGGTTGCCTTATGTAACGACACGATACATCGAAACTACAGGCGACCTAGGAGTATTAGAAGAATACGTCTCTTATATAGAAGGAAGACCGCTAAGACCCGATGAAGAAAGTTATTACGACCTACCTGTTTTCCTCAATGATTGGGAAACTTTATACAATCATTGCAAACGAGCCATTAATTACGGACTGAAATTTGGTGAGCATGGATTACCGCTTATCGGTTCTGGCGACTGGAACGATGGTATGGATAAAGTAGGTGAACATGGAAAAGGTGAAAGCGTGTGGTTAGGTTTCTTCTTATATTATGTATTGATCAAATTTGCAGAGTTGGCCCAAGCCCAAGGAGATGAAGCATTCCATCAAAAATGCATCTCCGAAGCTGAGAAGTTAAAAGATAATATCAACAAATATGCTTGGGATGGTGCTTGGTATCGGAGAGCTTACTTCGACGATGGTACACCGTTGGGATCTGCACAAAACGAAGAGTGCAAGATTGACTCCATCTCCCAAAGCTGGTCTGTAATTTCCGGTGCCGGTCATGTGGAAAAAACCGGTATAGCCATGACTTCACTCAATGAGCATCTGGTTGACAGAAAAAATGGTATTATTAAACTTTTGACCCCCGCATTTGACAAATCAGATCTATACCCAGGTTATATAAAAGGTTATCTGCCGGGTGTAAGAGAAAACGGCGGACAATATACCCACGCAGCCATATGGGCTATTATGGCATTTGCTCAGATTAAGGATAAAGAACGAGTGTGGGAATTGTTCTCTATGGTAAATCCGGTAAACCATACAAAAACTCCAGACGATATCCAGCAGTATAAAGTGGAACCTTATGTGATGGCTGCCGATGTGTACGGAGTAGCGCCACACGAAGGCCGTGGCGGATGGACCTGGTACACCGGTTCTGCCGGATGGACTTACCAGTTGGCCATAGATTATATCCTCGGATTAAAAAGAAAAGGTCAGCAACTTCAGCTTACTCCCTGCATACCCGATAACTGGCCCGGATTTGAAGTAAATTACCGCTTTGGTAATACTTTCTATCATATACGGGTAAATAACGAACATAAAAACGGAAGCATCCAATATACCCTCGATGGCGTCTTATTACAGGAACAGTTTATCCCTTTGCAGGACGATGGAGGCGTGCATGAAGTTGTCATCGATATTTAGCATATATTAGTAAAAGATTTTATTACATTTAAAAAAACTATATGAAAAAAAATGTTTTCCACATAGCAATACTGCTCTTAGCATTGACAGCATTTCATTGCAGTTCTCCATCCAGAAGTACCACTTCGGGAAAAACCGAAATTATAACAGAGACCATCATTCCTAATACCGCTACCAAATCTTTTCAGAAGGAGCTAGCAGGCACGTGGAATGTATTATCCATGCGGCGGCAGGCAAAAGCGAAGCAAGAAACACTTAGCGGTGTTTCGCTTACATTCAACGAACAGGATAATAAATTCAACGGCAAAGCTCCCTGTAACTCTATTTTCGGAACAGTACAATTAAATGGCTACAGCATTCGTTTTCAGGAAGTGGGCGCCACTAAGATGGCCTGTGATAAAATGGAGCAGGAGACAGCTTACCTAGAACTTCTACAAAATAGAATCAGCTCTTTTAGCATAGAAGGCAGCAAACTATATTTAAAAGATGTTGCCTCCAATATTGTCCTAGAATGCGAAAGAGCTAAATAATTCTCGGTATACTTCTAATAAGATGGCTCATGATACTAAGTACCATGAGCCATCTTATTTTCGATTTTACGTACTACTTAAAATTCGTCAAGACTAAATCCATTATCGGCAGCGAATTTTATCTGGGCGTTATTGAGATTGGTCATAATATCTTCCTGAGCATTGATAAGATCAGCCATTTTCTTAACGGCACCCTCACGTTGCTCCTCATCTTTTGCTTCACCAATGTCTTTGTACGCTGTGTAAATACTTTTAATGTACTCAAAATAACGCACAGCCATTGTTTTAAAATCTTCTGCACCATTTCCCACAGCCGGAATATTCTTTAGTGCCTTGATTTTTACATCAAGAGTGTCCTCCATCACTTTTGCCGATGCTGCGATTCCGGCAAAATTATTCTTATCGCTACGGGCTTTTATTTCAGCTTCCGCTTTTAGTAAGGGCTCTGAAATACTTTCTTCAATTTCAAGTACCTTTTGGTAATATTCTTTTGCTGTTGCAGGTTGATCCCCACTATTAGTATCTTTTGATTTACAGGAAATGGCCGCCACCATCACCACGGATAAGAAAAATACGGCAATTGATTTCATATCGATTTGCTTTTCAATAAATAAACTAATAAAAATAAACTACTGCAAATACAGTGCTTAAAATGTAAAAGTAACAGAAAACTACCTTAAAAAAAGCTCTATTGTAGAAAACACCCGTTTCATCGAATTATTAGGGCTGTTCATCGAATTTCAAAGGAAAGCACCATGTAATTTATGCAACTTTGCACTGTCAACCACGAAATAAATCCGTACCCTAATAAAAATCTAGAACAACCCGTATCCTATTGAAAATTAGAAGCCGTCTATGAAAGGTGGCTTTTTTTCTTTTTAAAACCCGTATTGATCGATCAGATATATTAAAGCGACCATATTCACAGCGCCCAACTCTAATTCTCTCTTGTTCACAGCTTCAAATACATCGTTGGAGGAGTGATGCACATCAAAATAGCGCTGAGAATCGGGCAAGAGTTCACACAACGGTGTGCCCAACAATGGCTTCAGTGGTGAAATATCAGCACCCCCGCCACCCGCGATAAACTCATTACATCCGTAGGGAGCGATGAGCGGTAACCATCGTTTGGCTTTATCCAATTGTTCTTTACTACAATCAAAGCTAAATGCTCTTGGCGTAAAACCTCCAGCATCACTTTCTACGGCAAATATGTGCTTTTCTCCTTTGGCTTTGGCTTCCTCTGCATATTTCCTCCCTCCTCTTAGGCCGTTTTCCTCATTAGCAAAGAGCACAAATCGAATAGTACGTTTAGGGGTATAGTTCAAAGCCTTCAAAGCTCTTAAAACTTCAATAGTCTGGGTCACACCAGCACCATCGTCATGAGCACCTTCACAATTATCCCAGCTATCCAAATGTCCTCCGATGGTAATGTACTCATCAGGGTACTCATTTCCCTTAAGCTCTCCGATAATATTATGCCCTTGCACATCGGGCAAAAAATGTCCATTAGTCTTTAGAACCACTTTAAGTGCAGCTCCCTGTTCCAATGATGCAGCCAACCAATCCGCATCTTGTAATCCTATAGCCACTGCCGGTATCTTCGCATAAGCACTGTCATAGAAAAGCGCACCAGTATGAGGTACATTATCGATACTATGGCTCATGCTACGTACAATAACTCCCACGGCCCCGTATTTTGCTGCCAGTGAGGGCCCTCTACTCCGATACTTTACAGCATCACCATATGCATCAAATGTTCTGACAAATTTGGGATTGAATTTATAATTGTAGAATACAATTTTGCCTTTAAGCTGATCTTTTTTCATCTCTAATTCGTCAAAATCCCGAATGAGCACCACCGGAGCTTCTAATGGCTTTCCTCCTGTACCTATAGTATTACCCAATGCTATCACCGCGAGCTCTTTTTCTTCCTTATTCGGTAATATAGCCCGCACTTCGTCCGTACCACCACGAACCCAGCGAGGTACCATTACCGGCTGTTTATAGGTTTTGTCACTCCCAGCTTCTTGTAACAAACGATAACCCCATTCCTCTGCTTGATACATTTGCTTGGAACCGGCCAGACGGGCGCCGATGTTTTTGGTTAGGTCGCGAAGATGATCATAGGCTTTTCCATTGGTTAGTATTTCATCCGCAAGTTTCCTGATAAATGCAGCGTCTTTATCCTGCGCATGAGTTATATCGCCTAAAAATAACAGCGATATGAAAAACAATTTTCTTAGCATACTGTTATGATAGTTTAAATTTTTATAAAGATAAGACAAAGGGCATAGCATGCTGGATGTTTAAAATATAAACAGTAGAGATACGAAGCCTATCACATATAAAAAATCTTATTATTCATTACACGATAAAAACAAGCTTAAAAAGAATTAATAGCAACAGAACGTTTATCTTTATCTTATGCGAATAGGAATTGTTTGTTACCCGACATTTGGTGGTAGTGGCGTTTTGGCTACAGAATTAGGAAAAGCATTAGCGGAAAAAGGACATCTTGTGCATTTTATTACCTATCAGCAGCCGGTAAGACTCAGCATGTTCATGCCTAATATCTTCTATCATGAGGTACAAGTGCCCACCTATCCCTTATTTGATTTTCCTCCGTACGAAACGGCATTAGCTAGCACCATGGTAAATGTAATTAAAACAAACAATCTGGACCTCCTTCATGTGCACTATGCCATTCCGCATGCCTCAGCAGCCTTTATGGCAAAAATGATCTTACAACAGGAAGGGAAAGATATCCCTGTAATCACCACGCTGCATGGCACTGATATTACGTTGGTAGGAAAAGACAAGATGTTTGCCCCCGTTGTATCATTTTCGATTAACCAAAGTGATGTCATTACCGCAGTATCGGAAAACCTTAAAGAAGAAACCTATGCCACTTTTGACATTCAGAAAGAGATCGAAGTAGTATACAACTTCGTAGATGTAGAACGGTTTAACCGTAAACCATTAGATGCATTTAAAAAAGTACTAGCCCCTAACGGAGAAAGAGTAATACTCCATGCTTCTAACTTTCGACAAGTGAAGCGTATTGCCGACGTGGTGCAGGTTTTTAACGAGATACAAAAACAAATTCCTGCTAAACTATTATTTGTAGGAGACGGACCCGAAAGACAAAACGCAGAAGAACAGGGACGCGCTCTGGGCATTTTTGATAAGATGATTTTTGTAGGGAAGCAGGAGCAAATTGAGGATGTATTTGCTATTGCCGACTTATTTTTACTTCCTTCCGAATACGAAAGCTTTGGGTTGGCAGCATTGGAAGCTATGGCCTCCAAGGTGCCTGTAGTGTCTACCAACGCAGGGGGATTAAAAGAAGTAAATATTGATGGCGTTTCGGGTTATACAGCGGAGATAGGAGATATTGAGACAATGAGTGCAAGGGCATTGGATATTCTTCGTGATGAAGCCACTCTTCAAGGTTTCAGAGAGCGCGCCTTTCATCACGCACAGCAATATCATATCAGCAATATTATTCCGCAATACGAAGCCATCTACCGTAGGTTCTGTAAAGATTGTTAGCCAATAGAGGATAGAACATTTAATTAATACATGCAGGAATTGGCATTACACCATTTCCTGCATATCTACTAGCTTACGATAAATACCGTTTTCTATCTGCATCAGTTCATGATGCTTACCACGTTCTACAATTTCACCTTTATTCAATACTACTATCTCATCAGCATTCCGAACGGTACTCAGTCTGTGTGCAATCACGAGCGAAGTGCGGTTCTTCATCATTTTGTTGATGGCGTCCTGTACCAGACGTTCACTTTCAGTATCCAGCGATGATGTAGCCTCATCGAGTATCAGAATAGGTGGATTCTTCAACACCGCACGAGCAATGGTCAAACGCTGTTTCTCTCCCCCACTTAATTTAGTACCTCTGTCGCCAATATTGGTATCGAATTTTTCGGGTTTGTTTTCAATAAACTTCAACGCATTCGCTACCTTGGCAGCATTTATTATTTCTTCCATGGTAGCATTGGGGTGCGCCAGAGTGATATTATTGGCAATAGTATCATTAAACAAAATCGGCTCCTGGCTTACAATGCCAATTTTATCACGTATCGATTGTATACTATATTCCTTAATGTTGATGCCATCCACTAAGATCTCACCTTCTGTTACATCATGAAAGCGGGGTACCAAGTCCGCCAATGTACTTTTTCCGGCACCACTACTACCCACCAATGCAATGGTTTTACCTTTAGGAATCACCAAATTGATATTCTTAAGCACTGGCGTATCGTTGTAAGCAAAAGATACATTACGGAATTCGATGGAATGTTCAAAAGACTGTAGCTTTTGCGTTCCTGTATCTTCGATCTTAACTGGAGTGTTTAACAGATCTTCGATGCGCTCAACAGCTGCAGCTCCGGCCTGTACATTAAAGAACGAAGAAGACAATGCCTTGGCCGGATTGATCATCATGGCAAACATGGCAATAAATGCAATTAGATCCCCCGGGTTCAACGCATCGCGGTTAATCAGATTAGCACCAAAATAAATCACAATACACAAAACAATTACACCCAACAACTCTGTAAGTGGTGAGGCCAAATCGCGCCTGCGCGACATTTTTTTAGTAATACCTAGCACCATATTATTGAGTGAAGTGAACCGCTTATTTACAATTTCCTCTGCACCAAATCCCTTAATAATTCTTATACCTCCTAGTGTTTCTTCCAGAATGGAAAGTGTTTCACCTACTTTTACGGCTGCCGCATTACTCTGACGCTTAAGGGCACGACTGATACGACCTATAACAAAAGCCGTCAGCGGCAGCAATACTAATAGAAACACGGATAAGCTGGGACTAAGCCATATCATCGCCACCAGATAACTGATTACCATGATAGGGTCTTTAATCAATCCTTCCAGAGCATTCACAATAGAGCTTTCCACCAGGCCTACATCGTTGGTCATACGACTCATGATATCGCCCTTGCGCTGCTCAGAAAAATAACCTACGGGTAAAGACAGTACCTTAGCATACATATCATTCTTCAAATGAATGATAATGGAGCTTCTTACCGGTACCGAAATCAGTGAAGACAGATATATAAATAGATTCTTTAAAAAGATAGCTAGTATAATAAATCCGCAGCAAAGTAATACGGCAGCCATCTGCTGGCCCTGATCTACCAGCTCAATTAATTTATTTCCTAAAATATGTCCTCCAGGAATTTTCCTTAAAATGGTTTCGCCCCCAAATCCATCAACCTTAAAAATAATAGACATTAAAGGAGCCAGAAGGGTCAACGAGAACACAGATAAAAGGGAAGCCAATATGGTCATCGATACGTACAAAAAAATCTTCCCTTTGTACAATCCGATATACTTAAGAATCCGCTTAAATTTTTTCAATTTCCTTACTAATTTTAAAACGCACAAAGGTAATTATTTACAACCGGTTTTTGCTATTTCCGTTCATTAATACGTTATCAATATACAATACTCCTCGGCGCATGCGAACATAATAGGGCCAATCTTAAAATTATATTAAAAGTTTTCCATATACAGCTGCATGATAAAGGACTTTCCACTCAATCATGATCGATACTCGTTAACTTTGCGAATACAATTATGATAGAAAACAAGAACATTATTCAGGATAACGAGCGGGCTGTTATTGTAGGCGTAGTACAGAAGAATCAGACCGAAAGACAGGTAAACGATTATTTGGATGAGTTAGCATTTCTGGCAGAAACCGCCGGTGCCGAAACCAAAAAACGTTTTATTCAGAAACTCCAACATCCCGATTCCCGTACTTTTATCGGAAAAGGTAAGCTGGAAGAGATCCGCCAATATGCGGTAAACAATAATATTAATCTCGTAATTTTCGACGATGAATTATCGGGGGCTCAAATCAATAATATACAAAAAGAGCTGAAAATAAAGGTTATTGACCGTTCCGACCTGATATTGGACATTTTTGCCCGTAGAGCCAAAACCGCACAAGCCCGTACACAGGTAGAGTTGGCACAATATCAATATATCTTACCCCGCTTACGCGGTATGTGGAGCCACTTGGAACGTCAAGGAGGTGGTATTGGATCCCGTGGACCCGGTGAAACCGAGATCGAAACCGACCGTCGTATCGTAAGGGATAAAATCACTTTGCTGAGAAAAAAGCTGGCCGAAATAGAAAAACAGGCGTACACCCAGCGCAAAGATCGTGGTGAATTTATCCGTGTAGCACTGGTGGGCTATACCAATGTAGGTAAAAGTACAATTATGAACCTATTAAGCAAACGCGAAGTATTTGCCGAAAATAAACTATTTGCCACGTTGGATACAACTACCAGTAAAGTAGTATTTGAAAACACTCCATTTTTATTAAGTGATACGGTAGGATTTATCAGAAAACTCCCTCACCACCTTATCGAAAGCTTTAAAAGCACACTGGATGAAGTGAGAGAAGCGGATATTTTACTGCATGTAGTGGATATTTCTCATCCCAATTATGAAGATCAATTAGCTGTAGTAAATAAAACATTGCAAGAGTTGGATGCGGCCGATAAGCCCACCATTACCATCTTCAATAAAATGGACCTGTACGAAGCTCAAACATTCGACGAGTGGCTGAGCGATGAAACAAAAGAAGAAATCTTGCGCGATCTGTACGAACGCTGGCAGCACGAATTACAAGGCAATGTAGTGTTTGTTTCCGCTACAGAGCGCCGCAATCTAGATGGTCTTAGGTCCACCATCTTGAATAAAGTAAAAGAACTGTATCAGATAAGATATCCTTACAAAACCACTTTTTACTAAGCCTTCTGCAGTGTTAATTACATCAATTCCCCTTACCTTGCAGTATGCAGTTTAAAGATGTCATAGGACAACCTGTGTTAAAAACTGAGCTTACACAGCTAATGCAAGAAAACCGGCTGGCGCACGCTATGCTCTTTCTGGGTAAAGAAGGAAGCGGAGCCCTGCCACTAGCTATTGCATTTGCCCAATATATAGTTTGTGAAAAAAATACTCCAAAACCCGCAGTCCCTGTAGGGCCTAGTCTTTTCGGAGAGGAGCTGCCCGCTGAGTCGGAAATTGCTACCGAGTGGCAGACCGACGCCTGTGGTGTTTGTGCTTCCTGTCTTAAAGCCGCTGAGTTGCAACATCCGGATATCCATTTCAGTTATCCAGTAGTAACCAAAAAATCGGGAACACCGCCTATCAGTACCGATTACATTGCGGAATGGAGGTCTTTTATCAAAACCTCTCCATACGGTAATGTATACGACTGGCTACAATTCATAGGCGCCGAAAACAAGCAGGGTAATATTACCGCTCATGAGTGTAATGACATCACCCGAAAACTCAACCTGAAAAGCTTTGAGGGCGGATATAAAGTATTGATTATGTGGATGCCCGAGTATTTGGGCAACGAAGGGAATAAATTGTTGAAACTCATTGAAGAGCCTCCGGAACGCACCGTTTTTTTATTGGTAGCCGAAAATGAAAGTCAGATACTGCCCACCATTCTGAGCCGATGTCAGCTCATAAAGGTACCACAGCTTAGCAACGACGACATAAGGCAGGCTTTAATAAGCCGTAATAATACCGATGAACAAACGGCAGCACGTGTGGCTGCTATCAGCGAAGGTAACTACAGAGAAGCCCTGCATATGGTGCAGTATACTAATGAAGACTGGCACAATTTGTTGAGGGAATGGCTAAATAGTATATTGAAAAATGGCCCCCTGGCTCAGGTAAAATGGGTAGAAGAAATTGGACAGCTAGGGCGAGAAGAGCAAAAACAATTCCTTCGGTATTTCAATCATTTAATACATCTGGCCATACGCATACAGGTGCTACCTCACTTGGCAGAGCAATATCCAGAAAAAGAAAAAGATTTTGCCGTGCGCTTGAACAAATTTACAGGCATTGAACAACAGCAAGCTATCGTCGAAGAATTGGATAAGGCTTCCTATTATATCGAAAGAAACGCCCATGGCAAAATGTTATTCATGGCACTTACACTAAAAATTTATCATATCATTCAGGACAAAGTTGTACTTTTGGGCGATTGAGATACATTGGTAAGTGAGTTTGGATAACAAAATTTTTGAGGAAAAGGCAACGGAGAGAAAGAGCGAATTACGTGTTAATCATACCGTTAAGGTTTGCATATTTGAATAATAATAAGCTGTATTTCAGCTTTTTATACATATAAATTGCAGCAACAACTAGCTGTCTATATTGTATTTTACGCCACGATTTCGCATACTTCCTCCCGTTATTTTTAATAAGATTGCAAACATGGGCTGTACTAACTGTGGTACTGCTAACGGCAGTAAACCAAAAGGTTGTAAAAGCAACGGGGGTTGTAGTACCGGTGGCTGCAATCGTATGAATACATACGATTGGCTGCGTAATTTGCCCATAGCCGATGCTGACGATTACTGCAATGTAGTAGAAGTCAGCTTTAACAAAGGTTCCCGAAAAGATTTTTTTAGAAATACCACATTACAATATTTTGAAAAAGGCGACCTGGTAACCGTAGAAGGGGTTGGTGGTTTTGACGTGGGCGAAGTTTCTCTTACGGGAGAGATTGTGCGCTTGCAAATGAAGAAGTACGGCGTTAGTGAAATCAATACCGACATGAAAAAAATTCTGCGACCGGCAACTGAGCGCGACCTAGAACTTCGACGCATCAACAAGGCTCGAGAGCCAGAAGCGCTGATTCGAAGCAGAGCCATCGCACGCCAAATGAACCTGGACATGAAAGTAAGCCAGGTAGAAATACAGGCCGACGGCAGAAAAGCCACCTTCTACTATATTGCCGACGGAAGGGTAGATTTCAGAGAGCTGATTAAAGTGTATGCTGCCGAGTTTAAAGTGAAGGTTGAAATGCGCCAAATTGGTGCACGACAGGAAGCCGGAAAAGTGGGTGGTATCGGAAGTTGTGGCCGCGAACTTTGCTGCGCCACTTGGCTCACCGATTTTAAATCTGTCAACACCTCAATAGCCCGCTACCAAAACTTGTCCATTAATCAGACCAAACTGAGCGGTCAGTGTGGGCGTCTGAAATGTTGCCTCAACTACGAACTGGATACCTATCTGGACGCATTACAAGCATTTCCTAACGACTGCGATCAGCTGGAGGTAGCCAAAGGCAAAGCCTACCTGATCAAAAAAGATATTTTCAAAAACCTGATGTGGTACGCGCTACCCGATAGTACCAAACAATATCCACTTACCATAGAGCGCGTTAAAAAAATAAAAGAGCTCAATGACCAGAATATTATTCCGGAAGATTTGGAAGCCGTGGAGCTTGCTGTTGCTCAGCCCAAAGAAGTAGAACCGGAATTTGTGGATGTGGTAGGACAAACCTCACTACGTGCCTTGGAAAGAGCCGAGAAAAAAAGAAAACATAAAAAGGGCGGCCACTCGCAACATAAAGCCTCCGGCAATAAACATCAATCCGGAAAGAAAAAAGACCGACGCTAATCTTCAACTTTTAAGCTTCAATTACCACCACAGCAGCGGCTATATTTTTCAGATGGCTGAGAGAGACTTTAACCTTGGATAGATCCAGATTTTCTAATGTTACGGCGGTGGTACCTTTGAGAGCGATCTCGGGTTTACCTGCATCATCCCCCAAAATCAATATTTCATTATAAGCAGTACCATTGGCCCAGCCAGTTCCCAAGGCTTTAAAAAAAGCTTCCTTGGCTGCAAAACGAGCAGCATAATGTTCGTATTTATGGGTCTTAGGCTCGCAATAGGCTATTTCTTCTTCATTAAATACCAACTCTCTGAAGCCCTGCTCTTTTTCGATTTTTTCCCGTACTCGGTCTACTTCTATTACATCCAGCCCGATTCCAGAAATCATGTGGAAAGTTTTAAGGTTATTTAATACGATCAGGGGACGGGATCATACCCACTTCCTCCCCATGGATGGCATCTTGAAATTCTTTTTATAGAAAGCCAAAGTCCTTTAAAAATACCGTACTTCCTAAGCGCTTCTACTGCATACTGCGAACAGGTAGGGGTATAACGACATTTTGGTCCTAACCAAGGAGATATCACCCATTGATAAAGCTTTATCAATGCAATAAAGGGAAGACTACATATTTTGAGTATCCATCGCATTTTGTGAAGAGAATACTTTCTTTAGGAGGTTACCTACACATTCAAAAACCTGTGCGTATGTGGGCATTTCTTTACCTGTATATAAAAAAAACAGCGCTATGGCTTTATTGTTAGCGGCAGCAAAATTTTTTATCTCGTGCTGTTGCAGGCGGTAGGCTTCGCGCATCAATCGCCGAATGCGATTGCGCTGCACCGCTTTTTTAAAATATTTGCTACTCACTCCTACACTGCACTTTACCTCTCCGGAGGAATAAGGTTCTACAAGATACACCAACCGTATTGGATATACACGCACACTTTTCCCTTGTGAAAAAAGCTGCTGCAGCTTTTTTCGACTCTTTAGACGCTGCGATTTAGGAAAAGCGTTGGGTTTCATGCGCTGAAATTACGGTTTACAATTCATCCCTGGATAACAAAAATAGCCCCGAAATCGGAGCTATTCAATGATTTTGTGCTGACTGTATGCTATATGGGAGTTATTTCAATCTTCTTTCGTCAGAAACAGTCAATTTCTTACGGCCTTTTGCACGACGTCTTGCCAATACTTTACGACCATTAGCGCTTTGCATGCGCTTACGAAAACCATGTACAGTTTTACGACGGCGACGATGCGGTTGATAAGTACGTTTCATAATATCTTCTATTTTTCACTTTTACTGAATGAATAGCATGGGAGAACATGCTGAAATTATTCTTAATACCAGGAGACCACCACATCTCCTGTTTGTGAAAGGATGGCAAAGGTAGGGAAAAGTTCAGAAGTTTAAGCCCCCAAATTTAAAACTTTGTGGGTTCGCCTAGGTTTGCACGCTGACTTTTTACCGTTTCTCCAAAAAATAAAGAGCCTTTACGGTCAAAATCCTCGGTAGAATCGGTCGTAAAAAACTGAATTTGGCCATTTTTACTACATTTTTCCTCTATCTCCGGATGCCGCTGTAAGTAATTCTCCAGACTTTGGGCCACTATTTCTCCCTGACTGAGAAGTTTTACAGATACAGGCAAATATTCCTGTATCTTATTGCGCATCAATGGATAATGTGTGCATGCCAATAATACGACATCGATGTTTGGGCCTTTCTGAAGTAAATTATGAATATGCTTTTTTATGAAGTGCACCGTACCGGGATTATCGATTTCGTCGTTCTCGATAATGGGTACCCACATGGGACATGCTTCCTGAAAGGTTTTCACTTCTGGAAAAAACTTCTGAATTTCAATAGGATATGATTCTGAAGCTACGGTTCCCGAGGTGGCGAGAATTCCTACTTCTCCAGATTGAGAATACTCACCAATAATTTCCGTCGTAGGACGTATAACACCCAACACTCTTTTCTGGGGAGCTATTCGCGGCAAATCTTTTTGCTGAATATTACGTAAGGCTTTAGCAGATGCCGTATTGCAGGCAAGTATAACCAGATGACACCCCCGAGCAAAAAACCAATTTACCGCTTCAAGTGTATAGTGGTAGACGGTTTCAAAAGAACGGGTTCCATAAGGAGCTCGAGCATTATCACCTAAATAGATGTAATCATACAGCGGTAGTTGACGAACAAGTTCTCTGAGAACGGTAAGGCCTCCGTAACCAGAATCAAAAACCCCTATGGGCGCCGCCTGCTGCATGTATAAGAAGATTTTGGTCAAAAATAAAAAACCGCTCTTATTTGAGCGGTTTTTATATCGTTATATATCCGAATTCTGTTATTTCTGATTCGAATTATTAGCCGGAGCGTTGTTGGTAGGTATCTTAATACCTAATTTCTGTGCTACAGCCAGAGTAATATCATCTCCGGGAGGTGCTACGATCAGCGCATCTGGGCTCAATACATAAGCATACCCTTTTTCTTTAGCCACGGCGTTTATAGCATCCATCACTTTTTTGTTTAAAGGCTGCATTAATTGAGCTTGCTTAATTTGGTTCATTTGGCCAGCAATCTGGGGCCAGTTTTGTAATTGCATAGACAGATCAGCCAAATCTTTTTCCAGAAGATTCTTTACGGAAGCAGCAGTTTTTGTGTCGCGGTAAATACTGTCTTTTTCTTTGTACTCAGAAGACAATTGTTCGAATCTTGGTCCAATAGAGTCATTCTGATATTTCTGAAGCTCTTGCTGTACCTGCTGAATCTCCGGAAGAGAGAATACCAGGCCTTCTGCATCAACATAACCAATTTTCTGCGCATTGGCGCCGAACACACTTGCAACAACCAATCCTAATGTCAGTGCAAGAAATTTTACTTGTTTCATTTAGTATACTTTTTAATTTTCTAAACTCTGGACAGAACACATCTATACAACGCGTAAGTTAGCTGTACATTGCAGTTCTATCACTTTTGTGTTAATAATAGTTTTTTTAAAATTTTAATTTTAAAATTATTTACGCCGTAGTTCTTTAAGCAGTTCGTCGCTTTTATCCAACTTTGGGTCGGCAAATATAATGGATTTGCCTTCACTTTTATCCAAAATTAAATCGTAACCATTGGCTGCTGCAAGTCTTTTTACAGCTTCGTTGAGTTTTTTCTGCAAAGGCTCCATGAGTTCTAGGCGTTTTTGGAATAAATCGCCCTCAAAACCAAAGCGTTTTTTCTGCAAATCTCGCAACTCCTTTTCTTTGTTAAATAATTCCTCTTCCCTCTTTTTCCTAAGCTCGGTACTCATCATGTCTTCTTCTGCATCGTAAGCCTTATACATTCTGTCCAGTTCTGCTTGTTTGGCATCAATTTCCTTTTGCCAAGTTGCGGCCTGTTCTTCTATCTTCTGCTGCACTTCTTTGTACTCGGGCATCTTTTCAAAAATATAGCGCGTATCAATAATAGCATATCTCTGTGCCGAACTGTATTGTACAGCCAAAAGCGATACCACTAATACAAGTAAAATTCTTTTCATCGTTTTATATTTTAAAACATTCGCTCAGACAGATACGACTGAACTTTTAGGATTTAGTTCAATAAAATTGTCCTTTATTTGACGGCATAAGCCATACCAAAGTTGCTTATCCTTAGAAAGTCTTTCTTTAACAAAGAACCGTAAAATAAAGATTATTCCGGCTCAAAGCCCAGCATGAAGGTAAATTTACCGGAGTCTTTCAAGCCACCGCCAGGTCTCAGTCTGTCTAATCCGACACCGTAGTCAAATCCTAACAGACCAAACATAGGCAGATAGAAACGCATACCCAAACCTACGCTCCTGCGCAACTTGAACGGGTTATAATCCTTGTAATCCCTCCAACCGTTAGCAGCTTCGAAAAAGGCAAGTCCAAAAATCGTACTGCTGGGATTAATCACTAAAGGATAACGAAGTTCTGCCTGATATTTGTTAAATATCGTGAATAGATTATTAAAATCACCGGTATTGGCATTATCGGGGTTAATAGTAGGATCAGAAGTAGCAAAAATCGGATAACCTCTTAGCGCTACTACATCAAATCCGGTAAGTGAGTAGGTATTTTGCAAACCGGCATCACCCAACTGGAAACGTTCGAACGGAGAGTAGCCCATCTTGGAGTTGTAGCGCCCCATGAAACCGTACTTGGCAGCAAACTTCAGCACAAACTGTCTGTCCTTATTTTCCCCTTTAGGACGCCCCAATGGTACATACCAAGTGGAGCTGAAACGCCACTTATGGTATTCCACATTTTTATATTGATCTTCACTGGTTGGCGTCTTCCATAAAGAGTAAGGCGGGGTTGCTTGCACACTCGCCATAATATCGCTACCACTGCGAGGGAAGATAGGATCCGATACTGAGTTGCGTTGTACCGCAATTTTAAAGCTCAGGTTGTTGGAAATACCTGTATTGAACGGCAATCCATATACATCCCCCATATTTTTTACATTATATCGGGTAAGTGCTGCGGTATAAGTGATGTAGAAATAGTCATCGGGCCATCTCAGCTGTTTACCCAATCCAATGGAAAATCCGTTTACAGTAAGCGATTTGTTTCTGTCGTACTCGTATCTTCCTGTAGTATAATAATTCGAGAAATCGATATTGTAGAATTTACTGTTGTTGTAAGACAGTATCAGTGAGTTTCTCTTCTTACCGCCTAACCAGGGTTCAGTAAAGGCAAAGTTGTACGAACGATAGGCACGTCCGTTAGACTGCACACGAATACTTAATTTTTGTCCATCACCTACAGGTAGCGGATCCCATGCCTCTTTTTTCCAAATATTTCTGATAGAAAAGTTATTGAAGGTTACCCCCAAAGTTCCGGTAAGGCCGATACCTCCACCCCATCCGGCAGAAAGCTCAAGCTGGTCAGAAGATTTTTCTTTAAGATTCCAGTTGATATCTACTGTTCCGTCGCTTTGGTTAGGCACCGGCTGCGGGTTGATGGACTCTTGTTCGAAATAATTCAGTGCATTCAATTCTCTGATGGTACGCATTAGTGCAGTCTGGCTGTACAGATCGCCCGGATAAATACGCATCTCTCTGCGAATTACATGCTCTTTAGTACGATCGTTACCACGAATGTTAATGTTCTTGATGCGGGCTTGAGGCCCTTCCACAATTCTAATTTCGTGGTCGATGGTATCGTTATAGATTTTTGTTTCAACAGGTATGATGGACACGAACAAATATCCTCTATCGCGATAAGCCGTGGCGATATCCTGAACATCCTGGCTCGGCTCCAGCCCCAGCGCCTTATTAAGTACGCTAGCATCGTAAATATCACCTTTGTGAATATTGAGGATCTGATTCAGCAGAGTATCGCTATACACAGAGTTACCTTTCCAAACAACATCACCGAAATAATACTGGCGCCCTTCTTTCACCTTAATATCCACATACATCTTGTTGTTCTGAATTACTTGGGTATCGGCAAGAATCTGAGCATCTCTGTATCCTTTAGAGTTGAAGTATTTTAATACTTTTTCCTTATCCTCTACGTATTTTTTCTGATTGAATTTGGAAGAAGAGAAGAATTTAAACCGGAAATAAGGATCCAATACTTCCAAAGTTTTACTTCCTGAAAGGAATCCCCACTCTTTAGAATATTCATGAAGTCCGTAGTGTTTTTTAGGACCATAGCTGCTTACATATTGCGAAGGGAACAGCGTCATTTTCGTCATTTCTTTAGTTCCCTTCATTTGCTTTTTCAGCTTAATGCTGCGCACATTTTCGTTTCCGAAAAAGTTGATCTCATCAATCTTAACTCTTTTGCCTCTGTCAATTTTTATGGTAAGTGCATTGGAATTTCTGAATACCGGGTCGGGTCTTTCAATCAGATCTACTTTTACACCATAAAACCCTTTTTCTTCATAGAAACCTTTTGTAACATCGATAATATTACGGCGGGTATTTTCAGAGAGGATGGTAGTTTGTTTAGCAATCCCTGTTTTTTTAATCAGCTCTTCCTGCTCACTTTTCTTGGCTCCTTCAAATTTAAAATCGCCCAAACGTGGCATTTCCCGTACGGCCACTTCCAAGTCCACCTGATCGCCGATGACACGGGTAAGATAAATCTGTATATCGGACACCAGTTTTTGCCTCCACAAATTCTGAATAGCTCTGGCGAAAAGATCGGTGCCTGGATAAGTAAAAGTTTGTCCCTTATGTAAACCGGCTACAGATAATAAAATAGAGGAGTCAAGATAAGTAGCACCGGTAACAGTAACGTTCCGTATGGTATATTCCTTGGGCGTATGCGAAGAGAGCCATTGTTCCAGCTGAGGATCAACAGGGGATACGGGTACCGTATCGTTTTGAGCAAAAACAAAGTTTACCGTGGTTATTAAAATAATCGAAACACAAAACCTGAATAAAAAAAAACGCATATGGGGTTTAAATATCGGTAATCAATTTAAGTTTTTGCAAAAGCAGGAAGTTAATAAAACTCACAATACCATCCCACATTTTTCCTCTTGCGGCGGCAAATTAAAGGGAAAAATTGGAAAACCTTGTTAAAATAATACCTTCGCCATACCTCCACAACACGGAATGGGATCTTTTCTATTGCCCACACAGTTTATTGTTCCTGAATTTGTTTTGAAGTTTTTCCAAATCTGCGTTCCCTTATCTGATAGTTCAGCAGGGCCTCATAAAGATTTTTCTTCCGAAACTCGGGCCAACGCACATTCGTAAAATACAATTCGGAATAGGCCAGCTGATACAATAAAAAGTTACTAATCCGGTATTCTCCACTGGTGCGAATCATCAGCTCAGGATCGGGAAACTCACTGGTGCACAAGTACTTCTGAAACACTTCCTGATTTATATTCGCTGCTTGCAGCTTATTATTTTCTACATCGCAGGCTATTTGCTTTACAGCATTTAAAATTTCCCATCTACCACTATAACTTAGCGCCATAATCAGGTTCAACCCCGTATTGCTGGCTGTCAGATTTAAAGCCTCTTGTAACTCTTTCTGCGCATGGGGCGGTAGCATGGTTAAATCGCCTATCACATGCAGTTTTATATTATTTTTATGAAGTGTAACGATTTCCTTCCTGATAGTGGCCACCAGTAGCTCCATCAAACCAGACACTTCATATTCAGGACGCTCCCAGTTTTCCGTACTAAACGCATACAATGTAAGATATTGAATACCGATCTCTGCACAGCCCTCCACTATATCCCTAACGCTTTCCACGCCATGATAGTGGCCGTACAGGCGATCTTCCCCCTGCTCTTCTGCCCAACGGCCATTACCATCCATAATAATGGCAATATGCCGGGGTAGCTTTGAGCGATCTATCTTACTTAGTAGTGCGTCCATACAAAACGGCGACAAAAGTAATTAATAATTAATATAGACAAAGTTTAAAATAAATATCAATATTTTGCTGGTTGAGAGGCGGCCCTAACAGCCTTGCTGATAAAACTACGCAAACTTTCGTTGCTAGTTCTTAAATCTTCTTTCCGAAGATACATCATATGTCCGCTACGATATCCTTCCCAAAACATCCTGTCTTTTAATTTTCCGGAAGGATCCATTTGCCACATATTGTATTTTGCATTGAAATAATCACAGGCACCATCATAATAGCCTGATTGAACCAGTAAATGTAAATAAGGATTTATTGCCATGGCCTTTCGCAGATTTTCTCCGGTCTGATTGTTTTTATTATCCCAAGGCCACACGTTTCCAAACATATTATAAGTAAGGTCCGTCTTGTAATTAAGCTGGTTCCTCAAATACATATTAATGGGAGGGGTAAAAGCATGCAGCCATGCTGTGAGCTCCGCATTAAAGTCGGGACTTTCGCCTGCTACGCGCTTATCGATGCCTTTATAGCGAGAGTCGAGACGCCCAACCGTAAAACCTTCGTCTCTCAGTAGTTCTTTCCAGAATAAATTCGTGCTGATGGAAAGATTATTTTGCAGAATGGTTTTCTCCGAAAGTCCCGAATATCGCGCCATCTTAGCTGCAAGACTTTGCTTCACTCCCGACTCCAAAAATCCGCCTCTATGCATAGCAGGCAGTAATTCGTTCAGTGTGAAATTTTCTACCTCGGGTAATACCTCTATCAGATCTTTTTGCAACAAATCTGCAGGCAGCTTTTTATGGTACCAAGCCGTGGCTGCATAATAGGGCAAGCGTAATGCACTGGCAGTAACGGAACCTCGCTCTATTCCGAGATCGGTAGGAGAAACCTGAATTACCCCGTTTAGATACATCCAATAGTTGTCCTGTAACTCTAAGGCCAATCCCGAAACACGGGTAGTTCCATAACTTTCCCCAATCAAAAATTTGGGGGAGGCCCAGCGGTTGTACCGCGTCACAAATGTATTAATCCATCCTGCCAGATATTTGATATCGGCATTAATGCCAAAAAATTTTTCTTTGGGTACATCTTTGCGGGTGACCCTAGAATAACCGGTATTAACAGGATCTACATACACAATATCCGTAACATCTAGTATGGAATATGGGTTTTCCTTAAAACCGTATGGCTGTACAGGATACCCTTCATCATCTATATTCAGCAATACAGGACCGGTGTAACCAATGTGCATCCATACAGATGCGGAACCCGGGCCACCGTTAAAAGAAATAGTTATGGGGCGGGTGCTTTTATCTTTGATATCGGTACGTTCGTAATAAACAAAGAACAAACCGGCAATGGTTTTACCATCTTCATCCCAAACAGGCATTGTTCCTGCCACAGCTTTATAGGGGATCACTTTGCCATTAATTGTTGCTGTATGATGTGTGACTACAGTAGCATCGGGATCAAACCTCAAATCGCTGGATGCTCCTTTTTTATCATTATCAGAAGATATCTGATTGCCATTGGGGAATTGTGCCCAACCTGCACAGACAAATAAGGCTGTTGCGACCATACTTAAAAAAATGCTTTTCATCATAATAATACTATGCACTGATTATAACCGGTTCAAAAAGTAATATAAATTATGAAAATGATCCACATGATCCGGAGCTGAATTACCAGCAAAGCCCATCACCGTACAATTACCTTTAGAGGCTTCACTTATCTGTTGCATGCCGCCGGGGCCCCATTTCAATACAGGTCTAATTTCAATATGCAACTGACGTAATAAATAATTAGCAGCTTCGGTGGTACTTACAAAAGTACCGGGAAAGATTTCGGAATGGGTAAATAAAAATTTCTTCCCGGAATGAAGATTTGCTGCTTCGGCGGCAAATTGCACAAAGGGACGCAAACTTATGGAGTCGATCGAGCCACCTTCAGCAAGCACTTTACGTTCGGGAATATAACTAGCGTGCAAGCCATCCAGCAACAGTACGGCATGAACTTTATTAAAAAGCCGCTCTTCCTGTAAAATACTTCTAATGGCTCCGTAACCCGCACTAAAGCCGCTCAATAACAGCCTTTGTCTTTGAAATAGATGGCCATAATGTTTCGAGAGGGCCGTTACGATAGCTCTCTCCAGTTGTTCAAGCAAGGCTGCATTTTTGAACTCATTAGCATACACACCCGATCCTGAGCCCAAATTGATTACGGCTGCAACTACGTTGCCTTTGTATTGCTCTGCTGCGTAGGCTACAACATAAGGCAAGCCATGAAAGTGAATTAACAGGTCTGCCGAAGAAGTTTGCTGCAACTTCTTCGGCACATATACCGTAACCGGCTTGGATAAAATGCTGTCTAGCGTAATTACGGTTCCTGTTGTTATATCGAAAGTAATGCGGTCGTGTTTACGCACCTCTTCCTTCATGGGAGAAGGATATTGAGCCATAGGAGGCGCACTTTGTCCTGCACAGCATGCATAAGCTATGATGCAAATCGCCATGAGCGTGTATTTTGATAAAGCACGCATAGCTTTAACTGTTGTTAGAGGGACAAAATTTATGATTAATCGAAATTTATTTTAACACGCCTAACTCTTTACCCACTTTTGTAAAAGCCGCAATAGCCTTGTCCAGATGCTCCTGTTCATGCGCGGCACTCAGTTGCACGCGAATGCGCGCCTGCCCTTTAGGCACTACGGGATAAAAGAAGCCGATCACATATACTCCTTCATTAAGCAATTGGTCGGCAAACTTAGCTGCCAGCACTGCATCATAAAGCATAATGGGCACAATAGGGTGGTCGCCGGGCTTAATGTCGAAACCGGCCTGGGTCATTTTTTCACGGAAATACTTGGTATTATACTCTAACTTATCACGCAAATGTGTAGAAGCCGAAAGCATGTCCAGCACAGCAATCGATGCACCCACAATTGCCGGGGCCAGAGTGTTACTAAACAAATATGGACGTGATTTCTGCCGAAGCATATCGATAATTTCCTTACGCCCCGAAGTAAATCCTCCGGATGCCCCTCCCAGTGCTTTACCAAGTGTGCCTGTAATAATATCTATTTTCCCCATCACACCACGATACTCATGCGTACCACGACCAGTTTTGCCTAGAAATCCGGAAGAGTGACTTTCATCCACCATAATCACTGCATCGTATTTCTCAGCCAGCTCAACGATTTTATCCAACTGTGCAATGGTTCCATCCATACTGAAAGAACCGTCCGTAACAATAATGCGACTACGACAACCTGCAGCTTCTCGCAATTTGGCCTCGAGATCGGCCATATTGTTGTGCTCATAACGGAAGCGTTGTGCTTTACACAGTCTTACCCCATCGATAATACTCGCATGGTTTAATGCATCGGAAATGATGGCATCCTGATCATTGAACAATGGCTCAAACACACCGCCATTGGCATCAAAAGCAGCTGCATAAAGAATGGTATCTTCTGTTCCCAAGAACTCGGACAATTTTCGCTCCAGCTCTTTATGAATATCCTGTGTACCGCAGATAAAGCGTACACTACTCATGCCATATCCTCGTGAATCGATTGTGGCATGGGCTGCTTTTATAACATCGGGATGAGAAGATAAGCCCAAGTAGTTATTCGCGCAGAAATTGAGTACTTTTCTTCCGTTTACTTCAATCTCTGCTCCCTGCGGACCGGTAATGATACGTTCCGTCTTATATAAGCCGGAAGCTTTAATTTCTTCCAGCTCATTAGCGATGCGTTGTACAAATTTTTCGTTCATATAGTATGGAATAAATAATGACTTTTGCGAAGTTATGTTTTATGTGAGTATAATAATTATTTACCGCTGATACCTAAAACACTCTATGGCTTTCTGGCTACCACAGCTTTTGTAATACTGGCATTACCAAACTTATTTTTAATATCATCTACCGCTTTGTACAAATTGAGCTTACTATCCTGATTGTTAAACAAATTCATCTGCATGCCATTACTCGCCAGCTGACTCAACCGCACTCCTACCAATCGCAGGGGGCGCCCTTTTTGATAAAACTTGTTAAAAATTTCCTTTGCCTTTTCAATCAATTCATCGTCTAGAGAAGTGTAAGGAATCGTTTCCTGCCTAGTAATGGTTTCAAAATCGCTATACCGGATTTTCACGGCAATGCATCCGGTAAGTTTTTCTTCCTGTCTGAGGTCGTAGGCACATTTCTCCGTAAGTCGCACCAATTGAGTATGCAAAAAGTCAATATTGGTTTGATTTTCATGAAAAGTGGTTTCATGGCTGATGCTTTTCTGCTCCCATTCGGTTTCCAATGGGCTGTTGTCGATGCCATTGGCTTTATACCATAGGCTACGGCCCCATTTACCTAATTGCTGCTCCAATACTTCAATAGGTGTGTGTGCAATGTCCTTTATAGTATGTAAGCCCATTGCGCGCAGACGCGGTTCGGTTTGTTTGCCTACACCGTTGATTTTTTCTATCCCCAATGGCCATAAAAATTCTTTTTCCTTACCATGGGGTACTTCGAGAAAGCCATTGGGTTTGGCCTCGTTAGTGGCAATTTTACTGATAAATTTAGAAGAAGCAAGGCCGCAAGAAATAGGCAGGCCTGTTTTTTCAATAATTTCTTCTCTCAATTTACGGGTGTATTCGCTGACGTTGAAAAATCGATCCATTCCCGTTAGATCGCAGTAAAACTCATCTATAGAGGCCTTCTGAAACAAAGGAACTCGCGACGCAATAATTTCCGTAACAATATTGGAATAATGCTGATAGTACTGAGGATTGCCTTTCAACACTATAGCCTGTGGACACAGCTTGAGGGCACGCGCCATGGGCATTGCCGAATGTACCCCATATTTTCTCGCCTCATAACTACAAGTAGAAACTACGCCACGGTTGACAGAACCGCCAACAATTACCGGCTTCCCTTTCAGTGCGGGTTGGAGCAATAACTCCACCGAAACGAAAAAAGAATCCAGATCAAAATGGGCAATATAGGGTTTCGGTGCACTCAAGGTGGCAAAATTAGGTGTAAAAATCGGTGTAGCGCTATACCTATTGCAGACCTTATTATCTCTCCTATAGCAATTATTTACGATTGCGGATATATTTTTTCAGCATCACCATCTGACCTAGATGATAGTGCACATGTTCTACCTGGCCTTGAAAAGTTTTGTAAGCACTTGACTTCCCAGGCAATATAGGAGCAAACAATCCGCTATCATCATATCCTTCGATTACCGTGGCTAGTTCTTCGGCCGAATAAAGATTATCGCGCTTCAGTGCTTCCCACTCGGCTTCACTATTGATGGTAACTTTCATTCCGTTGTCCTTAGCAATGGGAGGATTAGAGTTACGGCCACGCATAGTTAGAATACGGTTCCAGTACGTAATATGATGTAGCAGCATGGCAATACTATTGGGAGAGAAGGGGGTAATGCTGCAGGCTTCTACCCAGCTGACGTCTTTTAAAACCTCGGCAATACTTACTTCTGTCCAATTACCACCACGATGCACATCAATTAAATGCTGTGCAATGTGTTGTTTGATATTCATAACAGAAAGATAAGCATCTTTAGGATAAATAAATGTCCAGTAGACCCTCAGGCAGGCTTACATACACTTTTTGGGCTTTATTATCTACCTTAATAAGGGTTTCTTCGTGTAAAGGAATCAATACTTCCTTACCATTGATTTCAAGACGACACAAAACCTGGTGGGGCTGTTCGATAATTTCTTGTATGGCACCTAGCTCTTCATCGTCGTTAATGATAGTGTAATGTAATAAACTAATGGGGGCGTTTTTAGCCGTATGCGCTCGAAAATCGGCCTCGGTAAGCCATACTTCTTTTTGTACCAGAGGGCGTGCGGCTTCCATAGTATTGATACCTTCCAGCTTGATGTAAGATTCCGAATCGGTTTTTACCTTGCTGGATTCGAGAAACCAGGGAATGAAACTTCCGGTTTTATCTTTGATAAAAACCGCTTTTAATCCTTTTAGTGTAGTTTTTTTACCTAGCACATGCTTCAGCACTAGAAATCCCTGTAAGCCATGTGTGGCTGCAAATCTACCTATACTTATGTAGCCGTTTACATTTTCAGTAGCCATACTGACACGTAAATATTTTACAAATAGCTTATTATCAGATTAATATTAGTATAAGGCAGTGCCTCTGATGATTTTAATAAAAAAGGCGGCCGGGAATACCGTTACCGCCTTAATGTCTTTGCTTCATAAGCATCTACTAAGCCTCTCCACCTTCAGCATTTTCTTCAGGGGCAGGAGTTTCTGCTTTGGCCTCAGACACTTTACGTGGAGCTGCGCTAGCTGCTGCTTTACGTTTAGCTTTTCTTTCTTCGATAGCTTTTTGCTGGCGTTTTTTGATAAGCTCTTCGTGTTCAGCACTCCAAGTTGTGAATTTTTGCATCGCTACGTTTTCATCAAAGAGGCCTAGCTTTACGCCGCGCAATAGGTGCTTTAAGTACAATACACCTTTAAAGCTCAGAATACGGCGAACAGTATCGGTTGGTTTAGCACCTTTGTTCAACCATTCTAAAGCTTTCTGACGGTCCAGTTCGATTGTAGCTGGGATGGTCAAAGGATTGTAGGTTCCAATTTTTTGGATGAATTTACCATCACGTGGGCTCCTTGCATCAGCAACTACAATGAAGTAAAAGGGCCTTTTTTTTGAGCCGTGTCTTTGCAATCTGATCTTTGCTGCCATTTTAAATAGAAATTTAAGGCGTTAAATAATAATTGTTTGCTTCCCTTACTATACATAAATGTACACGGGGGCTCAAAGGTATATAAACTTTTATGTTTTTTCAATAATGGAAAAATAAAAAATACACAAAAATTATTATTTTTTTAATATGGAAATGTAGCCTAAAGAGCCACCCATTTAAATATTATAAAAATACAACAATTGTAAATCGCAACTATTCTACTTCCTCATCTTCGGTTATTTCCTCCAAATGGCTATACAAATAGTTGTCCTTCACAAAATTGCACCAGTGACAATCGCTCTTCCCACAACCTTTGTAGAAATCTTTGTTCTGAATTCGCTCCCACACAGTTTTTATCTGGCCTTTTACAATATCCACATCCTCCGGTGATATAACAATCTTCAGCTTCTTAAATTCATCTTTTGTGTTGGGCTCGATGAAATCAAACTCGGTACTTACTACTCTCCAATCCTTGAGCTCGTAATTGTCCAATAAGATTTTATAAAAGACTGCCTGTCTCCAGTAATCACCTCCATCAGGGTTTTTCTCATCGGGAGGGTTGGTTTTGACTTTGGCATTATCGGGATTACCGGTTTTGTAATCCACCACATTTACATTCTTTCCGTCAAATTCCAACTTGTCGATTTTACCTTTTAACGGAATACCCTCTACAACCACCCCTTTTACATTCAGCTCCAGTACCACTACCTTATTCCATTCTTGTACATATTTTTCATAGTAGGCGGGTAAAATAATAGAGCCTTGTTCCATTCTTCTTTCGAAAGCCTCTCTGGTAAAACTTTCCCGATGCCGCTCCATATACCACTTGAAATCACCCAAAACGACTTCTATAGTAGGGAAAGCTTTATTTGGATCCTCTTTCATTCTTTTAAACAACCGCTCTAGGGCAAAATGTACAGCGCTACCGAATTCCGTAGCCTCATTCTTACCAGCAGGAATGCGCAAAAGATTTTGATAATAAAACTTCAAAGGACAACTAAGATAGGCGTTCAATGCCGTTACGTTCATCGCAAAGCGAGATAGCAAGCCGTCCACAAAATCATCTTCCAAACTATCCAATACCGGCTGCGAAGCGGCAAATAACAAATGCTGGAAAGTGAGCATCTGGTCATTACTGAATTGTGGTTTCTGAATTTCCAAAGGATGGGCGTCCTGTATTTCGGCGATAAACATAGATGGCTCCAATTCCCTGCCACCCTTATCCAATCTTGCATAAGAGATGTATAAATATTTCTCGGCTCGTGTAAGCGCAACATAAAATACACGTCGCAACTCTTCGGCTTCCTTTTCATCACCCACAGATGTAAACACATTGGGTGGGAGCTTGAAGTCTTGATTTCTTTTTCTTTTCTCTTCCCAGATAGAAGCATTACAACCGGCCAAGAAAACATACTCAAACTCCAGGCCCTTACTACCATGTGCCGTAAGCAGGTTGACGCCTTTATCGCTTCCGGTGACCTGCATCATGGGCAATGGTAGGTTTTCTTTCTGCATAATATCTATCAGTTCGACCAAACCGCTCAAACTCATATCAGGATTGCGGCGGTTTTCTTCCTTCACAAAATCATAAAAAGCCGTCAAGTATTGCATCAGCTCTATCTTCCGTTCGCTATTCATGATGTATTGCAAAACACCCGCATCACGAATGATTTTATCAAGCAATTGCTGAATGGTACTATTACTTACATCAGCAATCAGCTGCTCAAAAACTTCGGAACACTGACGCAGACTTTCGTTGAATGCTTCATCAAATAAAGTAGCTGCAGGTGTATTTGCTCTTTGATATAAGAGCTGACGCAATGAAATAAGCTCACCGCTAAACTTTCTTTGATTTACCTCCACATTCAGTTTGGCTATTTCTATAGGCGGATTTTTATAAAAATCGAAGTGTAGGATTTCAAATAGCAATTCATCGCCACTAAAAGGAATGTGATGCTCTGCATCTAGGTAGTAAAGAATATCCAGAACCTTTCTTATAAATGGCTCTTTAAGTAGATTAATACTACGCTTGGTATAATAAGGTATGCCTTTGTGCCGGAAATAATTCGCCAATTCCTCACCGTACTTATTCTCTCGATAAATCACGGCAATGCGGCCTGGCTCTACGCCTTGCTGTATCAGTGCCTCTATCTTGAATACAATGCCTGCCATTTCATCGGCCTGAGTATTGTACTCCAGAATTTCGGGATAATGTTGTAGGTGATTAATGGATTTATTGGCGGCAACCAAATCTTTACTAAGACCGGGCAATTGATTTACCAGCCGCTCAGTATTTTTTTCAATAATGGTTTTGGAAATATCCAGTATGGGTTGTGTGCTTCGATAGTTATTGGTAAGTACAATAGTTTTTAAATCGTGTACATACTGATTGGCAAAATCCAGCATGTTTTCCACGTTCGCTCCTTGAAAGCGGTAAATACTCTGGTCATCATCCCCTACTACAAATATGTTGGGGGAGTCCCAATACTCAATCAGTAGCTGTACTATTTTATTTTGCGAACCGCTTGTATCCTGAAACTCATCTACCAGTATATACTGATAGCGCTCCTGATAATCGGCCAGCAGGTTTTTATTTTCTGAGAAGGCGGTGATTACCCAGCCGATCATATCATCAAAGTCGTAACGCTTGCGTTGTGCTAAAATTTGCTGATAGTTGTCAAACTCATTTACTGCCGCACGCAGCTTTTCCATTTTTTCCACTTCGGCATAATATTGAGGTCTTAGATCCCCCTTTTTATGCTTTCCTCGATTTTGCTTATAAATATATTTTTCGTCATTAGGTAATGATACCAGATATTCATCAATTTTTTGAGAAAGAAACGCCGTTGTCCACCCCTCACGCTTCATCGCAGAAAAGAGATTACTCAACTTATTGGCTTCATAATATACATCACCTCTGTAGCGTTTCAAAGGATGATCTTTGGGGAATTGATCTATCAATTGTCTTAAGCACTCCACGCGTTCCAGATCCGAAATCGGATCGAGGGTATTTTTTTCAAAATAATCCAGATTATCCTGTATAACATCGTTACAGAAGGCGTGGAACGTGTAAATATTAATTTTATACGCATCGGCACCGATAAACTGCTGTAACCTTTTTCGCATGGCCACTACACCGGCATCGGTATATGTAAGACATAATATGTTTTGAGGCAGTGCATCGGTTTCTAGGAGAATTTTTCCGATACGGGCTGCCAGTATCTGCGTTTTACCGGTTCCGGGTCCGGCAATTACCATCACAGGACCTTCGAGCGTATTCACAGCATCGCGCTGCTGCTCATTGAGGTTACGATAGATTTCAATAAACTTTTGTTCCAGTTTTTGTTTTAATACCGACATACCAGCAAGTTAATTGAAAAGATGCAAAAACAGGCCATGCTACCTACCCTCTCAGCGAAGGATACACATAGCTATAAACGGAGCTGTACAGATTGTTAACTAAACAATGAAGTGAGGATGCCAGCAATGAATGCCATCGAGAAAAATATGGCCACTGTAAACATGATCACTCCCCATATTCTAAAATATCCAGCCAAGCTATATAACGCTTTAACCAGCTGGGTGCGATCGTTATGTTTAAAGGAGTTTTTTGTAAGAAAAGAAAAACGATATAAAAAATAAAAGGCCAGCATACTTATAATTAATGATATAAATACCGACATGGACGAAGCGCTGTTGACAACCTGCGAAGCCGCATTATCCTCAAGCCCCTCTTCGCCCGCCGTAACCGGAGCTGGAGGAGAGGTTAAAAAAGCAATAACGCCTGTAATGGTTGCTAGTAAAGAAACAATGGCGGATATACCCGCTACCTTAGCAGTGGTTAAAATACTGTCTCCTAAAGGTGCCTGACGCGTTTCGTTCAACGGTTCCATCTGCTATATTGAGCTTAATAAGTTTGTAAGATTAATCAACAACTGAACCAGACTTAAAATAGCTGTCGCTATAAAAAATTTTTTCAGGAAATGGAAGCCCTGAGCCAATACAACACTGTTGCGCTCTTTTACTCCCTGAGTCAATAGGTGTGCTGCCTTATACAGATAATACAGGATTAACGCCGTTATAAAAAACAGCATAAAGAATCCTGTAACCAAAGCACCATAAATACCGTCTGTCTTTATAGGGAGTGCTGCAGCCAGCTGCCGCAAAATTTGAGCACCACTGGTCAGCATTACCACTACAATAAAAGTACCTATTGCAAATCCCACCGAGGTAATCAGCTTTACCCACCTACTGATTTGCAATACAGCAGAGCTCTCTTCTTCTAGGGGTTCCTGTTCTAAAATGTTATCGGATTGTTCTTGTTGTTCCATGCTTATAATATGGCCTGCGAAGATACTGCTATTTACCAGTTTTTAAACAGAGGCCTGTGAAATAACAAGTAATTATTGGGATAGTTCTGCAATTACCGGAGATATAGAATCGGTTTGACTAAGATTAATCCATTTCATACCCTGTTGTTTTTTAAACCAGGTCATCTGGCGCTTGGCATAACGTCGGGTATTTTGCTTGATTAAAGCCACAGCCTCATCGAGAGAGCATTTATTGTCGAAATAGTCAAAAAGTTCCTTATAACCTACAGTGTGCAGTGCATTTAAATGTCTATATGGATAGAGTTCCCGCGCTTCGGCTTCCAAACCTGCCGCCATCATCACATCTACTCTTTGATTGATACGCTCATAGAGTTCTTCGCGAGGACGTTCCAAACCAATCTGATAGATATTAAAATTACGGGGTATCCTGCCCGTGTTTCTGTAACTAATGATTGATCTACCGGTAGCTAATACTACTTCAAGAGCTCGCATCATGCGCTGCGGATTCTTCATCTCTCCTTCTTTTACAAACCAAGGATCGAGCTGTTGTAACTGCTCCTGCAACCAGCCTATACCATGAGTTTCATAATGGCTGATGACGTGCTGACGGATATGGTTCTCCACCGGCGGAATGAGATCCAGTCCCTCTACAAGAGCCTTAATATACAGTCCGGTTCCTCCGGTAACCACTACCGTATTATACTGCTGAAACAACTTTTTAAGCAGTTCCAACGCATAGGTTTCGTACCATGCCGCACTAATATCGTCGTGTATGCTGTGCGAGGCTATAAAAAAATGAGGTACTTGCGCCAGCTCTTCCGGGGTTGGCCTTGCCACACCTATATTGAGTTCCTTAAAACACTGCCGGCTATCTGCAGAAAGAATGACTGTATTAAAATATCGGGCCACTTCAATAGCGTAGGTAGTTTTACCTACGGCGGTAGGTCCGGCTATTACAATAATCGATTTTTGATGATGCAATTCCTTTTTTATATCAATGGTCTGATGTCTTTAACAATTATTAATCTTCATCTTGATAATCATCGCTAGCATCTTCAAAACCATAATCTTCACCCTCTTCATCCTTTTCGTTAAACCCCTCGGCACCGCGCACCAGATCGTACTTCTCCTCAATATCCGCAAACCTGTCTCCTAGCAACCCTTTTGTACCATACTGCTTGGGCCCGATACCTTCCGAACGTACAACAGCGGGATAGTCCAAGCGGCTATCTTCGTCCTTCGCCACATTAATCAATTCTATCAGAAACCCCCATTGCTTATGAAAATCATAGGTATAGGTAAATTTCTGATTAGTATTACGTACTTCGGATCCAATAGTAGTCTCGGCCATCAAAAGGGGTTCGGCCTTATATGGTTTGTCGTATTTTTCCAGCGTTATTTCCCGTCCTTGTTGCCAGTTATCATTACTCCTGTAAAAGGTTGCCTGATGTTTGTTGTCAAACTCATACGCCTTCAATATGGCATGATGCAGATCCAAAAAGGTCTGCGTATGCTTAATTACCACATCCCTATAAATGCTCTCGTCTTCCTCAAAATATACCCTGAATTTAAAAACTGCCATATGCCGAAGGTACAAAGTTTCTGTAAAAGTAAATAAGAGTGCCTTCAATTTAAAATATCGTATGCGTTACTCCTCTTTGCTATAATACCCTAAAAAACAATGTGATTACAAACACCTTTCTTCATTGTCAAATAACTTCTTGTAGGTTGATCAGAAAAGTCTGTAGCGCATCGATTGTTTTAAACGAAAAGAGGATAAATCAGTTTAGAAAGATATCCTGATCAGATAAATATTCGTCTTCTAAAGGTGGTAATTTTTTAATGAAACTATTATTGAGCGATACTACGGAGGAAGCCGAGTAAAGTCCGATATACTTATTACTGTAAGTATAGTCGATTAAAGTAAGCTTTACCAATCCATCAATAACGAGTTCGATATAATTACCGTAGCGAATAAGTTTGAAATGGTACGTGTATTTGGGATTAATGGTAAAAACATTATCCTGTAACACTTTAAACTTAAAGTTGGAGCGGATATCCGCATCGTTGAACCCCCAAGCACGTAGTTCCACATGGCCGTTGATTACATCAAAAGCAAAATAGTATCCCGATCCTTCCTCATCCATGTCGGTTACCAATCCCAGTTTTCCCATTCCTTCCACCGATATCACACCTTCCCAAATAAAATCGTCTGCAGGTTTTTCAAACACAAATATTTCGTATCCGCTTCGAGAGCCCATCACCCAACGGTTATCTTCCTTGATAAAAGTAGCAGTAGGATTATTAAATAATTGTTTAACTGTAGAGAACTGATTTTGCTGTACCGCGTCATACGCCACCTCTTCCCAGTGATCGAAACTCTTCAATAAAAGCCTTCCCCTATCATCGGTGTCCAATTGCTTGGGAGGAAGAAACACCCGATAAGAATTAATCATGCCCGATGTATAGAAAAACGAATAAATCAACAATTTTCCGTTTTTGCTTTCTACTACCCGAGCGGCATAGTTCCCTTGCGGTAGCAAAACATTAGAATGAAAGGCATGATACTCCCCCAATATATCGCTACTGAACCAGTAACGTACTTTTACATCTTCTCTTATGGATGCAATAATATAGTGGCGCCCGTTCAACTGAAAGATACAGGGACACTCCAGATCGTCATACACCATTGGAAAATGTAGGGGCGGCAAATAAGTAACCTTGTTTTCATGATACTGCAATAGACCGATACATCCTCGGCGCGATATAGGCCCATGCGATACTCGGGCACATACCAGAAAATAAGTCTGATTGTTATAATCGAAACGAAACGGATCTCTAAAACTCAACCACTTACGAGGATTGTTTTCTACACTTTCATAATAAGGACCCTTGGACTCGATGGGGAATACCCCTTCATTCTTTTTTTCCCAATGATATAAATCCTTAGAAAACGCCCTACCTATTAAGGAATTCGTTCCCCGGAGCTTTCGCTGCAACCCGGTATAATACATTTCAAATCCATCGGCGGTTTTATATACATGCATCGTCCACAGCATATCATCATCCCATTCACCGGGATCGCCTACAAATAGCGCATTTTTTACACGCTTCCAGGATATACAATCTTTGGAAACGGCATGCGCGATGTAATCATGATTGGGAATAATGAGATGAAAAAGATGATAGACGCCGTTGTGCAGTATAATAGTTACATCGCCTATTTCCCAGTCACTAAAACCAGAACCGGAATAAAAACGTCTTTGGATTTGCTGCATTTCCGATAAAAATACTTATATTCCACCTATCCTCAAACACTTATCCGTAGATATGAAAGAGTATTATATACAATTATTTAGCCCTCACGGACTTATCCGCTATAAGAACCCAGAGATTGGTAGAGACAAAGACACAGGTGGGCAAGTGAAATATGTTTTAGAATTATTGGAAGCTTTATCACAGCATCCTCAAGTTAGAAAAGTAGATTTATTCACCCGCCGAATTTCCGATAGACGCGTCTCCACATCGTATAGTCAGCCTATTGAAATTGTAAATGAAAAAGCAAGAATAATAAGGATCGAATGCGGAGGCAGCACTTATAAGGAAAAAGAGCAACTCTGGGATCATCTGGATGAATTTATTAACAACACTATTCGCTTTAATGAAGAAGAAGATGATTTTCCGGATATATTGCACGGGCATTATGCCGATGGCAATTACATAGCTTGCGAACTTAGCAAGATATTCTCACTGCCCTTTATTGCAACGGGACACTCATTAGGCCGCAACAAGAAAAACATTCTCCTCAGTCAAGGATGGACGGAAAAGAAAATCAATGACAAGTTCAATATGGAAAAAAGAATCAGGGTGGAGGAGAATATTCTGGAACAAGCCGACATGATTATCACCAGTACCCAACATGAAATCAACACCCAGTATAAGGACTATCATAATAAACATAAGGCTACATTTAAAGTCAATCCCCCTGGTATCAACACCGATGTTTTCTACCCTTATTACCGCCTGGAAATGCCCTCATTTACTATGACCATCGAGCAAGAACAGGCATTACACAGAATTAATTCTGAAATTGAACGTTTTCTTTTTAATGCAGAGAAGCCTCTTATTCTATCCATTGGCCGTGCCGATAAGCGAAAAAATTTTGAATCGCTAATTACCAGCTATGGGCAAGATAAAGAATTACAAGCCATGGCCAATCTAGCCATTTTTGCGGGTGTTCGAAAAGATATTACGGAAATGCCGGATGATGAAAAAGAAATACTGACCAATCTGCTACTGCTGATGGATAAGTATGACTTATACGGAAAGATGGCTTTACCAAAGAAAAATGATCCTAGCAGAGAGGTTCCCGAAATTTATCGCATAGCAGCACGTAAGAAAGGTGTGTTTGTAAATGCTACTCCCGGAGAAAACTTTGGACTCACAATAATCGAAGCAGCTGCTTGTGGTTTACCTATTGTAGCCTCACCCACCGGTGGTCCTAAGGAAATTGTAGAATCGGCACAAAACGGTATTCTGGTGGATGTAGAAGATACCGAAGCTATCGCACATGCTATTAAAAAAATTATTGCCGATGAAACACTCTGGGAGCAATACTCAGCAAACGGTGTGAAAGCCGGAGCCGAGGATTATACCTGGAAAAAACACGCCGAACGGTATATTGCCGCTATCGATGAAATTTTTGCCCATAAGGCTGAAAAGTTCCAGTCTCAATCATCCTTTGGTAAAAAACTCTCTTCGGCCGAAGTTTTTTTCATCAGTGATCTGGATGGCACCTTAATTGAAGGAGACCGTAGCGAAGGCCTTGCTGAACTGATGCAATGGATACAAGAACATCGCGTGGCATTTGGCATCTCGAGTGGTAGAAATAAACATCTTCTCAAACAGGCACTGGCAAAACATCCACTACTGAAACCCGATATTATAATATGCTCTGCGGGTACAGAGCTTTATTATACTACTGAATTTATACCCGATCGTGGATGGGAGAAACATATTAATCATCAATGGAAACGAGAAGCTATTGTACAAACACTAGCTTCACTCCCTTACTTGCAAATGCAGGAGGAAGATGCACAGTGGCCTTATAAGATCAGCTACTATGTGTCGAACGATTTTGGCGATGACGAGCTGGCGCATATCAATAAGCTCTTGGATGATAGAAAACTTCATGCAAAGATTCTGCTTACCGATAACCGATTTTTAGACATCATACCTCGTCGTGCAGGAAAAGGTAATGCAGTCCGTTATCTCAGCTACAAATGGAAATTGCCGGTAGAACAGTTCTTTACAGCCGGTAATGGTGGCAATGATCTGGATATGTTACAGGGAAGAGTTAAAGGAATTGTAGCAGCAGATTACAGCAAAGAACTGGAGATTCTCAGGAACAAAAAAACCGTATACTTTGCCCAACAACCATTGGCAAAAGGTTTATTGGAAGGTATTATTTTTTATTCCAAGCCATCAGAAAAACAAAAAGAAAACACTTCCGAAAAAAAAGCAGATTCCAGAAAATAGGAATCTGCTTTTTTAATACTCCCGGTAACTTTTACAAGTAATATGCTACATCTATTTCGCCCAATTCACTTTAGCAGTCTTTACATCTCTTGAATTTCCGCCAATCATGATCTCAAATTCGCCGGGCTCCCAATCATATTTTAATTCGCTGTTATAAAATTTTAAATCCTCAGTAGTGATGTTAAAAGTTACTGTTTGGGTTTCTCCTGCCTTCAGCATGATTTTCTGAAACCCTTTCAACTCTTTAACCGGACGGGTAACAGATCCTACTAGATCGCGTATATACAATTGCACAACTTCTGCACCGTCGTATTTTCCTGTGTTGGAGATGGTAATACTTGCTTTTAAAGTTTGATTACCTTTCAAAGAAGTACTACTTAACTGTACATCACCATAAGAGAATGTAGTGTAACTAAGTCCATACCCGAAAGAATACAATGGATCATTATTTACATCAATATAATTGCTGCGGAATTTTTGAAACCACTGACCTTCGGCAAGCGGGCGACCGGTATTTTTATGTGCATAATAAATAGGAATCTGTCCCACATTCTGAGGGAAAGTCATGGTAAGCTTCCCTGAAGGGTTCACATCTCCAAACAAAACATCGGCAATGGCCGTACCGGCTTCAGTTCCTCCAAACCACACATTAAGAATTGCGGGTACATTTTTGTCTTCCCAAGTAAGCGTTAACGGACGTCCTGTAAATAATACCAGTACCACGGGTTTGCCAGTAGCTACCAGTTTTTTCAATAACTTCTTTTGTGTATCAGGAATATTCAAATCGGTACGGCTACTGCTTTCTCCGCTAAACTCGGCAGATTCGCCCATAGCGGCGATAATTACATCGGCTTTAGCAGCAATCTCCAATGCCTCCTTTGCCAGTTCATCCTCACTACGTGCATCGCGATTTAATCCTTTACCAAACATTGTAGCTCTTTCTTCCAAAGCCGGATCGGCAGTGAGGTTACTACCTTTGGCATATAAAATCGTTGCTTTATCTCCTAACACCTGTTTTAATCCAGCCAGTACAGATACAGACTTTTCATGCTGTGCGGCTACACTCCAAGTGCCAGTCATATTATTGGCAGCATCGGCCAGCGGCCCCACCAGTGCAATAGTGCCCGACTTTTTAAGTGGTAATGTATTATTAGCATTTTTCAGCAGAACGAAACTTTGTGCAGCAATCTGCCTAGCTATTTTACGATGCTCGGCTGTAAAGATTTCGGTTTTAGCACGATTTTCATCGCAATATTTATAAGGGTCTTTGAACAATCCTAGTTTGTATTTTGCTTCCAGCACGCGACGGCAGGCTGCATCAATCTCCGCAAGGGTTATTTTGTTTTCTTGTAAGGATTTCTTCAATGTTTTCAGAAAACCCTCTCCCACCATATCCATATCAATTCCTGCTTTTAACGCTAATGCCGATACGGTTTGCAAATCTCCTAAACCATGATCGATCATTTCATTAATACCGGTGTAATCAGTTACTACAAAACCTTTAAAGCCCCATTGCTTGCGAAGCACATCCGTTAGCAACCATTTATTAGCAGTTGCCGGAATTCCATCTACTTCATTAAAGGAAGCCATTACGCTTCCTACCCCTGCATCCACTGCTGCTTTATAAGGTGGAAAATACTCGTTATACATACGGATGCGGCTCATATCTACCGTATTATAATCACGACCGGCTTCGCCTGCGCCATAAAGGGCATAATGTTTTACACAAGCTAGAATGTTGTTTCGGGCTTTTAAATCGCCCTGATAACCTTTTACCATGGCTTTGGCAATCATGGAGCCCAGATAAGGGTCCTCACCATTACCTTCAGAAACTCTTCCCCAACGAGGATCGCGCGAGATATCTACCATTGGGCTAAAAGTCCATGCGATACCATCTGCACTGGCCTCGATGGCCGCAATACGTGCTGACTGCTCAATGGCTTTCAAATCCCAGGTGCAGGACAATCCTAAAGGAATGGGAAATACGGTTTCATAACCATGGATTACATCCATACCAAATAGCAACGGTATTTTCATACGACTTTCCTCTACCGCTACCCTTTGTATAGCCTTAATTTTATCCACCCCCTTAATATTAAATAGTCCGCCCACCAGTCCTTTTTTTACGCTGATACCAATATCAGAATTGGTAGCGGTACCGGTAGTAAACTCTCCGGCACTAGGAAGGTTAAGCTGCCCTATTTTTTCATCCAGCGTCATTTTGCTCATTAACGCAGTAATAAAACGATGCATCTCTGCATCGTGCTGTTGCTGAGCAAATCCGGTTTGTAATAATAAAATGACAAATGTTATAACGAATGTGATATTTTTTTTCATAGAGTGCAACTTTTCGCGAATCCATCAAATATTGTAACGAATGCTATCGGGCAGGTTTTTTCAAATAAGGTTTGATAGCCTTTTGCCAAATAGCATACCCTTTTGCGTTCATATGTAAATTATCTTCGACAAATATGTCTTTCATGATGCTGCCATCTTTATTAAACATTAAGGGATAGACATCAATAAATGCTGCGTTTTTATCTTTTGCCAGTAATTGCTTAATTCTTTTATTGGCTTCAGAAAACTTGGGTAGCAAATGTTCCCTACTAGGGCTTGGTTTCATAGCCACATAAGCTAAAGGAACAGTAGGATATTTGCTTCTGATAAGCTTATATAATGTATTAAAACGTTCCATTACTTCATCCACTGAAGGATTATCTTTTGCCGCAAAATCATTTTCACCACAGTAAATAACTATCTGACGTGGATTATACGGATAGATGACTTCATATCGGTAGCGAATCAAATCTACCAGACGGGATCCTCCAAAGGCCCTGTTCAAAATTTTATAACCTGGGAAATAGTCATTCACATCTTTCCATTTGGTAAAAGAAGAACTACCTATAAACAAAATCTGATTGGATTCGGGAAAGGCAATGCTATCTTGCTGTTTAAATTTCTGTACATCTTTCCAATATGGAAAAGGCTGTTGTGCTACTGCGTTGTGTGCAAAAAAAATCAGTACAAAGAATACAATCCAGTTAAGTTTTTTCATACTTTATATTTTAATCAAATTATCCTCTTTATATATTAATATGCTTTCAAAAAATAATCCATTAAGGATTAATCCACCTTAATCACTTTGCTTCGCTCACTTACACCGTTCTCATTAACAGCTTGAATACTGAAGTAGTAAGTTCTTTTGGCATCCATTGCTTTCATCCAGTACTCATTATTACTATGCACCATAATACTCGTATAAAGTTTATCAGGATGCGTGCCATAAAAAATATTATAGGCATAAGCATTGTCTACAGGCTTCCATTTAATGAAAGCACTTCGCTTATCTTTTTCAGTTCTTAATACGACGAAGTCTTGAACTGAATCGGGACGCGCCCCATTGCCATGGCCAAATACCCTGAATCCACTCAATGCAAATTTACCTGTAGGCATGTAAATATTCTCAATTTTTATATAACGAGCCTGCACAGGTTTTTCGAGTTGCACATAATCATGAGGAACATCCTTTTTATTATTGCTCTTGTCTACTAGGAGATTCCACCTCTTTCCGTCAATCGAATAGAATAGTTTATACTGATGATACTGGTCGGTTCTTTTACCCAACCTGTCATCATCCACATCCTGATCTGCATAATTAATCTGAATAGCATATACAGTGGATATATTTCCTAAATCTGACTGAAACCACTCTCCCTTATTTCCCGTCTTAGCACTCCAGTAAGTTTTGATTAACTCATCCACAGCATTATTGGGTACATATGCACCAAGTGTAGACGAAGCCTGAACGGGTTTGTTATAATTTAGGAGCATCCACCCAGTAAAGTAAGGAGACAAACCATCTTTTCCATATTCGCTTTTTATATCGGGAGATGGAATGTAATGAGGGTAATCACCAAAGGTAGTATTGCACCACATCACATCATCTTCATCAAATCCCGTAGGCCATATTCCTATTCTGCGTTCAAAAGTATTTTTAACAGAGATTACTGTAGTTGCAACATGCCAGTATTGATTATAATTATCCTGAAAAGTAGCACCATGTCCTGCTCCTCTTACAAATCCACCTAGCTTAATACTTAGCGGATCGCTCTGTGCTTCAAACGGACCTAATGGACCATTTCCCGCCAGCAATCCATCCGCATAACCGCTGAATTCCGTACCCGGTGCACCGTATTGCAAATAATATTTATCCTTATACTTAGTCATATGGGTTCCTTCGATGAAAGGATCGAGAAAAGTATTATCCATATGCTCTCCGAAACGTTGCCATCCATAACGCCAAGATTCCAAGAAATATAGCTCTTTTCTGGCTCCTTGTGGTTTTAATGTTTTTCTATCTAGTTCAACGCCATAAATAGGGTACACATTACTGCTTCCGTTGTACATGTAGAGTCGTCCGTCGTCGTCGGTAAAGAAAGCAGGGTCCCAACCTCCGATATCAAAGGAATCCACCAGCGGCTTCCATTCATTGCCCTTAGGATTTGTGCTCATCCATATGGTAAAATCTCTAGTATAGGTGGAGCCCATTACAATCATGGTATCGCCAATAATACCCACAGCAGGTGCGCACAGATCGTCATAAGTTTTATTCCAAGGTCTTAAAAAACTTCTGGAAATAAAGTTCCAGTTCAGCATATCACTGCTCCACCAATAACCCCATTGATTAGTGCTAAATAAATAATAATCCCCTTTATAATTTACGATAACTGGATCCGCTGTAGTACGATGTCTTCCCCAAGTACTGAAGTTTGGAATAGGTGTATATCCGTAATCAATGTTGATCGGATTACAATATGTCTGCCTTTGGGCTACAACTTCAGCACATGAAAAAAAGCACGTCAAACTCATTATCAACAATATTCCATATTTTTTCATAACCATCATTATTCGCTTTTACCTATGAAAGGATAATACTTGATATAGTCAATCACCATTGCTGCAGGAAAAATATGTTCATCTACATCGGGTCCTCCCCAGTTACCACCAATGGCAATATTGAGAAGCAAATAAAACTTTTTATCAAAAGGCCATGTGTTATAATCTCCTTTATGGTCGTTTTCAAAACTAAAGACTTCTCGATCATCGAAGAACCCTTTAATATAATCAGGCGTCCAGTCTACGCGGTACAAATGAAAATCAGAAGTTGCATTTGAAACTTTTTGCTGAGCTGTTTTTTGTGTACCCTGTATATGATTGTATGCAGCTGTATGTACACTAAAATGTACCATACCTTCATCCTTGCCTACATGTTCCATAATATCAATTTCGCCCGACTGTGGCCAACCTCCATAACTCCAATCTGTAGGGAGCATCCATATAGCAGGCCAGGTTCCTACTCCTGCCGGTAGTTTTGCTTTCACTTCTATACGACCATATAAAAAATCCTTTTTGTGCCGAGTAACTAATCTTGCGGACGTATAACGACTCTTACCTCGTTGCTCTTTTAAAGCAATAATATGCAACATTCCGTTCCTTATAACTGCATTAGTAATAGCATCTGTATAATACTGGAGCTCGTTATTTCCCCAACCATTATCTCCGATATCATAACTCCAGATGGCAGTATCCGGCTGCCCATCTTTATTAAAATGCTATTCCCATACAGGTTGATCCGCGAAATCAGATGCTCTTCCATACAACTTAGGTGGTGCTGTATTCAAGCAAGCGTTTGTCAACCCCCCAATAGCAAAACAACAGAAAAACAAATCTCATTTCCAGCAATGCATTTTATAAAATGTAAGATACATCTAAATTCCCGACTCATCCACACTCATCAAACAATAAAAGCAGGCAAATACAATTTGCCTGCTTTGGAGAGTATACCAACACTAACTACTCATTCATGATTTGTTGTATTTCTGCTTGTGTCAAGACTTTGTTGAATACTCTGAATTCATCATAAAGACTTAAATCGGACTTATGATCCCAATATGAGAATGTAGGACCGCCCGAGCCAAGCTCGATGGTGGTACAACCTGACAACTCTAGCTTAGATGTATACGTTCCAGAAGCAACTTGTACTCCATCTACGTATATCTTGGTTTCGGTAGGTGAAATGGTAACGGTGATGAACCTCCATACACCTACATTAGAAGACATTGATGGAGTCTCAATCCAAGTTTCACCTGTTGAGTTTCCTACATTAATCTTTATCAACTGATTGGCCCCTTCTCTGAACAATCTGAAACCATATCTACGGCTTTCGTCATTATTAGCAATACTTGGATTCCCTACGACTACCAAGCCGGATCTGTCAGGAACATTATTCAGCTTATACCAGAATGCAAAGCTGATTTCGTTATTAGGACCATGCAGTCCTGCAAGCGGATAAGACAGATAAGCATCCGCAGCACCCCTATAAGCTGCCCCTACTTTTCCTTCAGAAACACTTGTAGTGCTAGGAGCTCCATTAATAGTAGGGTTTACAAAGTTGATCAAATCTTTATAGTCCCCTCCTGGATTGAACGGAACATATAAAGTTTCGCTGTCGAGGACCTTGTTGTACTTGGTAATATTAAATGTATAAGATTTTGTTGTGCTTTTACCAGACAAATCAGTAGCAACTATTTTAAACGTATGAGTACCCACACCGAGGTTGGCATAAGTATAGGTCTCTGATATCCCGCGATAATCTATAAAGTCCTCATACGATTTTAATAAAGTTTCATTCAGGTAAATATCCACCTTTGCCAGCTCAATATCATCCTTCACATCAAACTTAAAATCAAAATTAGCAACATCAGTAGTAGCCGGATATTGCACATCTGATGAAGGACTAATGATATTAATGGTAGGAGCAGACTCATCAGGCCCGGGATCTACCTTTGAAATGGGGTCGATGTATCCCTTCTTGCAGGCCATTAAGGACAGCGATAGCAGAATTCCTGCAGTTATATGTTTAAACACAGTTTTCATATATCAAATGTTTTATCATTTTTAAATAAGATTGGATTAATGCTCAGGATGCGTGTCTGCATATTGTTTCAGCAAAAAGCTTTTATCCAATGCCGCTAATGGATAAGGGAGGTACTTTTTATTCATAGCAAAAGTTCTACCATCGTAGCTCAACTCTGTTGTGTTTTCGAGGCGAATCATATCATAGAATCTAATTCCCCATTCCATTGCCAATTCGGCGTATTTTTCATCCATCACCTGTTGGCTTGTTACACCGCTTAATGCAGGCATACCAGCTCTGGTCCGTACTAGATTTACTGCTGCATCTGCGCTTCCTGCTCCTGCAGCGCCCCCTCTTGTAACAGCTTCTGCATACATCAACAATATTTCGGCATAACGAATACAGATGTAGTTTTTGTTGCTGGCATATCCTGTTCTTCCCGGAATGTTTTCTATTGAGGGCAGGTAATGCTTTCCACTAAAAAAGTACGCCCTCGGATTATCCAGAAAAACATCACCTTCCTGTGTAGTATTAGATACCCATCCAGGAAGTGTCGCATAAGCAGGATCTGCCTTGATTCTATCAATTCCAGAGGGAGTAAAAATGACACTCGTTTGCAGACGAATGCGCTCACCACGGCTAAGCATAAATTTGATATACTTATCACTTGGTTCATAAAAGCCCCATCCTGTAGTTACAGTACTTACAACAGGATTCCAGGCCGGAGGTCCGAAGAACGCACCCAGATAGTTGCGGCTTTCTCCCGAACCAGTATTAAAATCAGAATACTGCAACTCCAAAAGGTTTTCATTGGAAAGTTTTCCTGCAGTTTTGAACAGCTTATTGAAGTCGTTGTGTAAGCTGAATTTTCCAGAGTTGATAATGAGGGCAGTGGTAGCAGCCACACCGGGATAATCTTTCAACTCTTGCTGGGCCATTGCTTTTATCGCTAATGCAGTATATTTTGTTACACCTCCTTTCAGGTCGGTACGTTGATTCGGATGCATATCAGGCAATTTGGAAGCTGCATCATCCATATCCTCAATAATCCATCTCATGATATCTTCCTTAGGCAATACCTCAAGAGCAGCCTGATCGGTAGAGGCCACCTTGAATACACCACCCCAAGTTCTGGATAGCTGTAGTGTTATAAAAGCCCTCAACACTTTACACTCGGCAATGTACTGATCGATTAATGAGGCATTCACTCCATTTTGTTTGAAAATTTCCAATTGCTCCATCTGGGCTGTAATCTGCAACACATTTTGAAACATACCGTCCCAAGTACTATTCAGCATCCAATAGTTGGCATCGTAATTAAATAAATCGATATCATGATAGGGTTCCTGGTCATACGGAGCTGATTTTCCTCCACCAGAATTGACGTCATCACCTCTTACCTGAAGCAAGGCCAGTTGTTCCCAATAAAAGTTTAGAAAAGTGGAATATGCCCCCACCAATGCGGCTCTTGCGGCGCTGGGGTTGGTATAATCGACATCACCTCCTACTGTTTCCAACTCTCGGGGCGCATTAAGTTGCTTATTGCAACTTATAGAAAGCATTACTATGCTTAACAGACCTAATATGTAAATTTTCTTTTTCATTGGTTCATTTTTTAAATAATCGGATGAAAACTTTAATGCTAACAATCACTCATGGCTGATAACATCTTTTTCATCTTTTGCTGCTAATATTTTTAGAACTTCACACTCCAGCCTAATGTAAATACAGCAGGAATTGGGTAGGTATCTAAGTCAACACCATCGAATCCCACTTCAACATTGGTAGATTTACTTTTAGACCAGATGAACGGTCTGTCTGCAGTAAAGCTGAAGCGCATTTCAGGAATTTTATCGTTTTTGGGAATGGTATACCCCAGCTGTACGTTCTGAACTCTGAAGAATTTACCATCCTCCAACCAGAAACGAGAGTTTCTCTGGTTCCAACCGGTTCTGTAACCTTCGGAAGAAGGATAGCTATTGGTGGTTCCCTCTCCATGCCATCTGTTTTCAGCCAATTGGGCATCAATATTTCTGCCTGCAGTTCTGAACACTTCGGCACGGCTTCTATTTAAAATGATATTTCCTCCCTGACCATAGACGCGAAGAGAAAAGTCAAATCCTTTATAATCCAGACCCAGATTCGCACCATAATAATAAGTAGGAATTGGAGAGCCCAGATAAACGCGGTCATTAGCATCCAGTACGCCGTCACCGTTCACATCCCTGAACTTGAAGTAACCTGGTTTTACAGTTCCGGGTGCTGCAGCATTTGCAGCTCTTGCAACTGGATCTGCATCTACTTCTGCTTGATTTTGATATACCCCTACTATATCCCAACCATAAAACACATCAAACGGCTGTCCTACTACTAATCTTTGTTGGAACTCAGCCATACCTCTATTTAGGAAAGGCTGGCCAGCCAGATCAGTAATTTCATTATGCAGTGTGCTGAAGTTTCCGCCAATAGTATAGCCGAAGTCATTTGAAATTTTACCTCTCCAGTTTACCGATACCTCAATACCACTGTTACGCATAGAACCCACATTCATGTAACTGGTTTCGCTACCCACCTGAGGTAATACCGGAATAGCAAGATTTTTTGTGTTTTTTACGAAGTAATCCACATCAATAGTTAACCTTCTACGAAGCATTTCTAGGTTAAGCCCTACGTTTAACTCTTCATTAAACTCCCATCCTAATCTATCTTCATAGGTAGAGAACATAAATCCATCCACTCTGGTATCGTTAAATACACTCCATGTAGCGGTAGCACTTTTAGCCCTAGCAACAGGCACGTTACCGTTTGCTAGGCGACCCCAGCCTGCTCTAAGTTTCAGGAAGTTGATAGCTTCTACATCTTGTAAAAAGTTCTCCTGAGAAACAATCCAAGCCACACCCACAGAAGGCAGGGTAATATCTCTTTGCTGGTTGTACTTATTAGCTGCTTCATTTCTTAAAGTAAAGTAAGCGATGTAACGGTTCTTAAATTTGTACTGCAAACGACCAAAATAAGAACGACTATATACACGGCTAGGCGTAACACCATCCCCTGCATCACGCGTTTCTCTTGTTTCGGGAGAGGTATTATTGATATACCAGGTTTGTTTGCTTTCTCTGGAGAAGGGACTTCCTTCATAGAAATAACCTTTACTCCATGAGTAGCTGAGTTTTTCATCTCTGAATGAGAAACCGGCCATGGCTGTAAGATCATGGTCGCCCAAAATTTTATTATAAGTGAGTACATTATCGAATGTATAGTTTTCCTCCAGCACATTGGAACGGGTAATGGATGAGTTGGCCAAAGATCTTTGATAAGCCTCATGGATATAATAAGGTAAATCCATCAGACGGTTATTATCGTTCCTATTGTTGTAAGAAAGACTGGTTTTAAAGTTCAGCTCTTTAGGAATAATATGAAAATCGCCATATACGTTTGCTGTTACTCTTCTTCTTTCTCCCAAACGATCGATATTATACATATTGGGAAAAGGATTCTGATGGTCTCGATAACCTATATCACGTGCAGAAGAGTAAGGAGCTGAGTATACAGTTTGACCTTCATAATTGGGGTCCAGCACAGGCAAAATAGGTACAGCATAATAAATTTCTTGCCAGGGACCGCTATCATCATAACGCTCACTTTTACTATACACCAAACCAGACCCTAAGGTCAGCCATTTCTTCGCTTTTGCTTCGAGTTTAAGTCTCAAATTATAACGCTTATAGCTATTCTTCATATTTAATATACCGTCCTGAGTGAAAAAGCTTCCTCCAACGGAGTAAGAGACTCTTTCCGAACCTCCATCAACAGAAACATCGTGGTTCATAATCGGAGCTACTCTTAAAGCTTCTTTATACCAGTCGGTATTAACATCTGGCAACTCAGGATTGAGTCGGCTACGTCCGTAACGCGCTATTGCCATGTTCACACTTTCGATTTCGGCGTTGGAACCCGACTCTTTTGCAAAGCGTACAAACTGTTCCGCATTTGCCATCTTAATAACATTGGTGGCTCTTTGCCATCCGTAGTATCCTGAATAGGTAATCGATGCATCTCTGTTATAGCGGCCCCCTTTGGTGGTAATCACTATTACACCGTTAGCGGCTTTATAACCATAGATAGCTGCAGAAGAAGCATCTTTCAAAATTTGGAAGTCTTGAATATCGCTTGGTGATAAAAAATCAATATTATCCACGAATACCCCATCCACAACGTATAGAACACTTCCTCCATAGAGTGATTTGATACCGCGAATATTGATTTCTGGAACATCTCCAGGACCTCCAAAACTGCTGATTTGTACACCCGTTACATTACCTTGTACTGCATTCAACAAAGCACCATTTGGAGTTTTTTGCAACGTCTCCGGAGAAACGGTAGCAATGGAACTGGTTACATCTCCCTTGCGGGCGGTACCATAACCGATTACTACCACTTCATCCATTCTACCCTGTGTTTTCACCAAAGTAATATTTACTTCAGTTGCCCCACTTAATGCATACTCCTGTTCCTGATGCCCCACAGAAGAAAACACCAATACCGCATCGGCAGAAGGAACCCTTAAAGAATAAAATCCCTCAGCATTGGTAGTAGTTCCGATGTTGGTCCCTTTCACTTGAACGCTTGCTCCGGCTAAAGGCGTTCCATCATCGCTAGTAACTCTACCTCTGACTTCGATGTTTTGCTCTTGATAATACAAGGGAACAGTTAGATGAGTTACAAGAGAAGCTTCGGAAAGCTTCGTCACTCCTGTTAGACTAATAATTAGCATTAGTCTCCAAAATAGAATTGTTCTCATAGATAATATTTAATTTTTATAGTATAAATAAGCTCAGAAGCCACATCAGACTTCCGGTTATCGTTGTCCAATAGTTGAATTACTGTCAGTCTATTTTATTTTCATCGGATTATCCAGTCGCAATCGTATTACTTTTCATACAAGCTTTTGTTTAGGTACAGATACCAACTATCCGTTAACAGTTCTAAAACTCAATTCATATATGGACTGGTAAATCCTATTTTTTTTAATCCGCTCTGAACTTCCGGGATGCTCATAAATAAATTCCACAATAAACCTGTTCGATAATTTTCGATCATCACAACAATAGGTCCCTGATCTATAGCCAAATGCGATTCTGCAAACCAGTTTTGTGTAAGATTAAATGCATCCTTAAAGCCATATTCACTCCACAATTGATCTCCCAAATCGACATAAAAATGGCGCAATGCTTTCATCGACTTATCAGGCGTATAAGGGAATGCGGAAAGTGCTGCCGTAGGTGTAATAGTGCCATGATCATTGGTGGGCGAATGAGCATTGTAACCATTGTAGGTATCACTAGCTGTAAGTCCCCAGCAATTTTCGCCATAACCTTTAAATCCTTTAGGATTATCCACACAGTATGAATAATTAATCAAAGTATGGTTTTGATTTTGCTGCCAGTAATCGGCATACCTGTCTTTCAATCCCTGCGGACTCAGCCCTAAAAATGAATAGTGTGAGAAAAATAATGGCCCACCATAATCAAAACCTAAGGGAAGTACATAATTATAGAAAGTTTTCCCATTGTTGAAAAAACTGCTCTGCGCCCATCCTTTGTGATAAACATCGGCACTTACCGGATAACGTGTTGCAGATGCTGCTAACACATAAGTTATCAAACATTCATTAAATCCACGAATCGGAAAATCCATCGCCCAACCGTTATTAGGACTCCAATGCCAGTATAGTACATCACGGCCATCGCGTGTAAACCAGTTCCATTCTATATCATTCCACAACCCTGTGATGCGATTGCGCAATTCACTTTCTACTTTATTGTTCTGATTAAAATATTGTCTGGCGCATAATAATCCCTGAAAAAGGAAAGAAGTTTCTACCAAGTCAGCCCCATCATCCTTACGACTAAAGGGAATGGTTCTACCAGTTTCACCATTTAGCCAATGTGGAAATACACCGTGATAAGAATCTGCCTTATACAAAAAGTTAACCATCTTCAATAAAAAGCGAGCAGCTGTATCTCGTTCGATCCATCCACGATTCACCCCCACAATAATGGCCATTACACCAAATCCTGTACCTCCGGTGGTTACCACTTCATGTCCGTAATGGAACGCCTCATTGCTTCTCTCTCTGGCCATACCGCTTACGGGATGTGCAAAATCCCAGAAATATCGCAAGGTTTGCTTCTGTACCAAATCTACCAATGCCGAATCCGAAATGTTTTTATCAATCTTCAACGTGTACGGAATAGCATGGCTCTTTACAGCAGGTTTTTGTGAGAAAGACGAAAAACCTGTAACAATAAAAAGAATGCTAATACAAAAAATCCTCATCATCTTTTACAATTTTTATTATTCTACAATCCCGGAGCATTAAAACCCAGCTTCGATAATCCGTTTTTCACTTCAGGAGCACTCATAAACAAATTCCATAGCAAGCCGCTCCGATAATTCTCGATCATCACAATGATGGGTCCCTGATCGATAGCTAAAAAAGCATCATCAAACCATGGTCCATCATTCTTCATTACGTCGAGTGTAAACGCGTCCACAAAACCATATTCTTTAAACAACTTATCTCCCAAAACATAGTAATAGAAATGCAAAGCCGCCAACGATTCTTCGGGTGTGTACGGCATAGATGATATTGCAGCCGTAGGAGCAATATAACCTAGATCATTACTAGGAGAACTGGCAGCATAGCCTCCTCGGATGTTACTAGCCGTCAATCCCCACACCGAATCACTATAGCCGTAATAATCTTTAGGATTGGCTTTGCAATAATTATAATTGATCAACGTATGATGGCGATTCTGCGTCCAATAATCAGCATAGGCATCGCTAAGTTCATAAGGCTTTAATCCTAAGAATGAATAATGCGCGAAAAATAGCGGCCCGCCTAAATTAGGTCCCAAGGGCAAAGTATAACCATAATAAATAGTACCGTTTCGGATACCTCCGTTTTGCGCCCAACCATTATCGTATACCGACTTGGCGATACTATAATTTTCTGAACCGGCAGCTAACACATAGGTAAGCAAACATTCATTCCACCCTTGAATTTTAAGATTCATTGCCCATGAAACAGTAGGACTCCAGTGCCAGTATAACACATTATCGTTTTCCTTCTGAAACCAGTTCCACTGTACTCTGTTGACAATAGTATTGATATCGTCCCTCAACTGTACCTCCTCTGCCGTCATTCCATCAAAGTACTGTCGAGCACACAATAATCCCTGCACCAAAAAAGCAGTTTCTACCAGATCGGCGCCATTATCATTGGAACTGAAAGGAATCACCTCGCCTGTACTACCGTCTAGCCAATGTGGATACACCCCATGAAAATGCTGTGCCGTATTTTTCAAAAAAGCAATCATGGTCTGCAATCGGTGTAGCACCTCGGCTTTGGTTTTAAAACCTCGCTCTGCCGCAACAAGCAAAGCCATAATTCCAAACCCGGAGCCTCCAGTGGTGACAATCTTAGAATCATGCTTAGTACCTTCACGTATTAGGCCGGAAACAGGATGTGCAAAGTCCCAGAAGTACTTCAACGTTCTGCGCTGAACGGTATCGAATAAAGCTTCATCTGAAATCTTCGGAAACTTGCGCGAAGAATCCATCTTGGTTACAAAACTACCTGTGAAACCTCCAGTCATAGTTCCACCTGATACAGACTGAACATCCTGATTTACGATGATATTAAACCTGGTCAGGAATGACAGATTATTTACCGGCTGTAAAATGATGGCCGAATCATTATTAGAAAGAGCTTTATTAACAGATACCATAGAGCCTGTTGCAGTAACTAATGATACGGCATTCAGAGATGAGGCTGCTAATGGTTGCGAAAAGCTCAATTTAATCTGAGGTTTCAGACTAATGTTGTAACGAGCGTTATTAAGATTTACACCATCAACAGTAACATTGTTAAGGGTGGGCACCTTTGGGTCGACTGAGGGCGGCGGCGCTACAACATCACTCTTACTCCCGCAGGAATAAACAAGCAATGATGCAATAAGCATGCAACAAACAATACTATTTTCAAATCTCTTATACATATGCATCATTATACTCTCCCAAATATTTTTCTATACTTATCAGTTTTAAATTGCAATGGCTTACCGATTTATCGCATTCTTATATATCAACAACAGTAACCATTCACTACAAAAAATCATTTCCTTATATTTTAAAAAACGCTAACAGTCTTCTACTTTAATTCGGGTAGCCCGGATTTTGTGTCAATACGTTCTTACTTAAGTCAATCTGGGTTCTGGGTATCGGTAGCAATACATCCCTGTCATTACGAAAATTGGTTTTCCCCACAGCATGCAAAGTTTGTTCAGCAATGCCCCATCGAACTAAATCGAAAAATCGATCATGCTCCATAGCAAGTTCGGCCCTACGTTCTCGCCGAATAGCCTCACGTAACTCAGCCTGATTATCGGTAGTAATATCAGGTAATATACTATTGTTGCCGCCTCGTGCACGTGTTCTTACTGTGTTCAAAGCAGTACGTGCAGCAGCGATATTTGCCGCGCCTCCCAGTTCATTGGCTGCCTCCGCATACATCAATACCACATCAGCATACCTAAGTATCCTAATATTCATCCAATTACCTGATAAGGAACCTACGGTTCTTCTCATTACTGGACTGGTCAGTACTTTATGATTATACATGAGGTTAGGTAAACCAGCTGGTAAAATTTCTCCATATAGGGATATGGCACTATCGCCGGTTGTATACAATATTGTTCTTCTTCTACGCGGGTCTCCGGCCTCATACGAAGTATCCAAGTTGCGACTGGGCGTATACCACCCCCAACCCATATCCCAATTACCAGTACCTCGTACACCCATAATGGATGCGTATTGCACACCATTGGCAGTGGGAGTTACAAAACTTGCTGTAGCTTGTACCTCGAATACAGACTCGGAGCTGTTTTCACCTTCTTCGGTAAAGATTTTGTCGTACGGAGTATTCAAATTGTATTGACCGGATTTCATTACCAGGTCCGCGGTAGCCATTGCCTGAGCCCATTTCTTTTGAGTTAAATAAACTTTTGCCAGCAAACCGTTAGCTGCGCCCTTTGTAAGTCTACCAGGAAACTTTTCCGCATCCCAAGTAAGAGGCAAGTGTTGTGCGGCAAATTTCAAGTCTTCTTCAATAAAAGCGTATATCAGCTCTGGGCTGCTTTGGGGTACATTACTTTGCGCTGCAGGATCATCAAACACTTGATCGATCAATGGCACTCTACCAAACAAGCGCACCAACATGAAATAGCCATACGCTCTTAAAAATCTTGCTTCACCCTCTGATTGTTTTTTAATTTCTTCAGAAGCATTGACGGTGTTACTATTACTATTCCTTATCTGACTAATGGCAATATTAGCCTTGTTAATTAGATTATAATATCCCACCCAAAGCGTATTCACAAAAATATTGTTGGGTTGTACGGGAAAATTATCCATATCAATAGCATCAGCACCGCCATCAGAAGGGGTGCTTCCTTTATCGCCATCATCGCTTCTTATTCCTGTAGCACAAATGAACGCCTGACTATGCACATTAAAGCTTCGTAGCTCCGCGTATATTGCAAATAGATAAGTATCATAGGGGCCCGTACCACTCGGATAAGGATAAGTATCACTGGTATATTTTCCTTGTGGGTTACGATCCAGAAATCCTTTTTTACAACCTGCACAAACCAACGATGTCACTAAGAGACACATCATTAGTTTTAAAAAGCAAGTATATGTTATATAAGATTTCATACGATACTGATAAAAAACTAAAATGCAACATTCAATCCTACAGAATACACAGCAGGCACAGGATACAATCCATTATCAGCGCCTGCAGCAATAGGATCGCCTAATGGAGCTTCCGGTGTATATCCTGTAGTTTTTGAAAACGTAACAATATTCTGTCCGCTTATATATACCCGCAACTGTTTAATAGTTGCTTTCTGGAACAGTTTCTGAGGTATATTGTATCCTATCTGCAGCATCCTGACGCGTAAATAATCTCCCCGCTCCAGAAAGTAGCTACTAAACAGATAGTTGTTCCCGCGGGATGCATCCAATATAGGCTCTACATTGGTGCTACCTGGCCCATTCCAGGCATTCAATCGGTTCACCTCATAATTAAGTATTGCAAAAGTGGCGGTACGTCTTTGAACATACACTTTATTACCCGCAACACCCTGTGCTTCCACTAATACATCCAATCCCTTATAACCCACATTCAGAGCACCTCCGAAGTTATGAGGAGGAAAAGGAGTTCCCAGATAAACTCTGTCATCCGAATCAATAAGGCCATCATTATTTACATCTTCAAATGCGATATCGCCCACTCTGGATGTAGGAAGAACAGGCATTCGTTCCAAATCCGATGCAGTCTGATATATACCTATCTGACGGTATCCGTAAAAATATCCAATGGACAGCCCTGTAGCAGTTCTGTTTGCACCATTATTCCCTAATATTTCAAAATTGATATTATCGCCAATAGATGTAACCTTATTCTTGTTATAACTGTAATTAGCCGATATACCGTAACGAAAATCTCCCACTTTATCTCTCCAGCCTATGGTAACCTCAAGTCCTTTGTTAGCAATAGTTCCCAAGTTGGTTTTGTACGTATAATTGCCTGCAGTTCCTGGAAGCGTAATGTTCGTAATTATATCTTTGGTGGTACGATCATAAAAAGTAATCTCAGATGATAGACGATTGTTCAACAATCTAGCATCTATTCCAACATCGATACCTCTCACTACCTCCCAATGCAGATTGGGATCCGGAACATATTCGGGTGTAACACTCGGATAAACCCGATCTCCAAAAACGCCTGAACTACGTATAGTAACCCCTGGCAAGTATAGATGAGGTGGCAATCCCATACCGCTACCCACCGTACCCCATGCACCACGCAATTTCAAAAAATCAATACTTGATATCTTCTTAAAAAACGCTTCTTCGCTGAGGACCCAGCCGAGTCCTATACTGCCAAAATTACCCCACCGGTTGGCCTTGGAAAACTTTGAGCTCCCATCGCGTCTATAACTTAGATTTAGCAGATACTTATTGGCATAGGAATAGTTGACTCTGGCAAAAAAAGACATGAAAGCTTCTTCAGTTCCATTGCCAAGATTAGACAATGGATTATTGGGGTTTACGATATCGAGATACCAAAAGTCAGGATCGCGCGGAATATTCAAAATAGTATCGGTTCTACTTCCCCCCACTCTTGTACTACCTATAAACAAGGTAGTAAAACCAACTAATCCTGTAATATGCTGTTTGTTTACTTTCTTAAAAAGAGTGAGTGTATGATCCTGTTGAAATTTTCTCGTTTGTACCTGTTCTTGCGTTACTGAGGTTCTTGCAAGATTATTAAACGTTGTATCCGTAGCGCCTCCCTTTTCTCCCAGATTAATATACCGATATGGCAACGGTGTATAACCTCTTAAGTTATCAAAGCCCAAATCGGCATAGAATGAAGAACGCCACGTAAATGTTCTTAAGATTTTTGTTTCTGCAAAAATATTTCCGACAGCCCTGTAGCCATCTCTTATCACATTATTTTTAAACTGATTAATTCTTGCAACAGGATTAGCAATCTGAGCCCGTTGAAAGCTTGGCATGCTATAATATAAATCTTCGTCGGCTTGCACCGGAACAATCGGCGCCGCTCTTAATGCATAACTGATTACATCCGTGGTAGGCGCAACTTCCTTCCAGTAAAATCCTGTAACATCTCCACCTATTTTAATATTATCGGTAATACGTAGCTCTTGATTAAGACGAACTATTAATTTTTTATACTTATCATATTTCAACACCCCCTCCTGCACATTGTATCCCAGACTAAATAACGTAGCAGACTTTTCACTGCTATTCGCTACTGTAAGCGTATTATTATTAATACGTGCATGCTGAAAAATGAGATCCTGCCAATCTGTGTTAGCTGTGTAATTAGTATAATCAAATGCAGGCGCATTGAGGTTTTGCAACTGCATGTCGTAAAGCTTTTTAAATCCCTCGGCGTCGGTAAGTTTTATTTTGTTCACTACTTTCTGTATACCCACTGAGCTCTGGAATGAAACTCTGGTTTGACCTTTGGCAGCTCTTTTGGTAGTTACGATAATCACCCCGTTTCCTCCCTGTAATCCAAAGATGGCTATAGAAGAAGGATCTCTTAATACTTCGATACTTTCAATATCTCCGGGATTCAGATAGTCGATATTGGTTTGAAATACTCCATCCACCACATACAACGGATCGGAGTTCCCTGTGCTGTTTACCCCACGAATACGCACGGTAGGCGCAGCTCCCGCCCGACCACTATTAACAATTGTAAGTCCCGCAACTTTTCCTTGTAAAGAACTAATGGGATTAGTATTGGGCATTTTTGCAATATCGTCTCCTCCTATTGAAGTAATGGTGCCTGTTAAATCTCTCTTGCGCTGTGTACCGTATCCTATTACTACTACCTTTTCCAAACTTTGTGCCGCCGTAACCAGTGATATATTAAGATCTCTCCTATTATTAAGCGCTTCTTCTTTATAGTTATATCCTATAGATGTAAAAATTAGGACAACATTCCCGTCGGGCACTATAAGTGAAAATCTTCCGACCGAATCGGTAGCGGTTCCTATGGTGGTGTTTTTTACCTGCACTGATACTCCGGGAATAGGTATACCTTTTTCATTATACACCAATCCTGTTACTTTAATATCTTTTTTTGCCGGATCCTCTTTAATCACAATGAGCTTATCCGGCAAACTATTAAAGGTCAACGGAGTGTGCATTACCAATTCTTCCAGCACCTGATTGATATTGGCATTTTTGGCATTCAACGTTATCTTGTTTTTCAAAGCCGGCAAATCATCACTATATAAGAATCGATAACCTGTCTGCTGTTCTATGGAAGCTAATACTTCAGCAATCGGCATCTTTTTTACCTGCAAATTGATACGTTCCTGCCCGATGATTTCTACGGGCAGATACAGCATACACATAAGTATCAATGCAAGCGTTAGTTTCATATTAGCAAGTCCTGCTCTCAAATGGAAGTAGCATTCTATCGAAATCGTTTTTCGGCCTTAGTTTTTATTAACCTTAACTATATCGAAGTGTGCTTCCATTTACAGTAAAAGTTTCTTTCATCGTATTATCTAGAACTAATGATAACTTCATCAGCCTTTATCTTATAGCTAAAAGGTTTGGCCATTTGCAATGCTCGAAGTGCCGCTTCCAAAGATTCATTCTTAAATGATCCTGTAAAACTTAATTGCTTTACCGCATCATCTTCAAATACAAACTTAACCTTGTACCTGCGCGCCATTTTTCGAGCAATCTGCTCCAGCGATTCGCTTTTAAAATCAATACGGCCGTAAATCCAAGCTGTTTCAACACGTTCCTCCTCCTGAATCGTACTGTCTACAGATATTAACGAAATAACGTCCACATTATTTAAAACCGATATATACTCTTTTGTCAGTACTTTTTTCGGAATTACCATTTTTTGGTTGGGATACATCATAATTGGATGAAAGCGATCATCCTTATCTTTGGTCAGTTTTATTAGTCCCCGATACAGGGTCGTTTGAATTTCCGTGTCCTCTTCATAACTTTTCACATTAAATGCCGTGCCCAGTACGTTAATATTAAGCTCATTGACGTGAACAATAAAAGGCCGGAGGGTATCCCTGACAATATCAAAAAACGCTTCTCCTACCAATCTTACCTCTCTGGTAGCTCCATTAAAATCACTTTCAAAAAATAGCTTGGAATCTGAATTCAACCACACCTTACTACCATCTGCCAACATCACAGGATCGGTCATAGGTGCGGCATTAGTAACAATGGGTCTGGTAATAGGCTCCCGCTCCCCACTGCCTAGTTTTAAGAAATAGCCTAGGCCTATAATGATTAAAACACTGGCAGCTGCTGCCCAAACTCTCTTAGCCCGAATTTTTCTTATTCTTAAAACATTATGCTCTTGCTCGCGGGAAGCCTTTTCCAGTATCCTCTGTACGGTACGGATCTCGGGCTCTTTATGTTGGCTATCGAATTCTTGTTTACTTTCTAATATTTGTAATAACCAGGCATACTGTTGCTGCAAATGCGGGTTTTCATGCAGATATTGTTGCAACAAATCTCGCTCTTCATTAGTAGCCTCATTAAAAGCGCATCTGGCCATTAATCCCCATATGTCCTCAGTATTGTTCATGTACAATCATCCCTTATACTATAAAGACTGGGGAAAACAGAAAATCTACTAAAGGCAAAAAAAAGTTTTTTAAAGAGTTTCTTTTTCTCGAGGAAACTTTATTGCATTCTTTGAAATACCCATAGCCTGACAGATACGCTTAACAGCTATAGCCATCTGTGCATCAATCGTATTGACGGATATATTTAATATAGCTGCAACTTCTTTATATTTTAGTCCATCTTCCCTGATAAGCTTGAAAATCATTTTACAACGGGGTGGTAATGCCTCTATGGCTGCGTTTACACGAGCCAGCATCTCGGAAGAAATTAATAAGGAGTGTGGGTCCTGATGTATCGCCTCGATAGATGTATTAAGATCATCGAAAGGAGCTGTAATCAACTTCTTGGCTTTATCGGACAAATAACTGAGCGTTTGATTTTTGGTAGCAATATATAGGTATACGGATATATTATCAATGCTCACTAATGAGCCACGTTTATTCCACAACTTCACAAAAACATCCTCCACCACTTCCTCAGCCATCTCCGAAGATTGCAGTATGGAAATAGAAAAAGCAGTCAGTCGCTTACTATACAATGTATATAGCTTTGCGAAAGCGGCTTCATCACCCCTATCAATCAGTTTTAATAACCCCTCCGCCTCTACCTTTAAACCTTTCTCCAGCATAGCAATCTAAAATATTTTATAAAGGTACACCTTTTTAACATTTCATTGTGACATCTTTAAAAATGGCGGATTGCCGCGTCCGAGTTAAATTATATTAACATCTTAATAGCTAAATTATAAGGCAATAACGCAAACCAATCCCGTTGAGAGTGTGTATATTTGCAAATCGGCTTGATTTTTGTAAATACGACCTTCTTTTTAAAAACTAACGACCTGTGGCATTAGGACAAACATTACAACAAAAGCTATTACAGAAACTTTCCCCACAGCAAATTCAGCTCATGAAGTTGCTGCAAGTTCCTACTGCTAATCTGGAAGAAAGAATAAAAGAAGAGTTGGAAGCCAACCCAGCCTTGGAACTTGATGAGGGACACCATAAGGACGAAGATGAATTTAATGATGAGTTCGCCTCGCAGGAAGAAGAAGCGGACACCTATGAGGAACAGGATGGTAGTGTCGAAGATTATGAAAACATCGACGTTACTGAATATTTGCATGATGACGATGGAGAAATTGCGGATTATAAAACCCGCGACGAAAATTATGGTGAAGATGATGACGAAAGTCGTCAAATTCCTATTAGAACAGAAGCCAGTTTTTACGATACCCTGGTTTCGCAACTCGGAATGCTATCCTTATCCGACACTGAAAGAAAAATAGCTGAACATATTATTGGTAGTATTGACGAAGACGGATACCTGCGCCGAGATTCACAGGCATTGGTGGACGACCTTGCCTTCCGACAAAACATTGACACAAATGTGGAGGAAGTAGATAAAATCATCGGCTTAATTCAGCAGTTCGATCCACCCGGTGTGGGTGCAAGAGATTTGCCGGAGTGCCTCCTGCTGCAATTAAGAAGATTGAAACAAGAGGGTAAAGATGTTGATACTGCTATACTCGCCATCGAAAAATACTTCGATGAGTTTACTAAAAAGCATTACGAAAAGATACAACGCGGCCTTAATCTTACCGAAGATGAATTAAAAGAAGTGATTCAGCAGATTGTAAAGCTCAATCCCAAACCGGGTAGCAATATAGGCTCTGTGAATAAAGCCGAAAGCTATGTGGTACCCGATTTCTTCATCATGAATAACAATGGTAAGCTGGAACTCACGCTCAACAGTCGCAATGCACCCGAGCTGCGCATCAGCGAGTCGTATAAAGACATGATGAAAGAATACAGCCGCGGATCAAAAAAAGACAAGCAACAAAAAGAAGCAGTACTTTTCATCAAGCAGAAAATAGATGCCGCCAAATGGTTTATCGATGCCATTAAGCAAAGACAGCATACATTGCTGGAAACTATGAATGCTATTATGCAGCATCAAGAAGAGTTTTTCCTCACCGGAGATGAAACAACTCTCAAACCAATGATCTTAAAAGATATTGCCGAAAAAACCGGACTCGATATTTCCACGGTAAGTCGCGTGGCTAACAGCAAATTTGTACAAACGGAGTTCGGCACTTATCGTCTCAAGTTCTTCTTCAGCGAATCTCTGAGCACCGATAGTGGTGAAGAAGTATCTACACGCGAAGTGAAGAAAATTCTGAGCGATATGATTCAGGCAGAAAGCAAAAGACATCCGCTGAGTGATGAAAAACTTACTGAATTACTACAAGAAAGAGGTTATAACATCGCACGCCGTACCGTGGCCAAATATCGCGAACAACTCAATATTCCTGTAGCCCGACTCAGAAAAGAGTTGGTATAAATTATTTTCCCGATTTAAAAAAATGACTTCGGTCATTACGGAACCGTACCAAAATCAATTGGGGTTTATCAAATAATACTAAGTTTGCAGCCATAATAATTATACTTAATAAGTTTTAATAAATATCAAAAACAAAGTATGTCTGTTATAGTAGTAGGCTCTATGGCCTTTGACGATATTGAAACCCCGTTTGGAAAATCCAATAAAATCGTGGGCGGTGCGGGCACTTATATAGCGTATGCAGCTGCCAATTTTATAAAACCCGTACAACAGGTATCCGTGGTGGGATACGACTTTCCCGCCGAAGAATTGGAAGAGATGCGTAGCCGCGGGGTAGATACTGCAGCCGTGGAAATTGTTTCCAACAAAAAATCTTTTTTCTGGGCTGGCAGATATCATCTGGATATGAACACCCGCGATACATTGGTAACCGAGCTCAATGTGTTGGCCGATTTCAAACCTGTAATTCCCGACAGCTATCAAGGCGCCGAGTTTCTAATGCTAGGCAACCTAGCTCCTTCCATACAGTTAAGCGTAATCCATCAGCTGAAGAATCGCCCCAAATTGATTGTTTTAGACACCATGAACTTCTGGATGGATGTGGCACTGCCCGAGCTGGAGGAAGTGATCAGCCAAATTGATGTGCTGTTGGTAAACGACAGTGAGGCTCGTCAGCTTACTGCCGAATACTCGCTGGCGAAAGCTGCCAAAAAAATATTGTCCATGGGGCCCAAATATCTTGTTATCAAAAAAGGAGAACACGGAGCGTTGCTCTTCGACAGCAATAAAGTATTCTTTGCTCCTGCCCTTCCGCTAGAAGAAGTCTTCGATCCTACCGGCGCTGGAGATACCTTTGCCGGAGGTTTTATCGGCTATCTAGCACAGACCGGCGATATTTCCTTTGACAACATGAAAACTGCCGTAATTGCAGGAAGCGCACTGGCTAGTTTCTGTGTGGAGAAATTCGGAACCACACGTCTCAAAGAAATTACAAAGGACGATATTAGCCATCGCATACAACAGTTTCGCGAACTAACACATTATCAATCTTAATAATCATATTTACAATATCTTACATCCCAAAAGGCTTTATCAACACAGATAAGGCCTTTTTTATATCGGTAAATGCACAAAAAAAGTCGGTAAATAACGAAACAGGATACAACGTTTGCATGGGATTTGAACTCCTTTAATAAACAAATCGTAAAAAATGAATCAAACACAAAAATCCCCACCCCTGCTATTTTGCATCATTATGGATGTCATCGGCATGCTTTCCTTCACAATTCCCGGAGTAGGAGAGTTTTCCGATGTTATTTGGGCACCCATTTCAGCTATCATTCTGGCGAAAACCTTTGGTGGCGTAAAAGGAATAGCCGGTGGTATATTCAACTTTATTGAAGAAGTAATGCCTGGAATGGATATTATTCCCACATTCACGATTATGTGGTTTTTAACCCATAAAGTTAAAGCCAGTAAAGAGGCAAGTATTATTTCTGTGCAAGCAAAGTGAGCATAATAAAATGGTTATAGTTACTCCCGTATACCGAGACGGGAGTTTTTTATTGCAACTAATCCGAGCAGAAATCAAAAAATATTTTGTTGATTTAAATCATCGCTCTATTTTTGCGACCCATGATTATCAACATCACCATAAAGAAGCATACAAAGATGAAACGCGTTCTTCACGGAAGGCTGTGATTTTTGTATACGTATATAAAAGAAATTGAACAGGCCTTCCGTCGATCGGAAGGCTTTTTTTATAACAAAACCCACAGGGTATCTTAAAAAAACAGTATAAAAAATGAAAGTTGCAGTAGTAGGTGCCACCGGCCTTGTAGGCACCAAAATTTTAGAAGTACTTGCCGAGAGAAATTTTCCTGTTACAGAGCTGATTCCTGTAGCTTCTGAAAAGAGCGTAGGAAAGGAAATCAATTTCAAAGGCCAAAAATATAAAGTGGTAAGCATGCAGGATGCTATTGCTGCCAAGCCAACGATTGCTTTATTTTCCGCAGGAGGCGGTACCTCTACAGAGTGGGCTCCTCAGTTTGCTGCAGTGGGTACCACTGTAATCGACAACTCATCGGCCTGGAGAATGGATCCCACTAAACCATTGGTGGTACCCGAAATTAATGCCGATGTATTAACTACCAATGATAAAATCATTGCGAACCCCAACTGCTCTACCATACAAATGGTAGTAGCACTAAATCCGCTGCATCAGAAATATAAAATCAAACGCATCGTCGTATCTACCTATCAGAGTGTAACAGGTACCGGCGCAAAAGCTGTGGAGCAATTAATGGGAGAAAGAAATAAAAATACCGAATATCCCATGGCTTATAAATACCCCATCGACCTGAATGTTATTCCGCAGATTGACGTATTTACCGAAAACGGATACACCAAGGAAGAAATGAAAATGGTTAACGAAACCAAAAAAATCATGCGTGATGATAACATCAAGGTTACCGCTACTACGGTGCGTATTCCGGTAATGGGAGGACACAGTGAGAGCGTAAACGTAGAGTTTGAAAACGAGTTCGACCTTCAAGAAGTGAGAAGTCTGCTTGAATCAGCTCCGGGTGTTGTGGTAGAAGATGATATTGCTAATCAAATCTACCCGATGCCACTGAACGCACACGAAAAAGATGAGGTTTTCGTAGGACGTATTCGCAGAGACGATACGCAACCCAAAACCTTAAACATGTGGATTGTGAGCGATAACCTGCGCAAAGGAGCAGCTACCAATGCGGTACAGATTGCGGAATACCTTATATCTAACAATCTCGTATAAGCAAAAAATAAAAAAATAATAAAAGCCCTTTTCTTAACTGAAAAGGGCTTTTATGTTTGGAACAGGAAACACTTATTTATCCGCAGCTACGGCTTAGTTCTGAAAACCTGCGATAATCTCCTCGGCATGCTGCTTGGTCTTGGGTTTCAGAATAATTTTTTTGATGCGGCCTTGCTCGTCGATGAGAAAAGTGGTGCGATGCACTCCCATATACTTGTGACCAAACATCTGCTTCTCGCCCCATACACCATACTTTTCTAAAATTGTATGCTCTGTATCTGCAATGAGCGGGAAAGGTAGGTTGTTGCGCTCTTCAAATTTTTTATGTTTCTGTGCATCATCAGGGCTTACACCTACCACTTCTATACCATGTTGTTTTAATACAGAAAAATGATCCCTGAGGTTGCAAGCCTGCACCGTACAGGTAGGTGTGAAGTCTTGCGGATAAAAGTACAATGCCAGTTTTTTACCTTTATATTGTGCCAACGATATCTTATTGCCATTCTGATCTTTTCCTGAGAAAGCCGGAGCTTTCTGTCCTTCCTTAAGATGTGTAGCCATAGTACTCTACTTATACTTTATTTCTTTTTTTGAGTGGTTGTTTTGTTATTAGATGTACTTTTTCCTGAAGACTTGCTGCTCGCTGCAGACTTCGAGGTGGTGGTGGTTTTTTTGGTGGTTGTTCCGGTTTTCGATGCCGTTGTTTTTGAGGAAGTAGTCTTAGATGCCGAAGTCTTACTAGTTGTCTTGCTGGTTTTACTTCCCGTGGTTTTAGATGTAGCACTTTTTGATGGCGTAGTAGTTTTTTTAGTCGATGTAGCGCTCTTCGCACCGGATGGAGCAGTAGCTCCCGCTGGAGCCGGAACGCCGCGAACAAATTTCCAACTACGTTTTGTTATATTACCGGCAATGTCTGTAACGGTCACTGTCAAAGTATGTTCACCGGGTTTGATGCGATTGTCAAAATTATAAATCCAAGTGCGCCCCTTATCATTGGTAAATCTTATCCATTTACCATCCACTTCTGCCCTGAAATCAGCTATTCCGTAATTATCAGTAGGCGTAAACGTGATACGCTTTACATTATTCAAATTAATCACACTTCCCGAACCTAAAGAATTAATCGACGGAGGAACATTATCCACAAAAGCTTCAAATGTGCCGAAATCCCTGAACTGCGCCACCAACCACTCGCCCTTCCATTCCGCTTTTTTTACCGTAGTATTTTTACCTGTCCTCTTAATTACAATCCGGTCGCGGTTTTCCGGAGCTATAGGTTTGTTCGGTTTAATTTTTACTTCAAAATTGCTATGTACCGGAATATAGGTTTCTCCTATTTTGTGGGTGGCCGATACGCTATTGAGTGCAGCAGACGTGGAACTGGAATAGTTCGGATTCATTTTATCATATAAGGCATTCATGGGCAGTGTTACCGAAAAATGACTTTTCACTAGCGTATTGGTTCTGCCCGGCAGCCATTCATAATTTTTCACTGAGGGTGGCGTACCGCCATTGTTTTTGATTTTAAAACTTATAGTAGACAGATTGCCATTTGCATCGGCTACTTCAATTTTAATATCGTGAGGGTCAGTATCCTTCAATTCAATTATACCATTATTGCCTATGTCATAATAAACGCCGCTTAGGTCGCCAGGCAGTTTGGACACATGTTGCATCCAGCTGCCACCCGTACTTTGCATTTTATAATCAATATGAGCATTCATGTAACGGGTATCTACATAATCCACGCTGTCAATATAAAAACTGGATATTTCTTTACCATCCATAAAAAGACGGGCACTGTAGATACCATCCTGATTGTTGGTTCCATTTCGGGTATCATAGGCTTGAATGGCAAAACTTAGTTTAGTAAAATTGGTATTGATAACGCCGCCCGCTACTGTGTAAGCGCCGCTGGATTTTGATAATGGATAAATCGCAGGCGATTGGTCATAGACAGAATTGCTTCTATCGTACATCGCAATTCTTACAATGGTAGGCGGAATATTATCCACTATAGGGGTTCCAAATAGTGTTGGATTCAGTCGTTTCCCCGATTTGGTGTCAATAATTTCCCAGTGCACATGAGGACCTCCCGAACCACCAGTAGTTCCGCTGAAGGCAATAAAATCACCTTTCTTAACCGGAAAACGTCCCGGCGGAATTTTCAAATGTGTTACCCAGGATTCGGTTTTATATTGATGCTCGGTTACATATTTTTCCAAATCGTCTCTGAAGTCGTTCAGATGGCCGTATAGGGTAGACAATCCATTGGGATGATCAATAATAATCCATCTTCCCCAGCTTAGCGGTTCTATCCCCACAAATGAAATATAACCGTCTGCAGCCGCATACACATTCTGGTTTACTACCTGATTGGTACGCACATCTAATCCCATATGCCAGTGGTTGGGACGCAGCTCTCCCATATTTGCTACGATGTCGGGCTTTAAGCCGGTTACCCATCTAAAATAGTTCTGAGGATATTTAGGTTTTTGGTATAATTGGCCAAAAGCTACAACACCTGTCAGTAAATAAGCGAATAACAAAAAAAACTTCTTCGACATGTGCCAAAAATAGGCAATTGAAAATTGATAACGCGACAGTATCTATCTATGCCCCGTTTTTAACAATAAATTCAATGGGGCCAATATTTTATGTGATGAAAACTGAACAAAAATATCTTCCACAAGAGCCAACAAACAAACGTTCTGCAGCTACCCCCCAATGCAAAAAAATCTCCCCTTCTCTTAAAATAATTTAAAAAACCTACCGCGCTTTTAGTGTCAATCCACTATTTTTGCGCAATTTGTTTTTTTTAGAAAAAGGGAAAAAAGTAAAATGCCTAAAGATCCTTCCATTAAATCAGTACTAATCATTGGCTCAGGCCCCATTATTATAGGACAAGCATGCGAATTTGACTACTCTGGCACTCAAGCCGCTCGCAGTTTACGAGAAGAAGGTATTAAAGTTATTCTGATCAATAGCAACCCCGCTACCATCATGACAGACCCCATGATGGCTGATAAAGTGTACCTGCTTCCTCTAACCGTAGAAAGTATCGAACAAATATTAAAAGAAAATGATATTGATGCGGTACTACCTACAATGGGTGGTCAAACAGCCCTCAACCTGGCAAAAGAAGCCGAAGATATGGGGCTGTGGGAACAATATAATGTGCGCCTGATTGGTGTAGACATTAAAGCGATTGATAAAGCTGAAGACCGCGAGAAATTCCGTCAGTGGATGATTGAACTGGGAGTACCGGTGGCAAAAGCTAAAACCGCAAACTCTTTCCTCGAAGGAAAGGAATTTGCACAAGAAATCGGCTTCCCGCTGGTAATTCGTCCTTCCTTTACATTGGGTGGTACCGGTGGAGGGTTTGTACATAGTAAAGAAGAGCTCGATGAAGCCCTAAACCGCGGTTTACAAGCATCTCCTATTCATGAAGTACTAGTAGAACAAGCTGTACTGGGATGGAAAGAATTTGAGCTAGAACTGCTACGCGATAATGCCGATAATGTGTGTATCATCTGTACAGTAGAAAATTTCGACCCCATGGGGGTACACACCGGCGACTCTATCACCGTAGCTCCGGCGATGACGCTAAGTGATACAGGTATGCAGCTGATGCGAAATACCGCTATCAAAATGATGCGCGACCTAGGCAACTTCGCCGGCGGCTGTAACGTACAATTTGCTATGAACCCCGTTACTGAGGAAATCATAGCTATCGAAATCAACCCTCGCGTAAGCCGTTCTTCAGCGCTGGCATCCAAGGCCACAGGTTATCCTATCGCTAAAATTGCGGCCAAACTGGCCATCGGTTATAACTTGGACGAACTGGAAAATCAGATTACCAAAACCACTTCGGCTTACTTCGAACCAGCACTGGATTACGTAATCGTAAAAATTCCGCGTTGGAACTTCGATAAATTTAAAGGTGCTAATGATACACTAGGGCTGCAGATGAAAAGCGTGGGTGAGGTAATGGCTATCGGACGCAGCTTTAACGAAGCCGTACAAAAAGCCTGTCAGAGCCTTGAAAATAATGCAATAGGCTTGGGGTACTATGGCAAAAGCCTGATGCACGCCGAAGAGTTGTTGGAATATATCAAAACTCCCAAATGGGATAGAATTTTCCGAATCAAAGATGCGCTGATGGCGGGCATTTCGGTAAGCACCATCTCCAAAGCTACCAATGGTATCGACAAATGGTTTCTTTCCGAAATACAAAAGCTATGTGTTATAGAGAAAAAACTCAGCGAACTGACTTTAGATACCTTAACGGTCGAGATACTCCGCGAAGCTAAAGTAAACGGCTTCAGCGATGCTCAGATTGCAGTACTGATAGGAGCTACCGAAGACAAGGTGTACGAAAAAAGAAAAACTCTCGGCATCCATCGCGTGTATAAAATGGTGGATACTTGTAGTGCAGAGTTTGAGGCAAAAACGCCTTATTTCTACAGTACCTTCGATGCTCCCAGCAGCTCCCTGGGCGAAAGTACCCTAGTACACAACGAATCCAAAGTTTCAGACAGGAAAAAAATCATCGTACTGGGTAGCGGCCCCAACCGCATTGGGCAAGGGATCGAGTTCGACTACTGCTGCGTTCACGGCTTAATGGCGATTAAAGAATCCGGCTACGAAGCCATTATGATGAACTGTAATCCCGAAACGGTAAGTACCGACTTCGATATGGCCGACAAACTATACTTTGAGCCTGTTTATTGGGAGCACGTGCGAGAACTCATTGAATATGAAAAACCGGAAGGTGTAATTGTTCAGCTGGGAGGACAAACCGCCCTGAAGCTCGCTGAGAAGATTAAGGATATGGGTGTAAAAATCATCGGAACCTCTTTCGATGATATGGATATTGCCGAAGATCGCGGACGCTTCAGTGATATGCTGAAAGAACTGGAGATTCCTTATCCCGACTATGGTACGGCCACTAATGTAGACGAGGCTATTGAAGTAGCGAACCGTGTAGGCTATCCGGTGCTAGTACGTCCTTCTTACGTATTGGGCGGACAGAGAATGCGAATTGTGATTAACGACGAAGAGCTGGAAAAAGCTGTGGTAAGCCTGCTGAAACATATCCCCGGTAATAAGATTTTGATCGACCACTTCCTGGATCGTTGTCAGGAGGCAGAAGTGGATGCTATTTTCGACGGCGAAAACTTTCACGTAATGGGTGTAATGGAACATATTGAGCCGGCCGGTATTCATAGTGGAGACAGCCACGCCATGTTGCCAGCATTTAACCTATCGCCCATGGAAGTAACTACTATGGAGCATTACGCCGAGAAAATCGCAAGAGTACTCAATATTAAAGGGCTTATCAACATTCAGTTTGCTATTAAAGACGGAAAAGTGTATGTGATAGAAGCCAATCCGCGTGCTTCACGTACTACACCGTTCATCGCCAAGGCATACCAAATTCCTTATTTGAATATTGCCACTAAGGTGATGCTTGGCGTAAAAAAACTGACCGATTTCAAATTCGAAAAGAAATTGGAAGGTTATGCCATAAAAGAGCCCGTATTTAGCTTTAACAAATTCCCGGGTGTGAACAAGGAGCTGGGCCCAGAAATGAAAAGTACGGGTGAAGCTATCCGCTTCATAAAAGACCTAAAAGATCCTTATTTCAGACAACTGTATAAGAATAGAAGCATGTTCCTAAGCAATAAATAATCGGCTTCTTAATATAAAAATGAAAAGTGCGGTATTGAAAACCGCACTTTTTTATTTCGAGGAAATATTAGCCATATCAAGCCTCTTTCCGAAAAAAAACTGTCATACTGTGGCAATGGTTTTATTTTTGCGAAAAATTCGTTCAGCATGTTACAAGTAAATGTGATCAGGCAAAATGTGCAGGAGGCAAAAGATCGTCTTGCAGTTAAAAACTTTAAAAACCTGGATCTGGTTGATAAAGTACTTGAGTTAGATGACCAACGTAAGAAGTTACAATTAGAGTTTGATACTACTCAGGCTTCCATCAACAGTGCTTCAAAGGAAATAGGAATGTTAATGGCAAAGGGTGAAAAAGAAGCCGCAGAAGCCAAAAAACAGGAAGTAGGAACTCTTAAAGCCAAAATACAACCCATAAATGAACAATTGGCCCAAACCGAAGCAGCCTTACATGAGGTATTGGTTCAATTGCCCAATTTACCTTCTTCACTTGTTCCCAAAGGCGATAGTGCTGCGGATAACGTAGTAGTACGCGAAGGAGGTTCCAAGCCGGTTCTACCTGCCGGGGCTAAACCTCATTGGGACCTGATTAAGGAATACGATATTGTAGACTTCGAAACCGGCGCCAAACTTACCGGTAGCGGCTTTCCTTTATATAAGGGAGCGGGTGCCAAATTGCAACGTGCATTAGTACAGTATTTTTTAGACTTTAATACCGAAGCAGGCTATACTGAATACCTGCCTCCTTTTATGGTAAACGAAGCTTCTGCTTATGGTACAGGCCAGCTACCAGACAAGGAAGGACAGATGTATCATATGCAATTGGACAACTTCTATCTAATACCTACTGCCGAGGTTCCGGTTACCAATATATACAGAGATGTCATTCTGAAACCAGAACAATTACCTGTTAAAATGACGGCTTATTCTCCTTGTTTCAGAAGAGAAGCCGGTAGCTTCGGTAAAGATGTGCGTGGCCTGAATCGGGTACATCAATTCGAAAAAGTAGAAATTGTACAGCTGGTACATCCGGAGAAAAGCTATGAAGCCCTAGAAGAAATGGTAGCTCATGTAGAAAAGCTATTGAGCTCCCTAGAACTGCCCTATCGCATCGTAAAACTTTGCGGAGGCGACATGAGCTTTACCTCAGCGCTCACTTATGATTTTGAAGTGTATAGTGCAGCACAGGACCGCTGGCTGGAAGTAAGCTCTACTTCTAACTTCGAGAGCTATCAAACCAATCGGATGAAGATTCGTTTTAAGGACGAGAACAATAAGACTCAGCTCGTGCATTCCTTAAACGGCAGTGCATTGGCTTTACCTCGAATCGTGGCCTGTTTGCTCGAAAATAATCAGAGAGAAAATGAAATAGTTCTTCCTAAAGTTTTACATTCATACTTTGGAAAACCATCTATAACAAAGTAAACTTGTTCCATATGAGAAAAATTGTCGTTACATTGACAGTCATCACATCTGTGTTGATTGCCTGTTCTCCTAAGTCATCTAAGAGTTCTGCCGCACCACAGGCTGCTGCAGAAGCTATTAAAGGATCTGCTAAAGCCGGAGCGACCATAATCAAGTCCGAAAAATGTACGAAGTGCCATAAGGACAAATCCGGGTATGTGCCAAAGCATACTTTCGAAGAGCAAGAAAAAGTAATTTTAGGAATGGCAAAGCGTGCAAAGTTATCCGAACAGGAAACAGCCGATTTGATAGCATTTGTTAAAGCCAATGCTAAAAAGTAAATATTTTAAATTAGATATGATTCATAAGTCCGGAAATTCCCTCTCCGGACTATTTTTTTGTATAATTATTGTCGCTGTTATTAAACTTAAACTACTAAATTTCGTCATAGGCAAAAATTGCTTGCATGAATACCTCCAATAAACTGAAAAATCTGCACTTACTCTGGCGAGCAAGCTTTGGTCCAACAACAGAGCAATTAGGCGATTTGACCCGGCTTACCCCCCAGAAATACTACAAAACCCTTGTTAAAGCCTCCGAAAAAGAACCTGCATTCATTAGTGTAGCCGACGATGCCCTAATTAAAGCTTATGAAGACTTGCAGGACCCCGAAAAAAGAAAAGAGTATAGCGAAATGCAGCGGCGTGACGTAAACAGAATGCAACTGGCAGCCATACGACAGCTGAATCTTCGCTGGTTTAAGGAGATGGTGACCACACAAGCACAGCTGCGAGAAAAAATGGCCTTTTTCTGGCATTGTCATTTTGCCTGTAGAAACAACAATGTTTTCTACAATCAGTTATTACTGCACGTTTTTCGCCAATACAGCTTAAGCGACTTCGGCACCTTGCTGAAAGAAGTTTCGAAGTCCGCTGCCATGCTTTACTTTCTGAATAATCAACAAAATCGTAAAGGAAGACCCAACGAGAATTTTGCACGTGAGCTAATGGAGTTATTTACACTAGGACGCGGACATTATACCGAAAAAGACGTAAAAGAAGCCGCCCGTGCGTTCACTGGATGGACTGCAGACCGCCAGGGAGCCTTTGCCTTTAAAAAGAGCTTGCATGATATGGGCAAAAAGACGGTTTTAGGACAAACCGGTAATTATACAGGTGATGATATTTTAGACATTTTGCTTAACCACAAACAAACTGCCAGGTTTATAACCCGCAAAATATACACATTCTTTGTAAACGATAATGTGGATGAAAATATCGTTAACCAACTTGCCGAACAGTTCTACAACAGCGGTTATAATATCGCAGCATTGATGGAAACAATTTTTACAAGTGATTGGTTCTATAACCCGCAAAATATCGGCACAAAGATCAAATCACCGATAGAATTACTTGCAGGCATTCAACGCATGATACCCATGCAGCTGGATAATGATAATGCCTTGCTAAATCTACAGCGGATACTGGGTCAGCAATTGCTATATCCACCCAATGTGGCTGGATGGCCCGGAGGAAAATCGTGGATTGATAGTAGCACTCTGATGATGCGCTTACGTATACCTCAAATGTTTTATGATAAAGACGAGCTGAATGTATCGCCCAAACAGGATGATGACATCATGATGGGTAGAAAGGCTGACGGCACGGCAGCCGTACCCACCCCAGTAAGAAAACCTTACGGAGCCATCAACGCAAAGATCAACTGGGCAAAATACACGGCTCAATATAACAAGATTAAAAGAGAGATGCTACTGGATACGATTGCCTCTAATTTGTTTCAGACTGATGCTTCAAAAGTTAAAAACGTAGTAGCCAAAAACATTGATACATCCTCAAAGGAGGCTTTCATAAAAACAGCGACCATTCAGCTGATGAGTACTCCCGAATATCAGATGTGTTAAGGAATAACGATAGCCCTTAAAAAAATAGAACTATGTTAATCAAGCGCAAAGAATTTCTACAAATAGGCTCGCTGGCCACAGCATCCATGATGCTACCCAAATTTTTAAAAGCATTTGAATCCCCAGCACTCGTTCCTCCGGGCAACAAGGTAGTTGTAGTGCTGCAGTTAAGCGGGGGTAACGATGGATTGAACACAATTATTCCCGTGCGGAACGACATCTATTATAAGCTACGCCCTACTCTGGGTGTTAAACGGGAGAAAACTCTCAAGCTTACCGATGAAGCTAGCCTGCATCCAGCACTTACAGCACTAAAAGAGCTGTACGATGAAGGCCATATGGCTATACTCAATAATGTAGGGTATCCTAATCCTGATCGCTCTCATTTCAGAAGCATGGATATCTGGCATTCTGCAAGTCAAAGCGATCAATACTGGAATACAGGATGGATTGGTCGTTATCTGGATGCCCAATGCAGTGGTTGCGATAAACCTACTTATGCGCTTGAAGTAGATGATGTATTGAGCTTAGCACTAAAGGGGAGTCAGGCCAATGCTATTGCAGTTAAAGATCCCAAAAGACTATACGGTACAGCCAATGAAAAGTTCTTTAGAGAAGTCCTGAAAAATCATAAAGACCATCATGATGAAGAGCCGGTAGAATATTTGTATAAAACCATGGCACAAACGTTATCATCGGCTGATTACATATTCAAACAAAGCAGGTTACACCCTACTAATGCTTCTTATCCTAAAACCGAACTAGGCAATGGCTTCAAGACGATAGCCTCACTTATTTATTCCGATATCAATACTAAAGTGTATTATATCTCTCTGGGGAGCTTTGATACACATGTGGGGCAGGATGCGCAGCAAACAAGGCTTTTCACACAAATGAGCGATGCCATAAAAGCTTTTACTGCCGACCTCAAGAAAAATAATCGTTTTGAAGATGTACTATTATTTACTTTTTCGGAATTTGGAAGAAGAGTTGCTCAAAACGCCAGCAATGGTACTGATCATGGTACTGCTAACAATATGTTTTTAATAAGTGGTGGGCTGAAACAAAAAGGCATTCTCAACGACCTACCCGATCTCACCGATCTGAATGAAGGCGATTTAAAATTTAAAATTGACTTCAAAAGCGTATACGCAACAATTCTTAGAAGATGGTTAAATGCCGATGCCGATAAAATTCTTGGAGCCCATTACGACATGCTTGACTTTATTTAATTCGGCACAAGATCGTTATCCGTCATAAGTGTAAAAGCAGCTCGCGTGCTTTCTGAAGCAAGGTATGCCTATCTGTTTCGGCACCTGCTATGCTATAGATATGAATATCCAACTCGGTAAGCAGGTGAAGGATTGCAGTTTGGCGAGCATCGGCAATCTTTTCTTTTTGCATTATGTCTCGGAGAGCATCCTTCGTAAACAACGCTACAGGCAATCCGAAGCGCTTCTCAAAGTATCGAATAATGCACTGCTTTAGTGTTATATAGAAATCAATCCCTCCATTATTCAGCCTGTCAAAAGCCGGTTTTAAGAAATCATCCACTGATAATTGCTCTAGAACAATATGCTCTCTTGATGAATATTTCTGCGAACTATTAAGCGAGACTATTCGTTTTTTATGTTGATTATATCTGATGAACAAGACAACAATGAGCAATAAAATCAACAGTACCCCTCCAACAAGCCATCCTTTAACTTGTTCACTAGCATCAGTAGCAATAACCTCATGCACCGCTTGGCCATTTTCTTCAGTTACCATAAAGGCAATTGGAATGTTGGTGATAGTTTTATGCCGGTAATCCACTATATCGTAGTAAGAAAACTTAATAGAAGGGATTATATACCTACCGGGCTTTAAGGTCTTAAACGGAATCGTATAGGTTATATATCCGCTACCATCCACATTCGATTTATCAATCTTAGGTGGAAAAGCTTGTACATCTTCTGGCCATTTAACTTCCGGCATTTTGATTTTATCAAAATGCCCTTCTCCGGTTAGGGTGATGATTAGCGCAGCTTCTTCTTGCGGCACTAACATCTTTTTTGAGAGCTGTACGTCCATCCTAAAATTGCCTACAATTTCGGATGCGTTAGGAGAAGCTGAACTAGGCACTCCGGTCGCTAATATTGTTAGCGGGACTGAAGCTATATTAAGGCTATAATAGCCATTGCTTAATGAATAAGACTCCTTTACACCACTCAGTAAAGGATCTTTGCGACCATTAGCATCTATCAATTTGACATTATTATGCATCACCAACTCATCTAGAACCAACTTTCCCGATCGCTGTGGTATCAACTGCACCTTTAGCACGGTGTGTACATCAAATGGAATTCGATCTACGGCTTCTCTAGATGGAACAGCGTCTGCATCTGTTTTGAGGTCTTTCACTTCAAAACCCTTAAAAGAAGGGTTCTTTATGACAGATGACTCTGAGTTGAGTGCACTATACAGCTTATAAGTAACAATGATAGGCTCGCCAACAAAACAATCGGTATTACTGGCTTCTACCTTTATGAAAAGATTGCTTTTGATCCTTTCATCCAAAGGAACATAGTCGTCATTTTGACCGTAAACCGAAAAAATAGGCAGCAGTAATAGTATTATGTAAGCGCAATACTTCATAAATGATGATGCAGCTTAAAGGTCGCCCAGCTGCGGTCTTAAAACAATATCTTCTACACAAGCCCCAATGGAAAGCTGAGCAGCAGTAAATATCATGCTGGCAACATCCGAGGCTGCCATTATTCTGTGATCCCTATTATCAAAGTCTCCCCACGAATCCGTAAGTACGGCACCAGGGAACACCGAGGTTACCTTAATATTATAAGATTTTAATTCTTCACGCAGGTTCTTGCTAAAGCCGTGTAATGCGTATTTGCTGATGCTGTATGCTCCACCGTTGGAATATGCCTGTAAAGACGCAATCGAACAAATATTAAAGATATGTCCCCTCCCCTGCAACTTCATGGCAGGAACCAGCGTACGGGTTACATGATACGCGGAATATAAATTGGTCGCCATTAATCTTTCGAGTGTGCCATCGGGTTCATCACATACGGTGCCCGGTTCGTATACACCGGTATTATTGATCAACACCTCAGGAACCGCTTGATCCAGCACCCATTTGCCGAAATCCACAGCTTGTTTCTTATCGGATAAATCAAAAGCCTTGGCGTGGGCTTCGATATTATCGTATTTAGTAAGTAGGCGCTCCAGTGCCTTGTACAAATTCATTTCATTGACTGATGTCAGATATAGATTATATCCGTTCCGGGCAAAAATATCTGCGATAGCATAACCTATACCGCGAGAAGCACCGGTAATTACAACATTCTTCATATTACACGACTCTTTTTCTTTTTATGCAATAAATGTACCGTACAAAGTACCGAATTTCAGAATTAGAATTTTTACTTTTACGGCATATGAAGTATAAGCATTTGTTTTTCGATTTGGATCATACGTTGTGGGATTTTGACACGAACGCCAAGCTTACGCTGCAAGAGCTTTATGAAACGCTTGATCTTCAACGAAAAGGAGTGGATGATTTTGAAAAATTTTATCAAAATTACCTCCACCATAACATGAAGTTATGGGAAAGATATCGTAATGGCTTCATAAAACAGGCCGAATTGCGCATCAAAAGAATGCGGCTCACATTGTTGGATTTCAAAATCGGAGACGAAGCGCTGGCTGAGACGATGAGTAAGCGCTTTTTGGAAATGTTACCCACACGTAAGGCATTGTTTCCTCATACGGTGGAAGTACTAGAATATTTGAAAAATAAAAATTATCAGCTACACTTAATCACTAATGGTTTTGAAGAGGTACAGCATCAAAAAATTGTCAACTCCAACATACATCATTATTTTGACAAAGTAATCACTTCTGAGGCTAGTAACAGTCTTAAACCCAATAAAGAAATTTTTGATTTTGCATTGTCTACCACAAAAGCGCACATTAAAGAGAGCATAATGCTGGGTGATGACCTCGTGGCCGATATCATGGGTGCCAGTAATGTAGGTATGGACCAGGTATTCATCAATCATATTGGAAAACAGCCTGACTTTACACCTACCTATACAGTAAAATGCCTGAAGGAACTCAAAGAGATTTTTTAGAAAAGCTTTGCTTGTTTGTCGGCTGTGCCAGCTTCTGGCATATGTGGTACCTTCAGCTCCAGTTTTAGGGCTTTATTCAATTTTTCAATAAAATATGCGTATAAAAGTGGAGACGAAACCTCCACGTTCTGGTGAACGAAAAAGTATAGTTGTTTCAGTCCTTCCCTATGCCATTTCTTCAAGCGCAATATCCAATCATCCAGCCGCTTTCGATCGATAGTATCGTCGTTACAGCCCACATAGCGAACAAATGCTACAGGAGTAGTTAATCGCATATGCATCATATCTCTGCGACCCGCCGTATCTACAATAATATTTGTCACTTTATGTTTCTCTAGCAGCGTACAAAATTGTTCCCACACGGCAGCGTCTCTAAACCAACTTTCATTGCGCACCTCTACTGCCAGCGGCATTCCTTTCGGAAATTCCTTAATAAAGATCTCTAGTTTTTCGTATTCCTTAGGAGAAAAGTTATCATGTAGTTGCAAAAAAATCATGCCTAGCTTTTTCTCAAAATTTGCCACCGCATTACAGTAGGTTTCCGTAAGCTTTCTTACATCCAGTAATCTTTTATAGTGGCTAATACTATTGGTAATTTTAGGGAAGAACTTAAAACCTCCAGGTGTTTTTTCTTTCCATTTAATTACCTGTTCCACTGAAGGCATGTTATAAAAAGTGGCATTCAGCTCTATACTATTAAAATGCTGGGCATAATAAGCTAACTCATCCTTTACTCCTCGAGGATAAAATCCTTTCAAATCGGTTTTATTCCATTTGGCACAACCCACATATACCTCAAAGCGCTTACCCTTCGCACGTTGTAGTATGGTTGTGGTAGCTGGAGGATCTTTAGGAATAGAAAAGTCAATACTTTGTGGGTGTGGCACCTGTCCAAACTTCATAGTGGCTAACTTTATCTTGTAGGTTATTTTTCATTTACCGTACCGGAAGACAATGCTTTCAGTTTATCCCACATTTCGGGAATGCGTTTTATCCAGGCAAGCTCTTTTACTTTAGTGCGCGCTTCGAGTGCCGGTGTACCAAAATATATTTTACCCCCATCTAGAGAAGAAGGAACCCCACTTTGTGCATTGATTACTGCGCCTTTTCCGATAGTAAGCGTTTTGCTAATACCTACCTGTCCCCACAAAATGACCTCATCTTCTATGACCACAGCACCTGCTATACCTACCTGTGCGGCAAACAGGCAGTTTCTTCCCACAACGGTATCATGTCCTATATGTACCTGATTATCTATTTTAGTGCCCTCTCCGATCACGGTATCACCTGTAACCCCTCGATCAATCGTACAGCCGGCGCCAATCTCTACAAAATCTTTAATAACCACACGTCCGCAGCTGGTCATTTTTTTATAATGGATTTCTCGATTGGTTTTCTTGTTATAATAAAACGCATCACCGCCAATTACCGTACCACTCTGAATAATTACATAATCACCGATAACACAATGGTCTAATATGGTAACATTGGGATAAATAACACAGTTTTTTCCTATTACTACATTATTTCCCAGATACACATTAGGCATCACTACAGATCCCTCCCCAACAACTGCCGACGCTGCAACAAGATCCATAGAAGGCTTAAATGGACGGTACTGTTCTACTATTTTCAAATAGGCCTCAAATGGTTCATCGGTAACCAGTAAGGCTTTCCCCTCGGGAAAGTCGGTTTCCTTATTGATGATGATAAAACTAGCTGCAGACTTTATACAAGTTTCATAATACTTTGGATGATCGACAAATACCAGATCCCCTTCTTCCACCATATGAATTTCATTAATACCGGTAGCATAGGCTTCGGTATTACCAACTAATCTTGCATTTATAAGGCGGGCAATTTCTTTTAACGCTACAGGTTGTTCGAATTTCATAAAAAACGTTTTATCAAACGTACAGAAAATTTTGCATCACGAGTATAGTACTTAACAGTATCCACTTATTTTCATTTGCAGCAATATATCCTCAACATTCTAATGAATAGCGTAGTATCACCTCACTAAACAAATAATAGAAAACTACATTTACCATAAAACAACGCACGGATGCAGTAATACATTGTTTTTTTCAATAAAAAAATCCCGACGATATGATACTAGTAGTATGGATACTATACTAGCTTATTCATCTAAACAATTTATAAACGGTCACTAACCTATCTTCTGAAACGCTTTATTCATGCATGTTTCAGAAACTTAATATACATGCAATAAAAACGTTCTTACTCATCATACATGATTGTGCCGTATAGAAGCGGGATGATATCCACAATCACTCTTATTATTTGTTAATAAAATTTTTGTCAAATTATTTTTATATCGTTAAAATAATATTTAATATTGTGTTGGGAAATTTGTTTCCCGTACTTACTAACCCATCAATATAAATATCCCTTCTTCCTTTGAAGGGATTTTTTTTCAACTATAAGCCAACGATTGAAACTTACTCCACTCATTAAATTTGTGTACAAGCCATATGCAAACGTTATCTTTACATTAAAACATAGTTATGCTGAAATCAATGACAGGCTTTGGCCGTGCAGAAAGAGCTATTGGAAGAAAAACATTTCTGATCGATATCAAGTCTTTAAATGGCAAACAATTTGATTTATCATTACGTTTACCGGCACTCGTCAAACCGTTTGAGTTCGACATCAGAAAGACTCTGGCAGAAGGATTGAATAGAGGAAGTGTGGATTGTACCATAAGCCTGAAAGAAACAGGTGATGCCACACCTGTGGTTATCAACACAGATTTAGCAAGAGCTTATTATCATACCTTGGAGGGATTATCGAAAGAGTTGGGTATGGACACATCCAACATTCTAAATGCGATTATTAAGTTGCCCGAAGTAATTACCCCCAGTAGTGAAACGCTTTCCGATGATGAGTGGCAAGAGTTACAAGGACTCATAAAAGAGGCAGTTGCAGATTTGAATAAGCACCGGGAAAATGAAGGCAGTATTCTAGAACAGGAATTACGTAAACGAATTGAGAATATTCTTTCCTTGCAAACCGAAATCACTCCTCTTGATGCCCAGCGCCAAGAAAATATTCGAGATGGTATTGTAAAACTCTTGGAAGAAAAGGTGGGAAAGGATAACTATGATGAAAATCGCTTGGAACAGGAATTGATTTATTATATCGAAAAAATCGATATTACCGAAGAAATGGTTCGCCTCCAGAATCATTGCAACTATTTCATGGAAATACTTGCAGAAAATACCGACATCAAAGGGAAAAAGCTCTCCTTTGTTTTGCAGGAAATAGGCAGAGAAATCAATACTACCGGTTCCAAAGCTTACGATGCTGCCATTCAGAAAATTGTTGTAATGATGAAAGACGAACTAGAAAAAGCCAAAGAACAGGTGTTGAATGTATTGTAGCAACTCCACAACTTGGCATAACTTTGCAATAAATAAGAAAAGTGCGTTACATTTTATTATTTCTTTCACTTGCAGTAACCATTATTTCGTGCAAAGAAGTTGTTGTAGACGAAAAGTTGGCAGACTTTCCTTTACACGAATGGCCTAAAAATATCCGGGCTGTAGTGCGGTATGATATACCGGATAGTGCCGACTATCAGCTATACTTTGTGATGCGGCATACATATCAATTCCCCTACAATAAATTGCTGGCCAAACTGGAAATTCAGGATTCGGCCAAACACATACTTTCATCCTACGACCTCACCATTCCTTTAACCGATAGTTCTGGAAATTGGGCAGGTGATGTAATGGACGATTTGTATTATCAGCGAATCAAGGTGTTACAACCGGTTCATCTAACGCCCGGTATACACCGCTTCGTACTGGAGCATCAGATGCGAGATTCCACCCTACCCTATATTTTAAATGCTGGCATTGCACTGGAACGGATCGACAATACACCCCCTCGTTAAACTTGTATGAAAAAGGATCTCAAAACCCGGTTAAAAAGAGCTACACGCCTTTTTTGGCTACTGCTAATCTATGTAGTAGCCGCTTTGGTATGGTGGTTTGTGGCTTTGGAGCTGCAAAACCGCCAAATGTACTCCCTTCAGTTATACCATCTAGAAACAACCGTATCTAGAGAGCAGCAACCCAGTTTGTATGATGCTGAGCTGGCACGTATCCGCGAAGGGCATCATCGCAATACCATTAAATACGCAGGTGAGGGTGTCGTATTTTTAGGACTGATCCTCTTAGGTGCCGCCTATGTATTTCGCTCTATTAAACAACAAATTCTTTTACAAGAGCAGCAAGAAAACTTCGTAATGGCGGTTACTCACGAATTAAAAACCCCCATTGCCGTTGCAAAACTGAATCTGGAAACCTTACTCAAGCATCAACTGGATGAGCAGAAACAGCGGAAACTAATACAGATGTCGCTGGAGGAAACCAAACGCCTGGATTTTTTAACCAACAATATTTTGGTATCCTCCCAATTGGAGAACAAAAATTATAAATTAAATAAAGAGGAGATCGACTTTTCCTCGCTCTTAAAGGACCGGGTGTCGGAATTTTCTCAACGTTTCCCCGATAGAATTATTCACAGCGATATATCAGACGGAATTGATGTTTTGGGAGATCCCCTGCTATTGCAAATATTGATAAACAATTTAATAGAAAACGCGTTAAAATACTCAGAAAGAAAGGACCCCGTCACCGTCACACTGCGCAAGGAAAATGATGCGGTGGTTATGCGGGTAATGGACGAAGGCATCGGTATTGCAGAAGAAGAGCGGAGCAAGATTTTTTTAAAGTTTTACCGTGTGGGTAATGAAGCCACCCGTAAAAAACAAGGAACGGGTCTGGGGTTATACCTGTGTGAGAAAATTGCTAAAGATCACAATGCAGACATTTTAATGACAAATAACAATCCAAAGGGAAGTATTTTTGCAGTCAAATTCAATAGCTGAATTTCAGCCCTTTGACAAATCTAGAGCAGAATGGAAGAAAGACCATCAAATATTCTTTTGGTAGAAGACGAGGAAAACCTTCATGAGGCTTTAAAACTGAATCTGGAGCTGGAAGGCTACCAGGTCACCTCTGCTTATGATGGCAACGAAGCACTTCAAGCTGTAAAAAACGAATATTTCGACCTCATCATACTAGATGTAATGCTGCCCGAAATGGATGGCATTGCGGTAGCCGAAACCATCCGTTTGAACAACAACGAAGTGCCAATTTTAATGCTCAGTGCCAAAAATACCAGCGCCGATAAGGTGCTGGGATTGAAAAAAGGCGCCGATGATTATATCACCAAACCCTTTAATCTAGAAGAATTACTACTTCGCATAAAAAAACTGATTGAAAAAAATCAAAAACTGCAAGAGAAGAGCACTCTCGGCAATACATACTCTTTTGGAGGGAATATTATCGATTTTAAAGCTCAGGAAGCCACTACGAAATATGCCGGTAAGGTCCAGCTAAGCAAGAAAGAAACCATGCTTTTAAAGCTGCTTATTGAAAATAAAAACGAAGTGGTTCCCCGGGAAAAGATTCTACAGTATGTGTGGGGGTATAACGTATATCCCACTACCCGTACTATTGATAATTTCATTCTCAATTTCAGGAAATACTTCGAAAAAGACAGCCGCAATCCACGCTATTTTCACTCAGTAAGAGGTGTTGGATATAAATACACCGAATAAACTTTGTTATGGTTGCTGACATTCAGCAATCAGCTCCTCGATGCGCTTTCTTTCCTCCACAGTAGCAATTTCTTTTTGCAACGCCTGTTGGTAATAAGGAAGGGCTTTAGCGTATTCTTTTCTCTTAAACCAGTAATCCCCCACTATTATATAACTATTATAGAAGTTGGGGTTAATGGCGATAATACTATCGGGAGCAAGGCTTCCCTCCTCAAGTAATTTAGACTCTTTATTTCGAATAGATGCGTAGCGTCTAAAGGTCTCTGTGGTGATAAAACTGTCTGCAGGAATAGTGAGGGCTGTATCACAAATCTCCCTGTTTTCTTTCAGACCTTGTTGAGCAAAAACTTTTTTCAAGTCGTAACACACAAATTCACCCAGCTGCCAAGGTGAGGTAGACACCCACATTTTAAGCTCTTGCGGTTGAAAAACTACCGCATGATGTGCGATAAACTGATTAATGGCTTTTTCATTGCCCAAACCAATGTCCGCATCATCCAATCCTTTATAATCTCTAAGAACATTTACGGTTTTCTGCACCGAATTTTTTCCGTTATGGCGTACTAGCTGTGTGAGTCTTTGATAGCGGTAGGCAGATGCACTATTCTCAATCTGCTTTACATTGAGCTCGCTATTTCGGAATTCATTACTCTGGAAATGATTGGTACAGAAAATTTCATTTTGATTGGGGTCATATACCGCTATGGAATCGGGAGTTTTTTCAATAATCACCGCCTTATTATCCGCTGCCGACCCTACTAAAAACGATTCGCTTACAAACATTTTCCGGCTTCGGGCTATAGCTACTGCCTCTGAAATATTTTTGGCATACTGAATAATTTCTCGGGCGACCAGACTCACAGGAGTCGCAGCTCCAGATGGAATTTTACTCTTGGCGGCATTGATGGTTACTGTAAGTCCTTTTTCATTCATACCGGATACTACCCCCACAAACCCAGCCCAAGTAATGCTCGCAAACTTGTATCCCTCAGATGGGTTAACAAAAGCAATGATCTTATTTTTTGCAAAATCATCACCCACCCAAAAGTCAAAATTACGGCCGATAATAAGCGTGCTGTCTTCTGATGCGCTTCCCCAGGTACCAAAGGAGGTACATCCCACCAGCTTCATATTTTGAAGTGCATGCCCTATATCATGTGCTGAATGATAATTTAAAATACGCTGATAATTGGACCCGATATACCGGAATTCATCCGATGCGGAAAACGACACCCCATAAATCTCCTGCTGATACTCCGAATCCACATATTGAGGCAGTTCCTTATTAAACCAGCCGATAAAGTACCGCAGAAAACGCAGGTACAACGGGGAAGGAATCATTTTATGAATTTGAGCAGTAAAATACGATTCCTGCTCCTTTACCAACTCTTCACTTAATTTTCCATTTATGATGCCCCTTTCAAAGGGTTGTCCTTCAATATACATCTCATACAGACCCGCTTTATTTTTCCGAAACCAGTTATTTCTAATAACATAAAATCCAGAATCCAATTGCGCCCGTTGCAATTTTAGTTCAGAATAATTTCCTTCTACTACCGGCGGCCTGACTTTGGACACACGTAATAGGTAAATGATAAACAGCGCCAAGATGAAGGCAATAATACCTATCACCCATAAAAAACTTCGTAAAATTTTATTGCCTTTATGCATTTCTAATATTATCTATAATTGAAGAATCCTTCAATAACATTATGCAAGTAAGTGTGGCACTTAATGATGTACCCAATATACCGTGCAAATTTATGTTTTGGCCCGTTAAAAAAAGATTAGGAATTTTCGTCCGCGGACTTATCATTGTTTTGAGGGGGTCATGATAATCCTTTAAAATACCGTACATACTTCCTGTAGGATCCCCAATATAATCACGATTCGTGAGCGGGGTGGAAGTATAATAGCTTTTTATATTCTGCACAATATGCGGAAATCGATCACCCACCAAATTCATTAATGCTGTTGCTTTTTGCTTTTTAAACGCTTCGTAATTCGCCCCGCGAAATCCCTCTTTTCCTACCCGATTATAGGTATGTACCCAGGGGCTTACCTCCTCGTACCGCATAGGCGTTAAAACCGAAACCGTTGCGGCATATCCTTTACGATTTTTATCTTCCGCGAAATATAAACCGTAACCTAGTGGCCAATTTGGGAGCATATAATTATTTATGTTCCACAATTCACCTTCTTTGTGGTAGTAATAATTGCATTTTTCATAAGGGACAGTACCTTCCTTCAGTACCATATGCAACGAAAAAGAAGATATGCCCCCAGATAACTCCGTTATACGTTTTTTGTATACCTCTCCTATAAGACGGGAGCGGGTAATTTTCAATGTTACAGCCGGATGAATATTAGAAATAAAATAATCCCCATATAGGCAATCGCCGTTTTCCAGTTCAATATGGGTAATAACTCCAGCTTCTTCTACCATAGCCGTTACTTCACTATTTCGAAGAATATCCCCACCATGGTTTCTGATAATCCTACCCAGTATTTTCGCAATTTGCGAGCCACCCCCTACACATTTCCAACTACTTTCAATATAGCTATTAGCGATAAGTGCATGCATGTGGAAAGGAGTGGTATTACCATCTCCAGCATATAAAATATTATTTCCTGCCAGTACTGCTTGCAGTTTTTTATTAGTTGTAAAAGACGCTATAACCTCCTGGGCGCTTTCATTATTGCCTTTATATTCATGCGCTTCCTCCCCCCTTAGCCTCAGATTATATAAGGGAAAAGAAGCACAAACCTCTTTCACCTTATTGCAGTATGCAATGATATTATCCCGTTCCTGGGAAAAAGATGCGGCAAGAGTATTCACAAAAGCATCATATCCCTGCGACTGGCAGTAAACGGTGGGATCGTTTCCAATAAGAATTTTATCAAAACATTCATCCATCCGCTCGAGCTTCAGCTCCTCCATGAGCCCCACATATTTGAAAATCTGATAAAGATTCTGTCCTTTTTCCAGCCCGCCAATATAATGTACGCCCGTATCAAACAACTGCTTGTCGCGTGCAAAGGTTTGCAGATTTCCCCCCAGTTGCTTATTTTTTTCTACCACACACACCTTCATGCCTTTACGAGCAAGTAAGGCGGCGCACAAGAGCCCTCCGATACCACTTCCTACAACAATTACATTATATTTTTTATTCAAAATCACCACTTAACAAATTTCAAGAAAATTGATTGCTTTTTAACAAAAACGAATTATTAATTATTTCTAATTTTGCCATGTAATGAAAAAGGCGATTTTGTCCATATTACTCGTATGCTATGTTATGATGACCACCGGAGTGGTGGCTATCTCGCATTATTGTATGGACAGACTAGCCTCCGTATCACTTTTTGTCTCTAGATCTGATAAAAAATGTGGCAAATGTGGTATGGAAAAAGAACAGCACGCCTGCTGTAATGACCAAGAAGCTTTCATTAAGCTGGAAACCGACCATAATAAAACTTCTTTTGTAGTACTGGAATTACCTCCCCTACAAAAGTTGCCGATATTAACTACTGATTTTCTACTCACTTCTTTATTCAACGGCTTCTATAAGCCAGAATATATTGACATTTCCCCACCCTTACCGGATAACGAAGTTTATCTGAAAAATAATGTTTTCCGAATATAGAATGTTTTACGGCAATTAGATGCGCTTAAGCTACATGCTTAAGTAGAAGCTCTTTTCAGCCTGATAATTATTATTTCCGTGAATTTCTTTCCAAAAAACATTCTAAATCACTTATAACATGAAAACATTTAGATTATTTACCCTTTCTATTATATGCTCCTTGATTTCTTTTGTAGGATTTGCACAAAATAAGACTGCCACTTTTGATGTTTCAGGCAATTGTAGCATGTGCAAAAAGACAATCGAAAAAGCTGCTAAATCTGCAGGAGCTTCCTATGCCAACTGGGATATGGATGCCAAAAAGCTTACCGTACATTTCAATAATAAAACTTCAGTTGAAAAAATTCAGCAAAAAATAGCTCTTGCGGGCTACGATAATGCCGGAGCCACAGCTTCTGATGCCGCTTATGATAAACTGCATGCTTGCTGCAAATACGAAAGAAAAGCAGCCAAAGCAGATGCCGATTGCTGCGAAAAAGGCGAGGCCTGTTGCAAAGACGGTAAGGCAGACTGTTGTAAAGACAAAAAATCCGCCGCAAAAAATTAAGTAGCGTCCTCCGTTTTGTTAGATATATTCAGATAAATGTGTATCCTTCGGGATATGCATTTATCTTCTATCTCATTATTTAAATCATTACAACAATGAATCGTTTTATTATTTTAATAATCTCCGTTCTATGCTTCGGCTCTAATATACAAGCACAATTTTCAAAAGCGACATTACAAGCTACCGGGCTTACCTGCGCCCTCTGTAGCAATGCCATTAATAAAGCACTGGGAAAACTACCGTTTGTGGAGTCTGTTCAGTCAGACATTAAAAATACCGCTTTCAATATCCGTTTTAAATCAGGCAGCGAGGTAAATGTAGATGCTTTGAAAACGGCCGTAGAAAATGCGGGCTTTTCTATTGGTAGTTTAAAGCTTACCGGGAACTTTCAAAATCTGAAAGTGCAAAATGATCAGCATATCAGAATAGGAAATGCCAACTACCACTTTTTAAATATTAAGGATCAAGTTCTACACGGAGAAAAAACCATTACCATCGTTGATAAAAACTTTGTCTCCGATAAATTCTATAAGGTTGTAAAATCCTATAGCAACAAAGCGTGTGTACAAACCGGTAAGGCTTCGCACTGTTGCCCTGATGTTGTTACAGGCTCACGCATTTATCATGTCACTATATAATGTTTAACCCGGTTTCGCACTGCTTTCGTAGTGTGAAACCTTTTTAATTATTACCTCGTGAAATACATATTTCTGCTAGCTTTAGCAATGCAAGGAATGATTGCATTTGCTCAGGAGCTCTACATATATACCGAACCAGCATCCAATATCCCCGCCAAAGCACTTAGTGCCAAACTCACGGCCACTTATGCCGAAAAAATGGACAATAACATAGCTCAGCGTTACACGTCGGCCATATACCTAGGGCTTTCTAAAAACATAATGCTGAAAGCTGCAGCCACTTTTGCGGATATGAATACCTCTTATTTTCGCTACGAGTCTTTCTCCTTATATGGAAAATATCGTTTCCTATCAAAAGATGAGGCGCACAAGCATTTCCGCATGGCTATATTTGCTGACGGGTCTATCAGCAGGTCTCCCTACCGTTACGAAGAAATTGCGTTGATGGGCGATAAAAGCGGTGCGGAAGCCGGACTTGTAGCTACACAGTTAATCCACAAATTGGCTATCAGTGGTACAGTAAGCCATACTCAAGTATTGGATAAATCCCGGTTTGAAAAAGGTGTCGATTACGAGCGACCCTATCAGGCTATGAATTACGCTTTATCGGCAGGCTACCTACTGTTGCCCCTCAAATATGAAAGCTACCAGCAAACCAATCTCAATCTATATGCCGAATTATTAGCGCAGCAAACGCTCGACAAAAAAAGATATTATATCGATCTGGCTCCTGCAGCACAGCTGATTTTTAATAGCAATACCAAGCTTAATTTGGGATACCGCTTTCAATTGGGAGGAGATATGACACGTATGGCACGCAATAGTTTTCTTATAAGTCTAGAAAAAACTTTTTTTGAAGCCTTGTAAATAAAAAAAGCCTCGCAAATTGCGAGGCTTTAGTTTTTTTATGAAAGAACGAACTAAGCCTTTGCTTCTTCGTTACCTTCTTCTTTTGCTTCACCGGCTTCATCTTTTGGTGCTTCTGCTTGTGCAGGAGCCTCAGGAGCAGGTGCTGCATCTTCTTGTTTTGCTTCTTCAGCCACTGCTGTTTCTGTAGCAGCAGGAGCTGCTTCAGTAGCTTCAGCTTTTTTCTTACCGCCGCGACGACGTGTACGTTTGGTAGTGGTGGTTTTGTCTTCACCTACACCTTTACCGTAAATTTCGTTAAAGTCAACTAACTCAATCATCGCTTTTTCAGCAGCATCCCCAGGACGGAATCCCAGTTTAATAATACGTGTATAACCACCTGGGCGGCCAGCAACTTTCGGTGCAATAGTACCAAACAGTTCCTTAATAGCCTCTTTATCCTGTAGACGGCTGAATACTACACGACGCTGATGAGTTGTGTTTTCTTTACTCTTTGTAATCAGCGGTTCAACAAACACACGCAGTGCTTTAGCTTTAGCCAGCGTAGTCACAATACGCTTGTGCTTGATCAACTGACAAGAAAGATTAGCTAATAAAGCATCTCTGTGTGCTTTAGTGCGACTTAAATTTTTGATTTTGTCTCCGTGACGCATGACATGATAATTTGAGGTTCAACCCGGTAAACCGGGCAGACCGGTTAATAAATTCGGCTGTACCGTGTCAGGAATTACAGCCTACTTATAAAAATTAGAATAAACGATTAATCTTCCTTTTCAATTCCCAACTTCTGCAAATCCATTCCGAAGTGCAGTCCTCTTTCGCTCAGTACCTGCTCGATTTCAGCAAGTGATTTCTGACCGAAGTTTCTGAACTTCATCAAATCCTCCTGTTCGTATTGTACCAGCTCGCTCAGAGAGTTAATCTTAGCGGCTTTCAAACAGTTGAACGCACGTACAGACAGATCCAGATCCTCTAGCGGAGTTTTCAGAATCTTACGCAACTGTAAGGTTGATTCGTCCACCAGATCTTCCTTCTTCTCTTCTTTATTATCGAAGGTGATGTTTTCATCTGTAATAATCATCAGATGCTGGATCAAGATACGGCTGGCTTGCTTAACAGCCTCTTCCGGATGGATGGTACCGTCGGTTACAACTTCCATAATCAGCTTCTCGTAGTCGGTACGCTGTTCCACACGGGTATTTTCAACGCTGTATTTTACGTTTTTAATAGGTGTGAAGATGGAGTCTATTGGGATCAGACCTGCAGGAGCATCTTTCACTGCGCTTTCTTCAGCAGGAACATATCCGCGGCCTTTGCTAATAGTTAACTCGATATCCAGTTTTGCAGAGGAGTCCAGCGTGCAAATCAGCAAATCCGGATTCATTATTTGGAAGGACTGAGTGCCTTCGCCAATCATACCTGCAGTAAACTGGGTTTGATTTTTAATAGAAAGAGAAATTTTCTCATTAGCAGCTTCATGCTCCACAATTTTCTTGAAACGAACCTGCTTTAAGTTGAGAATAATTTCCACCACGTCTTCACTAACGCCTTTGATGGTAGCAAATTCGTGGTCAACGCCTTCTATTTTGATAGCCGAGATAGCATAACCTTCCAAAGAGCTCAGTAAAACCCTGCGCAGCGCATTTCCGATAGTAACACCATAACCTGGTTCTAATGGAGCAAACTCGAACTGGGCTTCAAAGTCAGAGGCTTTCTGTAAGATTATCTTATCAGGCTTCTGGAAATTTAAAATTGCCATATTTTATTTTTATAGAGTGAATGGTAAGTAACGATGTAAGTTTACAGTTGATAGATGCTTATGAACATATCCAGCCCATAACCAACTGCCCCTTCAACCCATATCCTTATTACTTGTTGTACAATTCAACAATCAACTGTTCTCTGATGTTTTCAGGAACCATTTCCCTTTCGGGATAGGTGATGAAAGTACCGGTAAAAGTAGATTCATTAAAGTCCAGCCAAGTGAATTTAGGATTCTTACCTTTTACGTTGCTGGTAATAGAGCTACGATTTTTGCTGGATTCTTTTAATGTAATCACGTCTCCTGGTTTCAGCAAATAGCTAGGGATATTAACCACCTCGCCATTTACCTCAATGTGTTTATGGCTTACTAACTGACGTGCAGCCGGACGGCTGGGAGCAAGACCTAAACGGAAAACAGTGTTGTCCAAACGAGATTCAAGTAACTTGATAAGGTTTTCACCGGTAACACCTTTACGACGGTTAGCTTCTTCGTAAGTTTTGCGGAATTGCTTTTCCAATACACCGTATGTGTATTTTGCTTTTTGCTTTTCACGCAATTGCAAAGCGTATTCACCTAAAGTCTTGCGTTTACGCTTTTCACCATGTTGACCGGGAGGGTTGCTGTTTTTACCCAACCACTTACCATTACCTAAAATAGGCTCTCCGAAAATGCGGGAGATTTTGGTCTTAGGACCTGTGTAACGTGCCATAATTATACTTTCATTTAGGCTTTTTTAGAAACCGGTACAGCAATCATTAAAAAGCCTTGGAAAAAATTAATTGTGTACCCTTTTTTAAAATGAAATGCAATTGGCTTAAAAATATAAACAATGGTTGCTGACACAAAGGCGTACAATAACCATTGTCTGCTATAGTTTAAACTCTTCTTTTCTTGGGAGGACGACATCCGTTGTGTGGCAGCGGAGTTACGTCTTTAATCATCACAATTTCCAGTCCGGCCTGAGCTAAAGAACGAATCGCACTTTCTCTACCCGAACCAGGACCTTTCACATATACATCCACTCTTTTCAGTCCTGCATCTACTGCTACTTTAGCCGCATCGGCAGCTGCAGTTTGAGCAGCATATGGAGTATTTTTCTTAGAACCACGGAAACCCATTTTACCGGCACTACTCCATGAAATTACCTGACCGCTTTTATTGGTAAGGCTGATAATAATGTTGTTGAAAGTTGCAGCAATGTGGGCATCACCGTAGGCGTCCACTTTAACGACTCTTTTCTTTGCTGCTGCTTTTGCGCTTAATTGTGCTTTTGCCATTTTCTTAATTAGGTAATCTTTAAAAAATAAATAATTCCGCTCTTAGCGGAACCCAAATCAACCCTAGTCCTGCACCTAGCTTCCGTAATTGATTTGGTGATTATATGGTGCAATAGAAAAAGCCTTGAAGTAAGGACACTCCAGGCTTTCGCTAAATTATTTCTTAGCAGCTTTCTTCTTACCGGCAACTGTTTTACGTTTACCCTTACGTGTGCGGCTGTTGGTTTTAGTACGCTGCCCACGAACCGGCAAACCTTTTCTGTGACGAAGACCACGATAGCAAGCGATATCCAGCAAACGCTTGATATTCATTTGCACCTCGCTACGCAACTGACCTTCCACTTTCAGTTCTTCAGTGATAGTAGTACGAATGGCGTTCAGATCGTCATCGTCCCACTCACTTACTTTCTTGTTACGGTCTATGTTATTCTTGTCCAGAATATACCTCGCCGTAGAAAGGCCGATTCCATAAATATAGGTCAGGCCTATTTCACCTCTTTTGTTTTTTGGTAAGTCTACACCGGCAATACGCGCCATATTGATTTTTAATTTAGAATTTTTATGTTCTTAATTATCCCTGTCTTTGTTTGAAACGGGGATTCTTTTTGTTAATCACGTACAGTTTCCCTTTACGGCGTACAATTTTGCAGTCCGCGCTACGTTTCTTTATGGATGCTCTTACTCTCATCTTTTTTGTTTTAAGATTTGAAGCTTTTAATTTTTATACCTAAAATTGATGCGCCCGCGGGTTAAATCGTATGGCGACATCTCTAATCCAACTTTATCGCCAGGTAATATGCGGATGTAGTGCATCCTCATTTTACCGGAAATTGTGGCGAGTATTTCATGCCCATTTTCCAGTTTTACCCTGAACATAGCGTTGGACAAGGCCTCTAAAATAACACCGTCTTGTTTTATTAAGGGTTGTTTAGCCATAAATTTAGGGCTGCAAAGATAGGGATAAAATGTTAAAAACAAAAAACCCGCCCTAAAATTATCAGAGCAGGTATTATAAGCACAAAAATAATTAGACTAAAATTATCCTTGAAATATTATTGATTGAAAAATTATTTAATTCATATCATCAATCCTTTCAATATCTTATACTTAATTTGCCTGCAATTGTACCTTGGTCATATCTAGGTAAATATTTTGTAGATGATGTACCATAATGGGATGATCAAAATATCTTTTATCCTCCCGATACCATGCCTCAACCTTAGAGAAATCATCAGGTGCCGGCACTACCACTCTAAAAGGCCCTTTTCCATACTTGGCACCGCCCTCATAGGGCATTCTTTCAAAACCCAATTTTAGAAGTTGCTCCTCGGACAACGGTACAGGACTGATGTTTTCAATTTCATACCAAAATTCCTGTATACCGTTGTGTACCAACACTTTATTGTCTTCTTTGCTAACTTCTATAACAGTACCTTCTCTTTCTACGCCTTCGTCATTCAATAATACCCAGTCTCCGGGCTTTAATTCAGATAGTTTCATAACTCAAGGTTTTAGGTTATTTCAAATGGCTTAACAAGGTTATCAGTATTAAATTTAAACTAAAGAACTGGATTGGGCAAATTTAAAAGACAGATAAAGCCTATGAGATCTTACTCCAGATGGTTTTTCCTTTCTGCGACTGCAAATAAAGTTTTAGAGGCTCATTTTCGGGCTTCATAAGGTCGGGATCATCGGTTAATAAGTCCTCGCAGACTTTTTTTGCTGCATCTACCATGCTTCTGTCATTGACGATATTCGCCAGTTTAAAGTTTAGCATACCACTTTGGCGGGTACCTTCGATATCGCCGGGCCCTCGTAGTTCTAGGTCTTTTTCGGCAATCTCAAAACCGTTGGTAGTAGCTGTCATAATCTTCATGCGCTCACGGGCATCATTGCTCAATTTGCGACTTGTCAGCAAGATACAATAGCTTTTTTCAGAGCCGCGCCCCACTCTCCCCCGCAGCTGATGCAACTGGGATAAACCGAATTTTTCAGCACTTTCTATAACCATTACGGTGGCATTAGGCACATTTACACCTACTTCTATCACCGTAGTAGATACCATGATTTGTGTGTCATGCACTACAAACCGTCGCATGTTTTCTTCTTTCTGAGCTGCAGGTTGCTTGCCATGCACCACACTTATCCAGTATTGCGGTTCGGGAAAATAAGTTTTGATTTCTTCATAACCACGCATCAAGTTTTCGTAATCCAGCTTGGAGCTTTCCTCAATGAGCGGGAAAATAATGTACACCTGACGGCCTTTGGCTATCTCCGCTTTTAAGAAATCCATCACCAAGCTACGTTCATGATCGTACCGATGTATGGTATGCACCGGCTGTCGCCCCGGAGGCAGCTCATCGATGACGCTATAATCTAAATCGCCGTAAGCTGTCATAGCTAACGTTCGCGGTATTGGGGTAGCCGTCATTACCAATACATGAGGTGGAATTTCGTTTTTCTCCCACAAACGCGCCCGTTGAGCCACCCCAAAGCGATGTTGCTCATCAATAATCACCAAACCTAGGTTTTTAAACTGTACAGCATCTTCAATCACTGCATGGGTACCGATAAGTAGTTGAATACTCCCATCCGAAACACCTTGCAGGATGCTCTTACGTTCCTTACCTTTTACCGAACCCGTAAGCAACGCTACCCTAATATCCATATCTTTCAGCAGATCTGCAATTCCTTGAAAGTGTTGTCGGGCGAGAATTTCAGTAGGTGCCATCATTACCGACTGATAGTTATTGTCGGCAGCCAAAAGCATACTCAACAAGGCTACAATGGTTTTACCACTACCCACATCGCCCTGCAACAAACGGTTCATCTGTCGCCCGCGAGCTGTATCGTTTCGAATCTCTCTCAATACACGTTTCTGGGCTCCGGTAAGTTCAAAAGGCAGATGATTTTTGTAAAAAGTATTGAAATAATGTCCTACGATTTCAAACACCACCCCCTTTGAAAAACGATGACGTTGCGAGCGCAATAAATTCAGCCGCATCTGAGCCATAAAAATTTCTTCAAACTTGAGGCGCCGTAGGGCAGCCAAATAGTGCTGCTGAGAAGGAGGAAAATGAATATACTGATAGGCCTCGAATCGAGAAATGAGTTTCAGGTTGTTGATGACATTCGCAGGAAGATTTTCGGGAAGATCATTGGGAGTAAGCTGAGGCAAGAGTGCCTGTATAAGATTTCCAATTTGCTTGCCTCCCAGATTTTTGGCTTTTAGTTTTTCGGTAGATGGATAAATAGGCTCCAAATAACTTTTACCGGCCAGTTTTTCTGGTGCCCATAACTCCATTTCGGGATGTACGATCTGTACTTTATTTTGAAATGAACTTAACCTCCCATAGGCAATATAAGGTGTACCAGGACGCAAAATCTTCTGAATAAGATGAATGGCACTAAACCATACAAGCTCTATGGTTCCCGTCTTATCTTTAAGGTAAGATACCAGTCTACGCGCTCTTTTCTCTCCTATCACTTCAAAAGGCCCCAATACACCTACAAATTGAGCATAGGCATCTTGCTTGCCTCCGGAATGTAGCATAAACTCCGCTTCGGCGACAGTAGTAATCTTGGTCTTATCCACATGCCTATACGGAAAATGATGCAATAAGTCATTAAAAGTAAAGATATTGAGCTCTTTTTGCAAAAGCTCGGCACGCTGAGGCCCTACCCCCTTGAGGTAGACAATGGGACTGGATAATATGTTATTACTCGGCGCGATGATGAATACCCTATTAAGAACTGCGAATTTAATTGGTATACATCATAAAAAGGCTCTGAGCATTGCCTTTCCGCACACAAATTTGTTGTAGCAATTAATAAAAAATCCCGCACAGGGGCGGGATAGAATATCTTAATATCGATTGATTTGTTCTTTCAGTAGCTTACGGGCAAAGTGAATGCGACTTTTAATCGTACCCAGAGGTTCATCCAAATACTCCGCAATTTCCTGATACTTATAACCTTCATAATACAAACGAAAAGGTACCTTAAAGGTTTCCGGCAGATTCTCGATGGCAGCTTCAATCTCCTTTAACCTTAACGTGCTTTCTGCAGAGTTGGAGACAGATACCTGACGCATGTTAATGAGATAATCTTCCGGAGTATTATCAAATACGGTTTTACGCTTTGCATTACGTCGGTAGTCATTGATAAAGATATTTCGCATGATTGTAAATAACCATGCTTTAATATTGGTACCAGAATTGTATTTTTCCTTGTTTGCCAGGGCTTTGTAGAGGGTTTCCTGGTACAGATCGTTGGCTGTTTCGTTATTCTTCGTAAGATTAATAGCGAAAGGTTTTAAAAAACCGGCATTGTCAACCAACAACTCACTGAATTCCTTTTCTTTTTCCATGCTGCCTGTTTAAGGGGTGAAGAATGAGGGCCAAAATTACTGTTTAAATACCAAGTAAATCTCGACCGCGAAAAATATTACAAAAACTTTACCGATTGGGGAGATATGCCATTACTGCATAAAACAGGCGAAACCGCCTCTCAACTATGCCAAAATAAACCCTCATACATGACAATAAGTACACACTGCCACCAATCAGGAATTACATGTGATCTGGAAAAGATGTCAACCGGCCTCTTTTCTTTACTCCTGACGAGATTGAAATTCTTTTGGTTGCTTATACCATTCTTCGGGAGGAAGGGATTTAAAATATTCGTAGGTTTTTCGTAGTCCTTCGGCTCGGCTTACCGTGGGTTCCCAGTTTAAGATGGTTCTGGCCTTAGTAATATCCGGCTTTCTTTGCTTGGGATCTTCGGGAGGTAAGGGTTTAAATACAATTTTTACGGTGTTGCCTGTAAGTTTCAGAATTTCTTCGGCAAAATCCTTCAATGTAATTTCATCGGGATTACCAATATTGATAGGATACACATAATCGCTTAGGAGCAGCCGGTAAATGCCTTCAACCAAATCGCTGACATAACAAAAACTTCTAGTTTGGGAACCATCGCCGAATACCGTAATGTTCTCTCCACGGAGCGCCTGTCCAATAAAGGTGGGCAGCGCCCTGCCATCATTGAGCCGCATACGTGGGCCATATGTATTAAATATGCGCACGATACGCGTATCCACCTTGTGAAAAGAATGATACGCCATGGTGATGGACTCCAGATATCGTTTAGCCTCGTCGTACACACCCCTTGGACCAACCGGATTGACATTCCCCCAGTACTCTTCGGACTGCGGATGCACCAGCGGATCGCCATACACTTCGCTGGTGGAAGCAACGAGAATGCGGGCCCCTTTTGCTTTTGCCAGTCCCAAACAATTGTGCGTGCCCATCGCCCCTACTTTGAGGGTTTGAATAGGAATGCGCATATAATCAATAGGACTAGCCGGTGAAGCAAAATGTAGGATATAATCCAGTCTACCAGATATATGAATATACTTGGTTACATCGTGATGATAAAACTCAAAGTCGGGATGCGGAAACAAGTGCTCTAGATTTTTAAGATCCCCCGTAATAAGATTATCCATCCCTATGACAGAATACCCCTCCTGGATGAATCTGTCACACAAATGTGATCCCAAAAAACCGGCGGCTCCGGTAATTAACACCCGCTTTTTCATGCTCATTGTTTACCGTGGATAGTTCTTCTACCAATGCTGTTATAATAAAATCCCAGCTCCTCCATCTTCTCTAGGCTATAAACATTTCTGCCATCGAATATAACTTTCGATTTCAAATATTTTACCATACGCTCATAATCAGGATTTCTGAATTCGCTCCATTCCGTAACAATCACCAATGCATCGGCATTTTTTAATCCCTCATATTGATTTTTTTGGTATTTAACTTTACTACCGAAAACTTTTTTGACATTCCCCATCGCCACAGGATCATAAACAGATACTTTAGCCTCGGCATCCAACAAGTCCTGTATCAGTTCTAGAGAGGGGGCTTCTCGGATATCATCTGTCTCAGGCTTAAAAGACAGCCCCCAAATGGCAAACTGCTTGCCTTTCAAGTCATTTTTATAGTATTTTTTTATTTTCTGAAAAAGAATTTTCTTCTGCTGGGCATTAACCTGCATAACAGTGTCCAGCAATTTGAAGTTATACTTATTGGCTTTAGCGGTATAATGCAACGCCTTTACATCTTTGGGGAAACAACTACCGCCATATCCGATTCCTGGAAAAAGAAAACGCTTACCAATTCTGCTGTCGCTGCCAATGCCAATTCTTACAAGATCCACATTAGCACCCGTACGTTCACAAAGATTAGCCACTTCGTTCATAAATGAAATACGCATAGCCAGATAAGAGTTGGCAACGTATTTAGTCATCTCGGCGCTACGTTCATCCATGAAGTATATAGGATTGCCTTGCCTCACGAACGGCTGATACAGCTCATGCATGATAGTTTTTGCCCTTTCGGAAGTAGTACCAATAACTACACGGTCAGGCTTTAAGAAATCATCCACTGCAATTCCTTCCCGTAAAAACTCAGGATTGGATACTACATCAAACAGTTCCCGCGGCAACTTCTCTGCCAGTATCGCAGTTACTTTGTCAGCAGTTCCTACTGGGACCGTGCTTTTATTAACAATTATCTTATACTTGGTAATTATCGTAGCTAGTTTTTGTGCTACTTCTAAAATGTATTTTAGATCGGCGGAGCCATCCTCGCCTGGGGGTGTAGGAAGTGCGAGAAAGATGATATCGGATTTATCAACTGCCAGCTTTAAATCCGTGGTAAAAACAATACGATTTTCTTTAATGTTTCTATGTAATAATACATCTAATCCCGGCTCATAAATAGGACAAATACCTTTTTTTAGCTTACTAACTTTCTCCTTATCAACATCGACACAATGAACAATGTTTCCTGTTTCTGCAAAACACGTTCCGGTGACCAAACCTACATATCCGGTTCCTACTACAGCTATTTTCATAATTAAATTGAATATTGTTTAATGAAACTAAATGAATATAAAAACAGTTATTTATTCAGATTCTTTAAATAGGCACCATATCCACTTTTAATAAGTTCGTCACCCAAAGCATTGAGTTGTTCTTTAGTGATAAACCCATTACGCCAGGCAATTTCTTCTATACATCCTATCTTATAACCCTGACGTTTCTCAATAACGCGCACAAACTCCGACGCATCGGTGAGTGAATCGAAAGTTCCGGTGTCCAGCCAGGCAGTACCTCTATCTAATACAGCCACGTGTAATTTCCCTTGTTCTAAGTAAATTTTATTGACATCGGTAATTTCATATTCCCCCCTCGCAGACGGCCTTAGTTGACGAGCAATATCCACTACGGAATTATCATAAAAATATAAGCCCGGTACCGCATAATTAGATTTGGGGTACTGCGGTTTTTCCTCAATAGACACTGCCACCATATTCTCATCAAACTCTACCACGCCATAGCGTTGAGGATCACTTACGGGATAAGCAAATACATATCCCCCGTCAATATCAGTAAGCTTTTTTAGTTGTGTGCCTAAGCCAGTACCATAAAAAATATTATCACCTAGTATGAGGGCAACCTTATCATTGCCTATAAAATCGGCGCCAATTACAAACGCCTGAGCTAGACCATTGGGGACTTCCTGCACAGCATAACTAAAGCTACATCCCACTCTCGACCCATCACCCAGTAGCCGCTGAAACCCTGCCTGATCCTCTGGTGTAGTAATAATTAGTATTTCACGAATTCCGGCCATCATCAACACCGATAATGGGTAATAAATCATAGGCTTGTCGTATATCGGCATTAACTGCTTGCTGATTGCTTTTGTAATAGGATAAAGTCTAGTGCCAGAGCCTCCGGCGAGTATAATTCCTTTCATTTCGATATACTTTAAATTTTAAAAGCCTGTTATTAGATATTACCACTACAGGCTAAAATTATACCACAATATCCTGCAAACCCACACATTTTTTATACTACCATACTACAGTAGACATTATTTTGGTGCATCCAAATTGTACTGTTTCTTATAGTACTGCTGATATTCTCCACTAGTTACATGATTCAACCACTCCTGATTATTAAGAAACCAATCTATAGTCTGTGACAATCCTTCCTCAAAAGTTACCGAGGGAGACCAGCCCAGTTCTTTGTGAATTTTTGTAGCATCAATAGCATAACGCAAATCGTGCCCCGGGCGATCTTTAACAAAAGTAATCAACTGCTCACTGGTACCGGCGGGGCGGCCCAGTTTCTCATCCATTAGTTTGCACAACAGCTTTACTAGATCTATATTTTTCCACTCATTAAAACCTCCTACATTATATTTCTCCCCATTACGTCCTTTATGAAACACAAGATCGATAGCTCTTGCATGATCAATTACGTATAACCAGTCGCGCGTATTTTTCCCATCACCATATACGGGGAGCGGTTTATTATGAATGATATTATGAATCATTAACGGAATAAGCTTTTCCGGAAAATGATTAGGTCCATAATTATTAGAGCAGTTAGTAATCACTATTGGCAAGCCATAAGTATCGGCATAAGCTTTTACAAAATGGTCCGAAGCCGCTTTGGATGCTGAATAGGGTGAATGGGGGTCATAAGGTGTTGCTTCAGTAAAGAAACCCGTTTCGCCTAATGAGCCATACACCTCATCCGTGGATACATGATGAAACCGTGCTTGCTCCCAAGTTCCTCCCGAAGGGTGCGTTGTACCCAACCACAAATCCTTTGCTGCATTGAGCAGATTTACGGTTCCGATGACGTTGGTGTATACAAAATCCAGAGGAGAATGGATGGAGCGGTCCACATGACTTTCTGCAGCCAGATGAATTACTCCGTCCGGCTGATACTTTTTAAATAATTCATTAACGGCAACCGCATCCACAATATCTATCTTCTCAAACACATAATTCGGCTTATCTTCAACATCCTTCAAATTCTCCAGATTACCTGCATAGGTCAAAGCATCCAAATTGACAATTTTATAATTCGGATACTTATTCACAAATAACCTCACTACATGAGAGCCTATAAAGCCCGCACCTCCTGTAATAAATACGGTTCTTTGATACATTTAGTTCACACTTTAAATGACAAAGATAGTTGTATGTTATTGTTCGGGGAAATTAATAGTCCTATAGCAATTTTTACTATGGCTCAATAAAGTTATGTAATTTTAAAACCGACATCCCTTAATTTATAATAGCTGAAGCCTTCGTTTCATGAAAGTACGTTATCAATCTCTTGATATCTTCAGAGGAGCCACAGTATGCTTAATGATATTAGTAAATAATCCCGGCAGTTGGTCCCATATTTATCCTCCATTAAAGCACGCCGCATGGCATGGCCTCACTCCTACTGATCTAGTATTTCCGTTCTTTTTATTTGCAGTGGGTAATGCCATGGCTTTTGTAATGCCGAGGTTACAAGAGGGTGGTGATGCGGCCTTTTGGAGAAAGGTGATCAAAAGAACATTAATGATTTTCGGTATTGGGCTATTTCTAAATTGGTATCCTTTTGTAAGATGGCACGAAGGCGTATTGGAGCCCATTGGCTGGGTCAGTCAGAGCAACCCTGAACGTGGTGTGCGCATTTTAGGCGTACTGCAACGCATCGCACTTTGTTATTTTTTTGCTTCGGTTATCGTTTATTATCTAAAACCCAAAGCCGCCTTCCTTACCGGACTTTTATTATTGCTGGGTTATTGGTGCATTTGTTTGATAGCGAACCCTGCCGACCCCTACAGTCTGGAAGGGTGGTGGGGCACACAGGTTGATAAAGCTATTCTACACGTACCCCACATGTACAAAGGCGAAGGTGTACCTTTCGACCCGGAGGGTATTTTAAGTACATTATCGGCAATTGTAGAGGTAATTCTCGGCTATTTTACGGGTATCTATATCAGAAATAATGCTTCCAGTACCGAACCGAATGCCATTTATAAAACACTTACCGGTTTATTCATCGCCGGCGTGGCGCTCTTAGTAACCGGTTTTTGCTGGGACATGCTTTTCCCCATCAACAAAAAAATATGGACCAGCTCTTTTACCGTGTACACTTCAGGGCTGGCGATGATTACACTGGCCACTATGATTTACTTCGTAGAAGTAAAGCAGTACAAAGGTTTCCCTACGCGTTTTTTTGAAGTATTTGGCAAAAATCCTTTATTCATTTTTGCGCTGAGCGCCTTCTTACCCAAAACTGCATCGCTTTTTAAAGCGCAAGACGGTACCACTTTCTGGAATTTTCTTTACAAGAAAGTTTGGATGCATCTTCCCGGTGATCCACGCCTAGGCTCGCTAATGTATGCCGTGTGCATCATCATCTTTATGTGGTTTATTTGCTGGTGGCTAGACAAAAAGAAGATCTATATCAAGGTTTGACACTTCTTTCTAATATTTTCACATTCATGGCTGTGGTAAAATCCTCCATTTCCGCAGCACGGGGCTAATTTTGCATACGTTAAAAAAACTCTAAAACTAGCCTATCCGTTCCACTACACTTATTTTTGCAGAACACATGAATGATATGAACACATTTAATAATGACCCCAGCTTTAGTAATTCTATGAAACGTAATTGCGACGCTCCGTTCAGCAACAGTACTACTATTAAACACAAAAAGCACTCGTCTTTGATCATTTGTATGCTTGCAGTAATTGCAGTAGTGAGTTTGCTATCTTCCTGCAAGCTCAACAATGTGAAAGAAGATGAAGGATTGAAGAAATATTTTGATGAACACAACCTTTATGGATGTTTCGCTCTTTATAATAACGGCACTGGACAATTCACTGTTTACAATCTGAAACGTTATCGCGATAGTACCTATCTGCCTGCATCTACCTTTAAAATTATTAATTCACTCATCGGCTTGCAAACCGGCGTCATCTCCAGTGATAGTATGGTGATTCCCTGGGATGGTGTACAAAGGTCTATTGACGAGTGGAACAAAGACCTCCCTATGTACGAGGCCTTCCGCGTATCATCTGTTCCTTACTATCAAGAAGTAGCACGCCGTATTGGGAAAGATACAATGCAGTTTTGGCTGGATAGTTTACAGTATGGAGCAGACAAAAACAAAAAGCTTTATAAGATTACACAAATTGATACTTTTTGGTTGGATAATTCACTCAAAATTACACCCGACCAAAATTTGGGTGTTGTCAAAAAACTCTACTTCAACGAATTGCCTTTCTTCAAAATCAACCAAGAAAAGGTTAAAAATGCGATGTTATTTGAAAACAACGCAAACTACCGATTGGCCTACAAAACCGGATGGGCGCGTACCAATGAAAATCACGCACTCGGCTGGATTGTTGGATGGATTGAAGAAAATAAACACCCATATTTCTTCGTTCTGAATGTGGAATCGCCCGACCCGAATTATGATATGAGCACCGTACGATTGAAAATACTAAAAGACATCTTGAAGGAATACGGCTTTTTCGAGGGTAAAATGTAATAACCCTTAAACAATGTAAAAAAATCATGAGCGAACTGCAATTTCAATATCCTTATTTTGTATGGGCTGCTACAGCCCTGGTGATCTTGCTGTTGCTGTTTGCCTATGTTTTAAAATGGAAAAAGCGCGTTACCAAAAGAATCGGTCAGCCACAATTGGTACGTGCCATGATGCGGCATTATAGTCCCCGACGTTTTGTGTTTAAGTTTATAATATTATGCTTAGCCTTTCTTGCAGGCGTAATAGCAGTAATGAATCTGCGTAAACCCGGTGGCAATGATGGTATTCAGCGAGAGGGGATTGATTTGGTATTTGCATTGGATGTGAGTAAAAGTATGTTGGCGCAAGATATTCAACCCTCCCGATTAGAAAGAGCTAAGCAGTTTATCGGCCGCATGATGGATGCTATGCCCGATAGTCGTATAGGGTTGATATGGTTTGCCGGAAAAGCTTATGTACAAATGCCGTTAAGTACCGATCATGGCGCTGCTCAAATGTTTGTGCAGGAAGCTTCGCCCGATGCCGTACCTATGAAAGGTACCGTGATCAGTGATGCATTAAAGGAAAGCCTAAATGCCTTTGGGGAAAGAGATACAAAATATCGGGCCGTAATACTGATATCGGACGGAGAAGACCATGATGAAGAAGCGCTGGACATATCCAAAGAACTAGCTTCTCGCGGATTAATGGTGAATACAGTAGGTATTGGTTCACCTATGGGAAGTTTTATTCCAGACGACAGTGTAAGCGGCGGCCGAAAGATCGATGTGGAAACAGGCATGGAAATTATATCGCGGCTGAACGAACAAGAACTGCAGCAGATAGCAAAAAACACAAAGGGCGTATATGTACGTCTGGAAAATATTGACCATGCTGTTGAAACAATTCGTGATAACTTATCGCAAATCGCCACACGTGTAACCGGTGATACCAAACTCATGAGCTTTACTTATTATTTCTGGATATTCGTGGGGCTTATGTTGGTACTACTTATTGTGGAACAATTATTGCCGGACGGGAAAATACGGCGAAGTTCATAACATCCATCATATAAAGATGCTTCCAGATTAAATGAAGCCAATAATTATCATATTATCTTTTGGGATGCTCCCCCTCATCTCCCTTGCTCAGAAACAGGAAACTCATATCAAAGAAGGAAATGAGTTTTTCAAAAAAGGTATGCTGTTGGAAGCAATAGCCGAATATGATAAGGTAACGGATGAACGTCTCCGTTACACAGCTTTACTCAATAAAGGCACTGCATTGTATAAATTAAGAAAATATGATGAGGCCTTAAAAGTATATCAGCAGGTGAGCACCGCACCTGATGCTGCTCCTGAACTTCGTTCCGGCGCTTATTACAATACGGGGGTAGTATACAGTAATCAGGAAAAAATTGAAGAAAGCATCGAAGCTTATAAAAATGCCTTACGTCTTAATGCGCAAGACCATAATGCCCGGGAGAACCTGCAGAAAGCACTATCGCAACGAAACAAAAGCGGTGGTGGCAGTAACAACGACAGACCTCAGCCTTCTTCCTCCAAGCTCAATAAGAACCAGGCTCAACAACAGTTAGAAAGACTGGAACAAAAAGAAAAAAACACACAGAGTAAGCTCTCTTCTCAAAAAAGGCAAAATATGGGTAGTGCAGGAAAGGACTGGTAACTTAATGAGCTGGTTTTACCGCTTGCCTAGCCAATAACACCCAGCCGGCGTCTTGCTTTTGCCATACCGTCATTACTTTTAAAGTTACGTGCCCGGGTTTATTGTTATCGTTGGTATCTGCATCCAAAAGATGACGCACAATAGCGGTAGTTCCTGATACATCAATAGTTTGATCAGTAATATTGATTTTTACAAAATCCGTAGCTCCAGATTTAAAAGTTTGCAAAAACTCCTGTTTAGTTTCCACTTTGCCGCTCGAATGTCCGTAGGTAAGTTTAGGTGATGTCATCCTGCTCAGTGTTTTGATATCACTGTCTTCCATCGCTTTGGTAAATCTAGCTACAGCTTTCTCCACCTGCTCCACATAACTACGTTGTGCATATATCAAAGAAGAACTGATCAGCATAGTGAGCAAAAACAGGTATTTCATGTATATAATTTTTTTAAGGTTCATTAAATAAGGTAAACTTCGTATTAGGCAAGAAAGTAATTACCAGTGGGCCAGTACAGTCACACCTCCTTTAGTAATATCACCAATTTTCACCTGCACTTTGGCATCCAAAGGCAATAATACATCTACACGTGAACCAAACTTAATAAAGCCCATTTCGTCAGCCTGTTGTACATTGGCACCTACCGGTAGATAATTTACAATACGCTTAGCCAGTGCTCCGGCAATCTGTTTTGTCAATACCTCTTTACCGTTTTTAGTGCGATATACGTTGGTGTGACGTTCGTTTTCGGTAGAAGACTTAGGATGCCAGGCTACCAAATATTTTCCTTTATGATACTGACTGTACACCACTTCTCCACTCACCGGATTACGATTCACGTGTACGTTCAGCGGGCTCATAAATATAGATATCTGTAGCCTTCTGTCGGAAAAATATTCATCTGGTTGCACCTCTTCAATTACTACCACTTTTCCATCGCAGGGAGCAATCACCGCATTTTCATTAATCGTATAATTTCTGGCAGGCACACGAAAAAAAGAAACCACCAATACCAGCAACGCGAAAGTTATTGCTAACAACAAATAAAAAATAAATGTATGATTAGGCAGTAGAAATTTACAAGCAATACTGTTAATCAATAGAAATAAAATTACGGCTATAATAATGGAGCCTTTCCCTTCGCGATGTAATGTCATGTGCTAATACTTTGTTTGTGCAGCGAAATTAAAGCTTCTTGGGCATCGGTGCAATAGTTGGATAATTATGTTATTACACGGATAAACCTACTGCTTGTATATCCTTCCAATACCTGCTATAAAGGCTATCAGATGATATTAGTTCGTTATGATGGCCAGATGATGTTACCCATCTTCAAGCAAATATATCCTATCACAAAATAATTTTAAAACGTGCAGACGGTGAGTAATGAAAATTATAGCCATTTGCTTTTTTAAACTATTCCATAGTTGTAAAACAAACTGTTCACTATTTCTATCCATGCCTGAGGTAGCTTCATCTAAAATTAACAATTAGGGTTTTCTATACAATGCCCTCCGGATCAATTAAGAAGATAGGGTATGCAAAAACGTTGAAAAGCCACCGATTTAGAAACACCAAACTGCAAAGCATACTAGGTCGTACCCTCCCAGCAAAACAACAACTCCCATATATTTAATGTTTGCAAAAAATATACCGCCCATTTGGGCAACTCGCTCAGGCTGTACAAATTGGCCAGCGACCCCGGCAAAAAGCCTAAATCTTCCAGTGTATTTACCTCCTTAAAAAGCCTAACACCAAAAACTTTACAAACAGCATAACAATAAAAACATACTCGGCTTTAAGGCTTACATTAAAATTGCTTTTGAAACAGACTTTTGACTCGCTTAACAAAGAACCCGTGACAACAACGCAGGTATTGTACAGTACTTTTATATAAAACAGAAGTGGTAAGAACAAATAACCGAGCCAATTATATTTTTTGCTGGCTGGCAAAAATTTCCTGCATTTTCTCAAAAGCTAACTGGCTGGAATAGGTATTGTAAAAAACTGTTTCGTTATAAAAAGCGTAATTGGTAAAGTAGGGTAATACAATAATAAACCCAATTATTACCGAAAAAATACCAGCTTGCGAATGTAGAGTAATTCTGTATTAAGAGGTTTCATTTAGCTGTATAAAATAGAGATTAGAACACAACCACGCATTAGTATCAAAACCACTTATTGCTCTGTTTAATTTGTAGTAGCAGCAGGTAAGCTCCGCCACCAATAATCATTAACGAATCCTCACTAACGTTTATGAAATTCCTATGGCTCACAATACCCATTTAATTTCTATATCTATACAAACCACCTAAACCTTTAAGGTGCTACGAGATTGTATCGCTTAATCCTACCGCACACGTGTAGCTTGCAAGTGCTATTGTAGCAATAAAATCTATAAAGAAATGGAAAGAATCTTTAAAGAAAAGCACACCGGCTTATCGCCCAATAAAACCATTGAAATACTTAAATCAATCTATACGGTTCAAACAAAACTACCCATATCCAACCCAAATGCAGCAATTATTATCGTCAACAACGAACAACAAGAAGCCGTTTTAAAAACCTTTAATACCCCTTACTCATTTTGGAATATCCATTGCAGAAAACAGGACGTAATCGGCAGATATTCCAAATTCTCCATTGGTGTCATATCAATTCTGATTGAAAATTTTTTACGCGTTATTGCAAAACCTCTTTGGTGGCGGCTCACAGCCTGCGCATTATCCATCTGTGCCATCTTGTTGTATTTACTTATTAGAAACCCACATGAAAAAATTCCATAAAAAAATCCCCACAAAAATTTGCGGGGATAATATCACGATAATCGTAATTTTTATTTTTTCAGCCAGCTATTGTTGGAACGATCCCAATCCGGAAGTGTTTTATCCGGATCCAGCGTTACTTCTGTAATCTCGCTGGTAGTACCCACAGGGAAAGTATATATACTACCCCGCTGCCAGATTTCAACCGGTAATTTCAGATTGTGCGTTTTTCCGTTCGATTCTTTTATCAGTACAGTTACAGGCATGGGCATTTTTTCAAGATTTTCGATAGTAATCAAGCCTCCATTGGCAGGAACATTGTCTCTATACTTTACATCTTTAACAGCTTGATCTATTTTCCAATTATTAAATACCCATCCTCTCCAGAACCAAGCCAGATCCTCACCTGCTACATTTTCTATAGTACGGAAGAAGTCCCACGGAGATGGATGTTTGTATGCCCAACGCTGAATATACTCTTTCAGTGCTCTGTCAAATCTTTCAGCTCCTAACACATTATTTCTTAAAGCATGCAACATTTGTGAGGGTTTAAAATAAGCGGATACTCCCAAGCTGCGTTGCTGTATCACATCGGGCGTATTGAATAACTCATCTATATTATCTCCAAACTGTGCCTTTTTTGCATTCTCAGGCACAATAGCTTGATCCTTGAATTCACCGTTATTAAAGGCTTCTGTAGACAAATCATTAATGAAGGTATTGAAGCCCTCATCCATCCATGCATATTTTCTTTCATTACTGCCCACAATCATGGGGAACCAGATGTGGCCGAACTCATGATCTGTTACACCCCACAGGCTAGCACCTTTGGCTCTGTAGCTACAGAACACAATACCCGGGTACTCCATACCACCTACAATACCGGCTACGTTTACAGCAGCAGGATATGGATATTCATACCATTTTTGAGAATAATATTCTATTGAAGCTTTGGTAAATTCTGTACTGCGTCGCCAAGCATCAGGAGTATCCGATTCTACCGGATATGCACTCAGAGCTAAGGCCTTTTTACCACTAGGCAAATTGATTTTAGCTCCATCCAAAATAAAAGCTTTCGAAGCAGCCCAAGCCGCATCACGGGTATTCTGGATTTTGAACTTCCAAGTATTGGTAGCTTTCGAAGGTTTAATACCCTTATTTACTTCATCGGCACTGCGAATAATAACCGTTTTATCGCTGTTTTTGGCTTCGGCATATCTTTTAGCTTCGGTTGCAGTAAAACATTCTTGCGGATTCAACAATTCTCCGGAACCTACTACAATCATATCTGCCGGTGCAGTAACGGTAAATTCGATATCACCATACTCTAAATAAAACTCACCCTGACCTAAATAAGGTAATACATTCCATCCCTGTAGATCATCGTACACACACATGCGTGGATACCATTGAGCAATTTCGTATACCCATCCGTTTTTGGTTTGCAGACGTCCCATGCGATCGGTTCCGTATGTGGGCACGGTGAATGCAAATTCAATATGCAATTTCACCTTAGTACCGCTCTTCAACGCTTCCTGTAACCATACCTGCATACGGGTGTCGGTAATCTGATACTGAGGCTTATATTTCTTACCGTTTGCTTCTACGGTAATAGACTTGATAACATGTCCATCCGTAAAATTTCGATTCGCCCAACGCCCACCAGATGCTGTAGTAGTTGCCGTTCCTCTTGAATCTTCCTTATAAATGTTTTGATCTAGTTGTAACCAAAGGAATTTTAGCTGATCAGGACTGTTATTGGTATAAGTAAGCTCTTGTTTACCACGAATTTCATGCTGGACAGTATCGATGGTACATTCAATTTTATAATCGGCCCGGTTCTGCCAATACTTCGGTCCCGGCTCACCGGATGCACTACGATACTCAGTTCCCGGGTAAGGATAAAAATGTGGATTAAATGCTTCCTTAGCATTATACTTCGAGCTCTGGGCCAATAGTGATACAGACAGCGTAAACAACAATGCCGTTAGGATAAACTTGTTTTTCATGTATAAAAACTTTTACTGTTTACAACAAAGAACTAAATTATATACTTACTGTATATGTATTATTAAAAATTTTATGATTGGTAGGTTGCATCAATTTCCGGTAAAGGATATTATAGCCTTTTTCTCAGGATAAACCAATTTGGTACTGATCCGTTTTTTATTGTAAATAAAATGAATAATATTCACTTGATCATCAAACAAATCATATAGCACGCTTTTTTCTACAATTATTTGTGCTGGATCAAAAGTAGGTGCATCGGCTGTCAGGTATACATATACGGCTTCATGATCAATTTCCCATCCAAATAATTTTAAGGACAGCTGCCGGTTGTTGTTTTTAATGCTAAGATGTGTAACTATATAATGTGTAATAAGCTTGGTCATCTGAGGCTTCCAATCCTCACGCGTTAGATCTACTTTCTGTTTGTAAGTTTTGGAGAGAATATGCTCAAAATCGTCCGTAAATATTTTCGTACTGATTTCTAAACGCTTATGCTGAGGCTCATACTCCAACTCTGTAGCACTTACATGATAAGGATGCATACTATTCCCCAAAAAATACAAGCTTAATAGCAACTTATGTACGAAAAATACCACTGACATAATTTAATCACAGATTATTGAGCCTCTATACCGCTCACGTAATTCACGCTACTAAATTAGCTGAAAAATCAGGCGGATTATTAAAAAAACAGCATATTTGTATTGCAAGGGTGAGTGGAAAGCGTCATATGCTAACAATTCTACCGGTCATTTTTTGCATTAAACAAAATACAATATATCCCATAACCTGCTTTTATGACGGATTTCAGTTTTTACTTTACTGAGGGCTGGAAACATATTGTCAGTACAGATGCTCTGGACCATCAGCTTTTCATTCTGGCATTGGCTGTTGTTTATACATTTTCAGACTGGAAGAAAGTGCTCGTACTGGTAACTGCTTTTACCATTGGGCATTCACTCACACTGGCTCTTAGTGTGCTGGATATTATCAGGCTGCCTTCTTCCTGGGTGGAATTTTTGATTCCTATTACCATTGTACTAACATCACTATGGAATATTATCAATGGGAAACCCGTAAAAAACGTCAATACCAATTATTTTCTGGCTTTGTTCTTTGGACTGATACATGGCTTGGGGTTTGCCAATTCGATAAGAATGATGTTGGCCAGTGATCAGTCTCTAGGATGGGGCTTATTTGGATTCAATGTAGGTCTTGAAGTGGGCCAAATTGTAGTTGTACTCATCATACTGCTGATTGGCAAATTATTGCTAGATATCATCAAAATTCCTCAAAGAATTTATATTTTCGTAATCTCAGCCGTCGTGCTGGTCTTTGCTGCAAAAATGGCAATAGAACGAATACCGTCTTTTGGATAAAATATTTTATTACCGTGCTCCTTGTAAAGGCTGTCATAAAATATTTTCCTATAACAATATGAACAGCTATAAAGAAATATAAATACATGAAACACCTTTCATTATTGGCCATTGCCTGTACCCTGTTTGTGACCGCATGGTCGCAGGACATTCGCAATAATCCGCACAGCAACCATGGTAATAAATTCGAACAGCTAGGAACGATTTTACCCACACCCAATGAATACCGTACGGCTAGCGGAGCTCCTGGTCCCAAGTACTGGCAACAACGCGCAGATTATGACATTCAGTGCGAATTGGACGAAAATAATAATGTGCTAACAGGTAGCGAAACGGTAACCTACTTCAACAATTCGCCCGATGTGCTTACCTATATATGGTTTCAGCTGGACGAAAACGAACACAGCAATATCAATAACGCCAATTACCAAAACGCTTCTACCATGCCACAAGCTATGACCGATGAAATGCTGGCATCCATGATAGAAGCCACCGGTAAGGTAGATAATGGCTATGGTGTAAGAATAAAAAAATTAACCGATGCAACAGGCAATCCTTTACAATATACTATCAATAAAACCATGATGCGTGTGGACCTTCCCACACCACTCAAACCAGGACAACGTTATGTGATAAAGATCGACTGGTCTTATCGAATCACCGATCGCATGAAATACGGTGGACGCGGGGGTTATGAACATTTTCCTGAAGATGGCAATAACTTGTATACCATGGCTCAATGGTATCCTCGTGTTTGCGTATACAGCGATTTTCAGGGTTGGCAGCATCATCAGTATACCGGTCGCGGAGAATTTGCACTCACATTCGGAAATTTCAATGTACAAATGACGGTGCCTGCCGATCACATCGTAGCTGCCACAGGTGAATGTCAGAACTATCCGCAAGTACTAACACCGCAACAATTGGCCCGTTACAAAACGGCCACTAATGCTAAAGAACCTGTAGAAATCGTAACCTTGGATGAAGCCATCGCAGCTGAAAAATCCAAAAGCACTAAAAAGAAAACCTGGATATTTAAAGCTGAAAACGTCAGAGATTTTGCATGGACCTCTTCCCGAAAATTCATTTGGGATGGTATGCCTCAAATGATTAACGGAAAGAAAGTGATGTGCATGAGCTTTTATGGCAAAGAAGCTTATGGCTTATATAGAAAATTCTCTACACGTGTAGTAGCTCATACTATCAAGACATATTCCGATTTCACCTTCCCTTATCCTTATCCTGTAGCACAAAGCGTGGAAGCTGAAAACGGCATGGAGTATCCCATGATCTGTTTTAACTATGGCCGTACTGAAAAAGATGGCACTTATAGCGAAAACATTAAGAACGGAATGATCGGCGTTATTATTCACGAAGTGGGACACAACTTCTTCCCTATGATTGTAAACAGTGATGAGCGCCAATGGAGTTGGATGGATGAAGGGCTGAATAGCTTTGTAGAATATCTGACAGAAGAGCTTTGGGATAATAAATTTCCTACCAAAAAAGGATGGGCTGGCGCAATTGTAGATTATATGAAGCTGCCCAAAGATCAACTGGAACCCATCATGACCAATTCTGAAAATATCGTTCGCTTTGGTCCGAATGCGTATACAAAACCAGCTACGGCATTAAATATTTTACGCGAAACCATCATGGGACGCGAACTATTCGACTTTGCCTTTAAAGAGTATGCTCGTCGCTGGGCCTTTAAACACCCCACCCCTGCAGATTTCTTCCGCACTATGGAAGATGCTAGTGGTGAAGACTTAGACTGGTTCTGGAGAGGCTGGTTCTACGGTATTGACCCTGTAGATATTTCGTTGGATACCGTAAAATATGCTAAAGCGGAGCTGAATAGTGAAGTGCCAAAACCCTACACTATACAAAGAAAAGTAGATCCTCCGGCTACTAACCCTTATGACGATATCTCTAAAATTCGCAACCGCGAGGATAAGAATATCAAATTTTACACCGATATAGATACCGCCGCCCGTGATTTCTACTGGCGTTATGCAAGAGGACTGGAAAAAATAGACACCTCGCACACATTCCCCGTAGAAATCCCTATGACCATTACCGCACTCACACCAGAAGCAAAAGAGAAGTTTGCTAACAGTTATTTCTACGAACTTAGTTTTAGCAATAAAGGCGGACTGGTTATGCCTATTATTATAGAGTGGACATTTAAAGATGGAACTAAAGAAATTGACCGTATTCCAGCTCAAATCTGGCGCTTAAATGAAGAAAAGGTGAAGAAATTCTTCGTTAAGAATAAGGAGGTAGTATCTATACAACTCGATCCTTATCAGGAAACCGCCGACATTGATGTCACCAATAACTCATGGCGTACCATGCCAGCACCTACCAGATTTAAGGCTTACTCACAAGAAGTAGAAGCTCCTGGCCGCCGCCGTAGTAAAAACACCGGCAAAAATCCGATGCAATTAGCCCAATAATATAACACTAACGACGCCAAACAAAAGGTTGATAAGTTAGCTTATCAACCTTTTTGTTTTATTACAATTTGTAAATCCTCATTCGTTAAACATACTTTCCGCAATAGGCACACTCTCCGGCTTTCCCACATCAATCCAACGATCATCATGATGCTCAAAGCCCATAATTTTATGATGGGGTGCTAAATCCAAGTATAAATCAATCAACGAAAATTTTCCTGTAAAACGAATATAATCAAACACCCCGTATTCAAAAACGGCCACACAGTCATAGGCTTTAGGGAATAATTGTTCACCCGAAACCGCAATTCTTTCTTCTCCGGTACTATTATTACGCCATCCGCATAAAATATTATTCTCGTCGAACAACAGGTTTCGCGATGTCTTTCTATCGCTTATCGCAAAAGATATCAATGGGGCCTGCTGCTCATGAAATGTTAGCAATTGATCCATTTTCAAGTCCGTCAAAATATCGGCGTTGCAGGTTATAAACCTCTCTCCCCGTCGAAATAAATGCTTAGCATGAAGTAATCCGCCTCCAGTTTCGAGTACTTCGGACCGCTCATCACTAATCACAATATTAGCCCCCCAACCGTTGTATTGTTTTACCGCAGCCTCTATCTGATCGGCAAAATGATGTACATTAACAATAATATCCTTAATACCATATTGCAGCAAATACTCCACATTACGTTGCAACAAGGATTTACCATTAATAATAGCAAGGGCTTTCGGATGTTGATCCGTCCAGGGTTTAAAGCGAGTGCCCAGCCCTGCACAAAATATCATTGCCTGAGATACTCCAAAAGTTGAAGAAATATTTGTCATAACTATTGCTTATGCCTCTACACCTTATTCGTTAATCCAGTTTTTCTCTTCCTGTACGTAATGATTCAATTGTACTTTTACTTTAAACTTGTTGCGAAGATGACGTACTAGCGCATCGGCGGCATATACACTGCGGTGTTGTCCACCAGTACATCCAAAACTTACATGTAGACTAGTAAATCCACGTTTTATAAAATCCTCTACAGTAATATCCACTACATCAAACACACTATGTAAGAACTCCGGCATTTTGGTCTGCTGCTCCAAAAACTGTATCACTTCTTTATCACGACCTGTGAGTTTTTTCATGCTTTCAATGCGACCGGGGTTTAATATACCGCGGCAGTCAAATACAAATCCTCCGCCATTTTCTTCATCTTTTACAGGTAATCCTTTTTTATAAGAAAAGCTGCAAACCTTCACCACCAAGGGTGTTTCGGGTGTAGCTTGTACCGGAGTAAACTGCTGGATAATCTCATCATCCACACATATCTGCAATACTTTTTCAAACTCCAGCAATGCAATACTCATAGGATAGGTTTGCAAAAAAGCTTTTAAATTCTTTAATGCCAGAGGAATGCTGGTAAGGAAATGGGCTTTTCTTTCAAAAAGTCCTCTGAAACCATAAGCCCCTAATACCTGCAGCAATCTTATTAATACATAACCATAGTACTGACTTACGAAGGTAAGCTTATTCAAAGGCTTGTTTAATAAGGGCTCAAGCGCATTCATATAGTCCTGCAGCAGATTATGCTTCCAATCTTCGGGTAATGCGGCACGTGCCTGCCACAGCAAAGATGCTACATCGTACTGAGGTGCACCTTTCATGCCTCCTTGATAATCTATGAAATGCACAGAATTATCAGGCATCACCTGAATATTGCGACTTTGAAAATCCCGAAACATAAAAAATTTATGATCGGTATGTGTGAGATAATTACTCAGCGCTTCAAAATCGTCGATCAACTTCTGTTTATCATAAGGCTTGCGCAATGCATCCAGAAAATAATATTTAAAATATAGCAAATCGGCCATAATAGCCTGTTTGCCAAATTCCTTATTAGTAAGGCATTTATTATAATCCAGTCCCTGATCTCCCGTCACCTGTAACCGTGCGAGTTCCTCTAGGCTGCGTTTGAACAAATTATATACTTCTGGTGTATATCCTTCAGATTCGAGACGACTGATTAAAGAAACATCTCCGAAATCCTCTTGCAAATAGTATTGTCTGTCTTCACTTACCGCATAAATATTGGCTACGGGTAGATGCTTTTTCTGAAAGTGCTCGGAGAAATAAAAAAATGTCTCATTCTCCGGGATATTAGCTCCGTAGGTACCGATAACGGAATCATTTGCATCACTCCAAATTCGGAAATAACGGCGCTCGCTACCCGCCTGAGGCAATATATCAATGTTTCGGGGTTCTTTATGGTAAGTTTTGCTATATAAATCTTTAATGTGGTTTACTCTTTCCTGCATGAAGTAAAATGTAAATATTGATAAATTGATTTTGTATGCTTTTTCGAATATATTAACTATTGCCAAATATATACCTAATGGAAAAAAATATCGTTAATTTGAAAAGTTAAATTCGTGTATTTATGCCAGTAATACTACCTGTGGAAGGAAAAGCACCCGTTTGGGGAAAAGATTGTTTTATTGCGCCTAATGCAACAATAGTGGGTGATGTAATCATGGGCGAGCAGTGTAGCGTTTGGTTTAATGCGGTAGTACGTGGTGATGTAAACTTTATTAAAATCGGAAACAAAGTAAATATTCAGGACGGCGCCTGTATTCACTGTACTTATCAAAAAGCCGGTACTACTATAGGCAATAATGTTTCCATAGGCCACAATGCTATCGTACATGGTTGTACCGTACATGATAATGTATTGATAGGAATGGGCGCTATTATTATGGACAACGCCGTTGTACATAGTAACACAATTATTGCTGCGGGAGCCGTAGTACTCGAGAATACTATTTGCGAACCCGGGAGTATTTATGCAGGCGTTCCTGCCAAAAAAATAAAAGATATTTCAGAAGAATTGATTAACGGCGAAATCAATCGTATTGCCAATAATTATATCAAATACGCTGGATGGTTTAAAGAGAGCGACAATCAGTAATTCTTAGTGTTGATACTTTCCAGAATAGTAAGATAACTCACATATCTGTCGGGGTGAATGTGCCCGTTATTAACAGCTTCCTTAATGGCACAATCAGGTTCATTGATATGTATACAGTTATTGTAGCGACAATCGTGCAGACGTTCGCGCATTTCTGGAAAATAATGAGAGAGTTCTTCTCTTTCCAGTCCTGTAACGGCCAGCTCCCGAATACCGGGGGTATCTATTATTCTCCCTCCTTCCGGCAAATCGTACATGGTGGCAAAAGTAGTAGTATGCAGCCCTTTTCCGCTCCACTTACTCACGGTTTGGGTTTTAATTTGCTGATCAGGTAGTAGATAATTAATAAATGTAGATTTTCCCACACCACTATGACCACTAACCAGTGTGGTTCGATCTTTTAGTAAAGCCTCTAAAGTGTCAAGACCGCTTTTATGCTCTACACTCACAGGAAAGACTTTATATCCCAGAGCAGCATACATCTCCTGCAACTCTTTTAGTTTCTCCTGTTCTTTATCGCGATAGATATCAATTTTATTAAAAACAATAACGGCAGGTACGTGATACATCTCGCAAACCACCAAAAAACGATCGATAAATCCTTGCGAGGTGCGGGGATCTTTCAAAGTGGCTATAAGCAATGACTGATCCAAATTAGCAGCAATAATATGCTGCTGATGCTTTACCCGTGGCGACTGACGGTTGATGTAATTTTTTCGAGGAAGGATATCAGTGATAATGGCTGTACCCTCCGTTACATTTTCCGGTTCTATTGTTACTTCATCACCTACAGCAATAGGGTTTGTGCTCGTAATGTCATCGTCAATCTTAAATACACCCTTGATACGAGCATTATAAAATTGACCTTTTTCGTCCTTAACAGTATACCAACTGCCGGTTGACCTATATACGAGCGCTTTCAATAAACAATAAATTAAGATTAAAAAATAAGCGTATAGCAAAATTATCTCTTTGCTATACGCTGTATATTTTATTAAACCGCTACGTTGAAATCACGCAAAGCGTCGTTGAGGCTAGTTTTTAAATCAGTGCTGGCTCTACGTTTCCCAATAATCAGCGCACAGGGTACTTGATATTCTCCTGCTGGGAATTTTTTAGTATAGGTTCCGGGGATTACCACACTACGAGCAGGAATACGTCCCTTTGTCTCTATAGGCACTTCCTTACTTACGTCGATAATACGCGTACTTTTGGTAAGCACCACATTAGCACCCAATACCGCTTCTTTTTCTACGATTACTCCTTCTACCACAATACAGCGGCTACCCAGGAAACATCCGTCTTCTATAATTACCGGACTGGCTTGTAAGGGTTCCAACACTCCTCCGATACCCACACCTCCACTCAGATGCACGTTTTTGCCAATTTGCGCACAGCTTCCTACTGTAGCCCATGTATCCACCATAGTGCCTTCATCTACATAGGCACCAATGTTTACATAAGAAGGCATCAATACTACGTTTTTAGCCAGATAGGAACCATAGCGTGCCGTTGCCGGTGGTACAGCCCTAACGCCCAGCTTCTCATAATCCTTCTTCAACAACATTTTATCGTAATACTCAAAGGGATCTACATCCCAAGTTTGCATGGGCTGTATGGCAAAATACATCAGGATAGCCTGTTTTACCCACTCATTCACTTTCCATTTATCTCCGTTTTTTTCGGCAACACGCAAAGCGCCTTTGTCTAATCCTTCAATTACTTCACGTACAGCATCGCTGTATTTCTTGTCTTTTAGCAATTCTCGGTTTGCCCAAGCTTCTAATATTAGATCCTGCATAGTAAAAATTTGTATTCTAGCAAAGATAATGTTGAATAGCGAATGGTCAATAGTCAATAGCTATATTTGTCTTTATGAACATAGGTTTTGATGCAAAACGGGCTTATCATAATGATACAGGACTGGGATTTTTCAGCCGGGTACTCGTAGAATTATTGGCATCGTATCATCCCGAGCATCGATACTTCCTATTCAATCCCAAACCGGGAAGTATGTTTCGCCCTCAAGCCAGCCATATACAAGAAGTGCAACCTTCGGCACCACTGCATAAAATACTGAGAGGAGCTTGGCGAAGCAAATGGATATGTAAAGATCTAAAAAGATTGCAAATAGATCTGTATCACGGACTTAGCCAGGAAATCCCAAGCGGTATACATACAACAGGTATTCCATCAGTAGTAACCATACACGATCTTTTTGCCGAGCTATACCCCTCAGACTTCAGCTTTATCAGCACCAAAATATATCGCAGCAAAATGCGCTATGCATGTAAGTACGCCAACAGAATTATGGCCATCAGTGAGGAAACAAAACGCCATATCACCAACACCTATCATATCGATCCTTCAAAGATTGATGTGGCCTACCAAAGCTGTGATCCTATCTTCAGCAATATTGTAAGCGAGGAAAAAAAAGAACGAATACGGGCTAAATACAATTTGCCGCGAGAGTTTTTTCTGCATGTAGGAACTATCATTGAAAGAAAAAATCTGCTGAACATCTGTAAAGCTTTGCAGCTGGTGCAACAGGAGATCCCCTTGCCATTGGTAGTAGTGGGTAAAGGCGGGGCCTATAAGAAGAAAGTAAAACAATATCTTGCCGACAATCGGCTACAAGATAAAGTGATTTTTCTGACCGATGCGCTGGCCGCTGCGGGTAAAAAACCTTTTGTAGAAACGGAAGATTTCCCGGCACTGTATCAAATGGCGACGGCGATGATTTATCCATCCTTCTATGAAGGATTTGGGCTACCTATTATCGAAGCAATGTCCGGAGGAGTTCCGGTTATCACGTCTTCCACTTCTTGCATGCCCGAAATCGGTGGCGATGCGGCCTTCTATGTCCACCCCGAAAAGCCCGAAGAAATGGCAGAAGGATTTAGAAAATTTTATGGCGATGCTCTTTATCGCCAACAAGCCATAGCAAAAGGTTTTATCAATGTACAACGCTTCGCACCGGAAGTGTATGTACAATCAGTAATAAATATCTATCAAGCAGCACTGAATAATAAATAAACTTTGTATCGGATTATAAGCGAATACATATGGTTTTTGAAGCAGATATCAAAAAATGTATTGAAGTATTGCAATCAGGTGGCACCATCTTATACCCTACCGATACCGTATGGGGTATTGGATGTGATGCTACCAATCCCGAGGCAGTTTCAAAAGTATATGCATTAAAAAAACGCGACGATAGTAAAGCGCTCATTGTATTAGTTGCTTCCGAGCGCGATATCCTACACCACACCGCCTCGGTAGATTTAGGGCTTTTCGATTATCTCGATACCGTCAGCAAACCCACCACTGTTATTTATGAACACGGATTGGGTTTTGCCGACAACCTGCTTGCCGAAGACGGCAGTATTGCCATCAGAATTTGTAAGGACGAATTCTGTAGAGCACTCATCAAGCGTTTTGGAAAACCGATTGTTTCAACCTCGGCCAATATTTCTGGAGAACCTACACCCTCGCAATTTGCGGCTATTAATGAGCCTATTAAAAACGGAGTGGATTATGTGGTACAATATCGCCAGGATGATAACAGTCCAGCACAGCCTTCATCCATCATACGCTGGAACGATGGTACCCCAGAAATTATTCGAAAATAAAATATATCAAATAACAGTTAAGCGTATACAGGTCTTTTGATAAGTTTTACCCTATATCACATGTAAACTCCATAAGCTAACATTATCTTTGTTGCGCATGGATATTGAATTAAACGACCAGGAAAAAATCATCATCGATAAAATAGCTGATGCAGCACAGGAGTTACATCTGGAAAGCTATCTGGTAGGAGGATTTGTACGCGATAAATTGCTGGGCCGGCCTACCAAAGATGCGGATGTAGTATGTGTAGGTGATGGCATTGCACTGGCTAAAGCAGTAGCTGCAAGATTCTTACCTGTGCCCAAAGTGAACATATTTAAGAACTTTGGTACTGCACAAATAAAGACTACCCTACGCACACCACAAGGCAAAGACATCACCTTTGAAATTGAATTTGTAGGTGCCCGTAAAGAAAGCTACCAACGCCATAGCCGCAAACCACAAGTACAACCCGGCACATTAGAGGATGATCAGAAAAGAAGAGATTTCACTATCAATGCACTGGCTATCAGCCTCAATAAAAACAATTTCGGAAAGCTAATCGACCCATTCGGCGGTCTAAAACATCTTGAAGACAAAACCATTATTACGCCGCTCGACCCGGAACAGACTTTCAGTGATGACCCGTTGCGCATGATGCGCGCCATTCGCTTTGCTACACAATTGAATTTTACCATCGCTAGCGAAACACTGTTGGCAATCACCGATCAAGCAGAACGAATTAAAATCATATCACAGGAAAGAATTACAGACGAACTCAATAAAATTATTCTAGCACCTAAGCCTTCAGTGGGTTTTGACCTGCTGTATAAAACCGGACTGCTCGCACTTATCTTCCCCAAGATGGCTGCGTTGGCGGGTGCGGAATATATCGATGGCCACGGCCACAAAGACAATTTCTATCACACCCTACAGGTACTGGATAATGTTGCCCAAAAAAGCAATGACCTATGGTTGAGATGGGCAGCTATATTGCACGATATAGGTAAACCCGCCACCAAAAAGTTTGAAGAAGGTCACGGCTGGACCTTTCACGGGCATGAAGTAGTAGGCGGAAAAATGGTGCCTAAAATCTTCAACGAGCTGAAGCTACCCCTCAACGAAAAAATGCGTTTTGTGAAAAAGCTGGTAATGCTTCACTTGCGCCCTATCAGCCTTACAAAAGAAAATATTACCGACTCCGCCATACGCCGGTTACTATTCGATGCCGGCGATGACTTCGAGGCACTTATGACCTTGTGCGAAGCCGATATTACCAGTAAAAACAAACAAAAAGTGCGGCGCTACCTCGACAACTTTAAGCTGGTACGTAGGCGCTGCAAGGAAGTGGAAGAAAAAGACCATATCCGCAATTGGCAGCCTCCTATTGATGGCGTAGAAATCATGCAACTGTTCAATCTTCCCCCATCCAAGCCGGTGGGCATTTTAAAAGACAGCTTAAAAGATGCCATTCTAGATGGCGCTGTAGCCAATACCCGCGAAGCGGCACTGGAATTCCTTTATCAAAAAGCAAGGGAAATCGGCGTTTATCAGGAATGAAAATATAAACGCCTAACACGTATCCTATAACGCGCTCGTAAACTGCTTCAGGAAGCGTACATCGTTTTCGCTAAACAGGCGGATATCATTGATGCCGTATTTCAGCATGGCAGGGCGCTCAACTCCCATCCCAAAGGCAAAGCCTGTATACTTTTCGGGGTTGATGCCGCAATTTTGTAATACATTAGGATGCACCATACCGCAGCCCAGTATTTCTACCCATCCGGTTTTCTTACAAATGTTACAACCCTCACCGCCGCAAATAAAACAGCTTACGTCCATTTCGGCACTCGGTTCGGTAAAAGGGAAATAAGAAGGACGGAAGCGAACACGCACGTCCTGCCCGTACATTTCTTTTACGAAGAAGTACAGTGTTTGTTTCAGGTCCGCAAAAGAAACATTCTCATCGATATATAAACCTTCTACCTGATGGAAGAAACAATGGCTTCGTGCACTGATGGTTTCGTTACGATATACACGTCCGGGACAAATCACACGGATAGGCAGTTTGCCCTTTTCCATTTCACGGATCTGCGTATTGCTAGTATGTGTACGTAGCAACCAGTCTACCGCACTGTTTTGACCCGCATCGATATAAAAAGTATCCTGCATATCCCGTGCAGGGTGATGCTCGGGCAAATTCAACGCAGTAAAATTATGCCAGTCATCTTCTATTTCAGGACCCTCAGCCACTGCAAATCCCAGTCGCTGGAAAATAGCAATAATACGGTTACGCATTAAAGCAATTGGGTGTCTACTACCTAGCGGAGTTTCATCTCCGGGTAGGGTCAAATCAAGGGTCGCCCCACTTTGCTCTGATGCTTCCGTAGCTTCCTTTAAGGCATTAAACTTCTCTTCCACAAAATTTTTAAACTCGTTCAGCAACTGACCCGCCTCACGCTTTTGCTCGTTAGGCACGTTTTTCATTTCGCCCATCAGGCTTTTCACCAGCCCCTTTGATCCCAGCCATTTAATGCGAAATTCTTCCACTTGCTTAGTATCCGTTGCATTAAACGAGCTTACTTCTGCTTTATACGCTTCTATTTTCTGTAACAAGTCCTGCATAGCCCGCAAAGATAACCAAGTTTAGGTTAGTACCATTATCTCATCTACAATATGTACTGAAAGCCAAAAGTCTACAAGATTGCTATTTTTTTAGCAATGAACCTTAATTTTGCCCCTTACTAAAAAAAGGCCATGAAGGTAATAGAACACATTAATAGGGCGAAGGAGAAAAACGAAACGCTGATATCTTTTGAAGTACTACCTCCCTTGAAGGGCAAAGGCATCGAAGCGCTTTATGAGCATATGGACCCGTTAATGGAGTTTCATCCTGCCTATATCAACGTTACCTACCATCGCAGCGAGCACGAATTCCGCAAAAATCCCGATGGCAGCTTTAAAAAAGTTACCATCCGCAAAAGACCCGGAACCGAAAGCATATGTGCCGCTATTATGAACAAGTACAACGTAGATACGGTACCTCACCTAATCTGCGGTGGATTCAGTATTACCGAAACCGAAGACGCACTCATCAACCTGCAATACCTCGGAATTGACAATGTGCTGGTATTGCGTGGCGATGCCGCTAAGCACGAAACCGCGTTTATACCGCATCCCGATGGGCATCGATATGCTATCGACTTATTAAAACAGGTAGTCAATCTCAATAATGGCATCTATTTAGAAGAAGAACTCATCAATAGTCGCAAGACATCCTTCTGCATAGGTGTGGCCGGGTATCCCGAAAAGCATTTCGAGGCACCTAATATGGAAACCGATTTGGCTTACCTGAAAGCCAAAGTAGATGCAGGAGCGGATTATATCGTTACCCAGATGTTTTTCGACAACGCCAAATACTACGCCTTTGTGGATGCTTGTCGGGCCAAAGGTATTAATGTACCTATCATTCCAGGTCTCAAGCCCATATCTACCAAGAAACAGTTAACTACCTTGCCCAAAGTTTTCTCCATAGACCTTCCTAGCGAGCTTTGCAATGAAGTATTGAAATGCAAAAACAACGAAGATGTGGAAAAAGTGGGCGAAGAGTGGCTGCTGGAGCAAAGCCGCGACCTAAAGAAGAACGGTGTACCGGTATTACACTATTACACACTGGGCAAACCGCATATCATAGCAAATGCAATTAAACGATTATAATTTTTATGGTACCGACTGTAGTGCACGTATCATCGCATTTGCGTCGCACACTTGTACTGCAGTGCATGAATCCACAGCATGATTATTACACAGCTCATCTATATCAAACCCGGCGCAGAAACGCTTTTCGACCAGTTCGAAGCTATTGCCATCCCATTAATAGCCAAGCACAACGGCAAATTACTCTTGCGCATTCGTCCCGATAAAACCTCGATTTTAGAAAGTAATATTCCGGCGCCTTACGAAGTACACATGGTGGAGTTTCCGTCAGAGCATGATTTTGAGAGCTTCATGCAAGATCCGGAACGACAAAAACATCTATCGCTAAAAGAACAGGCCATTCAATCTGCTGTTCTCATCAAAGGTGCAACACTATAAACCACCTGTAGAATTTTTTACCTGTCCTATATTTGACACCGGCAACCGTAGTTTTGTAAACCAAATAAGTTCACTTTGGCTCGTAGAAATAAAAATATTACACTCGAAAAGGTATTAATAGAAGATTATGCCGCCGAAGGTCGCTCACTAGCGCGTGTGGATGGCAAAGTTGTATTTGTAGAGCAAGTAGTACCCGGCGATGTAGTGGATATACGTCTTACAAAAAATAAAAAAGACTGGGCCGAAGGTTGGCCCGTACATTTTCATCAATATTCTGAAAAAAGGATTACGCCTTTTTGTGAGCACTTTGGCACTTGCGGTGGCTGTCAATGGCAAATGCTACCTTATGATCTGCAATTGCAATACAAGCAGAAACAGGTAGTAGATAACCTTACACGCATAGGCAAAATTCAACTACCGGAGATACAACCCATCATCGGTTCCGAAAAAACAACACATTACCGTAATAAAATAGAATACACCTTCGGCACCGAAGAGTTTCTTCCCAAGGATGCCATAAATACTGTAAGTACACCTCCTAAACCAGGTGTCGCAGGCTTCCATGGTCGCGGTTTCTGGAGTAAAGTAGTAGATATACAAACTTGCTATTTGCAATCCGAACCCACAAACAAAATAAGACTGGCAATAAAAAACTTTGCTATAGAAAAGGGCTGGAGCTTTTATAATCTAAAAGAGCAACACGGTTTTTTACGCACGTTGCAATTGCGCATTTGCGAAACCGGCGAGTGGATGGCCAATGTAGTAGTAGGTGAAGCGGATGAAGAAAAGATTGAACAACTGATGCAGTTTATTCGGCAGCAATTTCCCGATATTACCACCTTGCTATATACCATCAATACTAAGAAAAACGACAGTCTGCATGACCTAGAGCCTATTGTATATCATGGTAAGGGTTACGTAATAGAACAATTGGAAGACTTCAAATTTAAAATAGGACCTAAATCTTTCTTCCAGACCAATACCCGACAAGGCGAGGTTTTATACAAAATCACCCGCGAATTTGCCGAGCTTACCGGCAACGAAACTTTGTATGATTTATACTGTGGTACGGGCAGCATTGGCATTTTTTGCAGCCATAAAGCCGGAAAAATAATTGGAGTGGAGGTGATTGATGCAGCCATTGAAGACGCCAAAGAAAACGCCGCGTTGAATCAGCTGGATAAAACATTCTTTTATGCAGGAGATGTAATTAAAGTATGTGACGATGCCTTTTTCCGCCACCACGGCAAGCCCGATGTGATCATCACCGACCCACCACGCGCAGGCATGCATGAAAAGCTAGTGCAAAAGATTAAAGAAATGGCAGCCCCTACGGTGGTGTATGTAAGCTGTAATCCCGCTACACAAGCGCGCGACCTAGCACTATTGGATGAAAAATACATGGTTACCAAAATCCAACCTGTGGACATGTTCCCACATACATTGCATATTGAAAATGTGGTGCAATTAAAATTGCGCGAGTAAACCGTGCCTATCTTATAATAAGAAAATACAATCACCGCCTCACTATTATTAATTAGTTAATAATAAGTATTTCACAAAACCAATTTGAAACATAGCTTTGGGGGGTTATCTTTGCCCAATGAGTGATTTTTATTACAGACCGGCAGAAAAGTTCCCCCCGGCGATTAAAAACTTGATTGCCATTAATGTAGTAGTATGGTTGGCTCAGGTTCTTTTTGATTCGCGCTTTAATCTTACCGATAGAATTGGGCTGTGGCCTGTAAACTCTCCTTTCTTCCATGCTTGGCAAATCGTTACCCACATGTTTGCCCATGCTGCGTCTGGGCCTTACATGTTTTTTCATATTCTTTTTAATATGTTCACCCTGTGGATGTTCGGACGTGTGCTGGAAAACCTGTGGGGATCTAAAAGATTTCTGATATTTTATCTACTGTGCGGACTAGGCGCTGCAGTCACCCATCTGGCCATGCAATATTTTATGGGCGCGCACGATGTAGCGGTAGGTGCTTCAGGAGCCGTATTTGGTGTTTTAGTGGCTTTCGCCATGACCTTTCCCAACACCGAATTGTACATCATGTTCATTCCTGTACCCATTAAAGCCAAATGGGCTATTTTAGGATTGGTAGCCATAGATTTGTTCGGTGGTATTTCGCAGGTAAGCGGTGATAATATTGCACATTTTGCCCACCTCGGAGGCGCCATTACCGGTTTTATTTTGCTTAAAATTTGGAACAAAACCAATCGTAGGACGTTATATTAGTTTGGAGGGAGCAATGAAAAATATAACCGAAATTCCGGTGTATGCAATACAATATCAATTGTTCATTTATTATCATTGCAAGTAAAGAAATAAAGCTGGAAAACTGTATATAATGGCTATTGCTGATAGAAATTTGAGTTCGCGGCTGTCATATGGAGGCAGAATCAATCCTCTGGTGATGCTAATAGCTGTTACCATGATTGTCTTTGTGGTATTGATGTTTTTCAGGGCGCTCACCTATATACAGCTGCCCGAGAATGCAGATTTAAATACAGTTTACAACCAGAAGGTTCTGAAATGGTTTGCTCTGGCCGGCAGCACAGAACAGACGCTTCCTCGTATATGGACAATCCTCACCTATGGCTTCTCCCATATCAACTTATGGCAGTTGTTCGCCAGCATGTTATGGCTATGGGGATTTGGGTATGTATTCATGGACATGACCGGCAACAAAAGAATCGTTCCTGTTTATCTGTATGGTGTGCTGATTGGGGGCATTGCTTATCTGGCAGCTAATTATTTTCTAGGCACAGCCTCATCTGCTTCTTTTCTGATAGGTAGCAGTTCGGGTATTTTGGCCGTAGCCGCTGCCGCCACTACCATCTGTCCTAATTATAAGATATTACCCATGGTAGGCGGTGGTATTTCCTTATGGATTGTATCGATTATTTATTTGGCCATTGATATGGCTACACTACCTCCCGATAATTTGTCGGTATACGTTTCTCATTTGGCAGGAGCACTTACCGGTTTCCTATTTATTTTTATTCTGCGAAGAGGGTTTGATGCCAGTGAGTGGATGAATAACTTTTATGACTGGCTCGTCAATCTCGTAAATCCTGAAAAACCGTATCAAAGCAGGGAAAAGATAAAGTCTGCGTTTTTCTACAATGCAAAAACAACCCCTTATGTAAAAACACCTAAGATTACGCAGCAAAAACTCGACGAGATTCTGGACAAAATCAGTCAGTACGGCTACGATCAGCTCACCGAAGAAGAAAAATCTTTTCTGGAGCGGGCCAGCAAGGAAGATTTGAAAGGTAGGCAATAATTTGTCCTGATATTAATAATGGCTTAACTTACCCGCTTATTGCACACTGATCATGGGAGTTTTTGCACGAATAAGCAGTCGTGTTTTGTTTTTTATCAACATTATTGTTGTGGCCGCATTTCTGGTGGCCTGCATCAACCCCTATATCAATCCGCAGCTCTGGCCACTGCTTTCTCTCATCAGTCTTGCTTTTCCGTTTCTACTACTCCTAGTATTAGCGTTTTTTGTATGGTGGTGGCTAGTACGCCGCAAATGGGCCTTGCTTTCAGGAGTCGCATTATTTTTGGGAGGTGGTGCCATTACCGATTTTTTTGCATTAAGGCCTTTTTCAACTTCTTTTGAAGAAACTAAAAAAGAAGGTATCATAAGAGTTGCCACCTGGAATGTTGCTCGTTTTATAGAAATGGCGCGCAATAATAACCGCGGTAGTCAGACGCGCTATAAAATGCTGAAACAAATAGAACAGGTTAATGCCGATATACTTTGCTTTCAGGAATTTGCGTCCTCCATCCGTCCTGATATGTATAACAATATTGCAGCCGTCAGCAAAGGTTTGAACTATCCGTACTATTATTTTTCTCACGACGTGGATGGAGATAGCCTGTTCAACGGCAGCGTCATCTTCAGCCGTTACCCTATCGTCGACACCGGTATGGTGCGTTATCCACGTCCTACATTACCCGAATTTCTGGTTTTCGTAGATATTAAAGTAGGGAATGATACCATTAGGGTATATACTACCCATCTGCAGTCTAATCAGTTTCGCAAGGAAGACCTTTCCAAAATAGAAGAACTTAAGGGTGTAAGAGGAAATATTATTAAAAACGCTAGCTATATTCTTTCCAAACTGTCGGTAGCTATCAAACATAGAAGCATTCAGGCCGATATGGTAAAAGATATTGTTCGTAATAGCAGCTTCCCCACCGTTTTCTGTGGCGACCTGAATGATGTTCCAAACTCCTATACCTATAAGAAGGTAAAAGGCCATATGCAGGATGCTTTTCTGAAAAAAGGATTCGGTATCGGCCGAACTTACGCATCCCTTTCTCCTACATTACGTATTGATTATATTTTTACCGATCATCAGTTTTCAGTAGAGCAATGCAAACGAATTACCACGCCTTATTCAGACCATTACATGCTGATAGCCGACATTAAAAAGAAATAAGTAGTTTGTACATAAGCATACCAAAAAGCTTACATCCGCAGCAGCTTTGTTCATTAAATACTGCCAGAAAGCAGCTGGTACGCAAAGAAGGTATATTTTTGCAGTCCTTATAATCAGGCTGAAAATGAGTGAACTTAAGATATATAATTCATTATCAAAGCAAAAAGAAGTATTTATCCCCCTTACCCCGGGGCATGTGGGGATGTATGTATGTGGCCCTACCGTAAGCGGAGAGAGTCACCTAGGCCATGCCAGACCCTACGTTACTTTTGACGTTGTATACCGATATCTTACCTACTTAGGATATAAAGTACGCTACGTAAGAAATATTACAGACGCCGGTCACTTTGAAGAAGAAGGGCGTGAAGCGGAAGATAAAATTTCTAGCAAGGCTGTTTTGGAAAAGCTAGAACCCATGGAGTTGGTACAGAAATACACCAACCTCTTCCATTGGGCTATGCTGCAGTTCAACTGTATTCCACCATCCATAGAACCTACTGCTACAGGACATATCGTAGAGCAGATTGAAATGATTAAAAAACTGATTGCCGACGGTTATGCCTACGAGAAAAACGGATCGGTGTACTTCGATGTAAAAAAATATGCTGCTAACTACGATTACGGTAAGCTCAGTGGAAGAAAAATAGAGGAGTTGCTGGAAAATACCCGTGAATTGGAAGGCCAAGAAGAAAAAAATAATCCCGCCGACTTCGCATTGTGGAAAGCAGCACCACCACAGCATATCATGCGCTGGCAAAGCCCCTGGGGCGAAGGTTTTCCGGGATGGCATATCGAATGTTCGGCCATGTCAACTAAATACCTGGGTAAGCAATTCGACATCCATGGCGGTGGAATGGACTTGATGTTCCCGCACCACGAAAGTGAGATTGCACAAAGTACCATCTGCAACCATGTAGCTCCGGTGCGTTACTGGATGCACAACAACATGATCACCATTAACGGCCGCAAGATGGGTAAAAGCTATAATAATGTTATTAAACTTACCGAACTATTTAGCGGCACCCATCCCTTACTGAGCCAAGCTTTCCATCCCATGGTGGTACGCTTCTTTATTCTGCAGAGCCACTACAGAAGTACGCTCGACTTTAGCAACGAAGCACTTCAGGCATCTGAAAAAGGACTGAAAAGACTGTGGGAAGCATACGAAAACTTGAAACGTATTAAAGAAAGAAGCGGTGAGCTGAACGAAACAGCAGGTGATCAAGAATTGGATGCTAAAGTAAACAAACTGGTAGATGAATTTGCCGAGTTTATGAACGATGACTTTAATACGGCTAAAGTGCTAGCAAACATGTTTGAGCTGGCTCCTGTTATCAACAGCATTAAAGACAGAGTCACCGACATTAAATCCTTATCTACCGCTACCTTCAATAAACTGCAGGAACAGTTCAAGCTTTATATAGAAGATATTTTTGGACTGAAAGCTGTATCGGCTGCGGACAACGATAAGCTCAAAGCCGTTATGCAACTGATTATAGATATTCGTCGCGAAGCCCGCAGCAGAAAAGACTTTGTAACGTCCGACAAAATCAGAAATCAGCTGGCAGCAATAGGCATCATACTGAAAGATGAAAAAGACGGAAGCGTCACCTGGAATATCAACTAAAAAAGAATTTCGGGTAAATTTTTTTGACGTCTCTTCCAATTCTTATGTACAAACTCTGGGCAACCATAATTAAAGACTGGCGCATTCTAATCCGCGATAAAGTGGGGCTGACGCTAATGTTTGTCATGCCCATTGTGCTGGCAGTAGTTATCACCACTGTACAAAACAGCACCTTCGAGCTGGTAAACGATAAGAAAGTGCCGTTACTGCTCTTAAACAAAGATCAAGGTGTTGCAGGCGAAGAGCTGGAAAATACCCTTAACAAAGGGGGAATGTTTATCGTAAAAAAAGTAGCATCTACTACAAATACAGAAGTTCTCCGTCAGAAAATTCAAAATAAAGAAGCGCTGATAGGTCTTATTGTTCCCGAGCAGTATACTACCGATGTATTAACCAAGTCGGAAGATATTGCTGCCCAAGCATTGCAGGTGATAGCCATCACAAATTCCGAAGATACATCGGCATCACAACGTTCGCACACACCAGTAACCCTGCTGTATCATCCTATACTACAGCCTTCCTTCCGCCAAGGTATAGAAGGATCACTCAACAGTTTGTTACAGATCGTTCAAAGTAAATACATTGTACGACACCTGTACAGCGCCATCAATGATTCGGCCCCCATACCGCAAGATCTGGAGCAACAGATCCTAGCCAATCAAACGCCTATCGAACAGCATGCTGTTTCCAAAGACGGCGGTCATGTGATTGCGAACGCCACACAACACAATATTCCTGCATGGACGGTATTTGCGATGTTCTTTATTGTGATTTCGCTGGGGGCAAGTATTGTTAGAGAGAAGAACAGTGGTAGCTTTATGCGCCTGAAAACCCTTCCCACACCTTTAACCCTTGCCATGGTATCCAAACAAATCACTTATGTAATCATCACTGTACTGCAAGCGTTGGTCATTTTTTCTATAGGCAAATGGTTATTCCCCTTAATTGGGTTACCGGGATTGGATTTTCCGCAGGATAAAATCAGCTTATTATTGGTAATTATTTTATGCGGATGGTGTGCTGCCAGCTTTGCCATCATGATTGGTGCTTTCGCCAAAACACAAGAACAAAGCAACGGTATTGGAGCTGTTACCATTGTTCTGTTTGCCGCTATTGGTGGACTTCTGGTGCCGGCATTTGCCATGCCACAATCGATGCAGGGCATCATGCGTATTTCGCCCCTGCACTGGTGTTTGGAAGCCTTTTATGGCCTATTCTTGGAAGGAGGCAATTTCGCTGATATTTTCAAATTGCTGGTACCCACCATTGTCATGATTATCGTATTTCAGTTAATCGCTTATTTTGGCATGAAAAAACAGGGGATTGTCTGAATTTACTGTTTTGCTACAAGAAATAAAAAAAAGTGTACGAATCTTCGCACACTTCATTAGCAATACTATATTCTTGGTGCTATATCGTCCACTGATCGTGCACGATACCTACCAGATAATATTTTCCGTCTTTTTGCTTAAACACTAACCTTACAGATTTCCAGTCCATACCACCGTATTTTTTAGATCCGGAAATATAGCTTTCGGTGAAATCACAGTCGCGATACATACTCTTCAGGTTATTTAAAGCATTTCCGGTTTTTACGAAATTATTGATATCGTATTTCTCCGGATTTACGAAATTTCCATCGTACACAAACTTGCTAAAATATTCCACTGGTGTAAGGTAGATAGGATCGCCGCTACCATCGTAAGTTCCCCAGTTGATTTTTTTATTCTTATCTGTTGTTACCAGTTTATGAAAAGCTTCTTTAGAAAACTGCTTATCATCATCCGATATGGTAGCATAAGGTGAAAAACGAATGCCTTCATCCGGATGTATGAGTGAATCCAACTTGGTATACTCGGCGTTTTTAAAAATCGTAAGCACGGTTTTAGTAAGACTGGTCAGCACCGAGTCCTTACTCAGTTTTTGCAGTCTTTCTGCTTCGGCCTGTTCTTTTAAGCGTAATGAGTCCGGTAGCTCACCCCAATTCAGTGATGTGGAGTCATCGTCCCCTGGCTGGGTGCTTTGTTTTTTACCGCAGCCATTTTTACACCCTACAATGATGACGCTACAGAGAATAAAAGCCGTTAATAGTTTTTTCATTGAGTAAAATTAAAATGCGGTTTGCTTATCTTTTTATAAGAAAGGTTTAAAATCTTTAGAACGGAAGATCATCCTTGATATCATCGTATTGCATATCCGAAGGCATCTCATCAATATAACCGCCATCATCTCCGCTGCTACTCAACGGCTCCACTTTCCAAGCTTTTACATCGGTATACCAGCGTCCGTTAAACTCACGGCTTTCGATATCGAAATAAATCTTAAGCATATTGCCCACCTGTAGTATCTTATCATTAATCCGGTCGCCCCATATGGAGATACATACCTTTTTCGGATACTGACCTTCGGTTTCAACAATAATATCCTGTTTACGCCACTCATTCCCTGTTTTGGCTACTCCAGATTGCAAGGGAAGTACCTGTATTAATTTTCCTGTTAATTCCATAAAGATTGTATTAACCACAAAGATAAGGCCGAAACATCAAGCCACTTCGTTTTCCCTAACAACCTTGTTAAATTTGTATAAAACATATACTATGCGCTTATACTACTGCACACTATTGAGTCTGCTCATTTTGAGTATTTCTCTTTACGCACAGGAAGATATCACTTATCAGCAGCCATCCGAACCCATTTTATCCCTGGCTAATTACGAACCGGCACCCGCTGTATCTATGGATACTAAAAAAAACTACATGCTATTATCCTACCGAAGTGCCTATAAATCGCTGGCCGATTTGAATAACGAAGAGATGCGCCTAGGAGGGTTACGCATTAACCCTGTAACCAATATTTCTTCAACCATTACTTACTACAATAATTTAAAGATCAGAAAAGTGATGGATGTAAAGGCCGAACCTACACAGGTAGCAGGTCTTCCCGAAAACCCGCGTATAGCCAATATTTCCTGGAGTCCCGATGATTCTAAAATTGCATTTACCAACACTACACTTACCGGGGTAGAGCTTTGGGTAATTGATGTAGCCACAGCACAGGCTAAAAAGTTAACCGAGGCCAACCTCAATGCCAATCTAGGCTCACCATATAGCTGGCATAGAGATAGCAAAGGATTATTAGTGCGTGTAATTCCGGCTAATCGGCCACCACTTATCGATCCTAAAAAAGAATTACCCAAGGGACCCATCGTATCGGTTGCCGATGGCAAGGTATCGCAAAACAGAACTTATCAAGATCTTCTGAAGAACAAAATAGATGAAACTAACTTCGAAATACTAGTAACATCAGAGCTATACAACGTATATCTAGACGGCTCCCAGCAACTTTACAAACCGGCCGATATGTATGCGGGACAATCCATCTCACCAGACGGCAATTATATCATGCTTACCATGATTCGAAAACCCTTTTCTTACATCGTCCCCATGAGCCGTTTCCCGCAAGTAAGCATTGTGTACGATAGACAAGGCAATGAAATCAAAACTGTAAACGAAATACCACTGGTAGAAATAATCCCGAAAGGATTTGATGCCGTACGCACCGGTAAACGCTCCATGGGCTGGAGAGCCGATAAACCTGCTACTCTGTATTATGTAGAAGCATTAGACCAAGGTAATCCGCTTACCAGAGTGGCTTACCGCGATGAGCTTTTCGTGTGGGATGCTCCGTTTGATAAAGATCCTGTATCTCTGGCCAAAACTCCGCAACGCTACTCGGGCATTATTTGGGGTGATGACCAACATGCCATTTTATACGACGGTTGGTACGATACACGCAACCGAAAGACTTATCTCATCGATCCTTCGCGGCCAAGTGCCGAACCCAAAATCCTCTTCGACAGAAACGTACAGGACATCTATAACGATCCGGGAAGTTTTGAGACCCGAAAAAATCAATACGGTCGTAACGTACTGGCCATTGAAAACGGCAACGCCTTCCTGATTGGTGCCGGTTACAGCAAAAACGGACAATTCCCTTTCATCGACGAACTGAATCTGAGAACACTGAAAACAAAAAGACTGTATCAGAGTGCTTATACCGATAAAAAAGAAACCATCCACTCTATCGAAGATTTTAAAAATGGTGTAGCGTTGGTGCTCATTCAATCCAAAAACGAATACCCCAATTACTTCCTAAGAAATTATAAAAAAAGAATGGCTCCCATACAGCTTACCTTCAACAAAAATCCTTTTGAGATTTTGGCCAATGTACACAAGGAAGTGATACATTATAAAAGAGCAGACGGAGTGGACCTTTCTGGCACCCTTTATCTGCCGCTTGGGTATGACAAGAATAAAAAAGAAAAACTACCATTGCTCATCTGGGCTTATCCGCAGGAGTATAAGGATAAAAACACCGCCAGCCAGAACGATAAAAACCCAAACGAGTTTACCTTCCCATACTATGGCTCTTTTGTGTATTGGGTGACCAAAGGTTATGTAGTGCTGGACGATGCTTCTTTCCCCATTATTGGCGAAAACGGAAAGGAACCTAATGATAGTTTTATCGAACAACTGGTAGCCAATGGCCGCGCTGCAATTGATGCGGTGGACAAATTGGGTTATATCGACCGCACAAAAGTAGCTGTAGGGGGACATTCTTACGGAGCATTTATGACAGCTAATTTGCTTACCCACTCAGACGATTTTGCCTGCGGCATTGCACGCAGCGGCGCTTATAACAGAACCCTGACACCCTTTGGCTTCCAAAACGAGCAACGCAATTACTGGGATGCCCCTGAAGTTTATAACACCATGTCGCCTTTCATGCATGCCGATAAAATGAAAAAACCGATTCTGCTGATTCATGGTGAAGCAGATAATAATCCGGGTACTTTCACTTTGCAGACAGAGAGATATTTCCAAGCACTTAAAGGGTTGGGCGGACAGGCACGCATGGTGATTCTGCCCAAGGAGAGTCACGGCTATGCAGCCAAAGAAAACATCCTGCACCTGCTATGGGAACAGGAGCAATTTTTGGATAAGCATTTAAAAGGGAAGTAAATAACATAACAAAAACCGCCGGTTATAGAGTTCCGGCGGTTTTTGTTTTATGAATTATACTTTTTCTGCAATAACAAAGTAAGTATGCGCGGAATATTGGATCGGTCGTCATTATCAAAAAACTCATCTATCAGCACCACCTGAAATCCATGTTGTTCTGCGGCGTTGGTAAAATCTGAGATGTGGTGTGTAAAGCAAGTAACGATTTGCAATCCCTCTTCCGTTTCAAAGCGGGCTTTGGAACCGCTGTATTGTTTAAACGGATGTAATTCTCCGATGTACACATGTCCTCCGGGACGCACAACTTGACTCAGTTTTTGAAATATCGGCTCTAGGTGTTCGATATGTTCCAATACTAGACTAAAAGTAGCCAGATCGAATTGCGTACCCTGTGTAAAGTGCCAATCCTTCAAAATGTCCGCCTGAACAAAAGCTACCTTGTTGTTCTGTATTTTGCTTTTGGCAATGGATAGCATGGCTTCGGATAGATCCACCGCAACAATCTGTTGGGCACGTGTTACCAGCCATTGCGTATTCTTACCTGTACCGCAACCAATTTCCAAGCAGTTTGAAAAGCTCAGAGGTTCCAATGTTTTCCTCAAAGCCACAGCTTCCAGATCTCGGGTTTTGTTTTCATTGGTATCGTATTGAACAGACCATTGATTGTATGCGGACTCGACGTTCATAATCTTAGAATTTTAAAAGTTCCAGATACCGGAGATGGGCAAAGATAATGGGAAGATAGATAGTTGATAATCTTATATCTATTATGAAGGTATAGGAATGAAATATAGTTTAGATTTTTAAAAGAAGAAAATTCTTAAATGTTGTGGATACCTAATGCAGGTTTATACTCCCCTTGTATGGCAGATACGGCCCTAGCGATACATAGCCAAAGGGTACGATAGTAGGGCAAGAGTGGGGCTTTTAATCCCTACAAATTTAATAGATTTTTTTTAAAATATTTGTCATCTTCACATTTTTTTTAAAATCCCTTTCTTTTTACAAGTAATCACTAGGCGCTAAGGCTATATACCTTCACCCTTTATCCCGCACCAGTAGATACCAATCACCTTCTAGCGGCAAATAGCCGTAATCATAACAAAAAAAGTAAATATGCCCTTTTTGGGTCTGATAGGTATGCGTATGATATTTAAAATGAAAACCCGCAGTTTGTAGTTTTTCCCGGGGCAATTTTACTTTGTCCATGCCATCGTGCAAGAAATCAGCTAATATGCGACGATTCTTGCGCAGGGCATTATTGATATTGCGAATCATGTTTTCATCTGCCGCCTTGAGTCCGTTATTGTAATTATTGCGGCAGGAGTCATCACAAAACTTTTTGTCCGATCGGCCCTTCACAGGTTTTCCGCAATACAAACATAATTTTTGTTCCGATGCCGGCGTTTTCATAGAGCGTTGATATCGTTGCTCTAATTTACAAAATATCCGACAACAAACGCTTACATCCGTTTACATCCGCAAGTAATTGATTAATAACCGACTAAAGCTTCCCCTTGGTTGCAACTTTGTGTTGCCGCTTCACAAAAGCAGGCTGAAATAAACAAATTCTTTCACCCGCTTACTACGGTGAGCACAAAACTTACAACTATGTACGCATTAAAGAACAAAGTACAGCTAATCGGTAATTTGGGTAATGCCCCAGAAATCAAAACAACCATTAATGGTAAAAAAATGGCGCGCTTTAGTATTGCCACCAACGAAACCTACAAGAACCTCAGTGGTGAGCGTGTTACAGAAACCACCTGGCATCATCTGGTAGCTTGGGGACGACTGGCTGATATTGCCGAAAAATATCTGGAAAAGGGGCGCGAAGTGGCCGTGGAAGGCAAACTAGTAAACCGTCAGTACGAAAGCAAAAACGGTGAAAAACGTTACATCACCGAAATACAGGTGCATGAACTGCTACTACTGTCGGGAAAATAAGATCTTATGGATAGCCGCATTGGGGGAAGAGAACAGCCTAGCTGTTTCCCCCACTACCCTGCGGCAAAACTTCAGTGCGGTAATACCACATCATTCAAATAATTCCATTATTTTGCCGACCTGTAAAAATGAGTACAGCAAATTATTTTGTTACGCCCGAGGGACTGCAAGAGGCTCCACCGCAGCCAACTCCAAATCCCCTGCTAAAAGCAGTGGCAATGGTGGTGTCGTACCTGATGCATCCCATCTTCATACCCATGTATGTACTCACATTGTTACTCTTTGTAGAGCCCTTCCTGTTTCTGGGTGCCACACCTAGAGAGAAAGCCCTTACATTCGGGCGGGCATTTGTAAACTATACCTTTTTTCCGCTAATCAGCATATTGCTGCTGCGTGGCCTGAAGCTGATTCCTTCCATTCATCTCAAAGAGCGGAAGGATCGTATTATTCCATTCATCATCTCCAATATCTGGTATTTCTGGATTTGGTTTGTTTGGCGTGGGCTGAACGGCGTTCCCGAATACCTGATTGTATTTGCATTGAGCATTTTTCTAGCTTCATCCATAGGATTACTGGCTAATATTTATATCAAAATAAGCATGCATGGTATTGCGCTAGGTACTGCAGTCACCTACTTGCTCCTACTCACACTGCTGCCCGATGCACCTAATTTAACCCGCTATCTAGCTATTGCCATATTAGCTGCAGGCATTACAGGCACTGCCCGCTTATTGTTAGGCGCTCATACACCCAAGGAATACTACATTGGGCTAGCCGTGGGAGCGTTGGCAGTGTTAATGGCCGATTTTATCGTTTGATGCACTTAATTAAAAACTTTATCGTATTTCTATAGGAACTTGTAAAAAATCCAAAAAGATTAGTTTTTTAATGCTAAAATTATTAGCTTTGTTGTTAATAATTATTACTAAAACAGACACAGCGAAGTTGTATTTTTGATCATGGCTAAAACAGAAAAAATATCAGAAGACTCGATGAGCGCGAGCATTAATAGCGAAAAGCTAAAGGCACTGAAGCTTACCATGGAAAAGATTGATAAGGACTATGGTAAGGGTAGTGTAATGCTGATGAACGAAAAAGCTGTAGAATCACATGAAGTGATTTCTACAGGTTCGATAGGATTGGATGCAGCATTAGGCATCGGAGGTATGCCCCGTGGAAGGGTAATTGAAATATACGGACCTGAATCTTCAGGTAAAACCACCATTGCTACCCACGTAATTGCAGAAGCACAAAAAAAAGGCGGCATGTGTGCCATTATCGACGCCGAGCACGCCTTTGACAGTGTATATGCTAGAAAGTTGGGTGTGAACGTAGACAATCTACTCATCAGCCAGCCCGATTACGGAGAGCAAGCACTGGAAATTGCCGATAGGCTGATTCTTTCAGGGGCGCTGGATGTGGTGGTAATTGACTCCGTAGCGGCATTGGTACCCAAGAGTGAGTTGGAAGGAGAAATGGGCGACAGTAAAATGGGATTACAGGCCCGCCTGATGAGCCAAGCGCTGCGTAAGCTTACTGCCACCATTTCTAAAACCAATACGGTTTGTATTTTTATCAACCAATTGCGCGAAAAAATCGGTGTGATGTTCGGTAATCCCGAAACCACTACCGGTGGTAACGCCTTAAAGTTCTATGCATCCGTAAGACTGGATATTCGCAGACAAACACAAATCAAAGACGGTGATGAGACTATCGGTAACCGCGTAAAAGTAAAAGTGGTGAAGAATAAAGTAGCCCCTCCTTTCCGCTCTGCCGAGTTCGACATCATCTTTGGGGAAGGAATTTCCAAAACCGGAGAAATTATCGATATCGGCGTAGATTTGGGTATTATCCAAAAAAGCGGTTCTTGGTACAGCTACAATAACGACAAGCTGGGTCAGGGTCGCGATGCAGTAAAGCAACTCTTGACCGATAATCCTGAGTTGGCCGGAGAGTTGGAATCTAAAATCAGAGAAAGAATTGCAGAATTACAAAACAGTTAGGGATATTTATAAAATATTGGGTTAGTATAGCAGCCGCCTTTGCAAAGGCGGCTTTTTTATTCCACAAAAAACCGGTTTAAGCATAATGCTTAAACCGGTAATTCCGTCTCGGTATATTCCTATTTATCGAAGTAATAGTTCACATGGTTTTAGTCCCGTATGTTTTTTAAAAGCCGTACTAAAATGGGAAATGGAAGAATATCCCAATATCATGGCCACCTCGGTAACATTCAATCCTTTTTCGTATAACAGATATTTAGCGTGCTCCATGCGCTGCGTCTGGTAAAACTCGAAAATGGTGGTACCGTACATCTCTTTAAATCCTTTTTTAAGGTAGCACTCATTCATAGCCACTTTACGGCTCAGCTCCTTTATCGTCAGCGGTTGGCCGATGTTCTGGATGAGCAGATCACGCGCCATAGTTATTTTTTCGCGGTCGGCCTCACTGTTTAAAAAACGACAGGAAATGACGGGTTCTTTATCCGTTACCCAATCGATGCTATACAATAACAGCATCTGCAGCTGGGCATTTACATAAATGTTTTCCAGACTGCCGGTGTATTTATGATTCACCAGAGATTCGATAACACCACGTGTCTTACAACAAAGCGGTATGGATTTCTGAAAAGACTCTTTTCTATTGAACCGTAGCAGCACATCGCTATCGGAATTAGCCGATTTGGCATTGATAAAAGCTGTCAGCTGTGCCGCCGTATAATCTACGGCTACCACATCAAAACTGGGAACACTGTTTTCGCAACTTTTAATGTTGCCTGCAGTACATTTCTGACAATTTTCTGCAGCACAATACATATTCCCCGCCACGCAGAAACGCAGTTTGATGTTATTCTCCTCGCAACTTTCGCCTTTATACTCGTATTGAACAATGCCCACATCCTCCACCACATCATTTTCATTGCGATAAAAGCGCCGGATGGAATAATTAATCGCCCCAGGAATCTTTCGCTCTTTGCTTACGATTTCGGGCAGATTATTTATTGCCTGCAGCCATTTATCTCTGAATTCTTGCATTGTTCTGCTCAATTAGCCTGTGCAAAAATAGCATAGTCTGCCGTTTTTATCAACTAATATGCTTGGCGTATGTTGTACTATTAAAATAACCGCTTATGTATCAGCGGTAAACGCTTATCACATTCATTAATATGCGAATGAAAAAAATCCTGTAAGTTTGACCTCTTTGATTATTTTCAAACTAAATCATTCAAATAATTAAATTTGCACACCGCCAAATAATATTACGACATCTCAATGATACATTTTAACTCATACATACATCCTGATGCAAAAGTGGCCACTAACGTTAAGATTGACCCCTTTACGGTGATTCATCAGGATGTAGAAATCGGAGAAGGTACTTGGATTGGCTCTAACGTAACCATACTCGAAGGAACCAAAATCGGTAAGAACTGTAAAATTTTCCCTGGTTGTGTTATCGGGTCAGAACCGCAAGATAAAAAATATGCCGGGGAAAAAACGACCGTTGAAATAGGTGATGATTGCGTAATTCGTGAGTTTGTTACCATCCACCGAGGTACTAGCGACCGATGGAAAACCGTTGTAGGCAAAGGTTGCTGGATACTCGCTTACAGCCATATCGGTCACGATTGTATTATCGGAAACTATTGTACATTGAGTAATAGTACCCAGATTGCCGGTCACGTAGTGTTGGGCGATTATGTGGGCTTTGGGGGTGTATGTGCTGTACATCAGTTTGTAAAAGTAGGTTCACATTCTTTCATCAGTGGTGGTTCGCTAGTAAGCAAAGATGTGCCTCCCTACATTAAAGCTGCGCGTCAGCCATTAAGCTATGCCGGAGTCAACTCTATAGGTTTGAAAAGAAGAGGTTACTCCGTTGAAAAAATCAATCACATCTTAGATATTTATCGCATCATTTATAACAGAGGCCTCAACGTAAGTCAGGCTGTTCAGTTGTTGGAAGAAGAGTTTCCGGTAACCGATGAGCGCGATGAGATTCTTACTTTTATTCAAGAAAGTACACGCGGTATCATAAAAAGGTACACCAAAGGGGCCTCGGCCGATGAAGATACAATTGAATAATGTTGGCAAACGCTATAATAGGGATTGGATTTTCCGGAATTTCTCCTACACCTTCCTTCCCGGGAATAGTTATGCCATAATAGGGCCTAACGGAAGCGGTAAAAGCACTTTGTTACAGATCCTAAGTGGTGCAGCAAGCATTAACGAAGGACAATGCACCTTTTTCATTAACGAACAACCCCTTGCCCTCGAAAAAGTATATACCCATATCGCTTATTGCGCTCCTTATCTGGAACTGGTAGAAGAATTTACATTGATGGAACTGCTGCAGTTTCATCAATCTTTTAAACCTTTTCTTAAAGGTGTGAGCGCCGACGAAATTGCCGCACGCGTAGAACTTGCCCATGTTAAACACAAAAAAATTAGCGAATACAGCAGCGGTATGAAGCAGCGAGCCAAACTGGCTCAATCTATTTTTTCCGACACGCCGGCAGTGTTGCTGGACGAGCCCTGCACCAATCTTGACAAAGCAGGCATTGATCTCTATCATAGTCTAATCGACCAGTATTGCAAAAATCGGCTGATTTTGATCAGTAGTAATGATAAAACCGAATATAGCTTCTGCAGTCAAATCATTGATATCACTCAGTATAAACATTAGGATTTTTCCGAAAACATGATTCTTGTCATAACTCGGTAAAATATCTATTAGCTCCGTTATAACTTCCGTACCTTTGTGACCCAATTTTTCAGAGTACATGAATAGAAAACAGGAAGTTCTAAAGGATGTAGTAATAAAATTTGCAGGGGACAGTGGGGATGGTATGCAACTAACGGGTACTCAGTTTACCAATAATACCGCTCTTTTAGGAGCCGACCTCTCGACTTTTCCTGATTATCCGGCCGAAATACGGGCACCCCAAGGTACCATTCCGGGTGTAAGCGGATTCCAGTTAAGATTTTCATCCCACCATATACATACACCGGGCGACGAGTGCGATGTACTGGTTGCTATGAATGCTGCTGCCCTGAAAGCTAACCTCAAAAGCCTAAAAAAAGGCGGCAAAATTATCGCTAATACCGATGGCTTTGACAGCAAAAATCTTCGTCTGGCAAATTATCCTGATGGTGCCAACCCGCTCGAAGACAATAGTCTTGATGGCTACGAAGTCATCAAAATTGACGTCACCAAGCTTACCCGAGAGGCTCTTAAGGATTATCAACTGGGAACAAAAGAAAAAGATCGTGCGAAAAACATGTTCATCCTTGGATTTCTATACTGGATGTACAACCGCAACATGGATAGCACGATTAATTTCCTGAAGGAAAAATTTGCCAATAAAAAAGATATTCTTGAAAGCAATATAGCAGCCCTCAAAGCGGGTTATCACTATGGTGATACTACAGAAACCTTTACCACTACCTATAGAGTAGAAAAAGCGCGCATCGAACCCGGAACCTATCGTTCCATCATGGGCAACCAGGCGCTGGCATTGGGACTGATTTCTGCCTCGGTGAAAAGCGGTCTTCCCATGTTTTTGGGTACATATCCAATTACCCCGGCCAGTGATATTCTACATGAATTGAGCCGTCATAAGAACTTTGGGGTACGCACCTTTCAGGCCGAAGATGAAATAGCGGCTATTACGGCCGCCATTGGTGCTTCCTACGGCGGATCGCTAGGAGTAACCACTACCTCAGGTCCCGGCATGGCTTTGAAAACCGAAGCTATGGGATTAGCGGTAATGCTGGAGTTGCCACTGGTGGTCATCAATGTACAACGAGGCGGTCCCTCAACCGGTCTGCCTACTAAAACAGAACAATCGGACCTGTTACAGGCCTATTATGGCAGAAATGGGGAATGCCCCATGCCTGTAATTGCCGCCAGCTCACCTGCCGATTGTTTTGATGCCGTATACGAAGCGGTAAGAATCAGTATTCAACATATGACGCCGGTAATCTTCCTCAGCGATGGCTATATCGCTAATGGAGCCGAACCGTGGCGTTTCCCCACCGAAGAAACCCTACCGCCGATTCACGTAAAATTCAAAAAAGAATTGTGGGATGGAGAAGAGAAGTTTCAACCTTATCTGAGAGATGAAAACTTGGTGCGCCCTTGGGCTGTTCCGGGCACACCGGGGTTGGAACACCGCATCGGAGGTTTGGAAAAACAAAATATTACAGGTAATATCAGCTACGATCCGGAAAATCACCAGCTCATGGTGAAAATCCGCCAAGAAAAAGTTGATAAAATTGCCAACTTCATTCCCGAACAAAAAATTGACAGCGGTCCTGAAAAAGGTAAACTGCTGGTGATTGGTTGGGGCTCTACCTATGGTGTGATTAAATCGGCCGTGGAAGAATTGCAAGCGCAGGGTAAGAGTGTAAGTCATGTGCATCTACGACATCTTCGCCCATTCCCCAAAAATCTGGGCGATATTATTCGCAATTTTGAGCATGTACTCATCCCAGAAATCAACAACGGACAACTGATCAAAATCATTCGCGATCAGTTTTTGGTAGACGCAAAGGGATACAACAAAATCATGGGTATCCCCATCACGAAACACGAACTCGTAGAAGTCTTAAATACTTACTTCGTGGAAGAGCAAGTGGTATAAATCTTATACCACTTTTTTTATGTGTTTTGTTGAAGGTTCCGGTTTTTCCTTTCTTTGATGATTTCCTCAAAAGTGTCGATAGAAACGGCATTCTCTACCCTGAATGTACCGATGCGTGTACGACGTAAACTACTAAGATAAGCACCACAGCCCAATGCCAACCCGAAATCATGGGCCAAACTACGGATATAGGTTCCGGTAGAACATACTACTCTAAAACCCACCTCAGGCAATTGTGAAGCATCTACTTCAAACTCTTTAATGATAATCTTACGGGGTTCCAGTTTTACATCCATTCCTTTGCGGGCCAGCTCGTACACACGTTTGCCATCTTTTTTAATTGCCGAATGAATGGGGGGCACCTGATCGATCTCTCCTAAGAAAGCCTGCACTGCATTTTGAATATCAGCTTCGCTTAAATAGTCGTAAGGCTTGAAATTTTCGGGCTGACTTTCTAAATCATAAGTAGGCGTAGTGGCTCCCAAAGTAAATGTACCAGTGTACTCCTTTTCCTGAGCCATGTATTCATTAATCTTCTTAGTATATTTTCCGGTGCAAACGATCAACAATCCGGTAGCAAGCGGATCCAATGTTCCGGCATGACCCACTTTTTTTATCTTGATCAGATTGCGGATTTTTCTGATTACATCAAAGGATGTCCAGTCTAGCGGTTTATCAATCAGCAATACAGCGCCTTCCTCAAAATTGATCGTATTCAAATCGGCTACATTCATATTCGAAAATCACAAATCGGTTAAAATAAGGTTTAGTTCTGATTTTGCTGTTCGCGAGCCAGCTCATTCATAATACTCGCTAGGCGTGCATTAAGCGTATCCAAAGGAGTGTAACCCTCTGCCACCAGATAGAACTTAGTATCGGCAGTTTGCAATAACAACTTTGGGAAACCGGTTACCTGTAGTTGACGGCATAATGCAAACTCATACCGGGCTTTTTCTTCATAAGCCGGGTCGGTCAGTTTCTCGTAAAAATCAGTATCCGGAATTTGATACTTTATCAGTAAATGTCGATAAGCCTCTCCATCGCTTAAATCACGGCCTTCTTCGAATAATGCCTTCTGAAAATCTGCGGCTACTTCCACCTGCCGTTGTGGAAGATATTCCTTAAAAATACAAAGTGCAATAGCAGGTGTTAAAGATTCGGGAAACCAATCGCTATCATCAGGGTGTTGAATATGCCATAGATAATCTGCACCAAATTTTGCTCCCGTCAATTCCTCGACCCTTTTATACGCATCATTGATAAAAGAGGCCATTACTTTAATAGGACGGGCAGATTCTTTAGGAATCATGCCACCGCTCAATACTTCAAAGTGAAAACGGTCTTTATGCTGCTGCGCAAAAGTGCTGATAGTTTTACTGAATCCAAAGCACCAGCCGCAATGCGCATCGTAACAGTAATAGAATGTCATTGGGCAAAAATAGCCTTTATGTGCTTAATACAGCATTCAGCACAATTGCTTATTACAATAAAGCATATAAATGGATACCAATCAGCGCTCCAATTTCTTATTAATCAGTTCTACCAGTTTTTTAAACTCCTTGGGGGAATATCCTATGGACTGATAGATGATGGTGCCATTTTCATCAACCAGAATATTACGTGGAATGGACTGTGTAGCAAACTTACTGAACACTCCTCGATGAGGATCCGGGAGAATTGGAAAAGTAAATTTCTGCTCTGCCTTGAAAGGAGCCACTACATCCCAGTCTTCTTCTCGGCCGAAAACAAGCACAGCAAACTTATCGTTTTTACCATGCTTATCCCAAATTTTGGCCTGCAATTCCGGCAATTCATGTCGGCACGGTGGACACCAAGTAGCGAATAGATTTATCAATACCAGCTTGCCTTTATAATCGGATATGCTGACGGTTTTTCCTTCTTCAATTTCAAAACTGAATTCGGGTACCTTATCTCCTACTTTGGTAAGTGTAGCCGCAGCATCTTCATCTGCCTGAGCGAGGCAACTGAGGGTACATATCAGGCCTAAAGCCCATATAAAAAACTTCTTTACATTCATAGGTTTTATCGCTTATAAAATCTAATGCGAAAATAATCGAAAAATAGGTGCATACACTACTTATCCCATCCCAATAAAAGGTCAATATAACAGGTAACCGTTATTTTTGAAGCATGAATGTATTAGCCGGTATAGAAGAGACTATTGTAGCCATTGCTACTCCACCCGGTGTGGGTGCCATAGGCGTCATTCGCCTGAGTGGGAAAGATGCCATTGCCATTGCCGATAAAATTTTCAAAGGCAAAAAGCTGGCCGCACAGCCCTCGCATACGCTACATTTCGGACGCATTGTGGCACCTGATACCGGAGAGGTAATCGATGAGGTAGTGATATCGCTATTTCGCGGCCCCAAAAGTTATACCGGCGAGGATGTAATTGAAATCAGTGGGCATGGTTCGCCATACATTCTACAAATCATTTTGGAAGCCTGTACAAAAGCAGGAGCACGCATGGCACTTCCGGGAGAGTTTACCCAGAGAGCCTTTTTGAACGGCAAACTGGACTTGGCCCAAGCGGAAGCCGTGGCAGACTTAATTGCGGCAAATAGTAAAGCGGCTCAAAAAGCTGCATTGAATCAGTTACGGGGTGGCTTTTCGGGCGATCTTAAACAATTGCGCGACCAGCTTATCAATTTTGCCGCATTGATAGAATTGGAACTGGATTTTTCAGATGAAGATGTGGAATTTGCCGACAGAAAACAGTTTCAAGAGTTGATAGCCCAATTGAAAACGCAGACCAGACGCCTGCTAGAATCGTTCCAACTGGGTAATGTGATTAAAAACGGAATAAGTGTAGCTATCATTGGTAAACCTAACGCCGGCAAAAGTACCCTATTGAACGCTCTGCTCAATGAAGAACGTGCAATTGTATCAGATATTGCCGGTACTACACGTGATACCATTGAAGAAACGTTGAACATAAAAGGCGTGCTATTCCGTCTGATTGACACAGCCGGTATTCGCGAACATACCAGCGATCAGATCGAAAGCATTGGTATTGCGCGTAGTAAGCAAAACGCCGAAAAAGCACACATCATTCTACATGTTGTAGACGCTACCACTCCGGAGCAGGCGGAGATGGATTGGCTGGCTCCTTTTGCTACAAAAACCATAGAAGTATGGAATAAAATAGACCGAGTACCGCATCTGCGCCTTCCAGAAGGTGCTATGGGTATCGCAGCCAAACAAAATCTCGGCATTGACGCGCTAAAAGAACGCATGTATACGCAAGCGGTAGGCACTGCTATTGATACCGAAGATACCATCGTTACGAATGCGCGCCACTTTGACGCGCTCAACAAAATGATGGAAAGCCTCGAGGCCATAGAAGCGGGAATGGCCGCCAATCTCAGCGGCGATCTGCTGACGATTGATATCCGCCGAGCTTTGCATTATCTAGGTGAAATTACCGGACAGGTAGAAGTAGACCGCGATATATTGGGAACAATATTCGGGAAGTTTTGTATTGGGAAATAAAGATCAAAAGGATTAAATAATAAATAGTATTTAATATGGATTATTCCACTTTTTGATTCGTAATGTATTACTTTATCTAAAATTCAAATAATAAAACTCCCCAATTGTAAATTTCAATTTTTCCACCTAACCTACACTATGAACTGTTGTGAGTAATAAAATAATTTCTATTCGAACACAAACCATTTATATTTAATCAGCCTTCAATACTCTACTAAGCACAGCAGAAGTTTCTTACAATGCTTACAAAATTTTTTAGCAATGTGGATATATACTTCAAAATCACAATCAATATAACACTCTATATTTTTTTTATATAATCAATCTATTATTTATATTGCACAAGTATAGTTTATATATATTATTTCAAATATTAAAAATTCACTATACCATGAGAAAAATATTATGTGGGATACTCGTCTTTTCAACAATCTTGTTGCAAAGTTGTGGGGTAATGTTTGGAGGAAGTAGATATATTGGATACATCCAAGTAGAAGATAACCCAAACGCAGAAATTTATGTAGATGGAAATAAATTAGGAGTTGGATCAGCCAAAGGTATATTCCCAAGAAACAGACAATTAATAGTAGAAGTAAGACAAGAAGGATGTGAGAAAAGAACTCAAACTTTTGACAAAACATTCAGAGCCGGAAACTTTATTTTAAGCTTTTTATGCTGGGGTATTCTCGGAATAGGACTTGATTTTGGTACAGGGGCGGCGTTTAAGCCTGCTCATAATACAAATCCCAACATCAAAAAGCTGAATACTAAAAACTATAACTTTACTATATCCTATTCAGAATGTAAAATAGAATAAATAATCTCTTCAGTAAGCCCTAATGCACAAATCACGATTTGTTATTTACCATCAAACTATTATAATTTAAGTTGCCAGTTATGTTAATTTCTCAAAAGTATATGCGATAACAAATAAAGCGACTTTAATCAGAAAGCCATTTTTTGTTACAGCATGCACTTTTCTGAGCATTTTTTCTTTAATCATACT
>NZ_JAZGLY010000016.1:1571-3739 GCF_036409055.1 Niabella digestorum | reverse complement strand
AACAGGGATTAGATTTCAAATCAAAGAAGGTTGGTATTTCACCGACCGCTCCACCCTACCTGGCGGCAAGGCTTCATAGCGTCCCAACTATCCTACACATCCGTAATTCAAAATCAATGCAAAGTTGTAGTGAAGGTTCACGGGGTCTTTCCGTCCCGTGGCGGGTAACCGGCATCTTCACCGATACTACAATTTCACCGGGCTCGTGGAGGAGACAGCGTTCAACTCATTAGACCATTCGTGCAGGTCGGAACTTACCCGACAAGGAATTTCGCTACCTTAGGACCGTTATAGTTACGGCCGCCGTTTACTGGGGCTTCAGTCAGGAGCTTTGGCTTGCGCCGAACACCCTTCCTTAACCTTCCAGCACCGGGCAGGTATCAGGCTCTATACGTCATCTTACGATTTTGCAGGGCCCTATGTTTTTGTTAAACAGTTGGTTGAACCTTTTCACTGAGACCTACCAACAAAGTAGGTACGCTTTATCCCGAAGTTACAGCGTCAATTTGCCTAGTTCCTTCTCCACGGCTCACCCGAGCGCCTTAGAATACTCATCCCGTCTACCTGTGTCGGTTTGCGGTACCGGCTGCTATACTCGCTTTTCTCGGAAGTGCTTTCAGTAATGCGCTTCACCCGAAGGATCCGCTCGGCTATTCCGTCAGCCTAGTTACCTAAGGCCCTTCGTCACTTTTAATGTATAGCAGGTGCAGGAATATTAACCTGCTTTCCATCAGCTACCCCTTTCGGGTTCGCCTAAGGACCGGACTAACCCTGATCCGATTAACGTTGATCAGGAACCCTTAGACTTTCGGCGATAAGGTTTTTCACCTTATTTATCGTTACTTATGCCTACATTTTCTTTTCCCAACGCTCCAGCATGCGTCGCCACACACCTTCAACGCAGATGGGAATGCTCCCCTACCGATTTACCACCTAGTGGCAATCATAGAGCTTCGGCTCATAGTTTAATACCCGATTATTTTCCGCGCAGAGTCTCTCGACCAGTGAGCTGTTACGCACTCTTTAAATGAATTGCTGCTTCCAAGCAAACATCCTGGCTGTTATAGAAACTCTACATCGTTTGATTAACTTAACTATGTATTGGGGGCCTTAGCTGCTATTCTGGGTTATTTCCCTCTCGGCCATGGACCTTAGCGCCCACAGCCTCACTCCCGGTAAACATCTATTAGCATTCGGAGTTTATCAGGGTTTGGTAGGCGGTGAAGCCCCCTAGCCCAATCAGTAGCTCTACCTCTAACAGACTATTAACCGAGGCTGTTCCTAAAAACATTTCGGGGAGAACGAGCTATCTCTCAGTTTGATTGGCCTTTCACCCCTATCCACAGGTCATCCCAAAGCTTTTCAACGCTTACGGGTTCGGACCTCCAGTGTGTGTTACCACACCTTCATCCTGCCCATGGATAGATCACAAAGTTTCGCGTCTACCCCCACTGACTAAGCGCCCTATTCGGACTCGCTTTCGCTACGGCTCCGTTATTTCTTAACTTAACCTCGCCAGTGAGGAGTAACTCGTAGGCTCATTATGCAAAAGGCACGCCGTCACCGCTTGCGCGGCTCCGACCGCTTGTAGGCGTACGGTTTCAGGTACTATTTCACTCCCTTATTTAGGGTGCTTTTCACCTTTCCCTTACGGTACTGGTTCACTATCGGTGTCTGAGGAGTATTTAGCCTTACCGGATGGTGCCGGCAGATTCAGACAGGATTCCTCCGGTCCCGCCCTACTCAGGATACCACGCGTCATCGATCATTTCCGCTTACAGGACTATCACCTCCTACGGTTCATCTTTCCAGATGATTCGGCTTGAGATCGAATCCTAAATGTGGTCCTACAACCCCAAAGCAGCACGCCGCTCTGGTTTGGGCTCTTCCCCTTTCGCTCGCCACTACTCAGGGAATCACTATTGTTTTCTTTTCCTCCGCCTACTTAGATGTTTCAGTTCAGCGGGTTGGCCTCCTGATTGCTCAGGATGATACGTCTTCAACGTACCAGGTTGTCCCATTCGGAAATCCAGGGATGTAACGCTTGTGTGCAGCTCCCCCTGGCTTATCGCAGCTTACCACGTCCTTCTTCGCCTCTCAGACCCAAGGCATCCACCATACGCCCTTAGTCGCTTTAAATAAGTTTCTAAAATTGTAGTTACCCACTC
>NZ_JAZGLY010000015.1:0-3826 GCF_036409055.1 Niabella digestorum | reverse complement strand
AAAGTTGGTTTTGCGTAGTGTGTGGGCATTTCAGGCATGAGAACAGACTCGCGTTTTTCCGGAAGAACTGCGGGGATTTTTGATTAAACAATACTCACCGCAGAGCGGAATTTTATGCAACGCCGGCTGTGCGGCACAGGGATTTTTAATCCCCAGTATGTCAGAGGGTGCGGATGACGGTTCCCGTCTGGCGTTTTCATGGGCGCCGGTTGTCAAAAAATGCCAGCGTGATCGGTCGAAGGATAAACGTAGATTAATCAGTGATGATTGAGCGCGAATCTGACAACGAGTATAGCGACACAGCAACAAAAAAGACGCCAGAAACGCGCAGGAGTGTTTTAGCGTGTCTCCGGCGTGATGTCGAGTTGTGCGGTAATGAGTGAGCGAAAAAAATCCCCTGGATTACAGGGGGAACCCATTATCAGACTTTGAAGTTTATTTGTTATTTGATGGAGTGAGCACGAATCCCAGAGATGACGTTCAGGTGGCAAGGAAACGCGCTCAGACGCTTTCTAACGCACTTTTTTGCATCGGGCAATTATTTTATATGTTTTGGTGGGTTCAGGCTGTCAGAGACGTTTTGAGCGCGTTTCTGGCGCTTGCTGCTACTGCCAAACCATCCCCATGGCCAGTTGATGCCAGAAACGCGCAGGAGTTTTGTAGCGCGTCTCCGGTCCCTGATCAATGAATTCCCGGTCATTAACATGCGTTTACCCGGAAACGCGCCCTGATGTTCTATCGTATCGCGGGAACGGTGTCGAGGGTGTCGGGGCAAAGCCCTGACCAGGTGGTAATCGCATAGCCGTGCGTGCGCGGTTATACGATTACACATCCTGTCCCGGAATCAGGATTGTTTTTCGCGCACAACTGCGGCAAATTCACCCCGTTGCGGTTGCAACGATGGGTATATCAAAACTACGAAAATTATTCAGGCATTTGCTACCCCCCTTGCCCTGGCCTCCACCAGTCACGGGGGATTTTTTTGTTGTCTCTCATGACGAACTACGGCAAATTTCTGACGTTGCAAACTGCAACACATAAAACACACACAAAACTCACAATTGCCATGTCCTCATTGACACCCCCTTGCCATATAGGGGGATTTTTTCGCCTGTCCTGATTGTCTTTTGCCGATGGTTACGGCAGATTGGAAAAGAGCGCATTTGTGGTGCTCTCTCCAGAATAATATTTCTCATTACTCAAACTCTGATGGCTTCCCCCTGTAATCCAGGGGGATTTTTTAATTTATCGCTATGCTTCGTAATTCATTCAGAATACAGACAGTATGGTTAATCAGTTTTTCATCATTTTTGCAGTGTTTGCCCTGTCCTGCATCAGAACGGTAAATACAGGAATCTCTTTATGACGAATCCTCCATATTCAGGATTTTTTATGTAGCGTCTACTACATGCGATCCGTTGGTAAACCGTTAGTTATATATTAATTATATCTTAATTATATACACACCAGGTTAGTTATACCTTGGTTATATGTTAATTATATCTTGGTTATACTTTTGTTATGCGTCAGTTACAGAGGCGTTTTGAGGGTAAATTCTGGAGGCACGTGACCGACTGTATACAAAATGCTGGCGCATTTTGATACGTCGACGTGCCAAAGGGGACTCCCCTTTGAAACCCCGCCAGAATTAAAACCGGCCTGTCTTTCTACAATATTCAGCTCTGGCTATACACCAACCTATATTTTCTCCTTTGGCATAATGAAGCGCATCATTCCATTTTTTCCATGCTCCAATGTAATCGCCTTCACGCTCCAGTCTGACAGCTTCGTTTGCGGGTGAAAAATATTTATTTTCTAAATAAATTGCTTTGTCCTGATTCATACTCGTATTTATATTTTTATTGGAATTAAAAAGAGCGGCCTGTCGGGTTAATACATATTGGCATGACTGTTGATATATCAGCCCAACTGCACGCTCGTAATCGTTTTAACGTGATTTTCGCAATATGGCAATCCGGGTTCGTCTGTCCGGTAATCAATAAAAACCGTGTGAAAAACGGGACAGGATGTGCATTTGTCGGACCGCGCACACACGACCGGACAAACGCCACCCGGTCATGGCTGCGCCCCGACACCCCGCGAACGTCTCTGGCCAGAACTGGCCATCACGCCGGGTCACGTTGTCAGATGTAAAAAAATCACGCGGTAAACGCCGTTATTCGCGGGTTTGCGCAAGCACCTCCCGTGCGTCACTTTGTCAAAACGTCAAAGTGACGCACATCAGGAACCGGCGGAACGTTCATGTTTATGACGACAACTGCACACAACGCAGACAGAAAATCGCGCACATATTCAGCAAAAAATAAGCGTCACGGGGTGTTAATGTCGCGCAGCCCACACACGACGGGGCTTGTGTGATAATTTTCAGTGACGTCACCTGGCGTGATGACCAGGTGACGCACAGCCGGACGTAAACACCAGTAACGGAGAAGGGAGAACGTGAACAAACAGCAGCAGACCGCGCTCAACATGGCGCGATTTATCAAAAGCCAGAGCCTGACGTTGCTCGAAAAACTGGATGCACTGGATGCAGACGAACAGGCCGCCATGTGCGAACGACTGCACGAACTGGCGGAAGAACTCGGTAACAGCATACAGACACACTTTGAAGCGCAGTACGGCACGGAACCATAAAGGGGCTGGCGAAAGCGGTCGCGGCTTGTCCGTGAGTGTTTTCGCCAGCAGACAAGCTCGTCAGGGCGCATCAGCGGGTTTTAGCGGGTGTCGGGGCGCAGCCATGACCCAGTCACGTAGCGATAGCGGAGTGTATACTGGCTTAATCATATGGCATCAGTGCGGGTTGTATGAAAAGTGCACCATGCCGGGTGTGAAATGCCGCACAGATGCGTAAGGAGAAAATGCTCGTCCAGGCGCTTTTCCGCTTCCTCGCTCACTGACTCGCTGCGCTCGGTCGTTCGACTGCGGCGAGCGGAGTCTGCTTGCTCAAAAACGGCAATACGGTTATCCACAGAATCAGGGGATAAGGCCGGAAAGAACATGTGAGCAAAAAGACAAAGGGCAAAAAAAGCCGCGCCGCTGGCGTTTTTTCCATAGGCTCCGCCCCCCTGACGAGCATCACAAAAATCGACGCTCAAGTCAGAGGTGGCGAAACCCGACAGGACTATAAAGATACCAGGCGTTTCCCCCCGGAAGCTCCCTCGTGCGCTCTCCTGTTCCGACCCTGCCGCTTACCGGATACCTGTCCGCCTTTCTCCCTTCGGGAAGCGTGGCGCTTTCTCATAGCTCACGCTGTTGGTATCTCAGTTCGGTGTAGGTCGTTCGCTCCAAGCTGGGCTGTGTGCACGAACCCCCCGTTCAGCCCGACCGCTGCGCCTTATCCGGTAACTATCGTCTTGAGTCCAACCCGGTAAGACACGACTTAACGCCACTGGCAGCAGCCATTGGTAACTGGATAGTGGATTTAGATACGCAGAACTCTTGAAGTTGAAGCCTTATAGCGGCTACACTGGAAGGACAGCATTTGGTATCTGTGCTCCACTAAAGCCAGTTACCCGGTTAAGCAGTCCCCAACTGACTTAACCTTCGACTAAACCGCCTCCCCAGGCGGTTTTTTCGTTTACAGGCAGCAGATTACGCGCAGAAAAAAAGGATCTCAAGAAGATCCTTTGATCTTTTCTACTGAACCGCGATCCCCGTCAGTTCAGAAGACGAAGATGGTGCAACGGTTCCTCCTTGTACATCACGAATATAGTTTGCTTGACATCCTGACAAGAATAATATTGTAATTAGAAAAATTATTATTTTCATATTTCTTTCCAACAAAAGTAAAAATACTTATGCATTT
>NZ_JAZGLY010000014.1:0-5271 GCF_036409055.1 Niabella digestorum | reverse complement strand
GAAGACGTGCGCCACAACCGTCCTCCGTATCCTGTCATACGCGTAAAACAGCCAGCGCTGACGTGATTTAGCACCGACGTAGCCCCACTGTTCGTCCATTTCAGCGCAGACAATCACATCACTGCCCGGCTGTATGCGCGAGGTTACCGACTGCGGCCTGAGTTTTTTAAGTGACGTAAAATCGTGTTGAGGCCAACGCCCATAATGCGGGCGGTTGCCCGGCATCCAACACCATTCATGGCCATATCAATGATTTTCTGGTGTGTACCGGGTTGAGAAGCGGTGTAAGTGAACTGCAGTTGCCATGTTTTACGGCAGTGAGAGCAGAGATAGCGCTGATGTCCGGCAGTACTTTTACCGTTACGCACCACGCCTTCAGTAGCTGAGCAGGAGGGACAACTGATGGAGATGGAAGCCACGGGAGCACCTCAAAAACACCATCATACACTAAATCAGTAAGTTGGCAGCATTACCAGTTAACTTACCCATTTAACATAAGGGGTCTTAAGTGTACAATAAAAAAATATACTGAGTGAGGTGATTATAAATTGTGCTTATCTAATAAAAGCTATATTAAGAAAATTTTTTTTTCTTTATTAGCGTTGGTTATTTTATTTTTTACATCTAAGTTAATGTTGCAGGGTGGAGGGGTTAACGACTCTGAGAGACAGATTTTTTTGTTGGTAATATTGATTATTTTTTTAAGCTCATCAAAAAAATCATTTTGGTTTTTAGTTTTCCCTATGTGTGTTATTTATGCCATATATTCACCAATTGGGCTTATGTTTGGTAAACCAACGTATCAATATGTAGCTTCTGTTTTCGCAACGGATTTTTTAGAGAGTAAGGAATTTTTTTATCAAATACCAAAAGTTAATTATTTATATCCATTTGTTATAATTTTTGGCGTTGTTTTATACAGGTATATAATTGTAAGATTCGATATTAAATTATATAGGAATAAGACAGTTGTAATTATAGCTGTTATTTTTTCCATGCTTAATCAATCACCATCTGAATTTTTTAAAACTATAATAAAATCCTCGATAGAGGTTAAGAATGAGCTGGTGAAATTAAATGAAATAAAGCCAAAGAGTGATTGGGGTGAGTCTTTTATAGATAAATCGATATATAACACATACATTTTAGTGATTGGAGAGAGCGCAAGAAAGGATTATCATGGGGCATATGGCTATCCAATTAACAATACGCCTTTTATGAGTCGGGCTAATGGTTATTTAATTGATGGATTAATGTCGGGAGGTACAAATACTGTTGCCTCTTTACGGTTAATGTTGACTAAGCCAAATGTTGATAGGTGGGAACCAAACTATTCTTTAAATATAATAGATCTCATTAAATCTGCTGGTATAGAAACTTATTGGATATCAAATCAAGGTTATTTTGGAGATTTTGATACTCCAATTTCAGCCATCGCTTCAAAAAGTGATCATAAATTTTTTCTTAAATCTGGTGATTACGCATCAAAAAATACATCAGATTTTATTCTGCTTGATAAAATAAAGGATATTGTAATAAATAATCATAATAAAAAATTCATAGTTGTTCACTTGTATGGTAGTCACCCAAATGCATGTGATCGAATTAATGATTATAAAAAAATAATAAATATTAAGGATAAAAAATATGATTATTTAAATTGTTATGTTTCATCTATACAAAAAACAGATCTTTTTCTTGAAAAATTAAATAATTTCATGCGTGAAAATGATAATTCATATTCTATGATTTATTTTTCTGATCATGGTCAGGCTCATAGAGAAATAGGAGGTGAGATTTATTTTAATAACAATAGAGCGAGTAAACTTCATTTCGATGTTCCTTTATTTATGATTTCATCTGATGATGATAGTCGTCATGAGTGTAAATCATTTAAATCAGGATTTAATTTTGTAAATGGAATCGCTTCGTGGGTTGGAATAAAAAATAAAAAAATAGATAGTAATTATAGTCTTTTTGATTGTAATGATGACCCTAATGATTTTGGCGTGAAAAAATATATTGAATCAATTGAACTGGAGTTAGACCCTGCTATTGATTTAAGAGGAAAATAAAAAGTTGTTTCCACAAGGATGTGAGATAGAGTAATCGGCACTGTTGCAAATAGTCGGTGGTGATAAACTTATCATCCCCTTTTGCTGATGGAGCTGCACATGAACCCATTCAAAGGCCGGCATTTTCAGCGTGACATCATTCTGTGGGCCGTACGCTGGTACTGCAAATACGGCATCAGTTACCGTGAGCTGCAGGAGATGCTGGCTGAACGCGGAGTGAATGTCGATCACTCCACGATTTACCGCTGGGTTCAGCGTTATGCGCCTGAAATGGAAAAACGGCTGCGCTGGTACTGGCGTAACCCTTCCGATCTTTGCCCGTGGCACATGGATGAAACCTACGTGAAGGTCAATGGCCGCTGGGCGTATCTGTACCGGGCCGTCGACAGCCGGGGCCGCACTGTCGATTTTTATCTCTCCTCCCGTCGTAACAGCAAAGCTGCATACCGGTTTCTGGGTAAAATCCTCAACAACGTGAAGAAGTGGCAGATCCCGCGATTCATCAACACGGATAAAGCGCCCGCCTATGGTCGCGCGCTTGCTCTGCTCAAACGCGAAGGCCGGTGCCCGTCTGACGTTGAACACCGACAGATTAAGTACCGGAACAACGTGATTGAATGCGATCATGGCAAACTGAAACGGATAATCGGCGCCACGCTGGGATTTAAATCCATGAAGACGGCTTACGCCACCATCAAAGGTATTGAGGTGATGCGTGCACTACGCAAAGGCCAGGCCTCAGCATTTTATTATGGTGATCCCCTGGGCGAAATGCGCCTGGTAAGCAGAGTTTTTGAAATGTAAGGCCTTTGAATAAGACAAAAGGCTGCCTCATCGCTAACTTTGCAACAGTGCCTAAAATACTACCAGTAAGTTGGAGTCATTACCCATATGTCGTTGGGCCAACTCTTCTGGTTTCTGGGTTTTTTATCGTGGATTACAAGGCCGTCATCTGATAATGCCCCTAATGGGTCAGATCTCTAGGATAGTAGCAATACAGCAAGGAACTTCTTGAGATCCTTTCTGTTGCGTCGTAATCTCTTGCTCTGTAAACGAAAAAACCACCCTGGCAGGTGGTTTTTCGAAGGTTAGTTAATCCTGGCAGATTTTCTAACCGCGGTAACAGTCTTGTGCGAGACATGTCACCAAATTTGTCCTTTCAGTGTAGCCGCACTCAGGCCATCACTTCAAGAACTCTTACTACATCTCTCGCACATCCTGCTTACCAGTGGCCGCTGCCAGTGGTGCTTTTGCATGTCTTTCCGGGTTGGACTCAAGACGATAGTTACCGGATAAGGCGCAGCGGTCGGACTGAACGGGGGGTTCGTGCATACAGTCCAGCTTGGAGCGAACTGCCTACCCGGAACTGAGTGTCAGGCGTGGAATGAGACAAACGCGGCCATAACAGCGGAATGACACCGGTAAACCGAAAGGCAGGAACAGGAGAGCGCACGAGGGAGCCACCGGGGGGAAACGCCCGGTATCTTTAAGTCCTGTCGGGTTTCGCCACCACTGATTTGAGCGTCAGATTTCGTGATGCTTGTCAGGGGGGCGGAGCCTATGGAAAAACGCCCCGGTGGGGCGTGGCCTTTTCGCCCTTGTCCTTAGTTTTCGTTATGCTTACCGTTATGTTATCTGCTTATCTTCCCTCCGCTCGCCGCAGACTCATGACCGAACGGAGTGAGCGAATGAGCGAGGAAGCGGAAAACCATCAGAACGTACAGTAAGCACTTTCGCGCCGGGGCCTTCATGAACAAACAACAAAAGACAGCCGTTAACATGGCTAAATTCATCCAGGATCAGTCCCTGCTTCTTCTGGACAGGCTTAATGAGCTGGATCTGGATCATGAGGCTGATTTCTGCGAGAAACTCCATGAGGATGCGGAACGCCTTTACCGAAGCCTGTCAGCGCGCCTGAATGAGCAGCAGGACGGTGCGTAATGGCTCCGTTCTGGGTATTACCGGAGTAATACCGGCATCGCCTTAATTTTCATTGTCCTGGCGCTTAATATTATTACCCCGGTAATACCCAGAATCCCTTTATTTTTTCTTTTTTATTTATTTTTCATGAAGTTGCGATGAAAATCGCGGCTGCGTTAGGTGTATGACCATTTTGCGGTTGAAAAATAATCAATCATGGCGGGTGATTTACGCAGGTTAAGGGGAGATCGTGGCAAAAAAAGCGTTCCTCACTGTATCGTTCATGCCTGCATGAACGGGTTATTCTTCCTGACTACAGAATTACATCGCTCCTTCAGTTCATACATCACTTTTACAACACTTTTACATCACTTTTGCATCATTCCTTCAGTCTATACATCACTTTTACAACACTTTTGCATCACTTTTACATCATTCCTTCAGCTCATACGTCACTTCCATCCTCTGTGCCATTTGTACATCACCCCCCTTCCTGAACGTGTTGACAGCGGGTTTTCCGGCTGCGCCGGCAAGGTCTCTCAGTTACGCAATAAATTGCGCACCCGTTCACCGTTTTCTGTTGGCTTTGGTGCAGATTTTAAGTCATCCGGCCTGAATTCAGGCCAAAATCGCCCGCGAGTCAGTCCGGTGCATAGTCATGCATAGGGCTGAAAATCTCTCAGCGCGTTTCTGGCGGGTTTTCGGGGAGAAGATGGGGCTTTTTATGGCTCAGGCCACAGAAACGCCCTGAGAGCCTCTGAGGCGGTGCGGGCAACAGATGTTATGGTAAATTAGGCGCATGATAACTCATTCCGTATATATTATTTTCTTTAGTAACGTATGGACAGGATATTGGGTAATGACTCCAACTTACTGATAGTGTTTTATGTTCAGATAATGCCCGATGACCTTGCCATGCAGCTCCACCGATTTTGAGAACGACAGTGACTTCCGTCCCAGCCTTGCCAGATGTTGTCTCAGATTCAGATTATGTCGCTCAATGCGCTGAGTGTAACGCTTGCTGATAACGTGCAGCTTTCCCTTCAGGCGGGATTCATACAGCGGCCAGCCATCCGTCATCCATACCACGACCTCAAAGGCCGACAGCAGGCTCAGAAGACGCTCCAGTGTGGCCAGAGTGCGTTCACCGAAGACGTGCGCCACAACCGTCCTCCGTATCCTGTCATACGCGTAAAACAGCCAGCGCTGACGTGATTTAGCACCGACGTAGCCCCACTGTTCGTCCATTTCAGCGCAGACAATCACATCACTGCCC
>NZ_JAZGLY010000013.1:0-9297 GCF_036409055.1 Niabella digestorum | reverse complement strand
CGCCCACCCGAACGCGCCCAAAGAGCGTTGCAGGGCGATAGTGGTGAAATCCAACGACTGCGCCTTCTGAACCTGAAGAATCTTGCGCTGCCGCTTCGCCTTACGCAGCTCGATCAGCTCGTCGAATAGGGTTATCCGCCTGTTGTATTCCGGCCAGAGGCGAGCAGACGCAGCTTCCGTCGCTTTCCTGACCCGTCTAATCGCCTTCGTGATCCGGTTGCCAAGTTGTTCAAGCTCAGTGCGCAACTCGTCCAACTCGGCCCCGCCAATGCCCTTGCTGTTGAGCCATGTTCTGAAGCCGTGGCCTTCCTCCCACGACGTGATCCGCCTTGCCACGCTATCGCGTTCCCCCTCCAACTCGGTGACGTCACTTTTCGCCTTGCTAACCTCCCAGGAAGACGCCACCTGGGCATCAATGTCCGCTGGTTGGGTCTTCGAGATCACCTCTGTCAACTCCGCATCATCCATCGCGACATAGCGTAGATTCTCCGCCAGTTCGGCGGCGATCACGGCTTCCTGTGCATCCAGCTCGGCCAACTCCCCCCGCACCTCTGCATCCAACTCCTGCACACGCTCATCAACCGCCCTGACCGCCAACGCTTCGCGCTGGCGCTTCTCGCTGTCGATCCCCATACGCCGCTCGAAACCAACCACAGCAGGGCCTAGATGGCGGGTAGGCACCGCATCGAGGCCACGGGCCTTGTTGCTCCGGTGATCAACCTGAGCGGCCACGCCTGCACGAGCTAAATACAGGTTTTGGAGAAGAGCGAAACGCTCACGCCAGTGCTCAATAAGGGCTGGCCCGAACAGGTAGGAGTCGTCATCACGTTCATTGGATCGCGCATCAAACTCTCGGGTTTTTTCGGTGAACCCGTTCGGCCCCAGTCGGCGCGTACTGAGCAGGATATGAGCGTGATGATTTTGATTGTCGATCACCTTCCCAGTGCCGCCCTTCTGGAATTCCGGTGGGGCATGAATCGCCACATCGGCTGCAAAGCCATGTTTCTCGACCAGCTCACGAGCAAATTCGTGGGCCAGTCGTTCGCGGTCATTGGGGGAAAGTTCGTGGGGTAGAGCGATCTCAAATTCACGCGCCACCGTCGAGTTGATGCGGGTCTCTGCGCGCTCGGCTTCATTCCAAAGACGCGCCCTGTCGGAGGCCCATGCAGGGGCATGGCTTGGTAGGATTATGGTCGCTGAAATGACCCCACCTTTCCTCCTGTAGTCGTGCAGCTCACCGGTATTTTCATCAAGTAGTTTTTCGCCAGAGCGGTAGGCAGCCGCAGCAGTGGATGACTGACCATTGCGTCGGCTGAATGTTTTAACAGAGCAGTGATAGATAGCCACGCAGCGCCTCTTGTCTTGATGTTTTACCGCCGGAGGCCGCACGCAAACGGAGTTTGCCTAAGTGCGCCCTTACGGGTTAAAGATTAACACCTAGGCGGCATTTTTTGGCTAATTTATTGCTGGTAAGCTATGGGTAAACAAGAGGGGAGTAAACAGCATGACGGTCATTGAGCAACGAATTGAAAATCTCGAAAAAAAGCTGAAACAGGCGAAGGCAGAGAAGCAACGAAAAGAGGCAAGAATAAGGGCTCAAGAAAGGAAGCGGACTAGGGAGCAAGACACCAGAAGAAAGATCCTAGTTGGTGCCGTATATCTCGCGATAGCAGATAGCGATGATGCAGCACTTAAAGCGCTGACGGATAGAATGGATAAGGCTCTAACTCGGGATGATGACCGCGCCCTGTTCGACCTACCTCCCAGACCGGAACCGAAGGCAGAGGCAGAGGCAGAGGCACCAGAGCCTAGCGCGAACTGAGGTCGATCTCGATACGCCGGAACCCGATGCCATGGGCGGTGTTGGCAGCGGCATCAATGCTCTTGAACACCCGCCACCCTCCGCGCTGCCGTTCCAGCACCACGGTCTCGCTCTGGCGACCGAACTTCACCAGATGGAGGTGGTATCCGGCGCCCATGGGGGTGGGCACCACCAAGACCTTGGAGAACCCACCCTGATCGAACACCCACTTGGCCTGTAGCTCTTCCATCATTTACAGCCTTTTGATGAATCAAATCTCCAATTTGATTCTGCGCCTAACGGGGGGCATGGTCAAGAGCACCCCGCTCCGTGGATAACTGCTGCCGCCCACAGGGGGCAAGCCCCTGATGGACGGACGGGCGCAGTTACCCACCTCGCCAAGATCCTCTCTCTTGAATGATCCGCTAGAGACAAGAAACGCCCTTTCGGGCGCTGTTATCTGATAAGGCTTATTTGATCACTCACGATCACGGCGTAGGTAGTTGGACACGCTGCCCGCCGAAATTTGCAGATCCTCGGCAATATCGCGGTTACTGTAACCCTGCGCCTTGAGTTTTATCACCTCGGGCAACAAGTCCGCCCGAGCCTTGCCGTTCTTAGTTGGACGTTTGGATATTCGCCCGCCTTTAGCCCCTCGATGCGCCTGCACCTGGCTAAACCCAGCGGGGGTGAATCGGTTCCATACCCAACGGGAAATGCTCTTTGCCGTGGCCTTGATCTCCGACACGGGCAGCGGGCCGCCCTGCTCACGGCCAAACGCATTCGCGCTCTCACAAGCAGCTCTCACCGCATCGGCCCAAGCCTCATACCCGTTGGGCCGCCAATACGCTCTAACGGCGCTGTAGGCCCATTCACGCACGTTATCGAACACCGTGACGTTACGCCCCAGCCCGCCAACCTCTTTGCGACTGCGGCGGCTGTAGGCCGCCAAATCGGCGTCTGGGCAGAACTCGGCGAGGTAGTCGAGGCTGTAGGGCTCGATTTGGTGCCAGACAGTGAGCCAATCGCTATGGGTAGGGTTTTTGGTGATCAGCCCTGAATACCCCATGTCGGCCCCTAGCCGCTTCGCTAGAACGTGTTCTATAGCGGCCAGATAGCGCAACGGCTTTTGCCGTGCAGCGCAGGTACGGGCTACAGGGGCCGCCAGCATATACCCGATATGGGCATGGCCGTTCGTGCGGTTAACGCTGACCCAGTGCGGGGCTGGCAAGCCCGCATCCTTCCACGCGTGGTAACTGTCCGGCTTGTCCAAGTCGAACACCAAGGAGGATACATGCGGAGGCGGGTTGTACTGGATGTGGAGATAGCCCAGTGCGGTAGCCTGCGGACGAATGAGCAGCCCTGACGATTTATCATCAGTGCAGTAAGGGCGACGAGGGAGACGTTCGATGAATGCAGCAGCTAGAAGCGCTGGTTTTACCATCTGGCACCGCGCTTATTGGCGGCTCTGGGTTGTTTGATGTGATCCATGTGGTATTCTTGTTCCTGTGATTAAGTCACGGCCCCGAACTCTCTAAGCCATCCGCCAAGATTGCACTTAGAGATTCGGGGTTTGTCTTTTCTGGGCCATAAGTTACCGCAAACTTACAGCATCAAACAACTTATCCCGCACCGGTTAACACTCGCAAATACATGAGGCTTAAAGTTGCTCCAGCGATTGGAAATAGCAGATAACGTTCGCCGCACCATAGCACCACAAACTACACAGAAACATAAATCCGAGTTCGGTCAGTTCATGACCCCTTCGAGTGTGGCCCGTTTCATGGCATCCCTGTTCCCCCATAGCCCCCTTAAAACCTGCCACCTACTGGATGCTGGCGCAGGTGTTGGCGCATTATCCTGCGCCTTTCTCGACCGCTGGGTGACGGGCGGCTTTGGCTTTGAGTCTGTTGAGGCGACGGCCTACGAGATCGACGAGCAGCTTCGCGGCCACCTTGCGCAGCACTTGGCCGGATACAACCGCGTGACGCCCCGCATCCTCGCGGGCGATTACATCGAGCTGGCGACCGGAGAAGGTCTGCTGGATCGAGGCTATACCCATGTGATCCTCAATCCACCTTACAAGAAGATCAACAGCCAGTCAGCCCACCGGCTGGCTCTGCGCACTGTCGGTATCGAGACAGTGAATCTGTATTCCGCCTTTGTCGCGCTGGCCGTGGGCGAGACAGCACCGGGCGGGCAGATCGTGGCCATAATCCCGCGCAGCTTCTGCAACGGGCCGTATTACCGCCCGTTCCGTGACTTCATCCTTGAGCGGGCGGCGATCCGCCACATGCATTTGTTCGAGTCACGCAACAAGGCTTTCAGGGATGACGAGGTGCTGCAGGAAAACATCATCATCCGCTTGGAGCGTGGCGGCCAACAGGGGCCTGTCACGGTCACGACTTCGACAGATGACAGCTTTTCAGACCTGACCACCCACGAACACCCGTTCGACCGGATCGTGTTCCCGGATGACCAGGAACGGTTCATTCATGTGCCGACCACCACCGATAAAAGCGCCATCGAGCTATCGCCCGCCGTGCGCTGCTCGCTGGCCGACATTGGCGTGAAGGTATCGACCGGGCCGGTAGTCGATTTCCGGCTGAAAGCGCACCTGCGCGACATGCCAGAGCCGGGCACCGTGCCCCTGATCTACCCCGGCCACCTGAGCATGACCGGCACCGTCTGGCCCGTGGCGGGCTTGAAGAAGCCCAACGCGATCATGCGCAACGACGAGACGGAAAAGTGGCTTTACCCGAATGGGTTTTATTGCCTAGTGCGCCGATTTTCCTCAAAAGAGGAAAAGCGCCGCGTGGTGGCAAGCTTGGTTGAACCTACCGCCTTTGGCGATCATTCCGTGTTGGGTTTTGAGAACCACATGAACCTGTTTCACGAGGGCAAGCACGGCTTGCCAGAGGCGCTGGCACGTGGACTAGTCGTGTTCCTGAACACAACCGCAGTAGATGAACATTTCCGGCGATTCAACGGCCATACGCAGGTCAATGCAACCGACCTAAAGCAGATGAAGTACCCGAGCCGTGACACTCTGATAGATCTTGGCAAGTGGGCCATGCAGCAAGGAGTTCTCACGCAAGAAGAGATCGACGGCAAGCTAGGAACCCTGACCGCATGAACAACCAAAACGACTACATTGAGGCCGCACAGCAAATCATCATTTCTTTGGGCCTGCCCCGAGCGCAGCAGAACGAGCGTTCTGCCCTGTGCCTGCTGGCCCTCCTGAACCTCACGCCGGGCAAGGCATGGGCCGACGCGGAAAACCCGCTTGTGGGCATCACGCCCATCATGGATTGGGCACGGGAGCACTACGGCAAGGAGTACGCGCCCAACACCCGCGAGACATTCCGCCGTCAGTCCATGCACCAGTTCTGCGACGCTGGCGTAGCCCTCTACAACCCGGACAAGCCCGACCGCCCGGTGAATAGCCCCAAGGCGGTTTATCAGATCGAACCCGCCGCGCTGGCCCTGCTGCGTACCTTCGGCACCCCCGCATGGCATGACAGCCTCACCACCTATCTGGCCGAGCGTGAAACGCTGGTTGCCCGCTACGCCAAGGAGCGCGAGCAGAACCGCATTCCGGTTGAGATTGCACCGGGCCAGCAAATCACCCTCAGCCCCGGCGAGCATAGCGAACTAATCCGGGCCATCATCGAGGACTTCGCACCGCGCTTTGCGCCGGGTAGCGTGCTGGTCTATGCCGGCGACACGGGCGACAAATGGGGCTACTTCGACGCAGCCCTGCTGACCGGGCTGGGTGTCGATGTGGATTCACACGGCAAGATGCCTGACGTGGTGCTGCACTTCACCGCGAAAAACTGGCTGCTACTGGTGGAGTCCGTCACCAGTCACGGGCCGGTCGATGGAAAGCGGCACGCCGAGCTTGCCAAGCTGTTTGCCGGATCGACTGCCGGGCTTGTCTATGTGACCGCCTTCCCGAACCGGGCCATCATGGGCCGCTACCTCGGGGAAATCGCATGGGAAACCGAAGTATGGGTAGCCGATGCCCCCTCTCACCTGATCCACTTCAACGGGGTTCGGTTCCTTGGCCCCTACCCCACCGAATAAGCACAGGAGGCCAGACCATGATTACACCCACCACCGAGACAGCAAAAGAGGTGCTGCGCGGCTACGGACGCGCCAACGAGGCCGCGCTGGCGTCCCTGATGGACGTGCAAGACTGGCAGCGCATCGCCCGGCAGGAGCTTGAGCGCCGGGCTACCAGCATCGTGCAGGCTCTGGATGATGCGACCCTTAAGGCCATCGCAGCGGGAGAGCTAGACATGCGGGCTATGTGCCTACAGGTTACCAACGAGATCCATCAGACCGCCTAAGCCCAAAACTGGCGAATCGAAGGGTGTTCTGAGGTGCGCATAACGCCTTTTATGTTAAACCGCGAATTTTAGCGGCTAAAACGGGGCGCTGGCGGCAAACAGGCCGCCTGTATCGCGTTTTGGGGCGCTTCGACACACAAGACAGGGCATTTACTGCCTGAAAGTTTGCAACGCTTCTGAGGCGGTTTGAGGGCCAGATCCTGCGGGGTATGGTTTCGGCCTGTTTTTGCATCCTGCGGCCTGTTTCGATATCTTGCTCCGCCCGTCGAGGTGTGGGATGAAAATAAAGTGTCATCCCCGAAAATAGAGTTTCATCCTTGAAAATAAAGTCTCACCCTAACCATGGGGCGCAATGGGCGGCCGCAGTGTGGAGGCGTTCTTTATCTCCTGTGATGACCATTACCTGGCCAAGAACCTGAGTTCGATCCGGGATGAAGTAATGGCCGAGGGGGAGGCGCTGACCAACTATGTCAGGGGCCATATCATCCAGCGTCGAAAGTGGGGTGAGTTTGATAAAGAGCGGGCCCGCGAGTTGTGGGGTGATGCGGAGGGGATTGAGATCACCAATTCATATTGCAGTAATCCAGGGCTGATGACTGCTGTCGTAGGGGATGAGTGGTGGTACGACTTGCCGATGGTCGATAACCCTGATTACACCTACCTGTGCCGCATCATTCAGGCCGTCCGTGATGGTCTGCGCGAGTACACCAAGAGCACCCCGGCCGCAGCGGCCTGAGTTAGAGGAAAAACGGACTCATGAGTAACGAAAATCATCAGCTATTCACCACCGAGCAGATCCGCCAGCGCCTTGAGGAAGGGGGCGAATCTGCCCGCTGGTTGGCTCAGGCTGTTGTCTCCTACTACCGGCCTGCAGCACCAGCCCCTAGCCTGTTTTCCTTCTCTACGAAGCTGGACGAAGAGGCGCAGGGAATGTTTTTTCAAATGCTGTTGATCCGCAGCAAGCCGGATTGGTCTGATGACCAGCTGGCCGCCCTGGTGCGCGAGTGCGAGCAGTACCTCGCCAACTGATAGAGGAAAAAAGCCATGACTAAGGCAAAGCTTACAGAGTTGCAGAAAGGGGTTCTTTATGCTGCGGCTGTGGTGATCGAAGTGTGTGAGTAGAATAAAGTTTCGTTACTAAGTAATAAAGAATCATACTGAGTATTAAAGATTCATACTTAAATGGCAGCGATCAGAGTACACTGCCATTTCTAAAACGTTTATGCCCCATTCCTTCTTAGACCTTGTATCTACTTCAAATTGCAGGCTTCCGTTTAAGGTTACTTTACCTAATGGCGGACATCAGTAATCTATTGGGTTCCTTTTCTCTGTGGCTTTTTAAGCGGATAACTTTTTTCAATGGTGCCGCGTACTTTGAACGTTAACATAGAGGCTCAGGGCGCTATTTTACCCCCTTAAAATAGGCAAAATGAGGGTTTTTAAGATCTTGATTTTTAGTGTTTTTATTTTGGTGATGTGATGTGGCTTTGATGGTAGTGTTGCGTCCAGTTCATCATAGGAGTCAACATGGAAACCTACCGTCACACATATCGACACCACAGTTTTTCACATCAAGATCTAAGTGATATTACTTTCACTGCTTGCACCTTTATCCGATGCGATTTTCGACGTGCTAACTTGCGTGATGCGACATTTATTAACTGCAAGTTCATTGAACAGGGTGATATCGAAGGTTGCCATTTTGATGTCGCAGACCTTCGCGATGCAAGTTTCCAACAATGCCAGCTTGCGATGGCAAACTTTAGTAACGCCAATTGCTACGGTATTGAGTTACGTGAGTGTGATTTAAAAGGGGCCAACTTTTCCCGAGCAAACTTTGCCAATCAAGTGAGTAATCGTATGTACTTTTGCTCAGCCTTTATTACTGGATGTAACCTGTCTTATGCCAATATGGAGCGGGTCTGTTTAGAAAAATGTGAGCTGTTTGAAAATCGCTGGATAGGGACTCACCTCGCGGGCGCATCACTGAAAGAGTCAGACTTAAGTCGAGGTGTTTTTTCTGAAGATGTCTGGGGACAGTTTAGCCTACAGGGTGCTAATTTATGTCACGCCGAACTCGACGGTTTAGATCCTCGAAAAGTCGATACATCAGGTATCAAAATTGCCAGCTGGCAACAAGAACAGCTTCTCGAAGCGTTGGGTATTGTTGTTTTTCCTGACTAGATGCTTACGAATACCTGCTGATAAACTATACACAACATTAATACATTTTCTAATTCAAATCACCAGAGCTAGATCAATACTTCTAGCTCATTCTTGTCCAGAAACGTGTTTGAATGGGGCCAATCAATCTGTGGATGCTCAAGACAACCAGTATGATACTTTATTACTCAGTTGTAGCGTGACTCAGATTTTGTAGTAGGAATTAGTATGAATCTTTATTTCTGGGTGAGTATCATTTAGAACGGTACAAACAGGGTTACTTGACTGCTTAGTATGAAACTTTATTCCTCTCCTACACGAAGGTTGAGAGAGGATGAAACTCTATTTTCATCAGGATCTGGCCAGAGACCCCATCACCCCGACACAAGGATGATACTTTGCTCGTGAATGTGAACAAGATGCCGCCTAAAAGGCGGCATCTGTCCATCTATAGGGTGAAACTTTATTTTCATCCCACACGAGGTGCACCCGATCAGATAAGCCGCCTCGATGGCGGGAAAATGGGGCCACCGGCCCCAGTTTTTCACCCCCCTCCCCGCACCTCAAAATCAATTTGCGATTTTGACATTTCGAATTGGCGTTTTGATTTGGCCGCTCCTCATCTACTTGTAGCCTTTAGCTGTAACGGCTTACCCCAGTCTTGGGCCATGGTTGCGTTTCGGTGCAGGAGCAGGGTCTATGCCCCTCTTCTGCTGAGCCAGCCAATCGCGCACATCCCTGCTCCTGCCAATTTCCGCGCTCATGGTCTCCCTCTCCCCCCCAGACGTTGAAAGGTAGTCCTCTATGAGCCTCTGAAGCGGCTTAGGGCAGGCATTCCACTCCCTTCCCCCGTCCGCCCACCCGAACGCGCCCAAAGAGCGTTGCAGGGCGATAGTGGTGAAATCCAACGACTGCGCCTTCTGAACCTGAAGAATCTTGCGCTGCCGCTTCGCCTTACGCAGCTCGATCAGCTCGTCGAAT
>NZ_JAZGLY010000012.1:0-9683 GCF_036409055.1 Niabella digestorum | reverse complement strand
TGACAAGCATCACGAAATCTGACGCTCAAATCAGTGGTGGCGAAACCCGACAGGACTTAAAGATACCAGGCGTTTCCCCCTGGTGGCTCCCTCGTGCGCTCTCCTGTTCCTGCCTTTCGGTTTACCGGTGTCACTCCGCTGTTATGGCCGCGGTTTCTCATTCCACGCCTGACACTCAGTTCCGGGAAGGCAGTTCGCTCCAAGCTGGACTGTATGCACGAACCCCCCGTTCAGTCCGACTGCTGCGCCTTATCCGGTAACTATCGACTCGAGTCCAACCCGGAAAGACACGACAAAACGCCACTGGCAGCAGCCAACAGTAAGAGGGTGTACAAGAGATAACTGATGCAGAGTTCTTGAAGTCTCAGCCCAACTACGGCTAAACTGAAAGAACAGAATTTGGTTTCAGCGGTCTTGTACACCCTGTTACCACGGTTCAGAAGTTCCCCAACTTACTGAACCCTCGAAAAAACCGCCTCCCCAGGCGGTTTTTTCGTTTCAGACGAGGATATTACGTCGCATCTTACACTTAGGTCAACAACCATCAGCAAGACTGGACCTCCAAAACAAAAGGAGGTAATATCCTGATAACGAACACTGAATGCGACAAAAGAAATGCTAATGAAACAAGAAGTTAAAGAAAAAAAACAGACGATAGAACTAATCAATGATGATTGTTTAATCGCTTTAAAGATGCTTCAAAGCGATTCAATAGATCTGATCGTTACATCACCACCTTACGCAGACCAAAGGAAAAAAACCTATGGCGGAGTAAGTGCAGACAAATATGTTGAGTGGTTCACCCCGATAGCCAAAGAACTACTGAGAGTGACAAAATCATCAGGCTCATTTGTTCTAAACATAAAGGAAAGGGCGATTAATGGCGAGCGCCATACGTATGTAATAGAGCTAATTCTAATGATGCGGAAATTAGGCTGGTTATGGACAGAGGAATACATATGGCATAAAAAAAATAGTTACCCAGGGAAATGGCCAAATCGTTTTAGAGACTCCTGGGAAAGATGCATCCACTTTACGAAAAGTAAAAAATTCAATATGTACCAAGAGGAAGTAATGGTACCTATGGGGGATTGGAAAAACTCACGACTTAAAAACATGAGTGATACTGATAAGAAAAGAGATGAATCGAAAGTGGGGAGTGGTTTCGGTAAAAAAATAGAAAACTGGGTCACCAGGGATTTGGCATACCCAACCAACGTGCTACACATGGCTACAGAGTGTGGAAACCGCAGTCACAGCGCAGCTTTTCCTGAAAGCCTACCTGAATGGTTCATCAAACTTTTCACCACAGAAGGCGACACCGTTCTGGATCCATTTTCCGGTTCTGGAACCACATTAAAAGTGGCGAAAGCAATGAAAAGGAACGCTGTAGGCATTGAAATATTAGATGAATATTGCGAGATTACGGCAAATAGAGTAGGTTTGAAAAAATCGTCTCAAAAAAAATACCGGTATACAAATGATTGAATCACGGATTATTTCAGATTTTATAGAATCTTGCATTGATGAAGAGTTCCATCAAAAAAAACAAGAAAAAATAAGAGCGATAAAATTATCAGATATAACAAAAAGAAAAAACCCATATTTATTTAAGGCGAAGGGGCTAACATCAGCAAGTGACTTAATAAAGTCAATCATGGATGCAACGGTCTCTTCTGGAGAGGAGACCGTTTTTGGCAATTTCATGGAAAAAATTGCAATCTTCACATGTTCCCAAGCATTTGGTGGAAGAAAATCCAGTGCGGTAGGAATAGATCTCGAGTTCGAAACTGAAAGCACAAAATATCTAATAAGCATCAAATCTGGCCCAAACTGGGGTAACTCATCACAAAAAAAGAAAATGCAAGACAACTTCATTAAGGCCAAAAAAGTCCTAGGCACATCCGGTGGGATCAATTCGAAATCAATAACTTGCATTGAGGGTTGTTGTTATGGTTATGACGCCAGACCTGAAAAGGGAACCCACATAAAACTATGCGGCCAAGACTTCTGGACATTTATATCTAACGGAAACAACGAATTATATAGTGATATAATTGAGCCTATTGGTAAGCTTGCTGACGAAAAAAACAAGGAACTGATAGAACTAACAAATGCCAAACTAAATCTTTTTACGGCTGAGTTCATTTCAGAATATTGCAATAGTGATGGCTCAATAAATTGGGCTTTATTTGTAGCAAGAAACTCAGGTTCAAAATCAAGCTACCATAGCAACTAACAGAAGAGTATAAAGGGGTGATACCTCAATAAAAACAAGGACACTCCATGCCAGCATGCATAGTAAATGGTTGCCAGAATCATGCATCTAACAACTTTGGTGTAAGACTCCGTAGAGAGGATACCAGTGCGATCTGGGCACCCAATACTGAAGCCTACATCTGTGATGTTCATGCAAGTTCAGGCTTTGATATCGTCGTACAGCTACACACTCGAACCGACAACAACATAGTCACACATGTGAGTGCTAATGGTGGGACTGTCGCACAAAGAGTGACACCAATAACCAACACACCTTAGTAAAAAGCCGCCTAAAAGGCGGCTTTTTTGCATCAGATTAAATACTCATATTTACCATAACATCCGTTATCAGCACCGCCTGAGAGGCTCTCAGGGCGTTTCTGACGGGAAACCGGTAAAACAGGCAACAAACCACCCGAAAACCCGCCAGAAACGCGCAGGCTCTGTTTTTACGGCATGCATGAGTATGCGCGCAAGTGCATAGCGCGGAAATTCACGCCATTCAGCCGGGGTAAGTCCTGTTTCCGATGTTCTTCTTACCCGAAAACGGTGAACGGGGACGCAATTTATTGCGTGGCCGTGAGGCGTTGCCGGCGCAGCCGGAAAACCCGTTTTCAGCACGTTCAGGAATCCGGTTCAGCGACAGCCGGCAATGACGTGATGGCAAGTCACCGGACGACTTAGCACACGATTCACCGGCGATTCGACTCGTGACTTGACTCTAGAGTCACCAAGGTCAGAAAAACACCAAATGAACGACTCAACTCTAGAGTCAAGTCGTCATAAGTTACTGATAGTATGGAGTGAGTCGTCGATGACTCTATGACGAGTCGTCGGCAAGTCGTACGCGAATCGCCGACGACTTGGATTTACCTTACAGAAGGTAATACAGCGTAATTTAATAAAACCTAACCAACTGATAATAAGGAGTTATCTGCAAAATTTTAATTTTGCGTGGTGTGTGGGTATTTTTCGTGGTGAGGAGTGTTCCCGGATCTGGCGATATCTGGGAAGGTTCAGGAACTCCCCGGAATGGCCGGAGAGGAAAACTCAACCATGGCAGGATCAGGATTTCTTCCAGAATTTCCACCATGGCGCCGGGGATTCAGTTAATTTTGCCTGGTGATTTTCAAGAAGGAGCATGGCCTGTTTCAGGCTGTCAATGTGCGAATCCTTGGACAAAAGTAAGGTGTTCAGGTGTTCAATCTCCTGTTTCAGATGACGAATCACCTGTTCATTCTGGTCAGCAGAGGCTGTATCACGCTGTTCAGAGACCTGTCCAGAAAGGTGTTCACCCTTAGGTTGCTCAAAGGGACCAAAGACACGCAAAAGCTCTGAAGTATCTACCATTTTTGCATTACGTTCACCGCTACAGGTGGACAAGTCACCTGCTTTAATTAACCTGTGCAGCGTTGTTCTACTCTTACCCGTTAGTCTGGCAGCCTCACTAATAGATACTCTGGCCATCAGTTACCATCCTGTGATGCATTCAGTCTCGAGGACAGTGTACGGAAAAGATGCTCCGCATCATCGTGGAGTTTCTCACAAAGGTCCGCCTCAACATCGAGATCAAGCTCGTTAAGCTTCTCCAGCAGGAGCAGAGACTGATTCTGGATGAATTTAGCCATGTTCAGCGCTGTTTTCTGTTGTTTCGTCATAAGGGCCCTCAGAGCATCAGTGCTCAGTGTAAACCGGTAAGGGGGTCGGATGTACGAATGGTTCAGAGAACGGATCTGAGGTAATCCTGTAGTTATTTTGTAGTTTATCTGTAGTCATCGCACTAAAAATCAGGATTAAATCATCAACTTTTGTAGTCTTCCTGTAGTTTACCTGTAGTCCGGAAAAATCATCCGTTCATGCAAGCATGAACGAAGCAGTTAAAGACGCTTTTTCGTCGCCGATGCTCCTTAACCTGCGCAGATCACGCAGCCAGAATGATAATTTTTTGCCCCTTAAATGGTCATACACCTAACGCAGCCGCGATTTTCATCGCAACTGCATGAATTAAAAGGTAAAAACTGAAATCTCCGTTTATTTATGTAATACGCAACGTATTACAATCACCTGTAATTACGTGAAAATAAAGAAATAAAATGTAATACCGGCGTATTACCACGTACGCGGGCAAGCGAAAAAGCTATAACGCTTCCCGGCCGACAGGCGGCCCGGAATCCACAGGGGCATGCAGGTTCTCTTCAGTAACCTGCGCCATTAAATCAAAAAGGTCATATTCGCCGGGAAGCTGCGTATCAGTAGCATACCGTTGTTCATCATGTTCAGATGGCATGGGGTGATATCCAGTAGCTGAGAGGTTGTTAGCGGGTTTCGGGGCGCAGCCCTGAACCAGTCACGTAGCGCTAGCGGAGTGTGTACTGGCTTATTATGTTGGCATGAGTGCGATGATCAGGAAAGTGCTTCATGTTGCAGGGAAAGAATGTCGCTCCGGAGCGCAAGTGCAAAATACAGGTAACGATGAAATGACGCCTCCTCGCTCACTCGGTCGCTACGCTCCTGCCGTTCGGCTGCGGCGGGCGTAACAGGCACGTACGCGGAGAGGAACAGAGAGAGATGGCGTGATGACAAGGATACGAAAAGGATGCGGCGCTGCCGTTTTTCCATAGGCTCCGCCCCCCTGACAAGCATCACGAAATCTGACGCTCAAATCAGTGGTGGCGAAACCCGACAGGACTTAAAGATACCAGGCGTTTCCCCCTGGTGGCTCCCTCGTGCGCTCTCCTGTTCCTGCCTTTCGGTTTACCGATGTCAATCCGCTGTTATGGCCGCGTTTATCTCATTCCACGCCTGACACTCGGTTCCGGGAAGGCAGTTCGCTCCAAGCTGGACTGTATGCACGAACCCCCCGTTCAGCCCGACTACCACGTTGTCCCGGTAACTATCATCTTGAGTCCAACCCGGAACAGACACGAAAAATCGCCAGTGGCGGTAGCCATTAGTAAGAGGATTCACGGAGCGGAGTAGTAGAGTGTTCTACAGAGTTCTTGAAGTGGTGGCCTGACTGCGGCTACACTGGAAGGACAGTTTTGGTACCTGCGCTCCGTGAAATCCAGTTACCTTCGGAAGAAAGAGTTGGTAGCTCTGAATTCCGGCAAACGAACCACCGTTGGTAGCGGTGGTTTTTTTGTTTACAGGGTATGAGATTACGACGACATCGAAGGGATAACAAGAGGATCCGCTTCTTGCCCACTCTTCGCCACAAAAAAAACGACACACTAGCGCGTAAAGCATCATCAAAAAACTCAAATAGCGCTATATACAATCACTTTATTACGCCCCTCCCTTTTGGCTTGATAAAGAGCATCGTCAGCATTTTTCAGCAAAAAATCGATCCTACCAAGAGGATCATCTTGTGTTGCCACACCAGCAGATATGGTGACCCGCAAGTTATTAGGGAAGACAGTACTTTCAATAACACTCCTAATACGCTCCGCAACACACTTAGCTGTTACCACAGATGTATTCGGCAGGAAAACAACAAACTCTTCGCCACCAAACCGACAAACAACATCTTCACTACGGCAACAGGAATTAATAATATGAGCCAAAGAAACAAGCACCTCATCTCCGACCCCATGCCCGAAACTGTCATTTATCTCTTTAAAAAAATCAACATCAATTACAATAACTGAATACCCTGAATCCCGCTTATGATTCTGTATTTTACTTAAAAACCCCAATCTATTGTTCACGCCGGTAAGGGGATCTTTAAGCGCCACCTCATTTAGATAATCAACTCTTTCCATCATTACCTTAATATACGTAAAAAGCGCCTTTTTAAGCCTATCAGCTTCGGCATACCAAGCATTGATAGCTTTAATATAAACTAGCGAAGCTCCGATATCTTTAGCATTGGTAGATATAGCAAGCTTTTCTAAAGGAAGTGAAATACTGGAGGCAATGAAATATGAAATAAGTGAAAACACAATAATTATTATAATTAGCAGAACAAGTACACTTTTAGCATAAGCAATAAGAATAGTAGTCACACTGTCAGCACGACTATAAACCAACACATTCCAAGTAGTATTTTTCATACTAGCATAACCAAGAAGATATCTATGCCCCGAAGAAAAAAATGCCCCCTCACCTCTATCAGACGCAGTTAACTTTGATTTCAAATCATCAGACATAACCATAGGCCGATCAACAGCACTTTTATCGTTATTAAAGATCACATTCCCATCATCACTAACAATGCTAATTTCAGTGTTGTTCTTGAAAAAATGCCTGCTCAAAACATCGCCAAATAAACTATGTTTTTTTAGATATATAGACCCACCGACATACCCTATGTAATTGCCACCCTTATCATAAATAGGATGTGACAACAAAATAATCAAATTCCCAGTAACTGATTTTAACGGTGAAGATATGAATGGTTTCTTTTCCTCAATCGCCAATTTGCTGGCACTTGAATTCAAGCGGGTACCAACTAAATCAAGAGATTCTGGCGAAGTCGCCAGAACAACAGCATCATTACTAACAACAAGAACTGAATTAAACATACCAGACTGCAATCTTAACCTATCCGCCTCATCTTTAAGTGAGTCAATATCATTAGTTGATTTTATTTTTTTTGCTCCATATGCTAATTCACCTTGAGCCATTTCAATATAACCACTCATTACATCTGACATTTTCATAGCGTACGATGAATTAGCATAAAGCAAATCTTTTTCTATATTTTCGCGCTGAAAAACCATAATAACGGCAATCAGAAAAATAGAAGTTAACAAAATCCCACCAACGGACAAGGTTATGACTATCGGACGAAGGTGAGGCTTTTTAATTCTCATAAAAATACACTCCATATAATAAAAAATGCCGCATTTACCATAACATCCCTTATCAGCACCGCCCCGGACGGGTTCGGAACAAATGCGGCGTCAGCCCGGTAAAACCGGCAGCAAACTCTCCGCTAAACCGCGCATTCTGCGCCAGATAAATTTCACCCGGCTGCATGGCTATGCAGTCGGGTGAATGGCTCCGGCTTTCAGCGCAGATGTCCGCCGAAAGCCCCGTTTTATCAGGTTATCACAGTGAAGGGCTGTTATACGTCCGCTGTCGCTGAGATCGCTCCAGCTCCAGCGCTTTCTGATGCTGCACCACGCGCTCCTGCTCCCGGTGCAGCTCGACGGCATTCAGTCGCTCGACAACCGGCGCAGCTGCTCGCTCAAACTCTGCACCTGCCTGCTCAAGCCCGTGACGCGCTCGCTCAGCGCTGCGTTCTCCCGTTGCATAAGACCAGACATCGTCCGCCATTCCGCGAAGGCGCTCTCCCACTCGTCCAGCCTTTTCGAGTAGTCCTGCTGTAGCTGCTCTAATGCGCTCAGCAACTGTTTTTCCAGCTCCGTCATGTGCTATTTCCCCGCCAGTATCATCCAGCTCGAATCCTCTCCGAACCGTCCCGCTTCCGGGTTCACCTTCACGCAGCGGCGTCTCTGCTCGCCGCAGGTCGAGAGCTGCACGCCGCTGTTCCTCTCTGACAGCATGGCCTGCGTGCTCTTCTGCTCCCGGATGGTCGTGTAGTTGTCGAGTATCTGCTGCCCCTGCCACCACAGAATGCCCGCGCTCGAGGCGATCAGCAGCGCGGAGACCAGGACGATGGTCAGCCACGTCTGGCTGACCATGCGCACCATGCCTTTCGTGCGCTGGCTCATGGCTGAGGACAGTTTCCGGTCGTGGTCGAGGATGGCGGCGCTGATTCTCTTCGCGCTTTCGTTCAGTTCCGCTTTTACAGATTTCTCGTGCTCGCTGAATGCGGCTTTCAGCATCTCGCCGGTATTCTGCTGCTGCGCTTTCGATTTCTGCTCTAAGTCCTTCGCCAGCGTTAAAAGACTGTTCATAAATGGCTCCCTTCAGTCGGATGTTTCGCCCCCCGTCCGGGTCGGCAATGCTGATACTGCTTTTTGTGGTGCGGACCACCTCAAAACCTGCGCTTTCCAGCGCCTCAGTGACATCCTGACGGGTTTTCAGCTCCCCGGATGAGGCAAGAGCAAGCAGACCGCGTGTAATCGCTTCTGCAGCCTCCTGCTTCGCTTTAGGCAGTGCAGACGGTGTGACCAGTGCCCGCCGGTTCTCCGGTGCGTTCGGGTCGTGCAGCCCCAGTCTGCCGTTCACGATGGTCTGCCAGGCATCGATGCGTGGACGGTCGGCGCGATCGTAATACGGCTGGAGCCGTCTGCCGGTCAGCAGCTCCGTGTTCGGGATCAGAAAATTCAGCTCAAGCCGCCCCTTGTCACGATGCTCCACCCACAGGATGCTGTACTGGTCTTTATCAAGTCCGGGCATCAGAACCCGCTCAAAGCTTGCCATCAGCTTTTCCCGCTGGCCGGAAGGTAAATCCGCTTCCGCAAACGACAGTACCCCGGAGGTGTATTTCTTAACGTAAGGCGACGCGTCAATCAGCTCCCGGACTTCTTCCGGCTTCCCCTGCAGGACGGTGGCGCCTTCACGCTGCCGGTCTTTACCCAGCAGATAGTCCACCGGCCCGGCGCCACCGCCGCGACCGCGTGGATGAAATTTAACGATCATCGTCCGTTCCTTTCTCAAGAACGGCGTGCCGCAGCCGCTCAAGTCCGGCATCGATGGCCATCAGCGCCGCAACAATCTGCACCCTGTCATGGCCGGTACCGCCGCCGGCGTTAACACGGCGGGCTATCTGGTTCAGGTTATTGCCCATGCCGGCAAGCTGGCGCAGCAGCGCCGGCGAGATTGAGGGAAGCTTTCCGGAACGTGCCGGCTTTTCGTCCAGGCAGGTCTGCCGCATCCACGCCGCCAGCTGCCTGCCGTCACAGCGCTCAAGCAGCCGCCGGTGCTCGCCCTCCGTCACCCACATGGTGAGCATCTTGTTCCGTTTCTCTGACAAACCGGCCTCCTGATAACGCCGGGACGGGCGGGAAAGGCTTTCCCGGTCGGCGCGGGGTTGGACAAGCCGCAGGCGCGTCAGGCTTTTGGCGGGTTTCGGGGCGCAGCCCTGAACCAGTCACGTAGCGCTAGCGGAGTGTATACTGGCTTACTATGTTGGCACGGATGCGAGTGTCAGTGAAGTGCTTCATGTGGCAGGAGAAAAATGCAGCAGCGGAGCGTCAGCAGAATATGTGATACAGGATATATTCCGCTTCCTCGCTCACTGACTCGCTGCGCTCGGTCGTTCGGCTGCGGCGAGCGGTACCGACTTACAGGCGGGGCGGAAATTTCCTGGGAGATGCCAGGAAGAAGCTTAACAGGGAAGCGATAAGGCCACGGCGAAGCCGTTTTTCCATAGGCTCCGCCCCCCTGACAAGCATCACGAAATCTGACGCTCAAATCAGTGGTGGCGAAACCCGACAGGACTTAAAGATACCAGGCGTTTCCCCCTGGTGGCTCCCTCGTGCGCTCTCCTGTTCCTGCCTTTCGGTTTACCG
>NZ_JAZGLY010000011.1:0-31111 GCF_036409055.1 Niabella digestorum | reverse complement strand
CTGAACAGATGGGTGTGCATGAAGCGATAATAGCTTTGCACGGCCTCTCGGCTGATGGGATAGTACTCGTCCAGATTAAAAGTGATGACGTTTTTAAAGCTCAGCCCTTCTTCCTTGTGCATGCGTACCAGTTCGGCATACAAAGTTTTAGGACTGGAGCCAGTAGCCAAACCCAGCACACATGGCTCATTGGACGCCTGCTTGGAACGGATTAAATCGGCGATAAGATTGGCAATATACTTAGAGCCACTTATAACATCCTGCTTAATAGCTACATCAATTTTTTCCAAACTATTAATACTTGCATTATACAACTTGATACTCATTGAAATTATTTAAATGATGATATATTAAATGTGTTTTAATTATTAATCAATCCCTAGCAACTCATTTCTGAGTAAAAGGCTCACGCCAATCACACCGGCTTTGGTGCCTAACCTGGAAAACTTAAACTCTGTATCAGTATTAACCAAATTCAGTGAATGCTTATTGATAGATGATAAGATCGGGAGTAATATCAACGACCCTGCACGCGAAAGCTCTCCACCAATAATCACTAGTTCGGGATTAAAAAGATTTAGCATTAGTGCAATCCCTTTCCCGATTTTTTCACCCGCAGCAGAAAGCAATTCAATACAGAGACTATCATCTTTCAGGGCAGCATCCACTATATGTCCTACTTGAATATCGTCGATACATTCTTGCTCGGTTAAGATAGTAGATGTCCCTTTTCGAATAGCTTGATGTAACTGCTGTACGATAGCCGCTCCTGAAGCTTCGGTTTCCAGGCATCCTTTCTTCCCGCAATGACAAATGATTTCATTATTGAAAATGGCCAGATGGCCGAATTCACCAGCAAACCCCGATTTACCTGAATAAAGATCGCCACCGATAATGATTCCCATCCCAATACCTTCATTGAGATTAAGGAACAATACGTTTTTTTCATCCCCTACACACCCTTTGGCATACTCCCCAAAAGCCATAGCACGCGTATCATTCTCTACATAGGTAGGCATTCCAAAGCACTTTTCCAAAATTTTACTCAATGGCTCTTCATGAAAATTAAAAAAGCTATAACTGTACCCTGTTTTATGATTCACTCTACCAGTGATGGTTAAACCCAGTCCTGCTATTTTGGGAACATATTGATGTTGAGCATTCAAAAAACTGTCAATCAAGCTACAAAGCTCTTCAAAACAGGTTTTGGTGTTCTGCAATTGGAAGGGCACATTTTCATTGAGAACTACAATCTCCTCTTTAAAATTAATCAAAGCCAGATTTACATGATGTCGGTGTACCTCTACCGACATAAAATATCCAGCCTCAGCATTCAGTCCATAAAAATTAGGCTTGCGCCCCACTCCGATAATTTCTTTACCCAAATCGGTAATCAAATTATAATCCAACAACTCCGAAACCACATCATTCACCTTAGGAACGCTGGTATTGGTATACTGCGAAAGTTCAGCAATCGTCACTTTTTCATTACGGATACAATAAGCCAAAATCTCCTTCTGTAGCAATGCATTTTTATACTGCACGCCACTTTCGGACTGCTCTTTTTCCGATAAATCAGCTAGGAAATTTTTGAGGTCTTTCATATGTAAAGGTTATCTATTACTAAATTTTATTAATAATAGCATATTTATAAATATAAAATTAATAATAAAATCCACCAAAAATCCCCATTTTATCTTTCACAGCAAAATAATTAATAAATTTTTTTATTAATTTAGTTTATTTGTGAAATAAATTTATATTTTTGAGTTCCATCATGAAAAAAAATACAAAATTCCTGGTTTTGCTATTAGCGTGCTGCATATGCATGCAAATGACGAAAGCTAAGACCATTGTGGTCGGTAATAAAAGTTTACCTGTATTTACATCCATTCAAAAAAGCGGCGCTCTTGTACAACATGCCACTTCTTTAGCGGCAGCGATCAAACAAGCGCGGCAAGGTGACGGTATCCTAGTATTGGGAAGTATTCAGAAGCCTCAGGCACTTACTCCAGCACTACTTCGAGAAATAGCCGTTAAAGACTTAAAAGTCTTTATTGAATATCCTTATTATTTAGCGAACGAGCAACCAGAAATAAAAAAAATCACACTGGAGCGTGGCGTAATTGCAGGAAAGCAAATTCCGCAGCTAGACTCGATGGCGATCCTTTCGATAAACGACCATCCTTTCTATGCCTACCCCGATCAGCCACACACTTATGCCTACATCGCCAAAGTTGCCGGCTTTGATAAAGCAGAATATGGCATTCTAGATACCGAACGTTTTCCCTTTCTATTCCGAAAACAGAACGTACTGGTCTCCGGTATACAGATCAGCAATTGGCTCGATGCAAGGTTTGGACCATTTCACTATTGGGAAACCTTGTGGCAATATATTCTAAACTATGTAGGGATTAATACACCTATAAAGTGGCCCACCAACGCTACCGTACAACCTTCATTTGCGAAAGAAGAAAAGATCACCCGCGCCGATTATCTGAAAGCTGTGGAAAGAGGTAGCGCGTGGTATCTGAACTCAAAATTGTTGATAGCGGAAAATTGGAAGCATTTGGTGGACAGCTTTACAAAGAAAAATGGTGAAGGTGTAGTATTCCCTCCAGTCTCAGATAATATGAATATCGGTAATGGCCGCTATGGTATACTAGAAGGCCATGCCTCCTACATCAATAAAGATGGCAGTCAACCCATCCGTTGGTGGATTCGGGGCGACTGTCAAGCCGAAACTGCATTTGCCCTCAGTGCAGCGTCTCGATTATTAAATAAGCCTGAGTATGATTCCATAGCAATTAATTTGCTAAACTATTTATATAAAACCTCCAACCTACGTCAGGGAGAACGCAACGATCCCAAAAGTCCATCATTCGGCCTGATTGGCTGGGCCACTACTGATCCCGATGCCTATTACGGAGATGACAATGCACGCGTATTATTAGGTACTATTGGTGCAGCCACGCATCTGGCTTCGTCCGAATGGAACCATTATATTATAGAAGGTATTCTGGGCAATTTCCGCACTGCTGGTGTGCATGGGTTTCGTGGTCCTTGGTTTAGAGATGCAGCTATGCAAAAAACCACATGGCAGGCTCTTGGCAATCGCAACATTATCAATATTCATCCGCACTACGAAAGCTGGTTATGGGCCTTATACCTGTGGCTCTATGACAAAACGCAATACGAACCCCTTAAACAAAAAGCCAAAGAAGCTATCACCATTACCATGAATGCATTTCCCGAATGGAAATGGACCAATGGTATTCAGCAAGAATACGCACGGATGCTGCTGCCGTTGGCCTGGCTTGTACGGGTAGAAAACACACAGCAGCATAGGGATTGGTTGAAGCTAGTAGCCCTCACCCTTCTCAAAGACATGGATAGTTGTGGTGCCATTAAAGAGCGACTGGGATTTAAAGGCATGGGACGATACGGCAAAATTCTTTCTAATGCCGAATATGGTACCAAAGAAGCACCGCTAATTGCAGAATATGGTGATAAAGTAACGGATCTGCTATACACCATCAACTATGCCTCTTTTGGTCTTAACGAAGCTTATGCCGCTACACAGGATAGCACCTACAAAAATGCCGTGGATGCTATCAGAGACCTGTTTGTAAGAATACAGGTACACGCCCCAACACATCGTGACCTAGACGGATCTTGGTTCCGAGCTTTCGACTTCGGACGTTGGGAGTATTGGGCCAGCAATGCCGACTCTGGCTGGGGTCCATGGGGCACACAAACAGGATGGACACAATCCTGGGTGTTGAATGCATTAATTACTGGATTGAAAAATACCAACTACTGGGACACTACGAAAAGCACATTTGACACAGAGGCTTTCCGCCTAACATTCACAGAAACTTTAAACATTATGTTGAAATGAAAAATTAATTCTTATGACATTGTATTCCAGACTCGCAAAACTCATTGTGCCGATTGTGCTATGCCTGGTAGGCGTGGCCTGTTCTCGTGACCCCAAAATTGGAAGTTACGGCGATCCTTCACCGGCTTCGATTTACAATCTCCGCCGTGTTCAGGTTCAAGATCAGATTGTACTAGGAGAAACCGCCATCAGAGCAGTGGTAGTTTCCGACGCTAACGGTGGTAATTTCCCCGGCAACAGATTAATAGTACAAGACCTAACACAGGATGCCGCCATTAACATTGAATTGAAAGAAAGCTCCCATCAGTTTACTAAAAACGATATCGTCGTACTTAACCTAAAAGGAGCCATTCTGAAACGAATTGGAGGAGATTTGTGGGTAACCAATCTATCCTCATCACAAATCACAAGCACAGGCGAGCAACAAAGTCTCATGCCCAAATCCACCAATATTGCAGCATTGCTTGCCAATGCAAAATACTGGGGACCTATGCTGGTTAAATTGGAAAAAATCACTCTCGATAGCGAGAGCAATAAGCTCAACGGCAAAATTTTAATTGACGATGAAATTGCCGAAATGTATGCCTCCTTTGCCAACAACTCCGTATTTGCCACTATCGATAACCCCGGCTTTGTACAATCATTGGTGGGATTGGCGTCATTTACCGATAATGAATTACTCTTCTATCTAAGAGACTTGGAGGACATCAAAGTAGGAGTAGACGAACTACTTGAAGACTTTGAGCTTTCATACAACACCAACTACGATCGAAAAGTAATGACCTTTATCACAGGTCAATGGATTATTGACGGTGGTATTACAGCAAATACAGCCGCAGATCCCAAAAACGGTAGACAAAGTATCCGCCTACAAGGTACTGTGGGTAACAACGTGCGTAACGGTATCATTGAAATGAATTTTGATCTGAAAGGAGTAAAATCCATCTCTGTATCCCACGGCATCTACCCTGCTACAGCCGAATTAGGAAACGTTAATCCCACTGTATTCACTGTAGAGATTTCAAAAGACGGTGGAGCCACTTATACTCCATTAGGTACAGTTGAAGTGGATACCCAATATTCAGGATTAAAAACAACCACATTCCCCGTAAACGCCACCTTTAATGAAGCAGTGCGTTTCCGCGTGGTAAACACTTCCATTCCTTTCGCAAACAACAACAAACCTCGTATTAACATAGATGATATCCACTTTAAATTTTAATTGACTGAAATATGAGCAAACTTTTTAGAAATATATACATCCTATGCTATTGTTTGCTTTTGACGAACATTAGCATAGCTCAAAACGGTACAACAATTACCGGTATAGTAATGGATGAAGAAGGTAAAGCCCTCAAAGACGTAAGCGTTACTATTAATGGTACTGCTGCGGGCACCAAGACCAATGATGAAGGAAGATTCACACTACATAGCAACGCGTCTCAGGGCAGTATAACTTTTTCTTATGTTGGCTATAAAACAGAAGTAAGAACTTTTTCAGGCAATGCTCAGATTAATCTGGTATTAACTGCCGACAAAAAGGCGCTGGATGAAGTAGTAGTGGTAGGTTATGGTACACAGCGCAAAGCCAATTTGACTGGTGCCGTTGAACAAATTACCGACGAAGCCTTAAAAAACAGGCCTCTAACCAACCTGTCGCAAGGCTTACAGGGTTTGATACCTAACCTAAACCTTACACCTCCCGATGGTCGTCCCAGTACTTCTGCAACTTTTAACGTACGTGGGGTAACATCAATCGGACAGGGAGGAGAAGCATTAGTATTGATTGACGGAGTGGAAGGCAATCCTGCACTCATCAACCCACAGGATATTGCATCCATTACTGTTTTGAAAGATGCAGCTTCATCTGCGATCTATGGTGCAAGAGGTGCGTTTGGAGTGATTTTGATTACTACCAAAAATCCGCAAAATGAAAAACTGCAGATCAACTACACTTCTAACTACTCCATCAAGAAACCAACTTATATTCCAGAGTTTGTAACTGACGGGTACACTTGGGCTTCTATGTTTAATGAAGCATTTGCAAGTTGGAATAACTACGCCAGCTATCCGCAAAATGTCAACAAAACGCTGCCATTCTCTCAGGAGTACTTGCAGGAGTTGAAACGCAGGTCAGAAGATCCTTCTCTACCTCGTGTAGAAGTAGATCCTGTAACCGGCCAGTATGTATATTACGATAGTCACAACTGGTTTAAGGATCTGTATAAAAGCAACACACAGTCCATTGATCAGGGCATAACTGTATCCGGTAAAAGCAATAGAACAAGCTATTTATTATCGGGACATTACTTTAATCAACCAGGCCTGTTTCGATATAATTCTGATGATTACAAAATGTATAATGTACGCTCCAAAGGAAGCTTAGATGTATTCCCTTGGTTGACCGTCTCAAACAACACCGACTTCTCCAAAGTAATCTATCATATTCCCATGAACGTTGGAGAAACTGGCGGTATATGGAGAAATATCGTGGCAGAAGGTCACCCCATGGTACCTCTGTATAACCCCGACGGAACACTTACCTACTCCGCCGCTTATACCGTGGGAGACTACGCTTATGGTAAAAACGGAATGGACTATGACAAAAACATATTCCGTAATACAGCATCATTTAATGCAAGATTCTTCAATAATGCTTTAAACATAAAAGGAGATTTTACTTATCAAATTACCAATAACGATGAAACACGCAGACGCGTTCCAGTACCTTACAGTCGTATTCCGGGCGTAATCGAATACCTGGGTAACGCGTATAACGATATGCGTGTTATCAAGCGCAGTACAGAATATATAGCTTCTAACCTTTATGGTGAATTTGAGAAAAAATTCAAAAGACACTATTTAAAAACCTTGCTGGGTTATAACTATGAGCTCAGCACCTATAAACGTGTGGGTACTGAACGTAATGGTTTGATTTACGCTGATGCAGAAGACCTGAACTTGGCCTTAGGCGAATCCATGACAATTACTGGCGGATACGAACAATGGAACATAATGGGAGGATTCTTCAGAGTGAACTATAGCTATGACGATCGTTATCTGCTCGAAATAAACGGCCGTTACGATGGTTCTTCTAAATTCCCTGCACATGAGCGCTTTGCATTTTTCCCTTCCATTTCTGCGGGATGGCGCTTAACTAAGGAGCCTTACTGGAATATTTCCAGAGACCTAATCTCTGACTTAAAACTGAGAGCTTCCTATGGTTCTTTAGGAAACGGAAATATCAGTTCCTATGTATTCCAAGAACAACTCTCCTTGTCTAAAATGACACGCATTATTGAAGGCGTACAAAATCCAAGCACCAGTGCACCGGCTGTATTACCTGCTGGTCTTACTTGGGAAACCGCTACAACAGCCAACTTTGGTCTGGACTTAGGACTCTTCAACAATAAGTTGTTGATTAATGCAGACTACTATCAGCGTAAAACCATCAATATGTTTACTACAGGTCCTGAACTACCTGCGGTATTTGGTGCAGCTTCTCCCAGAGGCAACTATGCAGATCTGATGACTAAAGGTTTTGAGCTTAGTGTAAGCTATCGTGATCGCTTCCTGCTGGCGGAAAAACCCTTCAACTACAATATCAGAGCTATTCTATCCGATAATAAATCTACCATTCTCAAATACAACAACAGCCGCAAACTGTTGAGCGATTACTACGAAGGACAAACACTGGGTGAAATATGGGGATATGTAACTGACGGATTCTTCGTTTCTGAAGAGCAGATTCGTACTTCAGCCAATCAATCGCTATTCCTTTCTACTGCTGCAGGTGTTTGGCGCGTAGGAGATATTAAGTTTAAAGATCTAAATAACGACGGGGTTATCGATTACGGAGACAACACTGTAAATAATCCTGGTGATAAAGTGATTATCGGTAATTCGTCGCCACGATATCGCTTTGGATTGAACCTTTCTGCCGATTGGAATCGTTTATTCTTCTCTGCATTCATTCAAGGTGTAGGAAAAAGAGATTGGTATCCGAGCCGCGGTGCCAACACTTTCTGGGGACAGTATAATGCACCTTACGGGCATCCTCCAGTTTCACAAATAGGCAATATCTGGTCCGAAGATAATCCCAATGCATACTTCCCTCGCTATACTGCTTATTTGGCATGGACAGCAGGTGGTGTACTTCGTGAAGTACAAACCCGTTATCTACAGAATGCAGCATACGTACGTTTAAAGAATATTCAGCTGGGTTATAATCTGCCTGATCAATGGTTACGCAAAGCTGGTATTAAAGGTGCCAGTGTATATGTATCAGGAGAAAACCTTTATACCTACTCACCTATGTTCAAGTATACCAAGAACAATATCGATCCAGAAAACGTTTCGGAGTCCGATCAGTTGCTGGGTGATGGTAACCAAGGTGACGGGTTTAACTATCCCATGTTGAAGAGTGTATCGTTCGGTTTATCAATAACATTCTAAGGTGTGTTATGAAATAGCTCTCGGTATGAGTTATTCCATTCAAAACCATTAAAACAAAAAGCAGATGAAAAATATTATCACAATAATAGGTGCAACAACATTACTCTTTGCATCATGCAATAAATTAGATCAGATTCCTAAATCCACTGTGAGCAAAGAAGCTGTATTCAATAGCGAAGCAGGTCTGAAACTTTATACCAACTCTTTCTACACCTTATTGCCCACATCCAATGACATTTTGAAAGGAGACAATATGGGCGACTTTGTAGCCAGAAAAGATGTTCCTGACTTTTTCCGTGCCGGAGCTTTCGGTCCGGCACAAAGTACAGGGTGGACCTGGACAAGTTTAAGAAACATCAACTATTTCTTGGAAAATAATAATTCTTCTAGTGTAAGTGAGGCTGCGCGTAATAACTACAATGGTATTGCACGCTTGTTCCGCGCGCTATTTTACTTCGAAAAAGTAAAACGCTTTGGCGATGTTCCTTGGATCAATCGCACATTATCTACTAATGATGAATTATTATACAGTGGTCGTGATCCGCGTGCACTAGTAATGGATTCGGTGTTAAATGATCTTAACTATGCTATTGAAAATATATCGGCTGCATCTGAAGCTACCAGAACACGCATAACACGTACTGTAGCTCAAGCACTCAAGTCTCGTATTTGCTTATTTGAAGGCACTTACAGAAAGTATCATACAGAACTAAATCTTCAGTCTACAGCCAATCGTTGGTTGCAGGAAGCGGCAGATGCTGCCCAAGCCGTAATCAACTCCAATTTGTATTCTCTGGCAAATATTACGGATATAGAGAATGGATACCGCAACCTGTTTATCAGCACATCTGTCAATTCCGAAACCTTGCTCTGTATTGCTTACAGTCAAGAGCTGGGAGTATTTCATGATGCCAACTGGTATTATACAAGTGCAACGGCAGGTGATCGCTTGAGCTTTACTCGTAAGTTCATCAACACCTACCTGCGCTCTGACGGTACACCATTTACCGACTTACCTGATTATAAGACTCAAACTTTCATGAGCGAGACTAAAAATAGAGACAAACGTTTAAATCAAACCATCCGCACTCAAGGATATACCCGCATCAACGGAACACAAACCGTAAACGTGCCACCGCAATTCTCGCAAACCTATACGGGATACCAGCCCGCAAAATGGGTAAACCCCGACATGGGCTTGGATGGAGGTTCGCGTAATGCATCCAATATTCCTATCATTCGCTATGCAGAAGTATTACTAAACTACGCTGAAGCAAAAGCCGAATTAGGAACACTCACTGATGAAGACTGGGCCAATACCATTGGTCAGTTAAGAAAAAGAGGAGGCATTACCGGAGGTCTGAGCACTAAACCTACACAAGCTGATAATTATATACGTCAAAATTATTTCCCCAATATATCAGATCCTGTTATTCTGGAAGTAAGAAGAGAACGTGGAATTGAACTGGCATTAGAAGGTTTTCGTTTTTACGACATCATTCGTTGGAAACGTGGCGAGCTATTTACCGATACTTGGAACGGTATGTATGTTCCAGCCTTAAACACAATGATGGACTTGAATGAAGATGGCGTAAACGATGTATATTTCTACACCGAACGTCCTTCCAATATGCAATCAGGAGTAATCTATATTAACGTTGCACCTGAAGTAAATGGACAACCCAATAATATGATTCTGTCCGAGACAAATAAAGGAGAAATTCAGTGGATGAACACCATTCCGAGAGTATGGAACGACCGTATGTACTTATATCCTATCCCGCTGAATGATTTGACACTAAATCCTAACCTCAAACAAAATCCAAACTGGTAATCTTAAAAACAAAAAGAACATGAAATTCGTATTCAATATTTGTTTTTCGCTATTATTAATTTCAGGATATAGTTGTTCAAAAAGCAACAATGATAGTAAAGCCGGCTCTGATTCGAGTAATATCCTGAAAGTAATGACCTATAATATTCATATAGCAAATCCTCCATCTGCCCCTAATGTGGTGGATGTAGAGGCTATTGCCAAAGTAATTAATAATGTAAAACCTGATTTAGTTGCCCTACAGGAAGTGGATCGTTTTACCGACCGTTCCGGTAAAGACCTGGATCAGGCGAAGAAGCTGGCTGAGTTAACTGGCATGGAGTATAGATTCTTTAAAGCCATTGACCGTTCCAACGGTGAATATGGTTTAGCAATTCTTTCTCGTTTTGCCATTGAAGAGTCTCAGGTATTTTCACTCCCTGTAGAACAGGGAACTGGCGCTGAGCTAAGAGCATTAGGTTTGGTACGTGTAAAGTACAAAAACGACCAGGAACTGATTTTTGCTACTACTCACCTGGATCATCTCGCCGATGCCAATCGCGAACTGCAATCCAAAGAAATACTAAAAGCCTTCAAAAGCTATCAGAAATATCCTATTATTCTAGGAGGTGATTTTAACATGAATCAGTCCAATACTACATGGAATACCTTAAAGCTGGCTTTTAATGTACCTTGCACTATGTGTCCACCCACCCACTCGGCTAGCAATCCTCAAACCGCGATTGACTATATTATACTAAACAATGTTGCGAAAAACGTTTTTACTGTAAAATCTTATAACACGTATCCCGAGACATATGCTTCGGATCATTTACCTGTAGTTGTAGAATTAAAATATTAAATATATGACACAAATTGATTTTGGTAAGAGAGCACTCTTGTACGAGAATTATTTATTGGAGAAGGTAATGCCGTTTTGGATGGAGCATTCCATCGATAAGGAATACGGTGGTTATTTTACTTGCCTGGATCGGAAAGGACAGGTTTATGATCAGGATAAATTCATGTGGCTGCAGTGTCGTCAGGTATGGACATTGTCAATGTTGTACAATAATCTCGAGAAAAATGAAGCATGGTTGGATGCAGCCTTAAAAGGTGCCGAGTTCTTAATCAAACACGGTCGCGATGAAAATAAAGACTGGTATTTTGCACTGGATCGGGCCGGTAAGCCATTAGTGCAGTCTTATAATATCTTTTCAGATTGTTTTGCAACCATGGCTTTTGCTCAGTTGTATAAAGCCACAGGAAACCCCGAACATGCAACTATAGCCAAAGAAACCTTTGAGCGGATTTTACAAAGAAGAGATAATCCTAAAGGCAAATACTTAAAACAGATTCCGGAGAATCGCCAACTAAAAGGATTCTCATTACCAATGATCTTATGCAATCTGGTACTAGAAATTGAGCATTTGCTAGAACCCCAGTTAGTACAAGAAACACTGAATTACGGAGTGAATGAAGTACTAAATGTATTTTATAAAAAAAACCTGGGACTGATTTTAGAAAACGTAGCTCCGGATGGAAGCTTTGTAGATTGCTTCGAAGGGCGCCTCATCAATCCGGGCCATGGACTAGAATCTATGTGGTTTGTAATGGATGTTGCAAAGAAACTGAATGACGATACTCTCATTCAGAAATGCGTTGATATAAGTTTGCAACTCCTCAACTACGGTTGGGATCAGCAATACGGTGGTATCTTTTATTTTCTGGATGTAAAAGGGTATCCTCCACAACAATTGGAATGGGATCAAAAACTTTGGTGGGTACATCTAGAATCTTTGATCACAGCACTGAAAGGATATCAATTAACCGGCAATCAAGATTGCCTGAAGTGGTATGAGAAATTACACGATTATACATGGTCGCATTTTGTAGATGAAGAATACGGAGAAATGTATGGGTATTTGAACCGCCGTGGAGAAGTACTGTTGGAGCTAAAGGGTGGAAAATGGAAAGGCTGCTTCCATGTACCAAGAGCACTTTATCAGCTAGCAAAGCTGGCACATACAATTAATAACGACCCTTCCAAAGGGAAATAAAAATAATCTAAATGGAGGTAGATAAACAACAAAATGGTTCTGTGCAAAAATCAGGGTATCTATTACCACTTTGCGCTTTAGCTGTTCTGTATTTCCTAATGGGATTTACAACTGTGTTAAACGACACCTTGGTACCCTTCTTTAAACAGGGATTTAATTTAACATACTCCCAATCATCGCTGGTACAGTTCTACTTTTACCTCACCTACGGCCTTATATCCATACCTGCAGGAAAGCTTGTAGGAGCAATTGGGTATAAAAAGGGAATGGTGGTGGGCTTCTGTGTGGCTGCATTGGGATCCTTCCTTTTTTATCCGGCTTCACAGTTCCACCACTATGCATTGTTTTTGGCAGCATTATTTGTAATTGCCATAGGCATTGTGACGTTGCAGGTTTCTGCAAATCCTTACATCACTGCTTTGGGACCGGAGTCCAGTGCTGCATCACGCCTTACGCTTATTCAGGGTGTGGGTTCCATCGGCACTACGCTCGCTCCTGTTTTCGGGGCACACTTTATTCTATCGCGCTTAGAAGCCGCTCCCGATCAAGCCTCGGGTGTATTGGTAAAGCCCTACTTGATGATTGCATCTACCCTATTATTGGTAGGCATCATTGTGTATTTGCTAAAACTCCCTCAAGTAACTAGTAGCATTAGCCATAAAGATAATAAAGGTATTCTCGAAATCATTCGGCAACATCCTAATCTCAAATTTGGCATCCTAGGTATTTTTTGCTATGTAGGAGCTGAGGTAGCAATAGGAACCTACCTTACTAATTATGTTGCAGATGTTTTGCATATCACAGAACACAAAGCCAATGTATATGTATCTTATTATTGGGGAGGCATGTTGGTAGGCCGCCTGATTGGGGCTTATATATTACGCTTCTTTAAAACCCAAAATGTACTGGCTGTAATCGCTCTTATAGCAATAGTATTGATTTTAGGATCGGTGTTAAGCAGTGGTAATATCGCAGTGTGGCTGATGATTGCAGTAGGATTGTGCAATTCGATAATGTTTGCATCGATATTTTCCCTTTCGGTGAGAGGACTAGGAGCTTCTACCGGCAAAGCTTCTGGGTTGCTTTCTACTGCTATACTTGGCGGTGCTATCATCACCTACTTCCAGGCAGTACTAAAAGATAACCTGACATGGGGCATATCATTCTTAATCCCTGCCCTATGTTATCTTTATATCTTCCTTTACGGTTGGAAATTAAGTCAGAAAACAGCACCTACAACATAACTTTTTTCTTCTAATAGGGTTCAATAGTCACAAGCGAGGCTTTTGCCTCGCTTTTTCACTTCTATTGCTTTATGGGCTTATACCCCTAAGCCTCCCATTACTTCAAGCTCCTGCCCCCGCTGTGGCATGCCATCAATAATAGGCATCGCTTTCATGATAAGAGCCCGAACATTTTCATCTTGCAGCGAATGGTCATGATCCTCTTTGCTATCCCAAACCTCTGTAACATATACGGAATTCTCGTCAGCGGGATCTTTACTCACCGCATAGATATGACAACCTTTTACTTGAGACAACAGTTGAGCAGCCTGCAATAAGATATCTCTTAAAGTATCCACATGACCAGGCTTTGCCGTAATCTTGCCGTGTAGTAAGTACTTAGTAGCCATAATAAAAGTTTGGAGGTAAATAATAAACTGCTTTCTTATTCATTTATTCTGAATAAGTAAGTTCTATTTCGTGAAGTATAGGGATACCATCATACCCCACAAGAGGAATAGAAGGCTTTATTTTCCGAGCGTCTTCTATTGCGTTCAAATGAATGGCCGTAATCGTAAAGCCTCGCTTCTGATAAAACCGTAAAGCACGGGTGTTATCATTAGTCGTAGCCAGCCAAAGCTTTTTATGATGTCCACTCTTATAAAAATCAATAATAGCTGCTACAAGTGCAGTGCCTACTCCGTGTCCTTCCGAAAAACTATCCAAAGAAACGATTTCTATTGCTTCATTCTCTATGGTAAATGTGAGCAACCCCTTAATATCATTATCTTCTATATACAAAAAAGATTCCAGATCAGCCACTCTATGTTTTTTGCCCCGTGAAATCATAAAATCCGAGCCCCACCGCTCCAGAAAAAGTTGTCGGATTTTGCATTTAAACTGTTCCTCCGCTAATTGAATCATAATTTACCGTTCTCAAAACCCTTCTAACGATTCAAATACTCTTCCATTAAACAAATCTACCCTCTTAATATTTTTTCCATCTTCTTTCCTTTAGCTAGCTCATCCACTAGTTTGTCTAGATAACGCACTTTTCGGGTAAGAGGGTTCTCAATTTCCTCAATACGATAACCACATATCACCCCAGTAATTAACTGTGCATTAGGATGTAGCCAAGCCCTTTCAAAAAAAGTTTTGAAAGTTACTTTTTCATCAATTAGCTGCTGCAGATGTTTTTCGCTAAATCCGGTAAGCCATTCGATAACCTGATGCAATTCTTCCTTGGTTCTACCCTTACGTTCGATCTTGGTTACATAATGCGGGTAAACCGAAGCAAACGTCATACTCGCAATACGCTCATGGTGTTTATCATTGTTATTCATAAAATATGTTTTAAAATGCAAGTAAAAACAGTTTCTAAATTATTTCTTCTTTTGGCACTAAGGTGCTAATTAATCGCTACCACTAACCCCACAGATAATATTTGTAAATATGTAGTAAATAATAATAAAAAGAAGAGCCAAAAATTTAGTAAAAGAATTATTATCAATAATAAATGATGATAATTAGATTTATGAGGAAAATCTACTTAAATCCAATATATAATCTGATATTCGACGAACCTCACTTTGAGAAAAAATGGGATCAAGATAGGTTATAAAACCAATCAATTCATCCAAAGTTAAGACTTTAACATGCTGAAACTCCTCTTTGGGTTTTGAGTTAATCATGACGATGATATTCCTCAACGGTATCTTTCTATCACCCCAATGATGTTTTGAAAGACGATGAACAATACCTTGATTTAGGATTCTATAAAAAGCAAAATTTGCACGCTTTACTTGCTGAACAGGAGAATACAAATCTAGATTATGTAGAGACTTTTTGCTCCAGTTTTTCGTTTCAATGAGAAATACCCCCGATGGAGCAACCAAAAGATGATCTATCTGAATAGACTGAATATATTTTTTTTCAAGATGATTATAAATAGGATTATGAAACAACAACTTAAAATCATTTATAAGTACATACTCATCCGACAATGTTTCAAGCGTCTTTACAACTTTAAATTCTCCTAATGCTCCATGGATATAGCTTTCTAGACCGCTTATAATATTATATTTATATTCAAGGCTCATCAAAGACTCCGCAGCACTCTCCATAACAGCATTATCAAAGTTCTGACGAATATATTGGAGCCTATCCATTTTTTCTTGATGAACCTGTACGGATGTCTCAATAAATTCTTCAACCTTTTTATTGATATTCTTTTCCAAGCGTAATACCTTCCACTTATAAAGTATTTTTTGGGGCCATCGGATAATTTTTTCAATTGGACTGGATGCTGAAAAATTCGAAGAAAATATCGTTTTACTTTTTAATTCCAATATTTCCTTTTGTAGTTGCTGCTCATAATTATTACGATCCTTTTCTATTATATCCTCCATATAGGATATATGAGAAATTAACTCCTCTTTTTCTTTTTCAATTTTTCGTTGATGCTGGGAAATAATGTTTTGTCGTAATGACGGAAAATTTTTCTGAAACTGAATAACCTCTCTTAGTGATTTAAATTCAGAAATATTACATTCATGAAGATGTTTCTTTATGGCAGTTAGGCAAGCAACAGAATTGTAAACCTTACACATACTCTTTCGAAAAACAGACGGAATAAATATTAGGTCGCTCCTAATTATTATAACTCCAAGTACTACCTCACATCCATTACTATATCATTCAAATATAAACTTTTAATTCAAAAGTGTATAAAACCGCTAGCCGAATACAAAAGCAAAAAGCCGCTATAATATAGCGGCCTATTTAAAATGCGTTAAGGAATTTACCATTTTTCTACTTCTTCATGGCTGGCGCTAGAAGCACCGCTATCAGAAGATTTAGGTGCCACATTCTCCACCAGTTTTTCATCGTTGCTAGGATCTTCCAGAGGTTTTTCCTCAACGATAGTAGGAGAAGGTGCTACATAACCACCGGTTGCCGGTATGGGAGACTGCTCATCATCATATTCATGATTGAAAGCGTCAAAATCAAAATCCGGCATCAGCTCGGTTTTTACGTAATCCACGGCTTCATTTAAAGCCTTAAGAAATTTATTAAAATCTTCTTTGTAAAGGAATACCTTATGTCTATCGTATCCATTATCATCGAACCGTTTGCGGCTCTCTGTAATTGTAAGATAGTAATCGTTTCCTTTGGTAGCCCTTACATCAAAAAAATAGGTTCTTCTTTTTCCTGCACGAAGCCTTTTGCTATAAATGGCTTCCAGTTTTTTTTCGTTGTTTCCGTTCTCCACTGTTAGAAAGATTTACTTTAAACAAGTTTTTATGAGCAAACAAATATAAGTATGTTTTTGAAAAAACAAGAAATTTGTTATAAATAGTTTAATTTTCTTTACTGGTTTATTTTCCGCCCGTTAGCGTAATAAATTCTTATAAATTACCCCTTTTGATGGGATTTTGAATTGCATATTTATAAAAAAATCTGCACTTTTCCTTTGGCAAATCATACAAAAATATTCATTATTCAAAAAAATAGCATATCTATTAACAGAAATCCGCCCCCCGGAAAGCTATAGTGCTTACCGAAAGTCGGATCTAAAGATATATGTAGATAGCTCTTAGAGGTTGTATCCCAAGCTGATGTAATACAGTCCACCTACTCTCGGATTCCCAAAGGCGCTGTAATAGTACTTATTCAAAACATTGGAACCTCCCAACTTGATGATAATTTTAGCTGGCAGAATACGATAAGATACTTGAGCATCCAGTGTACCATAGGCCGGTATAGGCCCTGAACCAAATGTACCCTGCCAGTCTACTTTATCCTGCCATCTGTACAATACATTAAAGCCAAGGTTTCGAGTAACCGCCTCATTCGACACACTGATATTGTAACGATATTTTGGAGTATTAAAGAACGCAATAAAACCGTCGGGTACATCCTTTAGCACATCACTGGAGAAGTTAGCCGCTAAGGTATAACCCTTATAAAATCTATATTCTCCGCCGATGCCCCAACCGTAAGATGTCACATTCACATCGGTATTGGTAACAAATGAAAAATTCTCAGAGGTAAATGGGCTTGCCAAATCCACAGCCGCATTCGCCGGATTGCCGCTACTACCTCTGGCTACAGCTACACGTGCTATAAAATCTTTAAACCGGCTTCTATATCCATACACATCAATCAACAGCTGTGGTGTCAGCAAACCTCTATAACCTATCTCGAAGGAACTCATCTGCTCTGGCCTTACGGAAGAAAAAGTAGCCTGTTGGAGCAATGCAGGATTAGGCGTTCCGCCGGCAATAGAAGCCCGATAAGCAGCTACACTCTCCGACGTATACACCGGATTTACATCAAATCCGAAGTATTGGATAAAGCTGGGGTCGCCTCCTATCAGGCGGCTTCCGGGTGTATTGAGATTGATCCATTGATCCTGTGTAGACGGAAAACGATATGCGGTTTGAAACGATAACCTAATATTATTCTCGGGCGCTACTCTAAAGACAGCACTAGCGCGGGGTGTAAATCGTTCTTTATAACCATCCCGTTTGTCGTAGCGGATAGAACCGGTTAGCTTCAGTATGTCATCAAAGAATCTTTTTTGCAGTTGCACATAACCACCGTATTCATTAATTTTAATACGTCCGGTGGTATCAGCAAAAATGGTACCTCTCGAGTTTAAGGAGTATACTCTATAAGACGCCCCCACAATAGCTTCAAAGATTTGAATATGCTCCGAAAGATTCCATTGCCCTTCGTAATGATAAAGATCAGAATTGTCGGCAAATTTAGCGCCCCCGTCTTTTATCGAAATTCTTTTAGCTCGAGCCAATGCACTGTCAAACTGAGGTGTTCCCGGTAGATATCGGCCGGCATCGGCGGCATTGCGAGCTGTAGCATGCGCTACCGAATCCGGGGCACCCTGCATTCGGGCTGCAGCATAAGTACCAGAATACAAACCAAACCAATCAGCATCGCTACGCCATTGTCTGTTAATATACAATGCCGCTGTAGTAGCAGTATAGGAATCTCCTGAATTCTCCTGAGTAGTATATGCCCTTAAAAACCAGTTTTTGCCTCTCAGTTCGGCTTTATATTGCCCTATCTGGAAGTTGAGTAACGAATATCTGTCCGCTCCCGTATATACCGATGTTCCTCTTCCCCAATAACCTACCAAAGAAGCTTCGATGTTATTGGTTATTTTATAATAAAGTCCTGCTGAAGTTTTTAAACTATAAGCATCATAATTCACCAAATCCTTTTCCGCATATCCTGTACGACTTACCAACTGTCCTCCAAAAATGTCATTTCTTAAACCAAAGTGAAAAGGTACCAAATTCGTAGCCGCAGGCCGTAAAGGTTCCGGCAATCCGGCAATCAGCATGCCTATTTGGTCTGGTGTTGCATTTGCAGGAAGTGTATTGAAAAGCGCCACAATATCCACTGCACCTCCGGTAGCTTCTAATATGCCTGCTCTAGTTTGTGCCTGAAAAGCTTGTGCAATACTAGCCATGCTGGCACTGGCTTCATCACCGAAGATGTTTACACCATCGTAGTTGGGGTCATTTTCTCTTGTACCTCCCGGCTTTAAAGAGCTGATTACATTATTTCTATTCAAGTCGCGAGTGTCATTAGCTACCCAATCATAAGCTTTCATATATGACGCAGATAGCTTGTAAGCAAACCTGTCTCCTATTTTTTGTCCCCAGCGAATCGCCCAATCGTGGAAAGGTCTTGCCTTGCTTTCAGGATCTCCCAGGTGCATAATCCCCTGTTTCAAGTTCACGCTTAGGCCATCGAATCTAAAAGGGCTTTTACTTGTCATTAGTAACGTACCGCTCATACCTCCCGACCCGTAAAGTGCAGAGGAAGCCCCGGACAAAAGCTCCACATTATCCACATCCATTTCAGTAATACCGATAACGTTTCCAACAGAAAAATTAAGGGCCGGCGCTTGGTTGTCCATACCATCTACTAGTTGATTAAATCGTAGATTACCGCTTCCGTTAAATCCACGTGTACTAAGCGTACGAAACGTAATACTAGACGTAGTCATGTCTACCCCTTTAATGTTGGACAAGCCTTCATAAAAGTTAGGTGCGGCTGCATTTCGGATGGCAACATGATTAACCCGATCTACCGTTACCGGAGATTCCAAAATTCTTTCTGCCACGCGTGAAGCAGATACTACAACTTCCTGACCTAGATCCTGCTTTCGGGAAAGTAATACAGTGATCGGCTCCTCGCTATTCACTTCTATTTCTTGCGTAGCATATCCTACTGAAGAAATTTGAAGCTTTACCGGCAGCTGCGACACTTTTAATTCAAAAATACCTTTCGTATTGGTATAAGTGCCTTGATCGGTCTCACTTACAATTACGGAAGCATGAGCTACCACCTCCGAATCATCAGCGTTTTTAACTACACCCCTGATCACTTGTTGAGCATAGGAAAAAGCAGGGGTACTTAGCAAGGCTAATAGCACGAGCAATCGTTGTAGGGGTTTCATACGGACTAATTTTGAAGAAATTCAACATTAAGTTAACACTTGTTAGTTTTTCTACAAAAATTTTTAGTATAAAAAAATCCACAAGGACACTCGCAGCCATACTAATTCTTAATTATTTTCGCGACATGTCAGATTTTAACTTCCCAGAGCAAACCCATTTTTATCGCGGTAAAGTAAGAGATGTATATACGATAAACGATCGTTTATTGGTGATGATTGCTTCAAATCGCATTTCGGCATTTGACGTCATCTTACCCCGACCCATTCCCTATAAAGGTCAGGTACTTAACCAAATTGCGGCATACATGTTAAATGCCACTAAAGATATCTGTAAGAATTGGTTACTAGAAACGCCTACTGCCAATAGTGCTCTTGGATATAAATGTACACCGTATAAAATAGAAATGGTAGTACGCGGCCACTTAACCGGCCACGCATGGCGCACTTACAATAGTGGTAAAAGAGAACTCTGCGGGGTGCCACTCCCGGAGGGCATGAAAGAAAACGATCCATTTGAAACTCCCATCATCACCCCAAGCACCAAGGCCAGTGAGGGACATGATGAGGATATCAGCAAGGACGAAATTATTGCCCAAGGATTGGCTACAGCCGAAGAATGGGCTCAATTGGAAACGTTAGCATTAGCCCTCTTTAAACGTGGTCAGGAACTGGCCGCTAAACAAGGATTGATACTGGTGGACACTAAATATGAGTTTGGCAAACTTAACGGCGAGATTGTACTGATGGACGAAGTGCATACGCCAGATAGCTCGAGATATTTTTATGCTGAAGGATTTGAAGAACGTCAACAAAAAGGCGAAAAGCAAAAACAGCTTAGCAAAGAGTTTGTTCGGGAATGGCTGATCGAAAATAATTTCATGGGCAAAGAGGGGCAACAAGTGCCAGAAATGACCGATGCATGGGTGCAAACGATTTCTAACCGATATATCGAGCTATACGAAAAAGTCATCGGCGAGAAGTTTCAACCACAGGATGTGACCGATGAGGAGCAGTATGAAAAAATTAGTGCTGCATTGAAACGCTACTAAATAAAATCATTGATGCATTTGAATAGAAACAACCCATGCCGAGAATGACATGGGTTGTTTGCTTATAAAAGCGTACTGATTTTATACCTCCTATTCATCCGGAATTTCAGGCTCCACAAGTTTGATAAGTTTTTCCAGCGATTCCTGCCATCCCAAGTAGCACATTTCAGCAGGGATAAAAGCGGGGAATCCATGTTGTTCAATTTTTAACTCAGTACCCACAGATACTTTTTTGAGCTCTATTTTAGTAGTCATAATATCTGGTAGATCAGGCTGGTCAAATTTTTCGGTTACTGTTAATGCTTCATTAGGTTTTACCAGCTCATAGGTTCCGGAGAATTGATGGCTGCTCCCGGTGGTAAAATTATGAAAAGACATCTTGAACCCGCCTTTTTCGCGCACATCCATTTCATGGACATTGCAAAGAAAACCATAAGGCGGATACCATGCCGCTATTGCTAATGGCTCTGTAAAAGCTCTATATACTTTTTCAGGAGAAGCTTTAATTACTCTGTGTAGTGAGATACTATTATTGGACATGACTAATCGTTTAGAGCCTACTCTTTTGGCTTTTCGGCTGCGCCCGTTTATTAAAGTGGTAGCTGCTCCACTGCTTTTCTTAAAGAAGGGCCTATCATTACAAAGTTGAACTTTATATACAACAGATACACGGGGCATACACGACAATTGTAGGGCTGATTACGTAATTGCAAGTCCCCCATTTACATCAGATATTGATACCACTTATTTAGCTATTTTTTATTTTTAATAAATGAAAAGACTAACAATAGTGAGTAGCTTCCTGCTATTAGGCACATATTTTCTTGCCGCACAGGAAGTGCAAATCATCGCAGATGTTCCTAGCAAAAGTTTTAGAGGATTATCTATTTTCAAAAACACAATATGGATAAGCGGCTCTCAGGGTACTGTAGGACGCTCAGAGGATGGCGGAACCACCTGGCAGTGGCATACAGTAACGGGCTTTGAAAAAACAGATTTCCGAGATATTGAAGTATTGGATGAAAGCACAGCAGTAATAATGGGCATTGCTTCCCCAGCGTACATATTAAAAACTACTGATAGAGGAAAAAGCTGGCATAAAGTATATGAGAACAACCATCCTGATATTTTTCTGGATGCGATGGCTTTTAAAAATAAGAAAGAAGGTATTGTAATCGGCGACCCGATAGATAATAAAATATTTGTTGCCAAAACTAAAGATGGAGGTAATACTTGGCAGGAAAGCAATGTTCTAAACCTACCTCCCGCACAACCCGGAGAAGCATTCTTCGCCGCCAGCGGCACTAATATTGTGTGGCATAAAAACAAGTATTACCTAGTTAGCGGCGGTAATGTATCACGCCTTTTTGTACACGATAAAATGCAGCTGTTACCCGTAGCTCAGGGCAGTGTTATGCGAGGTGCTAATAGCATTGCTATACGGGACAATCACATATGGATAGCTGCAGGCAATTACAATGATCTCAAAAATCAGGACAGTGCTTTTGTATACAGTAACGATGGAGGCAAAAGCTGGCACTATCCCCAAACCATGCCCGGAGGGTATCGAAGTTGTGTATGTGCCATTAACAAGAACACTTTAATCACCTGTGGAATTACAGGAGTCGACATCAGTTACGACGGAGGGAAAAATTGGCAATCGGTAAGCCCCATCAGCTTTAATGCATGCGCTTATAGCCAACAGGAAAATGCCGTATATTTAGTAGGTAATAATGGCAAAGTGGGGAAATTGCCATTATAGCTTCCCCACCAGCCAGTTCCGATCAGGTGGTTTCACAGGAAGGTTTGTTTAATGGTGTTTTTCATAGCTTAGCACACCTCTTTTATTGCTTGCGATAACCAAAAATATTACCCCTTCATGTGCATAGCAACGTGAAAATCATCATGTTTCACCCGGGAAAATTCCCGGTATATAATCGCCCTCAGTTTTTTATTTTTATGGTTAAAATCTCCTCATTATGACAAATGAACAATCCAAACAATGTAAAATCGAGTTTTATTTTACAAGGGAAAAAATTGAGCAATTATTAAAGGCAAATCCTCATGCTAAAGGCATTATTATAAGTCAGGAGATAAAAGTAAGACGCACAGCGGAGAACGGCACCCTTAATGTTGTTGAAATTAAAGCCCGTGCCGACAACGGTTCTCAAAAAGGTGGTAGCAGCATTCAAGCGGTATCCAAAGCTGCATCAGATGAAGTGGATGGCTGTCCTAACCCTCCCGGATGTGGTCCCGAAACACCTGATGAACCATAATGGATGGCTCCCGTAATGAAAGGGATAAAGGAAATATTAAATATTTTGGATAGCATAGGACCGGTTGTGGCTACGTTGCTGCTTTTCATCAACCGAAAGAAGTTATCCAGAGAGATGTATCCTATTATGTTTTTCTGCATTATTCAATTATGCTGCAACACCATTGCTACAATAATTGAAAAAGTATTTGACGGGAACAACTATTGGGTGTATAAAATCAACGCCACCACATCCTTCCTATGCCTTTCCTATCTCTTTCTAAAAAAACTGTTTCAAATAAGCAACATAGCGTTTTCACTATTTCTATTCGTATATGCAGTCATCAACATGCTGCTTCTATTTCAGGGAGACGGAATTTCCCAGTTCAACAGCACCAGTGCCGCTATTGAAAGTCTTGCGATTGTAAGCTTTTGCCTTTATTTCTTCTATGCAAGACTGATTAATACATCCGAGGAAATCAGCATTCCCGAGACCAGTATATTCTGGTGCATTGTAGGAATATTTACTTATTATGCCGGGGCTTTTTTTATTTTTATATCGTACAAGTATCTTATTCACAGCGATAGTGCTACGGTAGGAATTTTGTGGAGATTTCATAATATATTGCTGTTCATCTGTTGTGCGTATATTAGTTATGGCGTTTTATGCAAAAACTATCGAACGATATTATCGTAATTCTGAGCTCCTCGGCCTTTCTTTTTCTGATAACATTGTTTATCGTTTTCCTGTTAATGGCGTACAAGCGCAGAGATTATAAACATCTACAGGAAAAACAACTATTGGAAGAACATTTTAACAATCAGCTGCTACGCTCTCAAATAGAAGTACAAGAACAAACCTTTATGCAGATCGGGAAGGAACTTCATGACAATGTGGGACAATTGCTAAGCACTTCGCGCATGCTTATCGGACTTGCAGAACGAAGTATGACATCGCCGCCTGATGCGCTGTTCACTGCTAATGCTACGCTTGGAAAAGCGATTAGTGAATTGCGTTCACTTTCCAAATCACTTGATAAAGAGTGGCTGTCGCAGTTTAATCTCATCGAAAACTTGAAAAATGAAATTACTCGAATAAATGCCACAGCCACTATTCACGCTTCTTTACAAGTAACCCATCAGCCGGCACTACCCTCTTCCAAGCAAATTATCCTTTTTCGCATTATTCAAGAGGCTATACAAAATGCTATTAAACATAGTGGCTGTGACAAACTCATCATCAGTCTATCGAAACAAGATGGACACCTTGTAATCACCGTATATGACAACGGGAAAGGTTTTCAAGCAGAAGTATGTGAGAAAGGCTTAGGATTAAAAAATATGGAATCCCGCACACAGCTGCTGGGAGGCAAGATCAATTTTATATCCGAACCCGGTAACACTACCATTACCATACATATACCTGAAAACAAAAATCACTATGAAAACTAAAATAGGACTTGTCGACGATCATCAACTTTTTTTAAAATCTCTGAGTTTGCTCTTAGAAAGCTTTAATACCTATGAAGTTGTTCTGGAAGCTTTAAACGGGAAGGATTTGCAAGAAAAAATAAAAGGCAGAAAAGAGCTGCCCGATATCATCCTGATTGATGTAAATATGCCCGTGATGAATGGCATTGAAACTACTCGATGGCTTACAGAAAACTATCCATCCATTAAACCGGCAGCTTTAACCATGAATGCTGATGACAACACCATTATATCTATGTTTAAAGCCGGCTGTTGTGGCTATCTGTTAAAAGACACCCATCCTAATGAAGTGGAGAAGGCTTTAGAAGAAATAGACAAAAAAGGTTATTATAATGCTGATGCCTGTAATATTAACTTCAGAAGGATTCTAATGAAGGCTGATGAGATAGGAGAATTACAACTCACTCCGAAAGAGCTGACTTTTCTGCAGTACGCTTGCAGCGAACTCACCTATAAGCAAATTGCGGCAGCCATGAATTTAAGCGAACGCACCATTGACGGCTACCGTGAGACTTTATTCAAAAAGTTTAATGTACAAAGCCGCGTAGGGCTTTGCTTGGAAGCTATCAGAAAAGAATTGGTGAAATTATAAAATATTTTAAAGTGGATAAACCCAATCTCCATTTATCAAGATAAGCTATTTAGCAGATCCTTGAGTTGGCGCACTGAAGAAGTATTTACCGAATAATGATTATTCTCCGTACTATCGGCAAAAGCTTTTGGGAAAAAGTCCATCTTACTATGCTGTAGCTCACGTAGAGAGGTGTGAAACTCTCGACAGCCGGTCTTTTGAGCAAGAGTTGCTACATTTTCGGCACGCACCCCACTACCCGGCATAATAATAATTCTGCCTGCCGCGATGCGGTTCAGCTCTGCAATCAATTCCACCCCTTCGGGAGCTGTCAACTGTTGACCACTAGTCAGAATTCTTTCACAGCCTATTTCTATCAATTGCTCAAGTGCTCTATACGGATCTACACATCTATCAAATGCACGATGAAAGGTTACTTTCAAAGGGTGCACTGCCTCAACAATCCGGGCCGTACGCTCCACATCTATACTACCATCTCTTTTTAAGAATCCTACTACCACACCATCACACTGAAGTTCTTTACATTGTAGCGCATCTTGATACATACAATCATATTCCTCATTAGTATAAAAGAAATCGCCACCCCGCACCCGTATGATGGGATAAATTAGCGTAGAAGGAAATTGTTCCCGACATTTTTTTATGACCCCAAACGACTGGGTAGTCCCCCCCTCACCCAGATTAGCGCAAAGCTCTATACGATCTGCACCTCCAGCTACTGCATTCTTAGTAGATTCAAAATCAGAAGTAGCAATTTCGAGTATATATGCCAAAATTTCTAAAATTTAAGAGTGTTCAATAATTAGTGAAACCAGCTTTTTGCCTCCACCAATTTTTCGGTAGTTACAGTTTTTATGGCATAATTAAACCCTTTATGTAGTGCATAAGCACCCACTACACCATACTTGTTAATTGCAAGGAAAGCTACTTGTATTTTTCGAGCATCCTCTCCTTTAATTTTTACGATACGCTCAATTACTTTCTGGCAGGCCACTTCAGGACCATACCCCTGACGCATATATGCAACTACACTACTAGAGCCTGCCACACGAATAATATCTTCCCCCTGACCGGTAGCTGTGCATGCCCCTACTTCTCCATCCACGTACAATCCAGCACCGATAATGGGAGAATCTCCTACTCTACCCCTCATTTTAAATCCCATACCACTGGTCGTACAACTTCCGGCTAGGCGTCCCTGCGCATCTAACGCCACCATTCCAATGGTATCATGATTCCACTCTCCGTTTATCTGAGCTGGTGCAAACGGTCCGTGTGACTGATTCTCCCGGTTAATCTGCGGCTCATATTTCGAATTTCGCAACCACTCCTCATATGCTTTTGCAGCCTCTGATGAAAGTTGTTGTGGCTCTAAAGGGAAACCTTCAGCTACAGCAAATTGCTGAGCACCACTTCCCACCAACATTACATGTGGTGTTTTTTCCATAACACGTCTGGCTACAGCAATAGGATGTTTAATTCTTTCCAAAAAAGCCACGCTACCACAGTTAAACTGATGATCCATAATGCTGGCATCCAGTGTTACAATGCCATCCCGATCAGGATTAGCGCCCAATCCCACGCAGCAATTAATCTCATCCTCAGTTACCATAACTCCTTTTTCAACGGCATCCAGAGCGCTTCCACCTTTGCCCAAAACCTCCCAAGCTCCCTTATTGGCGCGCAAGCCCGCATCCCAAGTAGAAACAACAACAGGACCATTAATAGCGTCGGTTTGGGCAAGAGTTTTGCTCCCCAACACCCCAAAAACTCCCGTAAGTGCACTTAATTGTAAAAACTTTTTGCGATTCATAGGACGTATTTATGGATCGAAAATAGTATTTTAAACATATGTTTGCAATTAATTTAAATCCGAAATAAACAACAATTACTCTAGTTCACTGTTACATAGCTAAAAGATTAATACATGAACATTGAAATTATATCCGGTAGTCCCAGAAAAGAAAGTTTAACCGTAAGAGCAGCATATACTTTACAACAATGGTTTGAAAAAAATACCAGTCATCATATAGGTATTATCGACTGTAGAGAATTTCAGCTTCCATGGGTAGAAAGGGCATTTAATTCTATTGACAATACTCCTGATGAATGGAAACCACTGTTTGAACGCATTTTTAAAGCTGATGCTTTTATCTTCGTGTCACCGGAATATAATGGCAGTTATTCTCCTGCATTAAAAAATCTGGTAGATCATTTTCCCAAACAATTACATAAAGCGCTGGGCATTGTTACAGCTTCGAATGGTGCATTAGGAGGCATGAGAGCTGCTCAGCAGCTGATTTTACTGGGAGCAGGAGTATTTACTATCGTCAGCCCACAACTACTGATTATCCCGCAGATTGATAAAAAAATAGACGCACAAGGCAATTTGCTGGAACCCGCCTTTGAAAAAAGCATCCACAATTTCGCTTCCGAGTTTTTGTGGCTGGCAGAAAAATTAGCACAATAGATGAAATCCACTATTGACGAAATTCGTGAAAGATTCGATAAAGACGTAGAACGTTTCTCCAATTTGGAAACCGGCCAGCAATCCACTATTGATGCCACGATTTCGTTGGAGCTGATTACCGAAGCGGCCAAAAGAGTTGTTCCTCATGCTACCCATTTGCTGGATGTAGGCTGTGGTGCCGGGAACTATACGCTGAAAATGCTTTCCAAGCTACCCTCTTTACATTGTAGTCTCGTAGACCTGAGTAAGCCCATGCTGGAAAGAGCCGAAAGCAGAATCAAAGCCGTGCCCAATGGAGGCATCGAAATTTATCAAGGAGATATACGTACCATATCGTTACCTGAATTATCGTTCGATATCATTTTAGCTGGTGCTGTTTTACATCACCTGCGCGAGGATCAAGATTGGGAAAATACATTCCAAAAACTATACAAATTATTGAAACCGGGAGGCTGCTTATTTATAAATGATCTCGTAACGCAGGAAGACGAAGCCGTGCACCATTTTATCTGGGAGCAATATGGGAAATACCTCGAAGGTATAGGAGGAGCGGCTTATCGTAACAAAGTGATGGATTATATCGAAAAAGAAGATTCACCACGCTCTCTCACCTATCAGTTACATCTTATGCAAAAAACAGGATTTCAAAAAATAGAGGTTTTACATAAGCATTTATGCTTTGCAGCCTTCGGTGGTATTAAATAACTAGCGATTGTTCATATAAGTCTCTAGTCGCTTCCTAGCTTTTTTAAATACGGAGCGTTTCATATAATATGTCCAGCCAAACAAATAGCCTTTCCAACCGAAATGCTGAGTCATCCAGGTATTGATATTAAAGGCATCACTATGCTCCACAATGATCCCCTTATTGATACGCATAAATGCCTTTGCTTTTTTGATTATTTGACGTCCAGTAACTATATCATTATACTTTGCGGTCCAATTACACGTAATGTATTCTTCATCGATTTCCGTAATGGTTCCGAATGTCAATGAAAAATGATGAACCTCTTTGCAAAACAGTTCCCACATACAGTGCACTTCCTGGCCTTGTAATAAACCATACACCGGATTGCTATAGACGATATCTTCAGCATAACAACTGTTCATAATCGCTGCATTTCTACGGCTAAATGCCTCATAAAACTTTTCTACCACTTGTTTGTTTGTCATACTAAAACTTTTTAAGCAACCGTTTGCACTTACCGTACCGCAATATACTCTTAAAAAAATACTTATCTTGGCACACAATATCTAAAACCTAATTTTTATGCGCAAAATCTGTACTTTTCTCCTACTATTTATTATTGCTTCTCAACTGATTGCACAGGAAATCAGCATCATTCCGAAACCTACCTCTCTAACAAAGAAAACCGGAACATTTGTTATTACTTCTAAAACGCCTATTATAGCTAAAACCCAAGATGATATTAAATCGGCAAACTTCCTTAACGACTACCTCAAAACCTGTTACGGTTTCCAATTACCCATTAAATCTTCAGGTAATAACGGTATCGTTATTACGTCTATCAATACAGCCGACAATAAAGAAGGGTATACCTTAGATGCCGGTCCCAAAGGAATTAAAATAAAAGGCAACTCTCCTGCAGGCGCCTTCTATGGTATTCAGACGCTGTTACAATTATTACCTGTTGAAAAATCAAATGTATTAAAAGTTCCAGCTGTTGCCATCAAAGATGCTCCGGTAGCTGGTTATAGAGGATTGATGCTGGATGTATGCCGTCATTATTTTCCACTGGACTTTATTAAAAGATATATTGATTATATCGCCTTTCATAAAATGAATACCTTCCACTGGCACCTGACAGAAGACCAGGGATGGCGTATAGAAATCAAAAAATATCCAAAGTTAAATAGTGTGGGTTCTTGGCGTAATGGTACTATAATCGGCCGGTTCCCAGGCACAGGGAATACCAATCAGCGCTATGGCGGATATTATACCCAAGAAGAAGTAAAAGAAATTGTAAAATACGCAGCAGACAGATTCATCACCGTTATACCTGAAATAGAAATGCCAGGTCATGCCAGTGCAGCCATTGCAGCCTATCCGCATCTGAGCTGCTTCCCTGAAAAATCATCCTATGAATACTTTATAAAAGAAAAAAACAAACCCGAATATTGGGCTGGAGATACTATAGGCAAACAGGTAATGCAAAGTTGGGGTGTGTATGCCGATGTTTTTTGTGCCGGCAAAGAAAGTACCTTCGAGTTTTTGCAGGATGTATTGGATGAGGTATTACCTTTATTTCCTTCCCAAATTGTACATATCGGCGGTGACGAATGTCCCAAATATAATTGGGAAAGATGTCCTAATTGCCAAAAGCGTATTCAAGAGCTCAACATCAAATCAGACGAAAAACACAAAGCCGAGCACTATCTACAAAGTTATTTTGTACAAAGAATCGAAAAATATTTAAACAGCAAAGGCAAAATTCTTATTGGCTGGGATGAAATACTGGAAGGTGGCTTAGCTCCTAATGCATGGGTTATGAGCTGGCGTGGTGAAAAAGGAGGTATCGAAGCAGCAAAGCAACGCCATAACGTAATCATGACTCCCACAACCTATGTATATCTCGATTATCAACAAGCCCCTAAAGAAGATTCTGTAACCATTACAAATAATCGCTCGCATCTATCATTAGAAAAAGTGTATAGCTGGAAATTATTCCCCGATGCATTAACCGACGAAGAAAAACAGTATATCAAAGGAGGACAAGCCAATCTGTGGGCCGAATATATTTCCAACCCAAGAAAGGCAGAATATATGTTGTTCCCACGCGTATCGGCGGTGAGTGAAACATTATGGACCCCTCAGAGTGAGAAAAACTGGGATGATTTTGTAAAGAGAGTTGAAGTGCAGAAGAAACGCTATAAACTCTGGGGAGTAAACTTCTATGGTAATGATTAAGTTTGCACTCTTAAGGATAATGATTCTACCTCTATAACTGTAAACTGAGCAAAATACAATGAGCAAAGAGCAGAAAAATAGATTTTTGGATAGCCTGGAAAAAATTCCTGTAAGCATTTACCCTGATGTAAAGAGTGGTTCCATTGCTATCGCCCGGATTATCGCCGATTTAATCCGTTCCAAGCAGGCGTCCAATGAGCCATGTGTGCTAGGTTTGGCTACTGGCTCCAGTCCTAAAACTTTGTATGCCGAACTGGTGCGCATGCACAAGGAAGAAGGGCTGAGCTTTAAAAACGTCATCACTTTTAATCTGGACGAGTACTATCCCATCAGCCGAGAGGCCGTGCAAAGCTATTATCGCTTCATGCACACCCATCTGTTCAA
>NZ_JAZGLY010000010.1:0-44713 GCF_036409055.1 Niabella digestorum | reverse complement strand
AAGTGTACTGTTTTCTAAAAACGCATCTTCACGAGCTCAAAAATTCATTTTTAAGCCACTCAAATTTTAGCATTTTGAACTACAACTAAAAAATAAACCTCCTTTAAATCGACTTAAAAGAGGTTGAATTTTTTGGGTTTTAAAGATTCTTTGGAAAAATAGAGAGTTGTGCAACGGTTACCCTTGTTAGCAGAAGCTCTTATTTTTCGATCAGTTGTTTTAATAAAATATTTACTTCATCTAAATTCTTTTCATTTTCAAGAATTATAGCGCAACTTGGACCGTTCCAAAATTTTTGAACACTTGCTGTTAGAGACTTTATCTGATGATGCTTTATTATTTTACGAGTTTCATCTTCAGGATTAAGCACAACTATTTTTAATTTTTTTCTTCCTAAAATAAAAAATGCAATATTTTTTTCTTTACGAATTGAAATATAATGCTTTTTAGGATTAAAGATTAGGTCTGGATCTATATTCAACAAATAATCTTTAATTTTAAAATATGCATCTTTAATTTCATCATTTACACCTTCTAAATGGATACTTTCATCATATTCTTGCGCTATATCATCTTCTTCTTGTTCATTTTCAATTTCTGCAAATTCAATATTTTCAAAATCAGGATGCATTGTGTAAATAGATTCTGTCAAGTTTGAGTATTTTTTGATTTGTATGAGTTTAACCATTTTTCCCCAAGTTTCAGTATATGTTTCCATAATTTCGGGGAGCTCTTTTTTGTCACCATCTATTACTAGCAAAATATTTTGACTTTTTTCGATAGTATCTTTGATGAATTTATAAATTTCTTTTTCCCCAAGATATTTTTTAAACTCTTTTCTTACTTCATCATCTTCATTGATGTGTGAAAAAATTTTTTCTATCAGATCGTTTTGCCCTTTATGATTTTTAAAAAAACCAAAAAATTTTGTTATCTGTGGGAAAATGTGCCTATAAAAATCGTGACTCGCCAATTCTACTTCTACAATATAAAATTCAGGATTTTTTTTATCAGACATATCAAATAAAAATCCATCAGGTATTGAATTTCCTAAAGATATTGTATGAATTTTCTTTTTGGCATCTATATAAATAGAGTTTTTTCCAAAAAATTTTTTTGAATTTTTTACGACTTCTAATTCGAAGTCATTTTCTTTTTCAAATTGGAATAACGTGAAAATTTTGTCATTCAAAAATAATTTCATTTTATGCGAAATGTTTGTTTAGAGTTTCTGCTAACGTTTCAGGGCTTGGCGAAGGAGCGGGTTAGAAAGCCTAAACTTTCAATTTAGCACTAACGTGAGCAAAACCATTTTTTCAATTTGCTAATTTACATTTTAAAAGCAAATAAAAAATGGTTTTGTGGTTAAATGTACAAACTTTGAATTTAACACTTAACCCGCTCTTTTGCAAAACCTTTGTTAGTGGCTGTGGCTATTAGTCATTCACTATAATTTAGTTTTAAGTAACAAAACATTTAATGGTGAAAAGCCGTTTATTAGGCAATCTTAACATAATCCAATCAAAATAACTGTATCTTTGTAGAGATGACGAAAAAGGAAAGCCATATCAAAAAAATCAGACATATTTTATTGATGTGGTTTGTTCTGTTTTCGTTAAGTCCTTGTACTGTCAAGGAGGCATTGTCTCAAGTGGTCAGTACGGATTATGCCAAACCGCTCAACAAGTCAAAGACAATTGCTCCGACAAATAGCTGTTCGTATTCGCAAAATGATAACCAGCAAATTTCGGTTGTAAAAAAAGCGAAAATTAATAAAGAAATTGAGCCTGTTCAGGTTGTCAATAATTCGTGTTTTGTCGTACTTTCTTCCAAAGGTTACAACGATTATTCAAAAACATCTTCGGGCAACAGTCCTCCAAAATATATTTTATACAAACGGCTGAAAATTGATATAGCGTGATTTTGCTTTCGTATTATCATATCATTTTCACGTTTAATTAAAATATAAAAATCAATGAAACAATATATTGACAGTGCAGTCGGCAAGGCTGGACTTTTTACGCTACCTTTACGTTGGGTAATCGGCTGGACTTATTTTTCCGCTTTTTGGCGAAGGTTGATTTTAGACAACAAACTTATTCCCGAAGAAGCGGGCTATATAGGTGAAAAATTCAATCACTTTCTCCCCAATGCTTTGGGCATCAAACCGATTATTGAATATTTGGTTTCCAACCCCGAAGCGTTGCAAATTTCAATGGTTATTTTTACGATTGTAGAGGCCATTGTCGGCTTGTTCATTATTTTGGGGTTATTTACAAGGCTGATGAGCATTGGGGTGTTCTTTTTGGCGATGGGAATTCTTTTGGGTTCTGGTTGGATTGGAACGACTTGTTTGGACGAATGGCAAATAGGTGTGTTGGGAGTGGCAAGTGGCTTTGTCTTGTTCTTAACAGGTAGCGGAGCTTATTCGTTAGACAATTATTTAATGAATAAACCCTATCAGTTTACCAATAAAAAATGGTTTGCTTTTTTAGGTTCGGGCGAGCTTCCAATAAAAAATTTAGCTCCAAAAGTTCTGGTCATGTCGTTGCTTATTTTTGGATTAACTTTGTTTACCAACCAATATTTCCACGGAGGTGTATTTGGTACGCTTCATAACAAATCGGTCAAGCCCAAAGTTGAAATTTCAAATATTCAGCAAAACGGCTCACAACTTTCTTTTCAACTATTCAGGGTTGAGGGTGCGGATGTTTACGGTTCTTTTTTGATTGGAATACAGATTTTGGACGAAAACAATCAGGTCATAAAGTCCATTGGGCAAGAGGAACTAGCTCAATTTCCGAAAGAAAAAATAAATAATCATTATGTGGCAAAAATCAAACCGGGAAAACATAGCCTGATTTTACCGCTTGGTGCAAAAGCCGATTTGACGATTGACTTAGAAGGAATTACGCTCAAAGAAAATTACGCATTGAAACTGATTGATATCAGCGGAATAGAATGGATTACTGAAATAAAATAACAGATTTGTTAGCATAAAAAAGCTGTCGTGATAATGCGACAGCTTTTTTTGTTTTTTGGAATGTCGGTAAAAACTAAATGTGCCTGTTGAATTTCAGGTTTACGGCTGTTGTTGTCGGCGGCGCCATTGCCACTAACGTTTGACGGCTTTGCGAAAGAGCGGAAAATCGAAGCGGATAGCTTCAATTTTGCACGAACGTAGCCAATGCGAACAGCATTGGCGGAATACGAAGCACAAACTTTCAATTTAGCACTAAGCCCGCTCTTTTGCAAAACCGTTGTTAGGTGCTGCCCTTATTGGTTTCCCTTTAGATTTTCCGCTATAAATCGTTCGCAGTATTCTTTAATTTGCTGTCTGACTTCTCTGAACTGTTCATTAATTTCTTCGTCTGTTCCTGTTGCTTTTGCTGGGTCTGAAAAGTTGTGATGAAACTTCTTTGCTTTAGTTGGAAAAAACGGACAACGTTCTTTGGCATTGTCGCAAACTGTAATGACAAAATCAAAATCAATGTCGTAATATTCATCAATGTTGTTTGACGTATGATTTGAAATATCAATTCCGTCTTCTTGCATTATTGCAATGGCTTTTGGGTTTACTCCGTGTGTTTCGACGCCTGCACTGTAAACTTCTGCATTTCCGTTCGCAAAATGTCGTAAATAACCCTCCGCTATCTGACTTCTGCAACTGTTTCCTGTGCAAAGCACTAAAATTTTCTTTGTCATTGTTTATAATATTTTCGTTTTAAAAATAGACTTGCTCTGACTAATAATATCAAAACAGGAACTTCAACTAAAGGACCGATAACACCCACAAATGCTTGAGGCGAGTGTATGCCAAATACCGCAATGGCGACCGCAATTGCCAATTCAAAGTTGTTGCCAGTAGCTGTAAATGCAATAGATGCGTTTTTATCATAAGGGACTTTTAGAAATTTACTAATGAAAAAACTCAAGAAAAACATGAGTACAAAATAAATGATTAATGGTATCGCTATTTTTATGACATCTAAAGGCAACTCCAATATTTTGTCGCCTTTTAAACTGAACATCAGCACAATGGTAAACAGTAAAGCATACAATGTAATAGGCGATATTTTTGGAACAAACTTTCTATTGTACCACTCGATACCTTTCGATTTTACCAAATAATAACGGCTCACGAAACCAGCAAAAAAAGGAATGCCTAAATATATCAAAACGCTTTGTGTAACTTCTTTCATTGAAACACTTATATTGAAATTAGCAATCCCTAATTTATTGGGCAATATGTTGATGAAAAGCCAAACGAAAAAACTGTAAGTCAATATCTGAAAGATACTGTTTAGGGCGACCAATAATGCCGTGTATTCTCTGTTTGCTTTTGCCAAATCACTCCACACAATAACCATTGCGATACACCTTGCCAGACCAATTAAAATTAATCCCGACATATATTCGGGTTCGTTTCGTAAAAACAGAACGGCCAAACCAAACATCAAAACGGTCCCGATAACCAAATTTAATATCAAGGAAATGGCAATTACTTTTTTGTCTTTTAGAGCTTTAGGTAACAAACTGTAATCGACTTTTGCCAAAGGTGGATACATCATCAATATCAATCCGATAGCCAACGGCACATTGGTTGTGCCAACAGAAAGGGAGTTCGTTACATTGGAAATATCTGGAAATAAATAACCCAATCCTACACCTACCGCCATTGCAAGGAATATCCATAGGGTCAGATAGCGGTCGAGAAATTTTAATTTTGGTTGCATATGCTTATACTTTTAACAGCATCCACCACCTGGTGTACAAGAAGCATTTTGATTTACAGATAGTTCGGATAAATTCTTCTTTACTTTCTCGGACGGAATTCCACACGCATCTTGTGCTAAACAAGCAGTTGTTTTGTTTTGCAAAATGAAATTTGTTCCGTCAAAAGCCAACGCATATTTTCCAATTGTGTCACTTTGATATTCTACTTCAATTTCTGCATCTTCAATGCCTAATTTTTCTTCGGAAAGTTTAATGATGTTTAAAAGTTTAGAAGGTTTTAAACGATGTTCAAAATCATCGGCATTCCATAGCTGAAAATTTACGGTTTTTTCTGTACGAATTACTCCACCACAATCAATGAAGTTTTTTGTAACCATTCCGACTTCGGTTACGTGAAAATGTTCTGGAACGAAAGAGCCGTTTTCCAATTTGAATGTTACATTTTCTAAAGTTGGTAAAAGTGCTTTTACTTCTGATAGTTTCATTTTTTTATACTTTATATGTTTTATTGCAATATTGCGATTTTATTATTTTAAAAAAAATGTCTTAGCAACATTTGAATTGAACTTTTTTAAAATAGAAATTGAATTTTGGGATATAAACCAAAATATGTAACAATCCTATTAAGATTGCACCGGGCAAAAGGTTTAACGCTATTGTTCGGAAGATGTGAAAATTTGAATACTGCTGGAAACTGTTTTGCAGAGTTATGCCATTGTCTGTAAGGTTAATTTTAATAACCAAAAATACAGCGATAGATGCAAAGTGAAAACCATTTACCAAAAGATGAATGATGTACTCCCAACGAGGCAAACCACCCATAAATTTACGGCTGTCTTTTTCTACATAAGCGTCCACAATCAACGTAATAATGTCAAGTACAATCAACGCTATTCCGATAAAGAACAGTTGATTATTTTCGATGCCTATAAATAGACTATAAAGAATACCCGAAAATAAAACCGCCCGAATGGTATGAGTTAAATGTTCAAATTTGCTTTCCTTATGTTCATACAAACGGTATTTATAGAGATGTAAAAATACTCCGTCAAACAAACCTAAAACGGCATAAGCAATAAGCAAGATAATTGATATTAAAAAAGTAAATTCCATACGATTAACAACATTTTTGGTTGGTTACGGTTAATATGATTTTTGAAAAATAGTCTTTCAGAATATTGAAAGTATTTTCGTCAATGCAGTAGCAAATGGCATTGCCCTCAATATTTCCTTTTATTAGTCCTGCGTTTTTGAGTTCTTTCAAATGTTGCGAAACTGTCGGCTGTGCAAGTGGCAATTCGTTTACGATGTCGCCGCAAATGCAAGTGTCCACAGTCAATAAATATTCGATAATTGCCACTCTTGCAGGATGTCCCAACGCCTTTGCGATTGTCGCAATTTGATTTTGTTTGTCTGTAAAGAGTTCTGTTTTAGTCGCTCCCATTGCCTAAGTGTTATTTTTAGATTGCAATATTACGATAAAGATATTAATAGTCAATTATTTTTTGAAATAAATTTCAACTGACTATAAAAGTTAAATGAGTTTGATTTTTTAGAGTGTTGTCGATTTATGTACGGATGTTCGACAGGGTTGCACCTAACTTTAAAATAGGCGTACACATCTTTATAGTTAGAAAATGGAGCTAAAGGATAATCAGGTACTATTATCGAACAATTAGTCTTTTCTAGTAGTTCATGTACAAGATCCCAATCATATTTTGTTAGGTTGGATATATACCCACCTCCATGTATGTATAGGATTACTTTAGATGAACTACTTTGTTTAGGTGTAAACGTCCAAACTTTTCTCTTATTGATGTTCCGTATTTCAGTATTAAAGTCAGATATCAAATCACTTGTAGGTTCTGTAGGTTCGGAGGGGTATCTGTTGCTCTTAATGCGCTTCTCAATATCCTTTTTCTTCCCGACCACTGTCATCAATGACTGTAACAACTGAGATTTAAAACTTGGAGAGGAAGAATGTACATAGGTTACCGATGTAGCTGTTTGTGATTGCCCGATCATTGTTTTTATAATTAACAAGGTGAATAGTGATATTGAACGTATGCTCATTCCTTTTTGCAAAGGAAATTGAATGTTCCATATCAAACAATGAACCTGGGTTAAGAAATTCGTCTTCTTATCCTACTTAATGCTTGAGGGGTGATACCAATATAAGAAGCGATATACTGTAAAGGGATTTTTTTAATTAATTCGGGTTGTTCTGTGAGGAGGTTTAAATAACGCTCTTCAGCAGTATCATTTAAAAAAGAGATTTCACGTTTTACTTTTTCTAAAAATAGTTTTTCCGTTGCGAGTCGACCTATCAGATTGCCTCTTTCAGTTTCACGATATAGGGTTTGCACATCCTCATAGGAAAGTCTCCACAATTTTGTTGGAGTGATGGTTTCGATGTGGTATACCGAGGGTTGTCTGGTGAGGAAAGAGTCATAAGCACCAATAAAGTCATTAGCAAAAGTAAGCTCAAAAGTGATTTCTTTATTTTCCTTGGGTATATAGTATCGAACAATACCTTCTTCAATAAAAGAAACGTATCGCTCTACTTGACCTTTTTTCAGAATCAAGGTCTTTTTAGGGAATTCCTGTTGAATAAATTTTGAAGCTATTCTATGCCAGTCCTGCTCAGTAAAGTCTGCATACTTATTTCGAAAAAATGCTTAATCTGTTCCACCGTTGAGATGATTTTTACTTGCAAAGGTTTGCATTAAAAAACATTTTTGATTTGACGGTAATATTTTACCCCTATTGGCTAAGAGAATACTATGAATAGCGGATATTGAGTACTATCTTGCCATTCGTTTGTCCTAGCACGATTTAATTGAAATTAAGAAAAAATTGACTGTTTTTGGTATAAGGTGCTATTGAAGTTTACCACAGGATTTTATTGGACATTATATATTCGGATTAAAACTACTCCATCATGCTTATTTTGGCCTATGATTTAATTTAATTTTTCTGGGAGTGTACTTTTTATTTTGTTTAAATATCAATTATTTTTTGACCATATGTGCTCAAATAATGTTTTAATAGGCTTTCGTAAGGATTATTCCCGATGCTAGACCCAAATACTTTCTTTTCTTAGTTATAACTTGGTTTTGTGTCATTTCTTCAAAATATTTTTGATCAATTATCCCACTTTTGAGCACTGGCTAGAAACTTTCCATAATCTTCTATCGTTGTCAACAAGTCATCTGCAGCGTTGGGCGTTTTATTTTTCTACTATTTCATAAGCCTTCCCTTCTTTATTGTGACCAATTGCTAATTTAGTAGTGTCTATATCTTTGTCCCAAATATATTTTTGTCGTTCATCTTTAATGAATGGAAAATGAGCTCATAAGCCAATTGTTACAGAGATTTATTAAACTTCTTTCCAAGGCTTTTCGCAGGTATTCCATACCTTCTCCCGATATTTATATTGGGTTTCTGAAGCAAGCATAAAGGATAGTTTTTTAGTTGCTGTCATCCAGCGCCAATTGGGAAATCCAGTTTAAAGACTTAGTATTAATCTTGTAGTTAATTTTCTATGTCAGGGGGCAGATAGCAATATCAGGATCTATCCAATATTTGTAAATGGGTTTATCTAAAGTCGATTTACCTAAACTTATTAGCCTTAGTGCAATTATTAGGCTGTTCGATAGTGGACAATTGATAGTTAATGACAATCCTCCCATTGACATTGGGAATTGATCATAGTTTCAATTTCTTTTGTAAAATTATTCATCAAAATGAACAGCTGTTAGTCCTCCATCAACAACTAGTTCCTGTCCATTTATATAGGATGCCATATCAGAAGCAAGAAAAAAAACTGTATTAGCAATTTCAGAAGAGTGAGCAAATCGACCGATAGGGACTTTTGCTATTGTAGCTTTATAACGCTCGGGACTTATATGCGATTCATTAAACTGATCGGTATTGGTATACCCCGGACTAATCGTATTAACGCGTATTTTGCGAGGCGCTAATTCCAGTGCCAATACTTTGGCCAAATAAGCAATAGCAGCTTTGGAAGATGCGTATAATGCCGCAGTGGGAAGTCCTCTCAAATGTGTCCATGAGGCGTTAATAATTATACTACTGCCTATTTGCATGAGTGGGAGCAACTTTTGTATAGTGAAGAAAACTGCTTTATAATTAATGGCAATTAATTTATCAAAGTCCTCATAGCTAATTTCATCGAATCTTTTAAACATACCTATACCTGCATTTACAAAAAGTGTATTTAGTCCTGTTGTATAGGCATTTACTTTTGAGTATAGATTATTTATATCTTCGGTTTTAGATGCGTCTGATATAAAGGCTTGAAAAGAGGGATATTCTTCAATGACTTTTTGTAGTTTTTTTTCATTACTGCCGGTAAGAATTACTTGATAACCTTCTTCGAAGAATTTTTTTGCGGTAGCAAGTCCAATTCCTGATGTTCCGCCTGTAATAAAAATTGTCTTAGGATGATTATTTGCCATAGTTTTCAAAAAGGTTTATAATTTCTGTTCTATTATATTTTTCTGCTAATTCATAAGCTGTGAGCCCATCCCAGCCTTTTAAATCTATAGCAGCTCCGGCATCCAGTAAAATCTTTACGATGTCCGTATGCCCTTGCCAAACGGCATCGTGTAAGGCCGTGTAGCCGTTAAAAGGACCTTGTTGATCTATGATTTTCTTAAAATCGGGATGATCTACTAATAACCTCATCACTTGGTTATTACCCATATAAGCAGCTTTGTGTGCTGGAGTAGCCTTCATCAATCCGCAAGTTATCGTCATATCTGCTCCTGCATCCAATAATACTTTTACTGTTTTGGTATGCCCATCTCGGGCAGCGATTAATAAGGGGGTATGTCGACTGTTAGGCCCGTGTCCACATGGATAAACATAATTAACATCTGCTCCTTTCAACAAAAGTGAAGCCACTTTAGTTGCCTTTATGGAATCCTCCAGTGTGCTATCAATAATTATATGAATCATTTGTTTGCTGTGTTTATCAATAATTTGACGATTCTTGGCTTCCTTCAATAATTTTTCGATTTCACTGAGAGGACTTTCGATAACGGAATTATCATTTTTGTTTTCTTTCCCTAGCATATCAAAAACATTTCTACCATCTGCTGATTGCGCATCTAAGTAAATGTCTGGTATTGTTAGTAGATACCTAACGATATCTATATTTTGGTGCCAAACTGCTACCATGAGAGGTGTCATTCCATGTAAACCCGAAGGCTGATTGTAAAGAGCTCCTGCTTCTACAAGTTTTTGAACGATGTGGACATTGCCTCCCTGTACCGCATAGTGAAGCGGCGTAGCTCCGGTAATGGAATCCAGTAGAAACACTGCACGATTATCTTTTTCAATTATTCTTTCTACATGCAAAGAATCTCCTTTCTTAATAGCTTCATGAAGGCCGCTTATGCTTTGAGCAAGGATAATGTTTTGGAAGGAGTAGCAACAACAAAAAAATATAAGAACGCTTATATAAATTCTTTTACGCATACAACTTCTTTTTATATTTTGCAAAAGAACAATACATTCACTAATGAAAAGATCAATTGTGAATGCTATATAAAAAGATAACTATCTTCTCAGTCATATATAAATGCCATCAAGAGGTCATGATAAAAGATTCTAAGTCTCATTTTGTAATGCCCATATTTAGAAGCGATTTTAGGGATCAAAAATATTAGATGAGTTTCGGGAAAATATTAAACTGGTTTAAGATTTTATTTTCTTTTTTTATATTTTGTAGGCTTTTATAAGCATACTGCTTCTATACACAATTAACGCTTTAGAAGCATCGAAAAGTAGAATTATTAATTGGAAAATATCAGAGGCTATACTTATAACGAGTTACGTACCCATCCTATCTTACTGATTTTGCTATCTGTAGAATCCGATACTATAATATAATTGGTGTGTTGGCTAAGGCTTATCAATTCTTTTTTACTCTTCGAACTCTGGTAAAGGGGAAAAAAATACAATTTATAGCGAAATCCGTCCATTGAACAGCCCTCGTTTACATACCAACTTTGTGTTAGAAAATTTGCTAACAACTAAAATTACTTCATTATGAAAACATTAACACTTAAAGACGGAACAGAAATCTTTTATAAAGATTTTGGATCAGGACAACCAATTTTCTTTCATCACGGTTGGCCTTTGTCATCTGATGATTGGGATGCACAGATTATGTATTTCCTTGAACGAGGATATCGTGTTATAGCACACGACCGTAGGGGGCATGGTCGTTCCACTCAAACTGCAGTAGGAAATGATATGGATACATTTGCTTCTGACGTGAATGAGTTAGTGGAGCATTTGGATTTGAAAAACACTATTCACGTGGGACACTCCACTGGAGGGGGAGAAGCTATCAGGTATGCGGCTAAATACGGAAAAGGAAGAGTGTCTAAAGTGGTATTGATCGGGGCTGTAACTCCTTATATGATTAAAAACGAAAACAACCCCAAGGGAGTTCCCATTGAGGTTTTAGATGATATCCGTAATAATACTAAAAACAATCGCTATCAATTTTTCAAAGAATTGCCAATTCCGTTTTACGGATTCAATCGGGATGGTGCCAAACTGATCGAAGGATTGAGAGATAATTGGTGGAGACAAGGAATGATGGGAGGCGTAAAATCACAATACGATAGTGTAAAAGCTTTTTCTGAGACTGATTTTACCGAAGATTTGAAAACTGTAGATGTGCCTGTTTTAGTATTACATGGTGATGATGATCAGATTGTTCCTTATGAGGCCACTGCTCTGCGTTCGATAGAGTTACTACAAAAAGGTAAAATAATCATATACCCGGGATTGTCACACGGAATGCTTACCGTAAATGCAGATATCATTAACAAGGATATTTTAGACTTTATTAAATCTTAAGAATCCCCTGAAGGTGGGATCTTCGTCTCACCTTCTTCATCTTCTTTTTATGGCTTTCGAGAATCAATGAAATGGATATAGGTGATGAGCAATCCATCTAATCTGAGGGAAATGGACATGGTGTATTTAGTAGGAGATGGTTAAATTTAATCCGAAGCTTAAGAAGTTTTCAAGGTCTCGACTTCATAATATTATATTAGTAGATGAGATGCTATTTGCATCTCTTTTTTTGTGTTTCAGATAGGGGTTTACTTGCATTTTCGCATTGATCTAAAACCATATTCATACCAGATTGTGAGATATCTTAGTTTTATCTGATTGTGCATGTAGAATTTTTTAACCCTATTTGGAAAGTTCTTTATACTATGATGGTCCTGATTGTTACGCTTGGATTTGGCCAACAAACTTCGGGCTCATCAAAATTAATTTGCTGTACAATTTTTCTGAGGCTGTAAAGTTTTCCGACTCCGAAAGTGGGAGAGGCTCGAACGGAGTTCCCCCCACACAGAGCTCTAGCCCCGGTCTTGAGTTGTAATTTTGCTATTAAAAATAAGAGGGGCTGTTATATAAATTTATAATCTAAATCTTGGATGAGAGATAGTGGAGACTGTTGTGTTGTGCATAGCTTCGATAGTTTTCTTATTCTTCCTTCCAATATGCATTTAAAAGGTTATACATTTCTTCGTGTGCGGCCAAACCGAGGTGATCTTCAAGTGTCTTATTGTGGTAAGGTTTCTCCTTGTAACTAAATTCTTCCAATGGAATAGAGGATTATAAGATGCATACGCATCACTCCACCACAAAACTCCTCTCACTAAAAGCAGGAAGGGAGGGTTCGCCTTCGTAAAAGTAGCGGATCGCATCTTTGGAGTCGGTGAGCCCTAAGCTGTAAAGTACGGGTACAAAATGATCTGGAGTGGGAGCGGCTAGTTTTCCTAATTGGTGACTGTTTTCGTAATGAATGATGTTTTCAAAGTTGCGTTCGTCAATCTGCTTTTTAATCCAGGCATCATATTCGGCTTCCCATCCGTAAGGCGTCATGTCGTTCGTAAATAACTTTCGGCTGGCAAGCGGTAGGTTGTGGATGAGAGCACCACTGCCGATGATTAGTACACCTTTTTCGCGCAGAGGTTTCAGCTGCCGACCCAGTTCATAATGGTAGGAGGGTGGGGCATAGTAATCAATGCTCATTTGAAATACCGGCACATCTCCTTCGGGAAATAGGTGCATCAGCATAGGCCAGGCACCATGATCAAGCCCCCATTCGGTAGTTTCCTGCACAATGGGAGCTACCTTTTTAACTTCTTTGGCCACATCAGGAGCCCCGTGTGCATGGTAGTATACCTGATAATAATGCTCTGGAAAACCATAGTAATCGAATATCTGCTTTTGCTCCTGCGATATGTTTACGTATGTACCACGCGTACACCAATGCGCTGAAATGATCAGCGCCGCCTTTACGTCGTAATGCTGTTTAAGGTAATTGCCCAGTTCAAACAGCCGCTCCCAAAAAGGGCGCTCTTCCTTTGAAAGCGGAATATCCATCGGATTTCCGTGAGAGGTAAATAATACCGGCATCCGTTTGCTTTGGATGGGGAGCGTGTCAGTAAAAGCCTTTAGGGTACTAAGTGTATGCATTGGTGTAAACAAAATCAAATTTAACTATCCTTACTATAGCTTGTATAAATCAATGTCTAAACATCATTTATTTAACAAAGATACTTATCATTTGGTTGTTTCGTACAACAAAAAAGGCTAATGCCAAAGCATTAGCCGGGGAATGCGGAACGTGTTATATATTATTGATCACCTCTGTTGAAAACTTTTGCTACTTCAATATCACCCTTGCTGTTGGCATTAAGGTGCAGGTATTGTTTTTGATCTTTCAGAACGATGCGGTAGTTAGTACCGTATTTATTTTGAACTTCAGTTATCGCAAAAATTTCTTTATTCTTGTAATTTTCGGTAACAGCATCAGCTACACTTGCAGGAAGCAGTCCCTTACCGTAATAACGGATGGTTTGCAAAATGCGACCTTTATGATCTAGTAATGCTCGGGTTTTAACATCCCCTGAGATGAAAAAGGCTTCATAGTGGTTGGCAACCTGAGTCCAGCTAACCTGAGTGGCTCCTGCAAAGGTTTCATTAAAAGATTTCAATACTTTGTCATCAACATTGTTGGGATTTATGGCAAAGGCACTCATTGCAAATGAGATGGCAAAAACGGCGGAGAAAATCAGTTTTTTCATTGTATTGTGTTTTTATGTTTTAGTGATTGATTACAATGCAAACATAGCATGTACAGATGCCCCCTGTCAATAGGAATCTGGCGAACACTAGGGAAAGGGTCGGTGAATGACGGATTTTGGGTGGTTAAAATATAGCGGTTTAGAGCTGTTGTATACGAAATCGTTTTTGTATGAGGCGATTTTTGGAAAACAAAGTAATTTACCGCATCGTTCTGATCAGCTTGTCAGGTATTGTAAATAGATTTTATAACGATTGTAAACCAATTTTTATTTATGCAAACCTCACCCCAGTCCACCGTGCATGCGTCCACACAGCGCAGCAGAAACATTTTGGGTCTGTCATTGATTGCCGCACTGGCCGGCTTTATTTTCGGATTTGATACAGTAGTAATTTCTGGTGCTAACCTGCCTATTAAGGAGCTTTGGCACACTTCGCCATGGTTTCATGGGTTCTTTATTATGTCTATGGCTTTGTGGGGTACTGTAATAGGGGCTCTGTTTGGTGGCATTCCCACTCAGCGTTATGGAAGAAAGAAAGTATTGTTATGGATAGGCATACTGTTTACGCTATCGGCTTTAGGGACTGCTTTGGCGCAGGATCCTTATACCTTTTCCTTTTTCAGGTTTATAGGAGGGGTAGGCATTGGGGTTTCATCGGTGGTAGCGCCTACTTATATTTCTGAGATTTCTACTCCCAAAACACGTGGACGACTGGGAGCGATGTACCAGTTCAATATCGTTTTCGGTATTTTGATTGCGTTTCTATCTAATTACTGTTTGCAGGGTGTGGACGGTGCCAATGATTGGCGCTGGATGTTGGGTGTTATGGTTATTCCTTCGGTAATTTATACCATCATGGTATTTAGCATCCCTGAAAGTCCGCGTTGGTTACTATCAGTTCAAAATGATAGGGAGAAAGCTAAAACCGTGATGTTGCAACTTGGAGTAGAAGATCCTGAAAAGGAAATCAACCTCATTGAGAAAGCCGGACAGAAGGAAGAGCCGCAGGCAAAGGGGGCGGGCCTCTTTGCTTCACGTTACAAAAAGATATTATGGCTGGCTTTTTTTATTGCTTTTTTCAATCAATGGAGTGGAATCAATTTTATTTTGTACTATGCCCCTGAAATACTGGAACGTGCAGGGCTGGCTGCAAAAGATTCTCTTGGTAATTCTATTTTAATCGGTCTTACCAATCTTATTTTCACTTTTGTTGGCCTTTATTTTATTGACCGGGCAGGGCGCAAAACCTTGCTTATAGCAGGTTCCATTGGTTATATCATCAGTCTGGCCATCGTAGCTTGGGCGTTTTATGCGGGAGCTGGTGCCGTTTTTCTATTAGTATTTTTAATGTTGTTCATTGCATCACATGCGATAGGGCAAGGTGCCGTAATATGGGTATTCATTTCTGAAATCTTTCCCAATCAAGTGCGTGCGGCTGGACAGGCTTTTGGTTCCAGCATACACTGGGTATTTGCTGCAATTATCACTTTAATCACACCGGTATTTTTGGATGCTGAAAACGGTATATTCAAAGACAATCCATGGCCTATATTTGCCTTCTTTGCCTTTATGATGGTATTACAACTGATTTGGGTGCTCACCAAGATGCCTGAAACCAAAGGCATTTCACTGGAGGAGCTGGAACAGCAGCTGGTGAAGGATTAACCATTTATCCTTGCTTCAAGCTTTTGATTCTTTGCAAATAGGCTTCAAATGCTTCAAGGCTAAAGCTACTCAGATTATATTCGGCAGTAAGGCCGCCTTTCTGGGCTGCCAATACGCCGTATTTAATATCGCTGAAGCCGCTGATGGAGTGTGCATCTGGATTGATGGAGAGCAAAACTCCTTTTTCCATGGCGTAGTCAATCCACTGCCAGTCCAAATCCAGACGATGTGGATTGGCATTGATTTCGATCGCTACATGATTCGCTGCACAGGCATCAATGATTTTTTTATGATCGATGGGGTAGCCGTTTCGGCTCAATAGCAGCCTACCCGTAGGGTGGCCTAAAATAGTGGTATAGGGATTTTCAATTGCTTTTAGCAAGCGTTGCATGGCTTTCTCTTCGCTCATGTACAAATTGCTGTGCACTGATGCAATAACCAGATCAAACTTGCTGAGTATCTCATCGGCATAATCCAAGCTACCGTCATTGAGGATATCGCTTTCAATGCTTTTGAATATTTTAAAGGGCGCGAATTTTTTGTTCAATTCATCGATCTGTTCATGTTGCTGCAATATTCTTTCTTCCGATAATCCGTTGGCATAAGCGGCCGTTTTCGAGTGATCGGAAATGACCAGATATTCAAAATTGTTTCTAATGAGCTCAGCCGCCATTTCTTCAATCGTATTGATACCGTCACTCCAAGTACTATGGTTGTGAATAATGCCCTTGATATCTTCCTCACGTATAATAGTAGGTACCCCTTTGTTTTTTGTGTATTGAATGATACTATCTTTTTCTCTCAGATATGGTGGAATATAGGGCAATCCCGCTTTTTCAAATATTTCCGCTTCGCTTGTATAGTGGGTTGCAGCAAAAGATTCGGGCGATTGTTCTGTAAAAAAAGCTGTTTTAAAGTTTTCACTACAGGAAGTCAAAAACTGTTTGGCAAAAATGTTTGTTGAATTGCAATATAAGCGTAGCTTCAATCCGTTGGTGAGTTTATATAAAAGCGAATCTTCATTGTCTTCCAGTAGTTCGGGAGGATAAGCTGTTTGAAATTTAGGTTTGATAATAGCTTTGGTGGCATCCACAACAAATTCCAGTTCTTTCAGCGTAAGAAGTTGCCGACGGTATTCGCCCGTTACCAATACCTTATCTTTTCCAAATAGTTGTTCCAGATAGTTTTGAATGGTGGGGTAGACCGCATCCACCTGCGCATACAGAAAATGACCGAGGTGCTGATGATAGAACTGTATTGCTTCCAATACATTTGCTTGCGTTTTGGCGCCAAAACCTTTGTATCGTGTCAGGCGGTTCTCGTTGCAGGCATATTCCAGCTCACCTATCGACTGGATGCCCATTGCCTTCCAGATCGTATGAATTTTCTTAGGGCCTAGGCCTTTCAGTCGGAGCATTTCGCGAACGCCTTCGGGTGTGTTATCGATGTATTCTTGCAGGATAGTCATTGTACCGGTGTCCAGTAGCTCCGTCACTTTGGCTGCTACCGAAGGACCCAGTCCCTTAATGCCGGCAATAGCATTTCGGTCGGTCTCTGCAAGGGGGTACTCCAGCTTCTCGATGTGATAAGCAGCAATAGAATAGGTTTTTGATTTGAAGGGGTTTTCCCCGTGAATGTCCATCAGTTTGGCCAGAAGGGAAAAGTGTTCGGCTATCTCTGCATTATTCATAGGTGCAAAATATTAAAAAATATGGCTGTGGTGTGAGGGAAATATTAATGGGCAAAAAAAAACCTCCGCAGAGGAGGTTTTATAAGCTCGATAAGATAAAATGCTATTTTTTCTTAGCTGCAGTTTTTTTCTTAGCTGCTGCTTTTTTAGGAGCTGCTTTTTTCTTAGCTGCTGCTTTTTTAGGAGCTGCTTTTTTCTTAGCTGCTGCTTTTTTAGGAGCTGCTTTTTTCTTAGCTGCTGCTTTTTTAGGAGCTGCTTTTTTAGCTGCTGCCTTTTTAGGAGCTGCTTTTTTAGCTGCTGCCTTTTTAGGAGCTGCTTTTTTAGTTGCAGCTTTTTTGGAAGCTGCTTTTTTAGCTGCTGCTTTTGCCATTGTTTTAGAATTTAATAGATTAGTAAATGGATTATCGTCGGTAAAATTATTGAAATTTAATATATCGCCAAATTTTTTTTCCACATCTTATCAAGAGTTTTCCATAGGTTATCCACATCTGCATTTATGTGACATGAGAAAAGAAAAGCATTGGTAGGCTGAAATGCAGTGTAGAATCGGGTTTGAAGAGATTAAAATAAAAAAGGATGGCTAATGCCATCCCTTTGAAAGTACTTTACTTTCGGATATAGTAATCTCGAAAAAACGTTCTTAGGCTTGAGGAACTTCGGCAACAGAAACGTAAGTTCTGTTTTTTCTTCCTTTTTTAAATTCAACAATACCATCGGTCAGAGCGAAGAGTGTGAAATCTCTTCCGATACCAACGTTAGCTCCGGGATGGTAAACAGTACCACGTTGACGAACGATGATGTTTCCGGCAATTACCGGTTGTCCGCCAAATACCTTAACACCTAATCTCTTGCTTTCTGAGTCGCGACCGTTTTTTACGCTACCTTCGCCTTTCTTATGTGCCATTTCTTATTGATTTAAAAGTTGAATACATTAAATACTGTTGAAATTACTCTGTGAGTTTTCAACCCGAACAGGTTTATGCGATACCTGTTACTTTAATTTTAGTGTAAAGAGTGCGGTGACCTTTCTTTTTACGGAAACCTTTTCTTCTTTTGGTTTTGAACGCAATAACTTTATCGCCTGCAACTTGGTCAACAATCTCAGCGCTTACTTTTGCATTCACATCAGCGCCTACAGAAAGTTTACCATCGGCATGTACAAACAATACTTCCAAGTTTACTGGATCACCTGCTTTTCCTTCGATATGGGGAACATATAAGGTTTGATCTTTTTCTACCTTATACTGTTGTCCTGCCACCTTAATTACTGCTATCATCGTATAAAAATTAGGCCGCAAAGGTATGTATTATTTTTGATTTTACAATAGAAATCCTTAAAGTTTATTCAAGGATTTTTGCTTCATTACTTACACCTGTTATATTTGCCTAACTTTAAGGCTCCCTAGCCATAAGGAAAACTTGATAAATAAATGAAAATCAAATCTTTTTTAGCTAAGCCATTTGCCTCTATTGTTTCCAAAAATATAAAAAAAGGAATGGTTACAGCTGTAGATGATCAGCAAGCCATTCTAAAAAATCTTATTAAGACCGCTCGAGATACACATTTTGGCAAAGAACATCATTTCGATGCCATCAATACTTATGAAGAGTTTAGAGATGCTGTTCCGATAAGAGATTATGAGGCTTTTTCGCCTTACATCCATCTTATCAAGGAAGGAAAGCATAATGTACTGTGGAAGGGCAGACCTATTTACTTTGCCAAAACATCGGGCACTACCAGCGGTACTAAGTATATTCCTATTACTAAGGATTCCATCAGCAATCATATCAATGGCGCGCGCAATGCCCTATTGTGCTATATGGATGAAACCGGTAATACCGCCTTTGCCGACGGTAAAATGATTTTTCTGAGTGGTTCGCCTGAGCTGGAGCGGGTAAGTGGTATCCCCACTGGACGCCTTAGTGGTATTGTGAACCACCACATACCGCGCTATTTGCGCAGAAATCAGTTGCCCGAATATGAAACCAACTGTATCGAAGATTGGGAAACCAAACTGAATAAAATTGTAGACGAAACACTGCATCAGAACATGACCCTGATTAGCGGCATTCCACCATGGGTACAGATGTATTTCGATGAGCTAACGAAACGCACAGGCAAACCCGTAGGGGAAATTTTTCCCAATTTCTCGGTAATGGTATACGGAGGAGTAAATTTTGAACCTTATAAAGCAAAGTTATATCAGAGCATCGGCCGAGTAGTGGACGGTATTGAAACCTTCCCGGCTTCGGAAGGGTTCTTTGCTTTTCAAGATTCGCAAAACGAACCCGGATTGCTGCTGAATACCAATAGTGGCATTTTCTTTGAGTTTATTCCAGAAGAAGAAATCGGCAAACCTAATCCCAAACGCGTTTCACTAAAGGATGTACAAAAAGGTGTCAATTATGCCTTAATTATTAATAGTAATGCGGGATTATGGGGCTACGATATCGGCGACATGGTAAAATTTGTATCAACAGCACCATATCGACTTATTGTTACCGGTCGTACCAAGCACTTTATTTCGGCTTTTGGAGAACATGTGATAGGCGAGGAGGTGGAATACAGCATTTTGAAAGCTGCTGCGGAAGAAAATGTGCAGATTACAGAGTTTACAGTTGCTCCTTATATCAGTAAAGATGAGGGAAAAAGTTATCATGAGTGGTTTATAGAATTTGCCAATCCGCCCCAAGACTTGCAAAGCTTTGCGTTGAAGGTGGACAATTATCTGCGACAGAAGAACATCTATTATGATGATTTAATTTCGGGTCATATTTTGCAGACGTTGCGAATAACACCTATCCGTAAAAACGGATTCATTGATTATATGAAATCAATCGGTAAATTGGGCGGACAAAATAAAGTGCCTCGTTTAAGTAACGACAGAAAAATTGCCGATGTACTTAAACAGTGGGCTTTGGAAAATTAAATATTGAAATCAAATTCATTCATCAGGGCTATAGTTAACAGTTAGTATAAGCAATGGTAAAACGAATAGGGATTTTCGGATCAACGGGTTCTATAGGAAAGCAGGCATTGGAAGTCATCAAAGACAATCCGGATAAGTTTTCCGTGGAAATTCTCACGGCTTATAATAATCATGAATTACTGGTGGAGCAGGCGCTGGAGTTTGATCCCAATATTGTGGTGATAGGAGATGAAACACATTATACGAAAGTAAAAGATGCACTTTCTAATACATCCATCAAGGTGTTTGCAGGTGAAGATGCGTTAGAAGAAGTGGCCGCTATGGATTGTTATGATATGATGTTGGCGGCAATTGTAGGATTTGCCGGTTTAAAACCCACCTTGAAAGCCATCGAAAATAAAAAAGCCATTGCACTCGCGAATAAGGAAACCCTAGTGGTGGCGGGAGATATCGTGATGAATATGGCAGTGGAAAATCAGGTGCCTATTATTCCGGTGGATTCGGAACATTCGGCCATTTTCCAATGTCTTGTTGGCGAAACGCGAAATAAAATCGAAAAGATATATCTCACTGCATCGGGAGGACCTTTTGTAGGAAGGAAGCCGAACTTCTTGGTAAATGTAAAAAGAGAACATGCTTTGCAGCATCCCAATTGGCAAATGGGGGCCAAGATATCGGTTGACTCTGCTACATTGATGAACAAAGGTCTGGAGATGATCGAGGCCAAATGGCTTTTTAATTTACATCCCGATCAGATAGAAGTACTCATCCATCAGCAAAGTGCCATTCATAGTATAGTGCAGTTTGAAGACGGCAGTATGAAGGCGCAGCTGGGGGTTCCCGATATGCGGCTACCTATTCAGTATGCATTGGGGTTCCCCGCGCGTATCCCCAATAATTATCCTCGTTTTGATTTCAAAAAGTTCAGCACTTTCACCTTCGAAGAACCGGATTATAGAACCTTTAGAAACTTGGTGCTGGCTATAGATGCACTACATAAAGGCGGTAATTTGCCCTGTATTATGAACGCCGCTAACGAAATTGCGGTATATGCCTTTCTTAAAAACCGAATAGGCTTCCTGGAAATGACCGATGTTATCGAAAATGTGATGTGTAAAATACCCTTCATTGAATCGCCAACATTGGAAGAGTATCTTGACAGTGATGCCGAAGCCCGCACGCTGGCAGCAGACATCATTAGGCTCTAGCTATGAGGTGCGCGTGCCATTATCTTTATTCCTTCGCCAATAAAATAATTTTGTTACAAGACCTGTAATGACTATGGTCATTGAAATGTTGTGCCTTTATTTTTTGCGCTGCAACATGTATATTCGTTCTTTAAACCATTTAAAAATGAAGCTCAGAACCTTACTGTTTTTTATCTCCATTTTTGCTTTTGCACAGGTTAATGCATCGAAAGTGGATACTGTTGAAACACATAGTACAGCCATGAACAAAACTATCAAGGCTGTAATTATTACTCCTGATAAATACGATAAAAACAAACAGTATCCTGTAGTGTATTTGTTGCACGGATACAGCGGCAATTATGCCGACTGGCCTAAAGCCGAAGCCGTACGGCAGGCTCCCGATTTATACAATATGATTATTGTATGTGCAGATGGAGGTTTTGGTAGCTGGTACTGGGACAGCCCTGTTGATCCTTCCTATAAGTACGAGACCTATATTTCGAAAGAGCTAGTGCAATGGGTAGATGAACGGTATTCCACCATTAAAAGTGCCAAAGGTCGCGCTATCGCCGGACTGAGCATGGGTGGGCATGGTGCTTTATATCTGGCCATCAAGCATCCGGATGTATTTGGCGCTACCGGAAGTATGAGCGGAGGCGTGGACTTTCGTCCTTTCCCTAATAACTGGGAAATTGCTAAACGTTTAGGTAAATATGCAGCGTATCCTGAGCGTTGGGAGCAAAACACCGTCATCAATATGCTACACCTAATTGAACCGAAAACGTTAAAGATTATCATCGATTGCGGTACAGAAGATTTCTTCTATGAAGTGAATCAGAAATTGCACGAAGCATTATTGTACCGAAATATACAACATGATTATATCGTCCGTCCGGGCGCTCATAATTGGCCCTATTGGGAAAATGCGGTAAAATATCAGTTGCTTTTTTTCCACAATTTCTTTCAGCAAAAATAAAGGTTGATTTACTCATCATCATTTAATAAATTTAGACCAATGGCGCAGCAGGAATTTGACAGGCTCGTAGAAATCATGAATACCTTAAGGGAAAAATGTCCTTGGGACAGAAAGCAAACCTTGCAGTCTTTAAGACAATTAACGATAGAAGAGACTTACGAGCTTGCCGATGCTATTTTGGAGGAGGATTGGGATAATATCAAGGAGGAACTGGGCGATCTCATACTGCATATGGTATTTTATTCAAAGATCGCCACAGAGCAGGGAAAGTTTACCATTCAGGACGTACTGACGGGTATTTGTGAGAAACTAATTGTGCGCCACCCACATGTTTATCCGCCGGATGAGCTGCCTGAAGGATTGAAGCAAGTGCGCAACGAAGAAGACGTGAAGCAAAACTGGGAAAAGCTCAAACTCAAAGAGGGCAAAAAATCTGTATTGAGCGGAGTGCCCGACTCATTACCCAGTGTGGTAAAAGCCATGCGTTTGCAGGAAAAAGCTAAGCAGGTAGGCTTTGAGTGGGACAATAAAGAGGATGTGTGGCTAAAAATTCAGGAAGAATTGAACGAGCTGAAAGAAGCAGTGGAAAAGGAATCTATTAAAAAGCAGGAAGAAGAATTGGGCGATCTTTTGTTTTCCATTGTAAATTATGCACGGTTTTTGAAGGTGGATGCAGATGCGGCACTGGAATACACCAATAAAAAATTTAAACAACGCTTCGGAAAAATGGAGGATATCGCCCGAAGTCAAGGTAAGAATCTGGGCGATATGACATTGTCCGAAATGGATGCGATATGGAACAGCATTAAGACCGCAGAAAAAAACAATGAACCTGTTTAAGAGAAATAGCATCTTCTGGGCTTATTTCATGCTAATCGCATCGATAGCCCTGTTCATTGTATCATTTGCGCTGAAATTCTTCCCTTTTGATAAAGTATCCGTAGAACATCGTGCAAAAGAGCTTCAAAGACAACTGCACGTACAGGAAAAAGATATTGCTACTGTTTTAAATGATACGGCTCTGCTGCAAAGATTGAAAACAGGCAAAGAGACGCAGGCCGATTTGGAATTGTTGTACGATAAGTACTATTCTTTATATGTTTACAGATTACTGGATAAGGCTCAGTATCTGAAATTCTGGAGCTCGGCACATACCATGTTGCCGGATAGCTTACTCGATAATAAGAATGATGAACAATTTGTTCGTCTAAGCAACGGTTATTATCTAATTAAAAGATTGTACAATCCGGAAGTACCGGGCATCAATATATATTGTGCAATACTGATCAAATCTCAATTTTTCGTCGACACGCGATTTTTTAAGCAATCTTTTCCTTTAAACACCAAACTGGATAAAATCGCCGACATCAGTGAAATACCTACTGAGTATGCCATCAAATCTGCGTCAGGGAAAACGTATATTTATTTAAAAGAAGCAGGACAGATCACAAATGAATACGAAAGCCTAATAGTTGTAGTTATAAGGCTGGTTAGTTTCTTTTTGATATTTCTTTCCTTGTATTTTTTGCTGTATTTAAAAGTTGTAAAAAAGCGAGGTAAGAGTGATATTTCCATTTTTCTTGGATGCATGCTTGCCTTTCGTGCCTTGTTATATGTTTTCCGAGAACCATTTAAGTTGGGGAGCTTGGAGTTGTTTTCACCACAAATTTTCGCTTCAGGCTTTCTGTTACCTAGCCTAGGTGATTTGCTTATTAATAGCTTATTATTTTGTTGGTTGGGTGTATTTATATGGAATCGTATCCGGTCTACTGAACATAAAGAGATATTGCCACCCATACGTAGGAATAACTGGTTATTAGGCGTGGCGTGTATATCCTTACTCTTGGGGCTGACATTTGTCGTTATTCATGTCATTCGAAGCATCATAATTGATTCCAAAATTTCTTTTGATGTTACCAATTTTTTTAGTCTGAATATTTATACTGCGGTAGGATTTCTTGTGTTGGCGTTTCTGGTATTAGGCTATCATTATTTTACACGTATTCTTTATCGTTATCTGTTCCCGTCTTTTGCATTCAATGTATATTGGTTGTATTTGTTGATCGCTTTAGTTGGATTGATGTATATCGCCCTATTCGTTCCTCCTGCAAGCATCCATTTATCATTATATTGCTTGTTATGGTTGTTGTTATATACATTTCTTTTTAACTATGAAAAAACCCTCAACCATTTTATAAGATTCAACATCGCAGGTATTGTAGTGTGGATTTTTATTTTTTCGGTGAGTTTGTCATTGCTCATGCTCAGTGAAATTAAAAAGGCCGAGCTGATTCAGCGAAAAAATTATATAGAGAAACTGGATACACAAAGTGATCCTTCTACAGAGCGACTGATGGCTATTGCCAGTGCTTATCTGAACAATGACTTTTTTCAGCGCAATTTTCATAGGTTTTATGATGAAAATGAGAATTGCTATTTGAGAGACAGCATTCTCTCTAATAATTACATTCGATATATTAAAAATTATGATGGTCAGCTTTATATTTTCGATAGCCTCAATCAACCATTATATAATCCGGATAATATTTCCTATGAGGCATTAAATACCATCTTGAGTCGACAGTCAAGACCTACCGATGTCCCCGACCTCTATTTTTATGAACCGGAATACGACCGTTTTGCCTATATCACCTACCGACCTATTAGCGACTCCAGCGGTAAATCGTTGGGAACTGTATACATTATTTCCCAACCTAAAAAGTTTTCTGTGGTATCTCTTAGTCCTGAACTTTTCAGGCAATATCGGGATTGGGAATTTTCCAACTCTACCGTATACAATTATGCTATCTATTCGCACAAGCTTCTCGTAGCTTCTTCTAAAAAATATCCTTTTACTTCCACATTAGTGGAGACGCAGATACCCAAAGCTAAGTTTGAGTTGCGCGAGCAAGACGGATATAGCGAATTATGGTATAGGGCTAGCAAGGACAAAGTTATAGTGATGACTCGAAAGAAGGAGGTGGCATTAGAAACAATAACGTTGTTTTCTTATATCTTTTGTACATTTTTGTTATTGCTGGCTTTAATAAGACTTACCACTCGTCTGCTCAATTTTATATTGAATAAAAAGCTACCGTCACGTATAAAATTCTCTACCAGTATCCGAGGGCAGATTCACAATACCTTTATCCTTATTACGATTCTATCGTTTGTGGTAATTGGTGTTGCAACCATTTCGTTTTATACCAAGCGGTTTGAGTATTCCAATGAAGAGCGACTGAGTCAAACCATGAGCATCATGCTGAATGAGCTACAATCGCATCGGGAGTTGGGAAGTCTTATTTATGAGCAGAGAATTAGGCAGGATTCAATCAATTCAACGCCCTTAGATGAAATTATTAAGCGCGTTGCTGATATTCATGGTGTGGATGCTAATATCTATGATTTTACCGGCCGTTTGTTGGCTACCAGTCAGCCCGATGTTTACACTAAGGGCTTTCTGAGTACACAGATTGACCCAAGAGCATTTTTCTACTTATTCAAAATGCGACGCATCGAGCATGCACAAAAAGAGAAGGTGTCCAATCTTCAATATACCAGTATGTATGCACCCATCCGCAGCAGCGATGGTTTTTTCAACGCATACCTCAGCATCCCTTATTTTACTTCGCAACAAGTATTCAACCATGAGATGTCCCGCTTTCTGGTAACCCTTATTAATCTAAATGCCTTTATCTTCCTGATCACCGGTTTGATGGCACTGTTAATTGCCAACCGTATTACGCGTTCGTTCGCACTAATTAAGGAAAAAATCATGCAGCTCAATCTGTCCAAAAACAATGAAATGATTGTGTGGAATAAAAATGATGAGATAGGGGGCCTGGTTACGGAATATAATAGAATGGTGGTAAAACTTAGAGAAAATGCGGACGCGTTGGCCAAATCCGAAAGACAGGAAGCTTGGCGTGAAATGGCCCGCCAAGTGGCGCATGAAATTAAAAACCCACTGACACCAATGAAGTTGAGCTTGCAATATCTTCAAAGAGCCATTGACAGTGGTAGCCCTAATGTACCGCAGCTTACAGCCAGCGTATCAAAAACCTTGGTAGAGCAGATAGATTATCTGTCCAAAATCGCTGCGAATTTTTCACAGTTTGCCAATATCAATCATGCCAATAAGGAAATCTTCGACCTGCACGAAGTGATTCAGTCGCTGATTACCATTTACAGTAAAAATCCAGATATTGATTTTGTATGGAAGCCGCTGCCTCGAGAACTGAATATTTTTGCCGATAAGGCACAAATGAACAGGGTTTTCACTAATTTATTTTCCAATGCCAATGAGGCCAAACGCGATGATGCCAATTGTCAGATTACAATTTTGGAGGAAATAGTGGACGGCAAAGTGCGTATTAGTGTAATAGATAATGGGGTAGGCATAAGTGAGGAAATGAAACAGAAAATCTTTACCCCCAATTTTACTACTAAAAGTTCAGGTACAGGTTTAGGGCTAGCGATGTGCAAAGGTATCTTGGAGCAAACAGGAGGGGATATCAGTTTTACAACCGAAGCTGGAAAGGGTACTACTTTCTTCCTGACAATTCCGCTGGTGGATGATTAATACGGTGAAATCCTTCGACAATAAAAAAAGCCGGTCTTCAACCGGCTCTTTATTAACTCTCAAGAAGTTTTTCTTTGTTGCCAAATTATTGCACAGAATCAACAGCAGCAGCTGCAGCAGAATCAACTGTAGCAACAACTGAGTCAATAGTAGCTTGAGCAGAATCAGCAACAGCTTCAACTTGAGCACTTAAAGAGTCAGCTGTAGCTTCAGCAGAAGCTTCAGTTGAAGATTCACCACTGTTACAAGCTGCAAATGATACAGCGATTAATGCAATTGCAAATAATTTTTTCATGATTGTTTTTTTTGTTTTAAAAAATTATAATTTATTAATTAATACGCAAAACACGATTTGGTAACCCTGTATGCGTAAAATTTTTTATTAAATTAAATGGTTGTGTTACAGGTTACTACGATTTGCAAATATAAAAATATCTGCTTTATACCAAAAATTCTTTACTGAGTTTATCAAAAATAGTGTCGCGATTGGCATTTTCAGTAACCAGATCTTGTAAAGTAATGCGTTCCAGCAAGTTATTTACCGTCATTTGAATCATTTGCCAGAGAGACCTGGATGAACAATCCACCGAATTGGTACAAAACCGCATTACGGCACCGGTTTCATCCGTAAATTCTTTGTCGAGCGGGGTGCCCAACGCTTCCAAAACATTTTTAATAATAATTTCCGATGCCGGGCGGGCCAATACGTAGCCTCCCTTATTACCCGGGGTACTACGGATAAAATTAGCCATCCTCAACAGACGGGTTAGTTTGGCTATGTAATGCTGACTGAGCTGTTCCGTTTCACTGAGTTGTGGAATGCTCATACCTTCGCCGCTTTTGCAGGAGGCGATGCGTATGAGAATCCGCAATCCGTACTCTTCCTGAGCAGTAATTTTCATAATGCTTTTTTTATAAAAAACCTAGTTCGAGTTGAGCTGCTTCGCTCATCATGCTTTTCTCCCATGGTGGATCCCAAGTTAAGGTGACCAACACATCGTTTACCCCCTCAAGCTGTCTTACTTTTTCATCCACTTCTAATATAAGAGTTTGTGCGGCCGGACAGCCGGGAGCCGTGAGCGTCATGAGGATAAAAACGTTATGATCGTCATTGATTTCAATTTTATATATCAATCCCAGGTCGTAAATATTTACGGGCAGCTCGGGATCGTATATACCCTTGAGTGTTTCAATGATTTTTTCTCGTATTTCGGCTTCAGTCATTTTCTTTAGGTTATGAATGATGGTTACTGGTTCAAGGCTTTAAATGCCAAAGCATAATTCTTCATTTGTTTTACCATGGCCAGTAATCCATTGGAACGGGTTTGAGCCAGATGGCTCGTCATTCCTATTTTATTGATAAAATCCATCTTAGCATTCAGGATTTCGTCGGGGGTGTGGCCACTCAGCACTCTTATCAGCATAGATATAAGCCCTTTTACAATGATCGCATCGCTATCGGCCTGATAAAATATTTTACCATCTTTGTAATCGGCCACCAACCATACAGTAGACTGACATCCCTTTACTTTATTTTCATCTTTCTTATGCTCCTCTGTCAGCGGGGGTAGTTTTTTACCTAGGTCGATGATATATTCATACTTATCGTCCCAGTTCTCAAAAAGCGAAAACTCGTCTACGATTTCGGCTTCTATTTGTTCGATAGATTGCGTTTCGGTCATTCGTCTGTTATTTTCGAGAGCTGCCATCAACAGCAGCTTCCCTTGGATTACCTTAATATTTTAACGGCTTTCTGCAAAGCTTCAACCATTAAATCTATTTCTTCTACTGTATTATAGAACGCAAAAGAGGCTCGAATGGTTCCGGGGATACAAAAACGCTGCATCAGCGGCTCCACACAGTGATGCCCCGTGCGTACAGCAATACCTTTATTGTCCAGCAAAATACCCACATCCTGAGGATGCACCCCATCAATCACAAAAGACACCACGCTTACTTTATGGTCATTATCGCCGATGATTCTTAGTCCCTCAATTTCTTTTAGGCGCTGTGTGGCGTGCTGCAACAACAGGTCTTCTTGTTTGCGGATATTTTCCTTACCGATTGTATTGATATATTCAATAGCCGGCTTGAAGGCAATGGCATCGGCAATATTAGGCGTACCTGCCTCGAACTTATAGGGGAGCTCGTTGTAGGTGGTCTTCTCAAAGGTTACCTCCTTAATCATTTCGCCACCCCCCATAAATACTGGCATAGACTCCAAAAGATGTTTCTTGCCATATAAGATACCCATACCGGTTGGCCCTAGCATTTTGTGTGCGGAGAAAGCTAAAAAGTCGCAATCCAATGCCTGCACATCAACATCGAGGTGCATAGCGCTCTGTGCACCATCGATGAGCACAAGAGCTCCTTGCGCATGGGCCAATTGTATAATTTCTTGAATGGGGTTTACCGTTCCCAACGCATTGGATACATGGTTTACAGCCACCAATTTGGTACGTGAACTGAGGAGTTTTCTATATTCCTCCAGCTCTAGTTCTCCTTGTTCGTTCACCGGGATCACTTTGAGTTGAGCGCCTTTTTCTTCACATACTATCTGCCATGGAACGATGTCGGAATGGTGCTCCATACCCGAGACAATCACTTCATCTCCTTGCGCAAGGTGCTGACGTCCCCAGCTGTAAGCTACCAGATTAATACTTTCGGTAGTACCCCGCGTATAAATGATTTCTTCCCGTGCGGCAGCATTGATAAAGTGCTTAACCGCATCGCGGGTGGCTTCAAAAGCAGCAGTAGCTTCCTCCGCCAGGGAATGAATGCCACGGTGTACATTGGCATTATACTGTGTATAATAATGTACCAATGCATCAATAACCGACTGAGGCTTTTGAGAAGTCGCAGCGTTATCAAAATATATCAGGCGATGGCCTTTCACTTCCCGGTTCAAAATGGGGAAGTCCTTTCGTACGGAATGCACGTCAAAGGCCTTATTGGTATTTAAAGTTGCTGTTTGCATAACAAACCCCTCATTCGCACGTCTTCTTTTTGCCGTCGGGCTAAAGGGTTTAAGAAGACAATATTTTAAAGGTTATTATTGATATTATTCCTCCGTCTTCCTCTCATTAGTAGCACTCTCGATTATAAATGCAGCTTGTCAGCCACCAGCTGCTCTACAAATTCGCGGGTGGTAACGTGCTGAATTTTCTCTAGTATATCTTGAGCAAAACCGTGTAAGAGGAGGGCTGTGGCTGCTTTCTCGCTGATACCACGAGAACGCATATAGAACAACGCTTCCTCATCCAGACGGCCAACGGTACAGCCGTGCGAACATTTTACGTCATCTGCAAAGATTTCCAACTGCGGCTTGGTGTTCACACTAGCGTTATCAGAAAGCAAAATATTACGGTTGCTCTGATAAGCGTTGGTTTTTTGTGCGTCCTGACGTACAAAAATCTTTCCGTTGAAAACGCCGGTAGCATTTCCGTTCAAGACCCCCTTGTATAGTTCGTTGCTCAGACAGTTGGGTTTACGGTTGTCTACCACCGTATGGTTGTCCATATGGGAATGTTGGTCGCCCAGATATAAGCCAAAAAGATTGGCTTCGCAATACTCGGCTGACATCACCATATTCAAGTTGTTTCTGATCAAACCGCCATTGAGGGACACGGTCACCACATTGGCTATGCTTTTACCGGTCTGATGTACGTGAGTAGTGCTTACCAGCTTGGAGTTGGGAGCATCGTTCTGGATTTTGTATAGATCGAAGATGGCATCCTGCTCCACCGCAACCTCAATTACCTGGTTGGTAAAACTTTCATCCGCCCCCAGTGTAATATAAGTTTCTACAATCTGCACTTTGGCGTTTTCTGCTACATGAATCAAGCAACGTGGTTGCGCAAAGATGTTTCCCCGACGGGCATCCGTAACATTGTATAAATATATGGGGTGACTAGCTTCCTTGCTTCTAAACACGTGTACAAACACACCTTCCTGAATAAATGCAGTGTTTAAAGCATTGACGCCGTCTCTATGATAATCTGCACTATGGCCCAGATGCTCCTTTACGATGGGAGCATACTTTTCATGACCTGCAGCTTCCTGTAAAGACAAAATTTCCAGTTCTTCAGAACGTGTATGGGATAACTCTCTATTAAAATGCCCGTTTACGAATACCACCAAATTAGCATCCTCATGCCCAGGAATCTGAAAAGGAGCTAAGTCCTGCGCAGTTAACTGCTGTTCTTTTATATCGGTAGAAAAATGATAATCCTTGCTGAAAAAATCGTTAATGCGGGTGTATTTCCACTCTTCGTGCTTTACGGTAGGTATCCCTGTTTGGGAAAATTCTGCAAATGCCGAATCCCGCATGGACTTGATATGTCCATCTACCGGATGGGCTTGCAATTCTTCAAAACGCTTTTTAAAATATGTTATAGTATCCATTTAATTTAATCTGATAAATTGAAAATGAGTTAATTTGCATGTAATAACTCAAATTAAACTGCCATTGTTTTAATGAAATCGTATCCTTTTTCCTCCAGCTCTAGTGCCAATTCCTTGGTGCCCGATTTTACGATACGACCATTATATAACACGTGAACGTAATCTGGAACGATATAGTTCAGCAAGCGTTGATAGTGCGTCACACATAGCACCGCATTTTCCGAATTGCGCAATTTATTTACACCATTTGCTACGATGCGGATAGCATCGATATCCAAACCTGAGTCGGTCTCATCCAATATAGCCAGCTTCGGCTCCAGCATAGCCATCTGGAAAATTTCATTACGCTTCTTTTCTCCACCCGAGAAACCTTCATTAAGAGAACGACTTAGCATGGCCTGATCAATCTCCACTAGCGCCATTTTCTCCTTCATCATCTTTAGAAAAGATACTGCATCTAGCTCTTCCTGACCGCGATATTTACGAATTTCATTAACTGCAGTTTTCATGAAGTTGGTTGTGCTAAGTCCCGGAATTTCAATAGGATATTGAAAGCTCAAGAAGAGGCCTTCACCTGCTCTTTCCTCAGGAGAGAGCTCTAATAGGTTTTTACCCATAAATTCTACCGAGCCGCCTGTTACTTCGTAATCTTCCTTTCCGGCAAGTACAGAAGCTAAGGTGCTCTTTCCGGAACCGTTGGGTCCCATGATCGCATGTACTTCGCCGGGGTTTATTTGTAAATTAATGCCTTTTAATATCTCTTTTCCTTCGATGCCTGCGCGCAGATCTTTTATTGTCAACATATTATCTGGTATTATCTGATTTTAAACTTTATGAATTTTATATCAAGTTAATTTTTATCCAACGCTTCCTTCTAGGCTGACAGCCAATAGTTTTTGAGCTTCAACCGCAAACTCCATCGGCAATTGGTTCATTACTTCCTTAGCGAAACCATTTACAATAAGGGCGACAGCTTTTTCGGTATCGATACCGCGCTGATTACAGTAGAAGATTTGATCTTCCCCAATTTTGGAAGTGGTGGCTTCGTGTTCAACAATGCCGGTGTTGTTTTTCACCTCGATGTAGGGGAATGTGTGTGCGCCACATTTATCGCCCAATAGCAGGGAATCGCACTGAGAGAAGTTGCGTGCATTAGTAGCATTTTTCCCCACGCGTACCAAACCTCGATAGCTGTTATTGCTATAACCTGCTGATATTCCCTTACTTACAATGCGACTCTTCGTATTTTTCCCGAGGTGAATCATCTTGGTTCCGGTATCAGCTTGCTGGTAATTGTTGGTCACTGCTACAGAATAAAATTCTCCAATAGAATTGTCACCCTGCAGTATTACACTAGGATATTTCCAAGTAATAGATGAACCGGTTTCCACCTGAGTCCAACTAATTTTAGAGTTGATACCTTTACAAATACCACGTTTGGTTACGAAGTTGTAAATACCTCCTTTACCATCTTTATCTCCGGGATACCAGTTTTGTACGGTGGAGTACTTTACTTCGGCATTATCTAAAGCAACAATTTCAACAACTGCTGCATGCAATTGATTTTCATCTCTTATTGGAGCTGTACATCCCTCGAGATAACTTACGTAAGCGCCTTCATCGGCTACGATGAGTGTGCGCTCGAACTGGCCGGTATTTTCGGCATTAATCCTAAAGTAAGTGGATAACTCCATTGGGCAACGTACGCCTTTAGGGATATAGCAGAAAGAACCATCACTGAATACGGCGGAGTTTAGTGCGGCAAAATAGTTATCGGTTACCGGCACTACGCTACCTAAGTATTGGCGTACCAGATCTGGATGTTCTTGAATTGCTTCACTGATAGAACAGAATATAATACCCAGTTCTGCCAACTGCTCCTTGAAAGAGGTTCCTATAGACACACTATCTATTACGGCATCCACGGCCACACCTGTAAGGCGTTTTTGTTCTTCCAGGGAGATACCCAGTTTTTCAAAAGTTTTTAGCAATTCGGGATCTACTTCGTCTAGGCTTTTGGGCTTGGTTTTTTGTTTAGGGGCAGCATAGTATATAATATCCTGATAGTCGATAGGAGGGTATTTCAGGTTTGCCCAATGCGGCTCCTGCATTTTCTGCCACTGTGCGAATGCTTTCAGTCGCCATTCCAGCATCCATTCCGGTTCATTCTTTTTTTGTGAAATGAACCGCACAATGTCTTCATTAAGTCCTTTGGGAGCAGATTCTATTTCAATATTGGTTACAAACCCGTATTTATACTCGCTATTGACGTGAATTTCTATGGGGTCTAAGTCTGTTTCCGCTGCCTGTGTACTTGATAATTGTTCTGTATCTGTATTCATGTTGCAAAAGTAAGTTATTTATACTAAAAAGTATAAATGAAATACGTTAAAGCTGGTTAAAATACCAACACATCCTCCTGCATTTTGTTGCAGGTATAAGCGTTTTACACTAGCAAAAGAGAGGTTTTACAATTCTGTGATTTTTCATTGGAAAAACGGCAGTTCCCTTCAAAGGTCGAGCATAATGAAAAACAACAACCTTTTGCGGATTGTGAGGCAAAAGCAGGTTATCTTTGCGAACATTCCTTTAACCTATTAGTTCCTAAAACAGTGAAGATAAATTACCATCCGTTCAATTTAAAATTCCGTCATCCTTTTACTATTTCTAAAGGTACCAAAACACATCAACCCACATTGGTGGTTGAGCTGGAACATTTCGGTATCAAAGGCTATGGGGAAGCGCCCGCTATTACGTATTATAATATTACGGTGGATGATATGATCGCCGATCTGGAAGCTAAGCGTAGTATGATTGAGAGGTTTGCTTTTACTGATCCCGAGCGTTTCTGGCATTTTCTGCATCATCTGTTACCTCAAAATCCGTTTTTGGTATGTGCGCTAGACATAGCGGCCTGGGATATATTCGGCAAAATGTCGGGTAGACCGCTTTACCAGATTTGGAAAGGTGATCCCGCTGATAATCCCATAACGGATTATACCATTGGTATAGATACGGTGGAAAAAATGCTGGCGAAGGTGGAAGAAAAGCCCTGGCCGATTTATAAAATTAAAGTAGGAACGGCATATGATATTGCCATTGTAAAAGCCATCAGAGAAAAAACGGATGCCGTGATTCGCGTAGACGCCAATGCCGGATGGGACTTGGACACGGCACTTAAGTTGATTCCTCAGCTGAAAGAATTGGGTGTAGAGTTTGTGGAGCAGCCACTAGCTAAAGATAATTGGGAAGGAATGAAAGTATTGTATCAGGAATCCTCATTGCCCTTATATGCCGATGAAAGCTGCGTATTTGAAAATGATGTAGAAAAATGCGTGGGGCATTTTCATGGCATCAATATAAAGCTCACCAAATGTAGTGGTATTACGCCTGCTTTGCGCATGATTAAAAATGCCCGCAAACTCAATCTGAATGTGATGGTAGGCTCGATGAACGAGAGCACTATCGGCTCTGCAGCTATTGCGCATCTTTTGCCTTTCATCGATCATGTGGATATGGATGGCCCCTTGTTGTTGGAGGAAGATCTGGCTACAGGTATCGAGTACGACAATGGAAAGATTATATACAGTAATGCCCCCGGCTTGGGGATAGCGTATAAGGGCTTATTTAAAAAATAACTGTTACATGGGCGCGGCAAACACGGCAGTCCAAAATTCGCCTTTTAGGGCGGCGCCCATTTCTGTTGCCTTATTGCTCATAATATTTTTACAGTGCTCCACACTTTGCAACCAACTATTCATAACTTCTTTTACCGAGGGCTGTCCTAATGCGATATTCTCAGCTACGTAACTCCATGGGTAGCCTGCAGCTTTAACCCTATCGGCGGGCGTTGTATTATGGGGGCCACTATGCGTTAGCAATTTTCTGCGGTGCATATAATTGCTGTGGTTTTGGGCGGCGACTTCCAGTTTGGCATTCCATTGAAGCGCTTTTACAGGAGGCATGTATGTGTTGCCACAGTTGCAACCTTTGGCTCTAACGGCATTGATAGCCTGGAGCAACTCCTGTCCCGAAGCTGAAGATGCCCTCATCATTTTTGATTGCGACGAACAATGGCTGGCAACAATAGCGAGGCATATTGTTAGGAATAAAAATGTGAATCGTTTCATATTAGGTTGAGGTTAATGTGCAAAGTCTACCTCGTAGTTCCCTTTAATCCGCTCCATGGGTGGGTTATAATATCCATATTTGAGGTTGGGAAACTCTTTTCTGATTTCCTGCAGTAATACGCTCATGCCCATACAGTCTCCAGTATCGGTAACATCTATCTTTCCCAGATACCAGTCGGGATCTATATTAAAGTTGCGCCACTGAATCATTTTTAGATCGGTTTCTCTGATGAGTTTGCGCAATGCTTCATACTCCGCTACACTGTCTGTCATGCCCGGAAATACAAAGTAGTTAATGGATGTCCACCCTCCGTAGCTGCTTACGATTTTCAGACTCTCGATAATATCTTCAAAATCGTAATTATTGGGGCGGTAATAGGGCATATAGATTTCGCGGCGGGCACTGTTGGTACTTACACGAATAGAGTTGAGTCCAGCCTCGCAGAGCCGCTTTACGGCATCGGGGCGGGAGCCGTTTGTATTAATATTGATAGAGCCTTTATCGGTATGCTTTCTAATTTCGATAATGGCTTTCTCGATGGTTTCCCACATCAACAGTGGCTCTCCTTCGCATCCTTGTCCAAAGCTGATAAGAGGATAGGGGGCTGTTTCCAGATGCGGAACGGTAAATTCTACAATCTCTTCCACTGAGGGTTTGAATTGCAGACGGTCCTGTGTGGAAACGATGGGTTCTTCGTCGGGTTGTAGGGAAATACAGCCAATACAGTTGGCATTGCAGGCGGGAGAAGCCGGTACCGGACATTCCCATCGGCCCATAAAATAATTGCGTGCTGCAGGGCAATGATAAGTGAGTGCGCAATTCTCCGCCAGGTGCTTAACCAAACGATTATGCGGATAAGCTTTAGTAAGATATTCCACGCCCTGCTTTACTTTGCCAGCATCAAAACCGGCACATTCCTGCCTTATATCCTGCTCAATTCTTACCGCAGGTACATAAAATTTTTCATTATACCAACCCACAGCAGTATAGCAGAACAGAGGGAGGGTAGGTGCACCGGGTTCCGTTTCGTAAGCCGAGAGGTAAAATCCCGTATGAGCGGGAGGAATAAAAGCTGCCACAGCCCAGCCTTTTTCACAAAGGCGCATTTCTCCGGTTTTCACATCGATACCAATACCCCTGCGTCCGGGAAGTTCGTACAAACAACCGCCATCGGGTAGTTCAATCCATTCGTCATTGGGGATAGGTACGGCGTCCCAACCGGTGCGACCGGTTACATACAAACTGCGGTCTTCGAAAATATTTCCTTTCCCGTCGGAATATAAAAGATATGGTGATGATGGAAGTGACATGTGCTATTTTATTTTAACTGCCTTGAGAGTGGCTGTATTGCAACTGTTTTCTGCAAAAGTCGTTAAATTCTGCTTCATCTGTTTCTCCGTCGAGATATTCAATGAGATGTTGATAGATTTTATTATTTTTTAAATCGATGGTGAGGATATCATCTTTTAGCACCACATTGTTTATCATATTCCACTGAATCATTTTAACCGGAAAGGAAGGATAAGAAATATGTTTTTCCGATACGGTCACCACTAGATTTCGACGCGCAACTGTGTACAGCCCCCAAAGTAATAGATTCACAAAAAACAGCTGATAAAAAGTACGGCTCATCCAAAAAATACCGAATACCAGTATCAAAGTTCCAGCAAAGCGATATCGCCTTGGTGCCGAGAAAAAATAAAGGACGATGCTAAAGATGACAATACAGGCTACTGCAAACACCCAGGCGTTGGTAGCATCTGCGCCGATGGTAAAATTGTACACCGCCGCTCCGATAATGTTAAGCAGGATAATGCCTACAGCAAAAACAAAATAAATCTGTTGCTTCTTATTGGGTATGATAAATTGATACATTCTTTAGCTATTACTGCTTGCCAGCACATTACAAAGTTTGAATAAAGCACGGGCGCCTACGTTGGCATTCCATTCAGTTTCGCCAACACCTACTTCTACCAAGTCGAAGCTGATAATCCGGCGTCCACTTTTCAAGATTTCATGAAAAATATAAAATATCTGATCCAGCTCAAAGCCACCCGGAACGGGAGTGCCTGTATCCGGACAAAGTTTGGGATCTAGACCGTCTATGTCGAAGCTGATATGTACATTCTGCGGCAGGCGGTCTATAATTTCTCCGGCGATATTTTTAAAGGTATCACCGGCAAACATCCTTTCCTTAATATTTTGATCGAAGTAAACGCCGATACGATCCGGATGTTCTTGTATGTATTCCCACTCATCTTGGCTTATATCGCGCACGCCTATCTGTAAAATGTTTTTTACCTGAGGTATTTCTTTGAGGGTATTGTACATGATGCTGGCATGGGAATATTCAAATCCTTCATAAGCTTTTTTAAGATCACAATGAGCATCAATTTGCAGAATACCGAAGGCATCGTACCGTTCGGCTAAGGCTTTGTATAACCCGAATGGGGTGCTATGATCTCCACCCAGTAGACCTACCAGCTTTCCTTTGTTCAGATAGCTCATAGCCTGGTCGTACACCCATTGGTTCAGGTAATCGCTACCCTCGTTGATTTCTCGGATGGTTTTGCACATGAACTGATTGGCTTCGAGTGATTCACCGCGTGAGATATAATCGATATAAAGCTCGGCTTCTTTTCTTAAATAACTGCTTCGAAGCTGCAATTGCTTATCGGTAGGGGTAAGGTAAAAACCTCTTTTCCATGCATTGGGAAAATGGGGGTCGTACAAATCTACCTGTAGGCTGGCTTTGCAGATAGCCTCCGGCGCTTTGGCCGTACCCGAACCGTAGCTTACGGTGACTTCCCAAGGTACGTTCATAATAATGAGCTCCGCATTTTCCTCCGTACTGGGTAAACCAAAAATATTGTTATCGGGGTTGCTTACGGCGTTTTGATCAAAGTTCCTTAAATCCAGCATCACGCAAAGTTTAAAACCAGCGCGCAAGATACGCTTATTTTATAACTTAAAGGAGCTGAGATGCTTGATATGCGGTTGATTTTTCGTTTACTAAATGTTCAAGTCTTTCTATAATTAGTCAAACTTACATTTTTTATATGCACGTTTTGTTAAAATATGAAGTTGTTTTCTAAAAAGTGTAAACAGATTTATAACAAAAAGTTGGCTTTAATATGACCATGTATAGGTATCTAACAAGCCAACTTAATGATAGCGATATATTTATCAACTTACCTCATATTATCTATAAGGAACGCCTTTTGCCAATGGCTTAAACCTGAAAATATAAAGGGGAGCATTTGCTAAATTTTTTCCGTTGTTAAAAACGGCACCTAAATGCACTTGGGCTGCCGAAACATACATATAGCCATCTACATGATTATAGCTTACGCCGTCTGGCCAAAGTAGGTATTCGTCTACTACGATATTGTGTATGCTTTTGTCTTTAGCAAGAATAACTGCTACGCTGTTATTTTCCATTGCTGTTAGGTAGATATTGCCTTCATCATCGATACTTAAGCCGCCATTATTGGGTTTGTCTGAATAAATTTCTACTCGATTATCCAATTCACTTTCTGTCAAACTTTCGTTTAATAAGTCCTCTAATTTTAAGCGATATAATTTACTACCATTTAGCGGTGCGTAATACAGCCATTCAAAATTTTTGTCTGCTGTGATTCCATCACAACCTACTAAGAGGTTTTTGCCATTAATAGCCAAAGGTTTTCCGTTGATGTTGGTGGGTACGTTTTCAGGTAATGTGCTTCGTGTGCCTTGCAACAGCCGCCTTGTTTTACCTGTTTTCATATCCACCACGATTAATGCTGCCGTACTACCATCTCCACCATTTCCAATTCCTTCGTCAGCTATTACAAAAACATTATGCTTTGTATCCACGATCAGGTCGTTTGGCTGAGAAGTAGGCACAACTGAAGTTTCCGGTAAATAATAAATGCGCTCTAATTGATCTGTAACTGTATTCCACCCTACAATTTTCGGTGTAATGGGGTTGCGTTGTCCCATATCCAAAATCCATACAATGCCGTTTTCATCATTTCTGATGCCCAAAACATTACTCAGGTAATGGTCGTCTGTTTCTCGTGGAGTGTTCCACTCTTCATTGGGGAATGGTGTTATTGTTTGGGTGTGAGCATTGTACTTCACTACCCGAAACTGCGGGTTAAAAAAGGGATGATGACTATAAACTAAATCGCCATTCGCAGTAAAGGCAATATTACCAACAGATTGCTCTACGGTTGCGAAAACTTCGTGTTTTACAATTTGTGCTTGAACTTTAAAGTTCATTAGAACTGCTGCCATTAAAATATACTTTTTCATTTTTTTAAATTGAGTGAATGATGTATGTAAAGTGAAACATGATTGATGGTTAGCTGCTGTATTTTTCGTTAGTAATTGGAGCGTTTGATTTATATCTTATATATCTATTCTTAATCGGTTTTTAATAAAGTGTTTTTCAAAATATTTATTTACTATAATTTTTATAGTTACAAAACTAAGTATAGTAAGGTAACTATGCAATAACGGATAAAAAGTATAGTAACAGTCATACTGTACAGAGGATATACCATTTTATTATGTCATGAGTATGATAATGAGTTATATAGATAGAGTAGGAGGGACGGATTATTTAATAAAATAATCATTGTATGAACTAAAAAAGGATGCGATGGTGACAGTGTGTATACAACAATGTACAATTGAAGGAAGAGTTTTTAGGGTATGCGATGTTTATCCAATGATAAAGGTATGTTTTCATGTTAAGTCGGGTGCAATATGTCTGAAAGCAGGTTGTAGTAATTGGATGTGAGGTGCTATCTTTTATCAATATTTTTTACCTTTGCATTATGAGAATGACCGTAATGTTATAATATCCTCTCGGCTTAACTTCTAAGCAATCCGCTAATTCGTTACAATTAGCGCGTTTTCTCCTATATTAAATTTTTGTGTTCACTGAGTATATGATACGGTAAGGACTTACCGTTTCTATATGCTTTTCATAAATCCATTTATATGTCTGAAATATTAAGTACAAAAGAAATAGAGCAATTTATTCATCAGGGTTATGTACGTATAGACAATGCTTTTTCTAAAGAAATTGCAGATAAGGCCGTAGATATTCTATGGAAGGATATTCCTTTTGATAGGAATGATGCTGCTACCTGGACAGCGCCTGTTATACGTTTGGGTATGTATCCACAAGAGCCTTTTGTGGAGTCACTAAATAGCGAAACAATGCATGCCATTTTTGACCAACTGATTGGTAAAGATAGATGGATTCCTTGCCGAAATGTAGGAACATTTCCGGTAAGATTTCCTTCGGATAAACAACCCAACGATACCGGTAAGCATGTGGATGCTAGTTTTCCCGGAGAAGACCCGAATAATTTTCTGGAATGGCGTGTCAATGTCAAATCTAAAGGTAGGGCACTTTTAATGTTGGTGCTGTACTCAGATGTTACGGAGAATGATGCGCCTACCATTATTTATGAAGGCTCTCATATCGATGTTGCAAGATTGCTTGCTAAAGAAGGCGATCAAGGACTTTCTTTTATGGAACTTGCTGCTAAGCTTGACGAGTTGCCTAAAAGGAGAGAAGTGTATGCAACCGGTAAAGCAGGTACGGTGTATCTATGCCATCCGTTCTTGGTGCATGCTGCTCAACCCCATAGAGGAACTGTCCCCAAGTTTATGGCACAACCGCCTTTGTTGTTAAGAGGTGAATTGTGTATTGCGGGTAGTGATAACGGTTATACTCCTGTGGAAGAAGCTATTCGCTTAGGAATTGGCTAGTTTTGAAATATATTATCGAGAAAGAGGTTGCTTTTGGCAGCCTCTTTCTTTTAAGATTGTACCGTTGTTTATGGGGGCTGTTGCAATCCCATCGCAAGAAATCATTGGTCTGGGTTTTCTTTTTATTGCTTTATAGCTCAGCACAACAGCAATATTCTTTAATCCATCCTCATACAAGTCTACTTTGGCCTCGATGGAAAAAAGGGCAATGCATTTTTTTATCAAAAGCATAAGCATTTCAAGAGGTTTCTTTATCTATAGGAACGCTATAATTCAAAAGTACTCATTCTTGAAGCCGGCAGCTATATGCGCAACTTACTCCTGACCAGGACGATTGCGAAGGATCCGATCGTGAAAATAAAACAGAAGGAGAATCAGCGAAAAATAATGAGTGCAGTTTGAGATGTTTTAAGTATTCATTTTTTAACTCAATCTATTTCCCTAAGTGCTTAAGTCCCGTATCGTAGGTTACATGCTGCGATGGTGTTTACTTGGTGGGCATACATAGGTAGCCAGTCGTTGTGTCTATTTTTTAATCAGCTTATACCTTATATGCGTTGTGAGGTCAGACGGTATCACTTCTGCAATTTGAAGTTCATATTTGTCTTTGTCAATGCCGTCAAAAAGCCGAAAACCACTACCTAAAAATACGGGTGCAATATGAATAAAAAACTCGTCCACCAGTCCTGCATTTAAGAATTGTTGAATTGTATTAGCCCCGCCTTGTATTCTGATATCCTTTCCTTTTGCCGATTGTTTTGCTTTTTCCAAGGCATTTTCTATTCCATCATTAATGAAGTAAAATGTTGTGGATCCTTTCTGAACCCAAGGTTCCCGTTTTTCATGAGTTAATACATAAACATCTGCTTTGTACAAATCTTCCGGCCAGCTGACTTCACCTTCTTCAAACATGCGTTTTCCCATAATAAATGCACCTGTTCTTGCATTTACATCTCTAATAAGTTGGCCTTCAAAATTATCTTCTTTGCCACCTTCTATGCCTAAGTATTCCCAAAATGCTTTTTGATTTAGTACCCATTTGTGAATTTTTTCTGAAACGCCGCCCATTGGGTTATTGGGTCCCCTGTTGTCTCCTGCGAAAAATCCGTCAAGGGATATGCCGCTGTCAAAGATTATTTTGCTCATGATTTAGTTGTTTTTCGTTAGTTTAATTTTGTATTGCTAATTGAAATGATTTCAATCTAACCCAAAAGACATAAGAGACTGCAAGTAATAGCATGCCAATAGCGGGGATGAGTATATTGATTCCAAAACCATCAATTTGAAGTATCGAGTAGGTAGCTCCTGTTAAATTTATACACAAACCAGCATAGGCCCATTCTTTCAATCTGTCAAATTTAGGTATCAGTATTGTGATGGCACCTAAAGTTTTAGCGATGCCCAAGAACGGCAATAGATACAGGGGATAGCCCAAATGCATGGCCACTTCTTTTGCTGCATCAATCATTAAAATATCAGGGACGGCACCTAATGCCATAAATAAGGAAAATATTATCGTTATTGTCCAATAGAGTGTTTTATTTTTCATTGTTTCTAGATGAATGTAGGATTAATTAACTAATGAGATAAGGTAGTTTTCAAGTCTATTTAATGTTTGCTTGCCACCTTCAATGGCGTTTACTTTTCTATTTAACTCTTCGATAATTTCTTTTGACTTGAATACGGATTGCATTGTCAATAATGTTTTGCCGTCCACTTCTTCAAAGAAAACGGAAACAGTGAAATTATAATCTTCATGCGCTGCCCCTGTGTGTCGATAAGACAAAAGGTGAGGCTTTTTTACCTCTATATACTGGATTTTGTTGTACCAATCGCGGCCCATTCCGTGCATGACAAACTCCCATTGATCACCTACTGCTACATTCATTGATTTAGTAGTAAGCGAAAAGCCGTTGGGGCCCCACCATTCTTTTATATGTTCGGGAGTGGTCCATACTTCCCAAACTAAATCTATTGGCGCATCAAGAAGTCTTGTATGGGTAAGAATATTGTCTTCTTGTTTGAAGGTGTTGGATGCTTTCATTTGTAGGTGTTTTATTTTTTCTTTTTTTGAATTTTTGCCAAATAATTTTCCAATGCGTCAAATTTGCGGTCCCAGAATTTTCGGTATTGATCTACCCAACCAGAAACTTCTCTTAACCCATCGAGCTTGGGTTCGCAAATACGTTCTCTGCCTTGCTGTCTAACGGTAATAAGTCCGCATTCTATTAAAATTTTAACGTGTAAGGAAACCGCCTGGCGCGTCATATCAAAGTTTTCCGCGAGCGCATTTACATTCTGAGGCTGTTGAGCCACCAGATGAATAATAGCTCTTCGAGTAGGATCGGCTATGGCTTGAAAAACATCTCGCTTGGTATTCATAATACATATTTAATAAGCAAGTAATTACTTGCGAATTTAAATGCAAGTTTTTACTTGCGCAAATTTATTTGCCAGTTTTTTAAAATTATTTCTAAAAAGGAAGAGGCATAGGGGAGGAGGTCGATTTACAATGGCGGCTAGGGACTAGTATTCGGGAGCGAATCAAAGCACAAAGGTTCAACAGCATTACAACTGTTGAACCTTGTAGAAATGCTTCATCGAAGAACTTTTCACCGGCTTGTAGCAAGCCTTTGTTGATGGTTTTGGGTTTTGCCGTAATAAATAGCTCTTTGTAGCGTGTAGTGTCAGTATCATATTCACCTTTCCCATCTCTCAAAGGTAAAATTATGTTTGAGCTATATGATGTTGTCAATTTTTTATTTGCTTCCCCTATAGTATGGTGTTTTTTATTCTTTTTAGTTATGAACCAGCAAAGGGAGAGCCAAAAATACCAACTGCTAACTCTGCCCAAACCAGCAACAATATCAATAAAATTATACCACAGTTGACTACTCTTTTTTTGAAACTTTTTACACTTCTTAAAACTAACTCACAGGATAAGCCAGTGCATAATAATAGAAGTCCTGCAACGAGGAAGTCTAAAGGTTTCCAATTAAAGCCTTGGCCGTCTACTCCAGTACCGATAGTTAATTGGAGGACAAGAAATGTAAGCATTAGCACAGCGATGCTTCCTAAAATACCGAAGATTCTTTTATTAGACTTGTTTGTTGATGTATGTGGTGTTTTCATTTTAGTGTGTTTTAAGATTAATGACTATTCAATAATTTTTCAATTGCATGGATATGCTTTTTGAATGCATTGATACCTGATGTTGTTGCTGTATAGTTTGTGTTTGGTTTACGTCCCACAAACTTTTTTTTGTACGTTAAGTACCCCGCTTTTTCTAGATATTTCAAGTGGCTGGCTAGATTACCGTCAGTTACACCGAGCAATTCTTTCAAAGTGTTAAAGTCTAAGTAACCTAAGTTGCTAGTTATGTAAAGAAGTAAAAAAGAAAGCATGTTTATAATAATTTTGGATTACCACATCTAAAATATATAAGCCATGCTTTCCGATAGTAAAATTATAGCTCTTTATTGTATAG